>PDPU01000002.1 GCA_002746645.1 Gammaproteobacteria bacterium | reverse complement strand
CGAGCCAGCCGCGCCCGTCGAAGCGGTCACGCGCCAGGATACGGGCGTCGCCCGCATCGTCCGGCGGGTGCTGTTCGCGGCCAATGCGGATGACGAGCGCCGACGGTTCAGGGTGACGGGGCCGGATGGATGGCCACTGCCGGTGTGAGGGGCCGGTGTGAGGGGCCGGTCGAGTTGCAATTGGTCAATGTTCCTGCGCTCACTTATACTGTGTTGCCAGATCAATTCCATCGAAACAGGCTGCTCATGTCCGACGTTGAAGTGAACGAAAATTCCGCAAAGATCATCTACACCCTCACCGACGAGGCACCGGCACTCGCCACGACCTCACTGTTGCCCATACTGCGAACCTTCGCGAAGCCCGCGGGCGTCGAATTCGAGATACGCGACATCTCGCTCGCCGGACGCATCCTCGCCGCCTTCGCCGACCGCCTGCCCGAAGACCAGCAGGTAGCCGATCATCTGGCCGAACTCGGCAAGCTCACTCAGGACCCCACCACCAACATCATCAAGCTGCCGAACATCAGCGCCTCCGTGCCGCAGCTCTACGCCGCCATCGAGGAACTGCAGTCGCAGGGCTACGCCATCCCCGACTTCCCCGCCGACCCCGAAACCGACGAAGAACAAGAGGTTCGCGCACGCTACGCCAAGGTACTCGGCAGCGCCGTCAATCCCGTTCTCCGGGAAGGCAACTCGGATCGCCGCGCACCGGCCGCGGTCAAGCGCTATGCGCGCAACAACCCGCATTCGATGGGCGAATGGAAGCAATGGTCACGCACGCACGTCTCGCACATGCACCACGGCGACTTCTACCACGGTGAAAAGTCGATGACCCTGGATCGTGCCCGCACCGTGAAGATGGAACTCATCGGCGACTCTGGCGAAACGCGTGTGTTGAAGGACAAGCTCTCCCTGCAGGACGGCGAAATCATCGACTCGATGTTCATGAGCCGGAAGGCGCTCTGCGAATTCTACGAACGCGAACTCGATGACTGCCGCGAGGCAGGCATCCTGTTCTCGCTGCACGTGAAAGCCACGATGATGAAGGTCTCGCACCCCATCGTCTTCGGTCACTGCGTGCGCATCTTCTACGACCACGCCTTCGAGAAGCACGCCGAACTCTTCGAGGAACTCGGCATCAACGTCAACAACGGCATGGTGGATCTGCGCGAGAAGATCGCCACACTGCCGGCGAGCATTCGCGAAGAGGTCGAACGCGACCTGCACCGCTGTCAGGAATATCGCCCGCCGCTCGCGATGGTGGATTCGGCGAAGGGCATCACCAACTTCCATTCCCCGAGCGACGTCATCGTCGACGCCTCGATGCCGGCGATGATCCGCGGCGGCGGCAAGATGTGGGGCGCCGATGGCCGCCAGCACGACTGCAAGGCGGTCATGCCCGAATCCACCTTCGCCCGCATCTACCAGGAGATGATCAATTTCTGCAAGTGGCACGGCAATTTCGATCCGGCCACCATGGGCACGGTGCCGAACGTCGGCCTCATGGCGCAGAAGGCCGAGGAATACGGCTCTCACGACAAGACCTTCGAAATACCCTTCAGCGGTACCGCCAACATCACCGACTGCGACACGGGCGAAGTGCTGCTGGCACAGACCGTCGAGGAAGGCGACATCTGGCGCATGTGCCAGGTCAAGGACGGCCCTGTTCGCGACTGGGTGAAGCTCGCCGTGACGCGGGCACGCGACTCCAACACCCCCGTGGTGTTCTGGCTCGATCCCTACCGCCCGCATGAAAACGAACTCATCGCCAAGGTCAACGAATACCTGAAGGATCACGACACGACCGGGCTCGACATCCAGATCATGTCGCAGGTGCGCGCCATGCGCTACACCCTCGAGCGTGTCTGGCGCGGTCTCGACACCATCTCGGCCACGGGCAACATCCTGCGCGATTACCTCACCGACCTCTTCCCGATTCTCGAACTCGGCACCAGCGCCAAGATGCTTTCGATCGTGCCGCTCATGGCCGGTGGCGGTCTCTTCGAAACCGGTGCCGGCGGTTCGGCCCCGAAGCACGTGCAGCAGCTCCTCGAAGAGAACCACCTGCGCTGGGATTCGCTCGGCGAGTTCCTCGCACTGGCGGTATCGCTCGAGAAGGTCGCAAAGACCCACGGCAACGACAAGGCGCAGATACTGGCCGACACGCTTGATGAGGCCACCGGCAGGCTGCTCGAAGAGAACAAGTCACCTTCGCGTCGCGCGGGCGAACTCGACAACCGCGGCAGCCACTTCCACCTGGCGCTCTTCTGGGCCGAAGCGCTTGCCGCCCAGGACAAGGACACCGAACTGCGGGCACACTTCAAACCGCTCGCCGAAGCACTCGCACGCGATGAAGCGAAAATCGTCGAGGAATTCAAGGAAGTTCAGGGCAAAGCTGTCGACATCGGCGGCTACTACCACGCCGACCCGGAAAAGACCAAGGCCGTGATGCGCCCGAGCGAAACCTTCAACGCGGTGCTGGCGAAGGCGACGAATTGATCGTTCGTTGATGGCGGCACGCAGGGACGCACCACCGCAATGATCATGCACGCGACCCGGAGGTGACATCCACCCCGGGTCGCGTGTTGCGTGTCGCTGCGACAGCCCGTCGTTACGGGATGACGATCAGACCGTGCCGCCCAGCGAACCTTCGAGCGCTGCGAGTTCCTGCCCTCCTGCCATGAGATCCTGCAGTTCCTCGGGTGTGATCTCGCCTTTCAGCGCCGTGCCGAGTGTCTTGCCGCGGTTCAGTACCGTGAAGCGGTCGCCGACGGCAAGGGCATGGCGCACGTTGTGGGTGATGAACACCACCCCGACACCCTGCTTGCGCACCCTGTCGATGGTCGCCAGCACGTTCGAGGTCTGACGTACGCCGAGCGCTGAAGTGGGTTCGTCGAGAATCAGCACCTTGGCACCGAAGTACACGGCACGCGCGATCGCCACGGTCTGACGCTCGCCGCCCGACAGGGTACCCACCGCCTGATCGGGCCCGCGCAGGTTGATGCCCATCGAACGCATCTCGTCCACGGTCACGCGGTTGGCCGCCTTCACATCGAAGCGCTTGAAGATGCCTCGGCCTCTGGTGGGTTCGCGCCCCATGAAGAAATTGCGTGTCACCGACATCAACGGAATCATCGCAAGATCCTGATGCACGGTGGCAATGCCCGCTTCCATCGAATCACGCGGGCTGTCGAAGCTCATCGGCTGCCCTTCGAAGAAGATCTCGCCCCCGGTGGGTTTGTACACACCGGACATGATCTTGATGAAGGTGGACTTTCCCGCCCCATTGTCGCCGAGGAGACAATGGCATTCGGCAGGCCTGACATCGAAACTCACGCCGGCAAGCGCGATGACGTTGCCGAAGTGCTTCTCGATGTTCTCCATGTGAATGATCGGTTCGGACATCTTATCGCTCCCCCGTGACGCGCTTGCGGATCATGTTGTTGAACAGCACCGCAATCAGCAGCATGCCGCCGAGAAACACAAGGTACCAGTCCTGATCGATGTTGGTGTAGGTGAGGCCGATGAGCACCATGCCGAAGATGATCGAGCCGAAGAAGGCGCCGATGGCCGAGCCATAGCCTCCGGTCAGGAGACAGCCACCGATGACCGCCGCGATGATGGCCTCGAACTCCTTCTGGAACCCTCGCCGCGCGTCGGTGGAGCCACTGTCGAGCACGGTGATGATGGCGACGAGTGCCGCACAGCAGGCGGTGACCATGAACAGCACGGTCTTGACCCGCTTCACGGGCACGCCCGAGTTCGACGCCGCATTGGCGTCACCTCCCGAAGCGAAGATCCAGTTGCCCCAGGGCGTGCGCACGAGAATGTAGGTGGCGATGAGCGCCACGAGAATGAACCAGAGAATCTCGACCGGCACTCCGGTCACCTTGGGATTGCCGTTCTTGAAGGTTTCGATCATGCCGGCGTCGGCGAGCTTTCGGAAGAGCCCCTGAAAGGCATCACCGGAAAAGATCGGCGTCAGCCAGTCGTCCGCGGTGGCCGAACGGATACCTCGGAGCTGGGTGGAGCCGTTGGTTGCCCACTTCAGCCCTACCAGCGACAGTCCGCGGAAAATGAACAGGAACGCGAGCGTCACGATGAAGCTCGGCAAGCCCGTGCGAATCACGATCTGTCCGTTGATCGCGCCGACGATCGCCGCGAACAGGAAGGTCGCCGGTATCGCCGCAATCAGCGGCAGACCCATGGTGACCACGCAGGCACCGAAGAAAAGCCCGGCAAAGGCAATCATGGAACCAAGCGAGAGGTCGAACTCGCCGCCGATCATCAGGAGTGCCGCACCGATGGCAAGGATGCCAAGCTGCGCCGCGGGCGACATGAAGTTCATGAAACCCGCGAGGCTGAACATGGCGGGGTCGGCCGTGACGAAAAAGAAGATGGTCACGAGAATCACACCCGCGATGGCGCCGAGTTCGGGGTGCTTCATCAGGCGGGTGAAGAAGGATTCGGTCTTGATCCGCTCGTCCACCGCGGCCACCGTATCGTTGGACATGTTCTGTTCCCCTTCGCAGTGATGGATTCATTGCATGCGCAAGGCCCGCACGGGGCGGGCCCTGCTCAGGCTCGGATGGTTCAGCGGATGCCTTTCGACGAAAGCTCGATGACCTGCTCGGCCTTGTCGCCGGTGATGAGGTTCGGGCCGGAGGGTACGTCGCCACCCGGCATCAGACCATAGTCGGCGTAGAGCGCGAGGAATACCACCGGCAGATAACCCTGGAGATACTGCTGCTGATCGATGGCAAAGGTGGCCTTGCCATCGGCAACCGACTGCAGGAAGCTCCCCGAGAGGTCGAATGAACCGACGAGGATGCCGTCACGGCCCACGGCTTCAACGGCCGCTACCGAAGGCTCACCGGCGAGCGATGCACCCAGCGCGATCACGGTATCGATATCCTGATCGGACTCGAGTGCCGCCTTGACCTTCGACTCGACTTCCGCCGGGTCATTGGTGGTGGGCAGGATGGTGACGTCGTTGCCGAAGCCTTCCGCGAAACCGGCGCAGCGATCGTCGAGCGACACGTTGCCGACTTCGTGGTTGACGCAGAGCGCCTTGCTGCCACCGAGTTCGGCCATCTTCTCACCGGCTGCCTTGCCCGCATCGAACTCGGACTGGCCCACGTGAAGCAGCGTACCGAGATCCTTGCCGACATCGCCACCCGAATTCATGCTGATGACGGGAATGCCCGCATTGACGGCCTTCTCGATCGCCGGGCCAAGCGCATCGGCATCGGGAATCGACACGACCAGACCGTCGGGTTCCTTGTTCACGGCAGCATCGATGAGCTGCCCCATCGCTACCATGTCGAAGGTTTCCGGCGCACGATACTCGACCTTGGCACCCGTGTCGGCAGCCGCTTTCTCGACACCGTTCTTGACGACCGACCAGAACGGATCACTGGCCTGGCCATGCGTTACCACGACGATGTCCGCCGCATTGACCGAGGTAGCAAGCGTGGCCGCAATCGCTGCGGCACCCAACAATTTCTTCATACCGGTTTTCTCCTGAAAGTGGTTTCTGGGTTGTAGTTCATCCGGCGCAACTGCCGGATGGGTGCAGTGATGACCGCCACGCCGGTTGCGCCGCCGTCATCGCTGTGCTGGCACGGGCAGGGTGGTGAACCTGCCGGTGTTGGTGTCGATGCTGCGTGTTCAGTCCGCAAGGGTGCCCCTCCGCCGATAGGCCACGCGCGTGGTGCTTTCGGGCCATTTCGTCACGGGCCCGCTCGCCGGTTGCGGATCGGGGGTCAGAAGCGTGAAGTCATAACGCGCCAGCAGCATCGTGATGATTACCTTCATCTCGAGCTTGGCGAAGTTCACGCCGGTGCAACGATGCCGTCCGCCACCGAATCCGATCAGACTGTGCGCCACCTGCCGTCGCCCGTCGAAGCGCTCTGGCATGTAGCGCTCGGGTTGCTCGAAGACATCGGGCAGGCGGTGCGACAACCAGGGCGAAATGAATACATCGGTACCCGCCTCGATGAGATACCCGTCGTGTTCGATATCCTCGGTGGCGTGACGCATGAGCATCCAGGCAACCGGATGCAGACGCTCGGTTTCCTGCAGCACAAGGTCCATGTAGGTCAGCTGACGCACGTCCTCGCGCACCACCGTGCCGCGCTCACCAAGTACTTCCTGCTGCTGCGCAAGCAGTTTCTCCATGGCAGCGGGGTTCTGCAGGAGATCGATCAGTGTCCAGCTGACATGCCCTGCCGTGGTTTCGTGCCCGGCCCAGACGAGCAGCAGAATCAGATCGATCAGAATGCCCTCCTCGTGCAGATTGCCGTTCTCGTCCACGGCATCGGCCATGGTCTGCAGGAAATCGGGCGGCGATACGGCATGCGCCCGCCGCTCGGCAATCAGCGGGCGGAAGCGTGCGTGCAGACTCTCCCGCGCCTTTCGCGAGCGCGCGAATTTCGGCAGCGGCATCCAGGCCGGCGTGATCGGATCCATGCCTTCGGAGAAGTGCCGCATTTCCTCGAACACTTCGCGACCGAGCGTTTCCCGGAACTCCCTGCCGAGAAAGGCGTGCGCAGCAACGTGCATGACCAGCGGACCGAACTCGTCGACGAGATTGAATTCGCCCTCGTCGCCGAGCCTTGCCATGAAGCGTTCGGTCTCGTCGGCAATCACCTCGACATAGTCGGGAAGTCTGGTGCTCTTGAAGCAGGGCAGGATGATGTTCCGCTGACGCTGGTAGGCCTCGGCGCCACCGAAGTAGAAGAAGTCATCACTGAACATGCGTTTGAAATAGGCATAGGCTTCCATGATCGACAGACGCTTGTCGGTCTCTTCGAAGAAGAAACGGTTGTGACTGGGGCCGATCAGCACCACCGCACGTCGCCCCACCGGCAGCCGCAGTTCGAACACCGGCCCGCACTCTTCGTGCGCCTTGTCGAGAAAGGCAATCGGATCACGGGCGAAGGGGATGGCATGCCCGAGTACAGGCCAGGCATGTTCGAAGGCAGGTACGTGTTTGGCGCTCATCGTATGTTTCCCCCGACGCTCAGAAGCGGTAGAGGTATTCGAGCGACAGCACCGCGCCACCGACCGAGGTCTCGCCCTGGCTCGCATCCTTCTGGATCGCGATGAGTCCGCGTGAAGCGCGCAGATCGAGCAGGAGACCATGATGTTCGGCCAGCGCATATTCGGCGCCGGCGCCGATCTGCAACCCGGCGTTGAACGATTCGAGATCCTTGCTGATGTCGGTGCTGGAGTTGAAGGGGTACTCGGTCTGGTCGAGCGGCACGTAGGTGCCGTCCTGCTCGATGAACACGGCACTGTTGCCGGAGGTCTTCTGCGTGGCATCGGTCAGCCAGCCCAGGTAGACACCGCCATTGACATAGGGGCGAAACAGGCCTCCCCAGCGGTACTTCAGCAGAACCGGAATCTCGATGTATTCCGGCGTCGACTCGTTGTCGAAACTGGCATGGAGAACTGTATTTTCAGGCAGTTGACTGAAGCCCTGCGCGGCGCCGGGATTCGCCGCACCGAGTCCGGCAAGCGCCCGGGCCGGGATCGGTTGCATGCCTTTGCGTTCACCACCCCGTTCGGTCAGTCCGATTTCGCTCACCACCGACAGTTGATCGCTGACACGGTACTCGAGCACGAAGGCAAATTCGTCCGAAGTGACCGATTCGTAGCCATCGGCGTAGATGTTGCCGCTGTCCTCGCTGAGGTCCGAGGCACTGAGACCACCACGGAAGCCCACGCTGAATTGCGCATGCGCCGTGCCCGAAACGATGGCCGCGCCGCTCAGCACGAGTGCCGGAAGAAGCCGTTTGCCGAAGGTGCGCTGACTGTACGAGTTCATGCCTTGTTGCATTCCTTTGTTGCATATGACCGAGGCGACGCCGACTGACGACGACCTTGCCGGATGGTGCAGGTTAACATTCCGAGCCCAGGTCTCAGCCCCGGGAGCCGGCGCGCACGTCCTGCATCGCCATCCAGCGGCCACCCTTCCCGGCCGAGCGTGTCGCCTGCTCGACGAAACGCACCATTTCGATACCGTCTTCGACCGACGGCAACCGCGCCAGCGCAGGCTTGCTGCCCTTGAGCGCCAGGGCAATGTCGCGGTAGATGTTGGCGAAAGCCGCCGGAAACCCTTCCGGGTGTCCGATGGTGATGCGCGAACTCTCGCGCGCGTCCTTCGAGAGACCGCCCTGACCGCGTTCGAGAATGCGCACCGGCTTTCCCAGCGGTGAATACAGCAACCGATCCGGCCGCTCCTGACGCCAGCACAGCCCGCCCTTGTCGCCGAACACCTCGAGCTGCAGGCCGTGCACGTGTCCGGTGGCGACCGCGCTGGTCCAGAGCCGTGCCCGCGTGCCACCTTCAAGCCGCGACTGCACCGCGGCATCATCCTCGAGCTCGCGCCCGCCGATGGCGCTGAGGTAATCGGCCGAGACGCTCTCGATGCGTTGCCCGAGCACGTAACCGGTCATCTGCTGGGCATGAATGCCGCAGTCGGCGACGATCGAGGAGACGCCCGCCTGCGACGGATCATAACGCCAGCGAATGCGCGGGTTGTCGGCGTCATCGGCATCACTGTGATGGCCGTGCGCGAACTGCGCGAAGGCCAGGTGGATGTTGCCGAGCTTGCCGCCCTGCACCATCGCACGCATCTCGCGCACCATCGGGTAACCCGTGTAGCCGAAGTTCACGACGAGTTTCCGGTTCGCCTTCTCGGCAACGTTTGCGAGTGCCTTTGCTTCCCTGAACGTCATGGTCAGGGGTTTTTCGCAGAGCACGTTGAAGCCCGCCTCGAGGCAGGCGCGGGTGATCTCGTAGTGGGTGCTGTTGGGCGTTGCAACGGTCACCAGTTGTACCGCGTCGCGCCTCCCCCTTTCGCCCTCGACGAGTTCCTGCCAGCTCCCGTAGGCGCGCTCGGGATCAAGCCCGAGGCTCACGGCAAAGCGTCTGCCGCGGTCGGGGTCGATGTCGGGTGCGGCGCATACCGGGGTCCATTTCCGATCCATGACCGCGGCCATGCGATGCGTCTCGCCGATCTGGCTGCCCTGACCCCCACCGATCATGCCCCAGCGCAACGGCGTGTTGGCGCGGCTCATGCGGCACCACGGCCGTCGGCAGCCGCAATGCCGACCGACGTCAGGAACTCGAGGTTGTGGCGTGCGTCGGCCAGCACCGGATTGCCGGCGGTCGGGTCACAGTCCTGTTCCACCGTACCCCAGCCGCTGAAACCATGTTCATCCATGGCCGCCTTGAAGCCCGCGAAGTCGACCACGCCATCGCCGAGGTTGCAGAAGAGGCCCATGCCGCAGGCGTCGTAGAAACCGATGCGCTCCTTGACGACCTTTTCGCGAATGACAGGATCGACGTCCTTGTAGTGCACGTAAGGCACGCGCTCGTGATACTGATGGTAGAGCTTCACCGGATCGGTGCACGCGTACTCGCAATGACCTGTATCGATGCACAGTCCGAGAAGTTCGGGCGCGAAGGCGTCCATGGTGCGGTGGATTTCGTCTTCGAACTCGATGAAGCCCGCCGCATGCGCGTGCAGCGACACCGTCATGCCGTAGTCGCCCGTGGCAATCTCGCACACTTCACGCACGCGCCGATGAAAGGCGGCCAGGTCGGCACCGACGAGGCGCTCGGCTTCGGCCGGACGCCCTGCCGTCGGCACGCGTCGCTCGCTGATGCTGTCGATGAGCACGAGCTGTTCGGCACCCTGAGCCTTGAGACTCCTGCAGGTACGGTGTGCCGCATCGATGATCTCGGGCAGCGCGTTCGGATCGTGAAAGGGCCGGAAGAGCACCCCCGCCGTCAGGGTCAGACCACGTTTCCCGAGGGCCTCGCCGAGCACCTCGGGGTTCTCGGGCATGAAACCGAGCGGCCCGAGTTCCATGCCGCGATAACCGGCGGCGCGCGCTTCATCCAGCACCTTCTCCCAGGGCGGGTTGCGTGGGTCGTCACCGAATTCCACCCCCCAGGAACAGGGGGCATTGCCCGTTGGATAACTCATGATGTTTCGCTCTCTCGAGAAATGGAATCGACCGCGTGCCCACTGGCACCCAGCACCTGGAAATGATCACGCGCACGCGCTTCGACGCGCGGCATGACCGCCTGGAACAGACGCAGCCGATCGTGAAGATCGGGCTGCTCGGCAAGCACTTCGCGGAGTCCGTCCGTCAGCACCCGGCGGATGCTCGTGCCGATGTTGAACTTGGCCGCCCCCGCCCGGGTGAGTCTCTGCTGATCTTCACCGCGAATGCCGCTTGCACCATGAATCACGAGAGGCTGTGCCACGACGTCACGCAGTTCGGCGAACAATTCATGATCGATGATCGCATGCCCCTCGATCAGGCGATGGCAGTTACCCACTGCCACGGCGATGGCATCCGCCCCGCTCTCGGCCGAGAACCGTGCGGCATCGTCGACGGTGGCAAGGCGATCCTGCACGTGCTCGCGCCCGACGCTGCCGGCACGATACGGTACCGACCCGATCTCGCCTTCCACACCGGCGCCGGCGGCGTGCGCGTAGTCGGCGACTTCGCGCGTGCAACGGCAGTTCTCTTCGAGCGAGCGCTGCGAGCCATCGAACATCACCGACGGAAAGCCCGCGTCGACCGCGCGCTTGACCTCGTCCACCACCTCGCAATGGTCGAGATGGACGCACACCGGTACGCTCGCTTCCGCGGCAACACCGACAAGGTAGTCGGCAAGCGGCTGCCGCCCGGCAAAAGCCACCATTTCGCGATTCACGGCGAGAATCACGGGTGCGTCTTCGGCTTCGGCTGCGGCAACGAGCGCCTGCACATCCTCGATACCGAAGACATTGAAGCAGGGTACGGCATAGCCACCCTCTCGCGCTGCCTCGAGCAGCCTGTTCAGTTCCGCCATCAAGGAAGTCGCTCCATTACCTGAATTTCGCAATCATGTCCTTGATGCCCGGGATCGTTTCGATCTGGTGGGCATGCGCCGGTTCGAAGTACTGAATGAGCGACTGCGAGTGCTCGCCGACGATGATCGTGAAGTAGTACATTTCGTAGCCCGGCGCGACCACGCAGGGGTGATAACCGCGATCGATCAGACAGGTGTCGCCGTTGCGCACGTGATGCGGAGTGCCGCAGCCACCGTCCTCGAGGTAATCGAACTGACAGCCGAAGCCCTGCTCGGGGCGGAAGCGGAACTGGTAGACCTCCTCGAAACGGGTTTCCTCGGGCAGTCGCTCGGTATCGTGCTTGTGCGGCGGAAAGCCTGACCAGCCACCCTGTCCGACGGTGAAGAGTTCGCTGACGAGCAACCTCCCGCGATCTGCGGCGTTGCGCTGACCGAGCAGATGCTTGATCTTGCGGTGCGTCTTCGTGTCATCCGAGCCGTACTGCACGAGATCGACATCCTCGTCGCGCACGGCAAAGGGCTTCAACGTCCTGTCGTAGCGGCCACCCGCGATGAACACTTCCATCTCGCGCGCTCCTGCGGTGATCTCGGCGGGCATGTCCACGGGCACGTACACGGCGTTCGGCACCCCTTCCCAGAGATCCCTGCGACTGCCGATGTTCTCGTAGCTCTCGTCACCCACCTTGACACTGCAACTGCCCGACACCGGCACGATGCAGCTCTCGTGGCCCCTCAGCCAATGGCTGTAGCGTTCACCGGGCTGCAGACAGACGCGGTTGAAGTACACCAGCGGGGTGACCTCATTGCCTTCGGCAACGATGGCTTCGTTGGCATTGTCGTAAGCGGAGATATGTCGGGTCATGTTCGATTCTCGCCGTTCGTGCGCCTGAGTTCGTCGATGTCGACGCCCGTCCCATCCGTGCCCGACGATTCGGACTCGGCGATCAGGCGGGCAATCTCGTCACGCGTCGGTGTGTCGATACCGCAACGACGGGAACCTACCACCCATGCCGCTGCCGCCGCAGCTTCCTCGAGCACGCGCTCGAGCGGTTCATCCTTCAGCCAACCCGCACACAGCCGCGCCGCGAAGGCATCACCCGCACCGAAAGGTTTCTTCTCGCGAACCAGCTTAGCGGACCGGCGAAGCGTCGCACCGTGCCGCTGGTATATTGCGGAACCTTCGCGTCCCTGCTTGGCGACGACGATGTCGACGCCGGCGTCGAACAGCAGCTCGACCGCCGTGGCCGTGTCTTCGGCAATGAGCGCAAGCTCCTCGTCGTTGCCGACAACCACGTGGCAGGTCAGCGCGAATTCGCGACAGACCTCTTCGGCCTCGTTGCGGCTCGCCCAGGCACAGGCGCGGTAGTCGAGATCGAGCACGCAGCGCGTGCCGGTTGCGATTGCCGTGTCAAGCGCATGACGCGCTGCTGAACGTGACGGCTCGGCACTCAGAGCCGTACCGGTGATCAGCAACAGCTTCGCTCCGGCAATATCTGCCGTATCGACGTCGCCGGGTGACAGTGCCAGATCGGCCGCCCGGTGACGATAGATGACCACCCCGCATTCCTCGTCCTTCACCTCGGTGACCGCAAGGCTCGTGCGCGTGCCACTCGCATCGAAGGACAGCGCTCCGATATCGACACCGTTTCGCTCGAGTTCGGCGGCCACATAGTGCCCCACGAGATCGTCCGAGACGCGAGTGATGATGCCTGCCTTCACACCGAGCCGCGCCAGTCCGATGGCGATGTTCGCAGGCGAGCCGCCGACCTGCTTCTCGAAGCCCGAGACGGCATGGAAGTCCGCGCCATCCTCGAGTGCGTAGAGATCCATGCCGGCACGGCCAAGACAATAGATCTCGGGCGTCTGATCGCTCATCGTTGCCACCATCCTCGCCTACCGACCCTTCCCACTGGCAGACACCCCGCTCAGTACGCCTGCTTCTCGCTGCCGGCATCCTGCCAGTCGCTCTTCGCCGCGGTGACTTCCCTGCGCTCGGACACCTCGGGAATGCCCACCTGCCACCAGGCGCCACCGCCGGTCGAATCCACCGCATTGGTGTCGATGACGATGCAATGCGTCCTGTCGGAATCGCGCGCGGCCAGCAGTGCCGATTTCAGATCTTCGAGATTCTCGACGTGCGTGGCCACCGCACCCATGGACGCCGCGTGTGCGGCAAAGTCCACCCTGGGCCAGTTGCCCTCGGCGTAGGTACCGTCGTCCCAGAGGTTGTTGAAGGGTGCGCCACCGCAGCCGTTCTGCAGGCGGTTGATGCAGCCGAAACCACGATTGTCGAGCACCACGATGGTGAGCTTCAGACCCATGGCCACGGCAGTGACGATGTCGCTGTTGAGCATGAGGTAGCTGCCGTCACCCACGACGACGTAGATCTCGCCTTCCGGTTGTGCAAGCCTGACCCCGAGACCGCCGGCGATCTCGTAGCCCATGCAGCTGTAGCCGTACTCCGAGTGATAACCGCGGGTATGCCCCGCCTGCCAGAGCTTGGCACCCTCGGCGGGCATCGAACCCGCGGCGACCAGCAGCACGTCTTCGGCGGCATTGGCCACCTCGTTCAGTACCTGCGTCACCTGAGCGTCCGAGGGGCGATTGCGTGCCGCGGACGTCGCCACCGCTGCGGCGACGATCGCCTGCCATCTGCCGTTGTGCTCGACCACCCTGCCGGTCCAGTCCGTGTCGCTGTGGTAGTCGCCGAGACGCTCGGCAAGCTCGTCGAGCGAGCGGCCGGCATCGCCGCGAATGGCCTGGCTCTCGTGCTTGTGCGCATCGAGCTGAGCGACGTTGATGCTGAGTTGCGGCGTACGACCGTTGCTGATGACGGTACGCGAACCCGTGGTGAAGTCGGAGAAGCGTGTACCGATGCCGATGACGAGATCCGCTTCGGCAGCGAGTGCGTTCGCCGTATGCACACCCACGACACCGATGGCACCACCATTGAGCGGATCATCATGCGCCAGCGCCCCCTTGCCGGCGCTCGTTTCGACCACCGGCATGCCGAAGCGTGCGGCGAAGCTTGCCAGCGTGTCGCAGGCCTCCGAATAGTGCACGCCACCCCCGGCGACGATGAGCGGTCGCTTCGCCTTGCGGATGGTGTCGGCGGCGCAGTCAAGCTCGCGCATATCGGCCCCGAGACGCCCGAGGTGATGTTCCACCGGCGCGAAGAAACGCTCGGGGAAGTCGTAGGCTTCGGCCTGCACGTCCTGCGGCAGGCAGAGCGTGGCGGGGCCCGCGGTATCGGCGCCCAGCATGGTTTCGATGGCGCGCGGCAGGGACGTGATGATCTGTTCGGGCTTGACGAGACGATCCCAGTAGGCCGACACGGGCTTGAAGCAGTCGTTGGCGCTGATGCTCGCATCGAGCGGATACTCGACTTCCTGCAGCACGGGCGCCGAGGCGCGGTGCATGAACACGTCGCCGGGCAGGAGCAGCACCGGCAGACGATTGACGAAAGCGGTCGCTGCGCCCGTGACCATGTTGGTTGCCCCCGGCCCCACCGACGTGGTGCAGGCCATGATGCGGCGGCGGCGATTGTGCTTGGCGAAGGCGGTGGCGGCATGCACCATGCCCTGCTCGTTCTGGCCGCGGTAGGTGGGCAGGATGTCGCGCACTGCGTACAGCGCTTCACCGAGTGCCGGCACGTTGCCGTGCCCGAAGATGCTCCAGACACCGCCGAAGAGCGGCAGGCGTTCGCCATCGACAACGGCGAACTGCGCGGCCATGTGCTGCACCATGGCCTGAGCGAGAGTGAGTTTGCGGGTGCTCATGTCTACGATTTCCTGATGAGGGCCGGTTGAGTCAGGCCGTGCCGCGCTGATGCCAGGCGGCAATCACCGCACGATAGCGCGAGGCAATTTCGCGCTGCAATTGCGCGTCGTCGATTGCCCCTGCGAGCCAGCGTTTCGAAGGCTCGCCGAAGATGCTGCGACCGACGGCGAAGCCACGCACGAGATCGATGCCCGCGAAGGCCTTGAAGCCTGCGCCGAGTTCCTCGATGGGCGCATCGAGCCCGAGCACCACGATACCGCGGCAATGTGGCGTATGGGTGGCGATGAAGTCTCCCATCGCCACGGCCGACGCGCGGTCGATGCAGGGAATCTTCCACCAGTCGGGCCGCAGACCCAGTTCGTGACAGCGCCTGATCGACGCGAGCACCGATTCGCCCACCGGCAGCGGGTCGTCCGTGGGCGGGATGATTTCGGCCAGCCATTCGTGACCGCTCGCGAAACAGGCGTTCTGAAGCTGGAGCAGTGTCCGTTCCTGTGCCCGACGCAGCTCCTCGCTGTCCTGCGTCGAGAAGAAGCACAGGCACTTGACGATCTGCTGCAGTGGCCAGGAGGCAATCAGGGTGCCGATGTCCTGATCGTGTTCGAAACGGAGCGGGCGTGACTTCGGCATCTCCACCGGGCGTCCGATCCAGAGTCTCGAGCCGGTGGCGGCATTCAGCACATCCTGCCCGTGGATGCCGTCGCAGAGGATGCCGCCCTTGTCCTGCAGGCCATCGCTGTCGAGCACATCGAGCGTCGCGGCAAACAGCAGCTGCTTGAGTTCACCGATGCGCGCATGGTCGGCGCCGGCCGCATCGGCCATGTCTTCGAACTGGATGCGATGATCGAAGGCGTGGATGCAGAGCTCCTGCGGCGCTTCCGGCTGCACGGTCACACGATGCAGGTAGTTGAGTTGCGGATCGACGTCGGGGCGCGGAATGCGCTGCTGGTGCGCCAGGTAGAAGTCCAGCTCTTCCTGCGTCGGCATCGCCGGTGTGCAGCCATGACGCGACACCACGAGTGCCCCCGAGGCATTGGCATAGCGGAGCGAGGCTGCATGCCCTTCCTCGTTCAGCCAGCCGCGAAGAAAGCCCGCCATGAAGGCATCGCCCGCGCCGAGCACGTTCAATACATCAACCCTGACACCTTCGACCTGAACGCCCTGTTCGAGATCGGCCGGAATCGGCCCGTCGAAAACCACCGCACCGAGCGCCCCGCGTTTCAGCACCAGGGTTGCGTCGGTCAGGGAACGCACCTTCTCGAGCGACTCGCGCGTGTCTTCCGAACCGCCTGCAATGCTGAATTCTTCTTCAGTACCCACGATCAGATCGAACTGCCCGAGAATCCCCTGCAGGTGCTCGCTGACCCTGTCGTTCCTGACGTAGCGCGTCTCGCCATCACCACGGCCCGTGAGGCCCCAGAGCACAGGTCGGTAGTCGATGTCGAGCACCGTCCTGACACCCGCTGCACGCGCGATGCGGAGCGCTTCCATCGACGCCCTGTAGACGCCATCGGTGGAGAAATGCGTGCCGGTAATCAACAGTGCTCCGGCCTTGCCGATGTAGTCCGCATCGAAGTCGGCTGCGTCGATCGCCATGTCGGCGCAGTTCTCGCGGTAGAAGATGAGCGGGAAACTCTCGCGATCCTTGATGCCGAGGATGACGAGCGCGGTAAGCCGCTCGGGATCGGTCTTCACGAGACGCGTATCCACACCTTCGCGGGCAAGCTGCTCGCGGATGAACCTGCCCATGTCCTCATCGCCGACACGCGTGATGAGCGCGGTCTTCAGCCCCTGACGCGCCGCGCAGCAGGCGATGTTGGTGGACGAACCGCCGATGTAGCGCGCAAAGCTCGCCACATCCTCGAGCGGACTGCCGATCTGGCGGGCGTAGAGATCAACCCCGGCACGCCCGAGACAGATCAGATCGGGCGCCTCATGGCGGGGGGACGCAACCACGGCTTGCATGGCATCGGGCAGGGTGAGATCGACCGTCATCGCGTGCGTGGTTCCGTATCCGCTTCGGGGCCCCTCACTCTAATGAAACGGATGTTTCACATCAAGAAAAAACCCGTATCTGCTTGCATGTTTTCGGCACGTGGTGGAATATTCATTCCATCCTCCGCACGTCTGTCTCAAACATCCTGACCGGGCAAACTGAACGATGGCCTCTTCCGCCCCGACCCTCGACGCACTGAAGCACCGCCTCGACACTGCTCATGATCGACTGCCCGCACGCTTGCAGGTCGTCAACGACTATGTGCGCGCCCATCCGCAGTCCATCGCTCTCGATACCGTCGCTCTTGCCGCCGAGAAGGCCGGAGTCAGTCCATCGACACTGGTGCGCTACGCACGTCACTTCGGGCTCGAAGGCTACGCGATGCTGCAGGAAATCCACCGTGAGCCCTTGTACCGCCGCTACGCCGACTACACCGAACGGCTGCGTCATGTGTCGGCTCGTGGTGGGACCATGCCCGATGGGGTCACGCCCAGTGGGGCCACGCCCGGTGGAACAACTCAAGACGGGGCCACTCGCCGTGGATCCACCGATGGCGGAACAACCGATGGCCCGGTCACCCAGGGGGCAGCGGCGCTGTTGCAGGAGTTTGCCTCGGCTCAGATCGAATCGCTGCACTCGCTCGTCGAACTCACCGACAGCGCGGCGCTCGAGCAGGCCGTTTCGCTCATGGAAGCGGCACGCCACATTCACATCGTCGGTGTGCGTCGCGCACTGGGCGTGAGTCACTACATCGAGTACGCACTGAACCAGCTCGGCCAGCCCTGCAGCATCGCCGACGGGCACGGCGCACAGATGCCGATGCAGACACTGCATCCACTGGCGGGAGACCTCGTGCTGGTCGTCACCTTCTCGCCCTTCTCCGACTTCAGCCGTCAGGCCATTCGGCTCGCGGGAGATTCCGATGCGCCGTTGCTGATCATCACCGACACGTCCGACCACAGCATCACCGAGCCCGCCGATGTGGTGCTGTGCGCACGAGATGCCGAAGCGCGCAGCTTTCGTTCGCTGTCGGCAGCCCTGTGCATTGCACAGACCTTGTGCATTTCGATGGGAGAGCGGCGCTTCGGCGCTGATCGATGACGGGAGACGGGAGACGGGAGACGGGAAACGGAAGACGGGAAACGGGAGACGGGAGACGAGAGACGAGAGGCGGGAAACAGGAAGCGCCCGAACAGCCGGCCAGTGCCGCCGGCCAGTACCGCCGCCATTCCTGCCGAATGCTCACTGACCCGCGTTGAACCGGCACCACGGGTCGGTACAATCACCCTCATGAACGATTCCAGCCAGTCCGACACATGCCGCACCACGCTTCGAGGGCGCCTTGGCGTCATCACGCTCGAACGCCGGTCTGCACTCAATGCACTGAATCTCGACATGATCGAGGCGCTGCATGCAGCGCTCGACGACATCGCCACGCAGCACGGTATCGAACTCATCCTCATTCGCTCGACCAGCGACAAGGCCTACTGCGCCGGCGGCGACATGAAGCGCATCCGTGAGCTTGCGCTTGCCGAACGGTACGACGAGATTCATGCCTTCTTCGACCGTGAATACGCCTTGAACCTGCGTCTTGCCACCAGCCCGAAACCGGTCATGGCGCTCGTCGACGGTATTGCCATGGGCGGCGGGCTCGGCATTTCCGTACACGGGCGTTACTGTGTCGTCAGCGAACGTTCGTTGTTCGGCATGCCCGAATCGCGGATCGGTTTCTTCCCCGACGTCGGCGGCACACATTTTCTGCCACGGCTGCCGAAGCGTGCTGGCTGGTGGATGGCCTGCACGGCCGAGTCGGTGACGGGGCCAATGGCCGTGCGGCTTGGTCTTGCCTCGCACCTGATCGCGAGTGACACGCTGGAGCACTTCGTGGCCGCGCTCGAAGACACGAGCGCCGGCAGCATCGACGAAGTGGTCGGGACCTTCTGCAAGGCTCGCGAAGCCCTTCCCGATGACCCTGCCACCGAGGCCACACTCGATGCGCGTGCCGCATGGTTTGCCGACGCGTCGAGCACGGCCAGCCGCGAGCGCCTCGCTGCCGCGGCCACCGGAGGCAACACGGATGCGGCCACACTGCTCGACAAGCTCGATGGCGCCTCGCCACATACCCTCGCGGTGATCGAAACCCTGTTCGACGACAACGCCACGGCTTCGCTCGAGGCCGCACTCGCGCGGGAACTCGAACAGAGCGCAATCACGGCACGGCACCCCGATTTCATCGAAGGCGTGCGCGCAGTGCTCGTCGACAAGGATCGCAACCCGAAATGGGTCGAACGATGATCACATCAGACTGGAACACACGATGATCAAACCCATCGCCGACGAAACCCGTCGGCTTGCCGCGGCAACGCATTTCTCGCTCGCCGGGCTCCGCAGCACCTACCGCAACGAACCCGCTTTTCGCCAGGAAGTCATCTGCTGCCTCATTGCCTTGCCACTGGCCTGGTGGATCGCCGATGACGCGCTCGACTACGCCTTGCTCGTCGGCAGCTCGTTGCTGGTCCTGATCGTCGAGTTGCTGAATTCGGCCATCGAGGCCGTCGTGGATCGCATCGGCGAGGACTACCACGAGCTGTCCGGACGCGCCAAGGATGCGGGGTCGGCAGCGGTGCTCATGACCATCGTGATGGCGTTGCTCGTGTGGATCGGCGTCGCGGCAACCTGAGACATGCTCGATCGCTCCATGCTCTATCCTTGAACAGACCAATCAGAGAGGACTCTCCATCCATGAAAGCCATCCGACTCCTGAACACCGCGCTGGTACTGGCAACCGCGCTGACACTCGGGGCCTGCGCCGGCAACAAGTCACGTGATGTCGAAATACCGGGGAATGCACCGGTGCTGCCCACGCAACCCGCCAACATCGTCGACATGCTGACCGAGAGTGGTCAGTTCAGCAGCCTGCTTGCCGCGCTCGACGCAGCAGAGCTCACCGACGACGTGCGCAGCGGCAGGTTCACCCTGTTCGCGCCTTCCGATGCAGCCTTCGAAGCGCTCCCCGCGGGCGTGATGGACGCCTACATGCAACCCCGCAACAAGCAGCAGCTGCAGACTGTCCTGCGCTATCACCTGATCGGCGGCAACCTTGATGCGAAGAAACTCGGCAGCATGACAACGGCCACGACCGTCATGGGCAAGCAGATCAGTCTCTCGTCCGACGGTATCGATCTTTTCGTCGAAGGCATTCGCGCGAACCCCGTGGACGTGCGTGCCACCAACGGCATGATTCACGTGATCGACAACGTGCTGATCCCTCAGTAAGGCATCAGCGCTGGCCCGGGGCATGGGCATCCTGCCCCCCGCCCCGGGCCACATGCGGCTCGGCCAGGCGGCTCGCCCGGGAACTCAGAGCTGCGCAACGTCCAGCGCGACGGTCGACAGCGCCGACGACCGGATGACCTCGGCCGACGATTCCACCAGCGGCAGGAAGCGCTCGGCGTAGTAGCGTGCCAGCACGCGGCGCGCGTCGAACCAGGCCTCATCGGCACCGTCTTCACCCGCCTTCTCGACGGCGGCAAGCGCCTGGCGCGCCATCATCCAGCCACCGGCGAGACGCCCGAGCTGCATGAGGTACTCGACCGACACCGCAGCCGGCAGGCGTGCGTCGTCCTGAGCAAGCATCCAGTCGGTGGTGTCGCGCACGGCAGCCAGTGCCGGCTCGAAGCGCGCGGCAATCGCGGCGAGGTCTGCGGCTGCGCTGCCCTCGTGACCGGCAGCCCTGAGTGCCGCAAGCGTCTTCGCCATGTCGTCGAAGAGTTCCGCAGCCCCCTTGCCACCGTCACGCGCCGTCTTGCGACCGATGAGGTCATTGGCCTGAATGGCCGTGGTGCCTTCGTAGATCGGGGTAATGCGCGAGTCACGCAGGTACTGCGCGGCGCCGGTTTCCTCGATGAAGCCCATGCCACCGTGGATCTGCACACCGAGTGAACACATCTCCACACCCATCTCGGTGGACCAGCCCTTGACCAGCGGCGTCAGCAACTCGCCACGTCGCTGATTGCGCTCGCGCACCTCGGCATCGGGGTGACGACGCGCGCGGTCAAAGGCGGCGGCACATTCCAGCGCGAGTGCCCGTGCGGCCTCGACGTTCGACTTCATGCTCATGAGCATGCGACGCACATCGGGATGGTTGACGATGCTGTGATCGCCGCCCTGTTCTTCACCGAGCAGGGTCCTGCCCTGCTTGCGGTCGGTGGCGTAGGCGAGTGCGTGCTGGTAGGCGCGCTCGGCAATGGCGTAGCCTTCCACACCTACGGCATGGCGCGCCTGGTTCATCATCGTGAACATGTAGACGAGGCCATTGTTCTCCTCACCGACGAGGTAACCGACCGCACCGCCATCGTCACCGAAGGACATCACGCAGGTGGGGCTGCCGTGGATGCCGAGCTTCTCCTCGATCGACACGCAGCGAAGATCGTTGCGTTCGCCCGGTTCACCGTTGGCATCGGGGATGAACTTCGGCACGATGAACAGCGAGATGCCCTTGACCCCGGGCGGCGCATCGGGCGTGCGCGCGAGGAGAAGATGGATGATGTTGTCGGTGAGGTCGTGTTCGCCGTAGGTGATGAAGATCTTCTGACCCGTGATCAGGTAGTGATCACCCTTCGGTTCCGCCCGGGTGCGCACGGCCGCGAGATCGGAACCGGCCTGGGACTCGGTCAGGTTCATGGTGCCCCCCCAGACGCCCTCGACGAGTTTCGGAAGGTAGGTCTTTCTCTGTTCATCCGAGCCATGCAGTTCGATCGCATCGACGGCAGCCTGCGAGAGCATCGGGCAGAGGCCGAAGGACATGTTCGAGCTGTGCCACATCTCCTGCACGGCCACTGCCACACACATCGGCAGGCCCTGCCCGCCGTGGTCCACCGGAAAGGCCAGCGCACCCCAGCCGTTCTCGATGAACTGCCCGTAGGCCTCCTTCCAGCCGTCGGGGGTGATGACACTGCCGTCTTCCCAGCGCGAACCCTGCTGGTCACCCTGCCGATTGAGCGGACCGAGAACCTCGCTGTTGAAACGGGCCGATTCCTCGAGAATGGCCTCGACAAGATCCGGCGAGGCCTCGCCGAAGCCCTCCAGCTCGGCGATGTCGGACAGTCCGACAAGGCTGTTGAGCACGAACGACAGTTCGCGCACGGGTGCTGCGTAGCTCATTCGGTTCCTCTCGGGCAGTAGCTATCGAGACAGTGTCTTCAAGAACGGTCTTTCCGGAAAACGTCAGGAAAGGCCTACTTCTTCTGCTGATTCTGAAACGCCTTGTTCCAGTTGGCGAAGGACTTCTGCAGATCGTCGAGAGCGCTGGCGGTCATTTCCTGCATGCGCTCGGCCGAGTTGCGGAACTCGTTGCTGAGTTCGTCACCGCGCTTGTCCCAGAACTCCTTCGCTTCCATCATGCCGAGGTGTGCCTTGAGTTCGAATTCATCGAACCAGCTGCGGCTGTCGTCGGTGGCCTTCTTCGCGAACTCGTCGAAGACGGCGCGCGACTTTTCCATTTGATCCTGCGCTTCCATGAGGCCAAGGTGCGCCTGCAGCTGCGCTTCCTTTGCCTGACTGCCAGCCTTTTCCATGGCATTGTCGAGCACCTTGCGAATCTGTTCGAAGCTGTCGACACTGGCCTTTCTGGCTTCCTCGACGTCCTCGGGCAGGTCGCTGAAGGCATCCATGAAACGCTTCTGCATCTTCATGAGTTCGTCGTAGGTGTTTTCGATACCTTTCTTGATGTCGTCTTCGATGGGCATGATGACAATCTCCTTTGAAGGCGGCACTGAAAGCGCGCCGCGGTCATTACATGATCGCACCTGCGAGAGGCTGTGTCAGCCCCTGCCACCGAACCGGAAACGACACTGCCGATGAGCGAACCGGAAACGACGCCGCCGACAAGCGAACCGGGGATGACGAAGCCAGACACCGGGCCGGAAACGAAAAAGCCGACGGCCACCCCGGAGAGGGACGGCAGCGTCGGCCTTGAATGATGACGGTGGTTCGCTGACGGTCGTGAGACCGCCGATGTGATCAACCGTCCAGTGCTTTCGACAATTCCGGCACGGCGTCGAAGAGGTCGGCCACGAGACCGTAGTCGGCGACCTGGAAGATCGGGGCTTCCTCGTCCTTGTTGATGGCGACGATGACTTTCGAATCCTTCATGCCGGCGAGGTGCTGGATGGCACCGGAAATGCCGACGGCGATGTAGAGATCGGGGGCGACCACCTTGCCGGTCTGACCGACCTGGTATTCGTTCGGCACGAAGCCCGCATCGACCGCTGCGCGCGAAGCACCCACCGCGCCGTTCAGCTTGCCGGCGATGTCGTCGAGCATGGCGAAGTTGTCGCCGTTCTGCATGCCGCGTCCACCCGAGATGACCACGGCCGCACTCGTGAGATCGGGGCCTTCCGAATCCGAAAGCTCCTGCCCGACGAAGGACACCTTGTCGGAAATCTCGGCGGCTTCGACCGCTTCGACCGAGGCACTGCCGCCTTCCGCCGCAGCGCCGTCGAAGGCCGTGGTGCGCACGGTGAGGATCTTCCTGTCGTCACTGCTCTTTACCGTGGCAAGGGCATTGCCGGCGTAGATCGGGCGCACGAAGGTATCGGCGTCCTTGACGTCGAGGACGTCGGAAATGCCGTTGACGCCGAGGTGGGCTGCGGCATGCGGCATGACGTTCTTGCCGGCGTTGGTGGCGGCGAAGAGGATGTGCGAGTAGTCGCCCGCGTGCTTGACCACGAGGTGCGCGAGGTTCTCGGCGATTTCATGCTCGTAACCTGCGTCGTCGGCATGCAGGACTTTCGCCACACCGTCGATCTTCGCTGCCGCTTCGGCGACACCCGAGGCGCCATTGCCGGCGACGAGAACGTGAATGTCACCACCGATGGCCTTTGCCGCGGTAACGACGTTGAGGGTGGCCGGGCGCAGTTCGCCGCCTTCGTGTTCGGCCAGGATGAGAATGCTCATGAATGATTACTCCGGAATGCGTTGACCGTCAGATGACCTTGGCTTCGTTGCGCAGCTTGTCGACCAGCTCCGCGACGCTGCCGACGATGATGCCAGCCTCGCGCTCGGGCGGCTCGTTCACTTCGACGACGGCAAGGCCGCTGGCGGTGTCGACGCCGGTGTCGGCAAGCGCAATCGTTTCGAGCGGCTTCTTCTTCGCCTTCATGATGTTCGGAAGCTTGGCGTAGCGCGGCTCGTTGAGACGCAGATCGGCGGTGATGACGGCCGGCAGCTTCACGCGAATGGACTCGATGCCGGCATCGACCTCACGCGCCACCTTGACGGTGTCGCCTTCGAACTCGACCTTTGAGGCAAAGGTGGCCTGCGGCATGTGGGCCAGGGCGGAAAGCATCTGACCGGTCTGGTTGGCGTCGTCGTCGATGGCCTGCTTGCCGAGAATGACGAGGCCCGGCTGCTCCTTCTCGACGACGTGGTTGAACAGTCGCGCCACGGCGAGCGGCTGGAGTTCTTCGTCGGTTTCGATCAGGATGCCGCGATCGGCGCCCATGGCAAGGGCGGTACGAATGGTTTCCTGGCTCTGCGAGGGGCCGATCGAGAGTACGACGACTTCCTCGGCGTTGCCGGCTTCCTTGATTCGGAGGGCTTCTTCGACGGCGATTTCGTCGAAAGGGTTCATCGACATCTTCACGTTCGCGAGTTCGATGCCGGACTTGTCTGCCTTGACGCGAGCCTTGACGTTGTAGTCGAGGACTCGCTTGACGCCAACGAGTATCTTCATGGGCTAATGCTTCCGCTGGAATGTGAGGGGACGGAGGGGAAAAATCGAGTCACCCTTCCGATCATACCAACGCGTGCAGCAAAAGGGCTGTGAACGTGGCTGAATAATCCCCTGACGGCCTGGAATCGGCATGGTTGACCTCCGGTATGACCGCACGCGCAACCCGCGGGACTACGATGAGTGCGGTTTTCGCCGACGAACTCGCCATCGGCGAGTCAGTCGACAATGATGTTTCCGCTCACCGTGACGGCAATCGTGCTGTTGCCCGCTTCGAGGGCAGGCGCTTCGATGTCAGCGGACGCCGCGCTCATCATCATGTTCGTGGCGCCGTAGTATTCCGGCTGATGCTGATCGGCCGAGGTGTCGATGTGGATGTTGCCGAAACGCCAGGCCGAGGCATTGAGGTTCTCGCGCACGCGCTCGGCCCGCTGCTTGAAGGCATCGAGCGCGAGTTCCATGACGTCGTCGACGGCAGCACGGCGTGTTTCGTCGCTCGCGCTCATCTTGAGTCGGTTGACCTGAAGGCGTTCCTGGAGCTGCTGGATGACATCGGTCATGAGTTCGAAATCGGCCGATTCGAGCGCCAGCGTCTGCATGGCATTCCAGTTGACGATGCGCTGCTCATCGGACTTGTCGTAGATCGGCCAGGTTTCATAGTCACGCGTTTCGGCCACGATGTCGGATTCGTCCTTGACGATGTCGAGCGCCCAGCGCATGTTCTCGTTGATCTCGTTGGCCAGCATCGCAGCATCGTCGCCCTGCGCTTCGTACACCAGCGTTGCCGTCATGAGGTCATTCGGCACCTCGATGCTGGCACTTGCACTCAGGTGAAAATGATTGTTGATTTCCTGCAACTGCATATTCTCCTGCGCCATGGCGGAGGGCGCGACGAACAGCGTCAGCCACGCGCCGACGAGACAGGCAGATACTCGCATGATGATTACCTTTCGCAGATTGCCGAAAGCCCCATGCCACCGGCAGTACAGACCGAGATGAGGCCGCGTCCACTGCCCTTTTCGTCGAGCAGTTTCGCCAGTGTACCAAGTACGCGCGCACCGGTAGCCGCAAATGGGTGCCCGATCGCAAGGCTCGAACCATTGACGTTGATCTTCGCGCGATCGATCACACCGAGCGGCTCGTCGCGGTCCAGTTCCCTGCGGCAGTACTCCTCGCTCTCCCAGGCCTTGAGCGTACACAGCACCTGGGCCGCAAAGGCCTCGTGGATCTCGTAGAAGTCGAAGTCCTGCAGCGCGAGATCGGCGCGCCTGAGCATGTCGCTGACGGCAAGCGTCGGTGCCATGAGAAGCCCTGCACCGCCCACGAAATCGACCGCCGCGGTTTCAGGGAAGGTCAGTATCGCCTGTATCGGCAGGCCGCGCTCCCGCGCCCATTCCTCGGAGCAGAGCAGCACGCCTGCGGCACCGTCGGTCAGCGGCGTGCTGTTGCCGGCGGTCAGGGTGCCGGTGCCGGACTTGTCATAGGCGGGCCTGAGCTTCGACAGCGCGTCCATGCTGCTGTCGGGGCGAAGATTGTTGTCACGGAGGACACCCTCGCAGGGAATCAGAAGCTCGTCGAAAAAACCACGCTCGTAGGCTGCGGCGGCCTTGAGGTGCGAGGCCAGCGCGAATTCGTCCTGCTCTTCACGCGTGATGCCCCATGCCTTCGCCATGAGTTCGCAGTGATCGCCCATGCTGAGACCGGTGCGAGGCTCTGCCACCGACGGCGGCAACGGCGCCAGCTCCTGCGGCCGGAAACCCTTGAAGAGAGCAAGACGCGACTTCAGATCCCGTGCCTTGCCGAGCTTCACGAGGCGCCTGGCGAAGCGGTCACGGAACACGATCGGCACGTCGCTGACGGTATCGGCACCCGCGGCAATGGCCGAGTCGATCTGCCCGACCGCGATCTTCGCGGCCGCCACCATCGCTCCCTGCAGGGATGTGCCGCAGGCCTGCTGCATGGTGAGCCCGGGCGTGCGCGGCGAGAGTGTCGTGGACAGCAGCGCCTCGCGCGCGAGGTTCCAGTCGCGCGAGTGGCTGATGACGGCACCGGCATTGACCTCACCGAGCCGCTCGCCCGCGAGCGAAAACTCGTCGACGATGCCATTCAGCACCGTCGCGAGCATCTTCCTGTTCGAGAGACCGTCGTAGGCAGTGTTCGCGCGACAGAAGGGAATGCGCCTTCCGGCGACCACCGCCACACGTCGTGGAATGTGGGTCATGAGGACATGCTCTCGTTGAGGTAGTGCATCGGGCCACCGCGAAAGGGGGCGAAGCCGGTACCGAAGATGATGCCGGCGTCAAGGAGATCGTCATCCGCGACGATGCCTTCGTCGGAGACGGCCTGCACTTCGGCAAGGAACGGCTGCATGAGCCGCCCGGCAAGCCGATCACCGTAGGGGCAGTCGACATCCACGGCCTTGCGGTCGGGCTTGCCGCCATCCCAGCCATAGAAACCCTTGCCGGTCTTCCTGCCGAGCCTGCCCGCTGCGATCTTCTTCTCGAGCATGGCGCGTTCGGCGTCGACGTCCGCTTCGCTGTCGCCGAGGGTTTCGGCCACCTTGAGGCACACGTCGAGCCCGACCGTGTCGGCCAGTTCGATCGGCCCCATCGGCATGCCGAAGCGGATCGCCGCGGCGTCGATGATGTCCTTGTCGATGCCCTCGGCCATCATCGTGAAGGCTTCCATGAGATACGGTGCGAGCACGCGGTTGACGAGAAAGCCGGGCGAACTCCTCACCGGCAGCGGGAAGCGGTTGATGGCACTGGCGAAGGCGCATCCGCGGGTGACCCATTGCTCCTCGGTGTCGGCCGTGTATACCACTTCCACGAGTGGCATCTTCGCCACCGGATTGAAGAAATGCAGGCCGATGAAGCGAGCAGGATGCGCGAGATCGCGGGCGAGTTCCTCGAGCGGCAGGGCCGAGGTATTGGTGGCGAGGATGGCGTGTGCGGCCATGCGCGGTTCGATGTCGGCGTAGAGCGCACGCTTGGCATCGGCGTCCTCGAAGATCGCCTCGATGATGACATCCGCGCGGGGTACACCGTCGCCGGCCACATCCGCCATCAGACGCGTCTGCGCCGCGGCAATGGCAGGCGGCTTCTTCAGGCGCTTTGCAAAGAGTTTCCCGGCGCGTTTCAGCGCCGGCTCGATGTACTTCATCTCGCGATCCTGCAGCGTCACTTCCATGCCCTGCAACACGCACCAGGCAGCGATGTCACCACCCATGACACCGGCACCGACGACATGCACGCGACGCACCGGGAAGTCGGCCGCCTTGCCGAGGCCCTTCATGCGCTCGCTCATGAAGAACACGCGGCGAAGGTTCCTCGCCGTGTCGCTGACCATGAGTTCGCCGACGCGCTTCGCCTCCTCCTCGAACATGCGGTGACGGTTGTCGCGGTGCGCTTCCCAGAGGTCGATGAGCGAAAACGGCGCCGGATAGTGGTCGGGCCTGGCTTTCCCGGCGGTCTTGCGATGCATGACGCCGGCAAGCACCATGCGTGCAGGCTGACGGTTGCTCATTGCCGCGAGCCAACCGAGCGTCTTGCGGCGCTTCTGCAGAATCGCCTTCCGCGACGCCCAGCGCAGTGAACCGAATTCGTCGACAAGCTCATCGACAAGCCCCATGGCCCTGGCCGCAGGTGCTTTCAGCATGCGCCCCGTCAGCATGAGTTCCATGCCCTTGTAACCACCGACCTTTTCGGTTGCGCGCACGCTGCCGCCAAGGCCCGGGAAGATACCGAGCTTCACCTCGGGAAAACCGAGCCGCGTCTCGGGCAGGTTCATGGCAATGAGGTAATCGCAGCAGAGTGCCAGTTCGAGACCGCCACCGAGGCAGAAGCCGTGAATGCTCGCCACCTTGTGACAGACAAGCCTCTCGAAGCGGCTCAGGATGGCGTGGCCCTGCTGAATGCGCGCGGTGACGTCGGCCGCTTCGGTGAAGGCATCGAATTCACGAATGTCGGCACCGAGGATGAAGGACGCAGGCTTGGCCGAACCCAGCACCACACCCTTCGGCAGGTTCACTTCGAGGTAGGTGACGATGTGCGCGAACTCTTCGAGCACGGCCTGCGAGAGCACGTTGGTGCTGCTGTCGGCAACGTCGCAATCGAGCCTCAGGATGCCGTCCTGATCGAGTTCGAGTTGCCAGTGCTGCAGGTTGGAAACGAGCGCATCGAACGCCGCTCGCGCCCGATTGTCCTTGTCATTGCCCTTCTTACGGTCCTTCTCACGGCCCTGGCCGTTCGCGTTGTCGTCGTGTTGCCCGGACTCGCTACCGGTTGCCGCTTCGCTCATGAACCCTGGACCTGGCCGCTGCGCGGCCTGACGTGAAAGTGTGATGAGTTTATCAGTCGAAGGTGAACAAACGCCTGCGCACAACACCCTCGGCATTGCATGGTCTTTCTGACTGCCACACGTTCCGTACCCTTGCGGGACACTGGCGGTTACCAGTTCGCGAGGTGATAACCCGAAACCACAACCGACCTTGCCTCCGGAGTCGCCGTCAGTGGTCGTGACGGCAAGGCAGCAAGCAACCTGCCGAGCGCACGCAACTGCGTTGCATCGGCCTCGCCGACAGCCTTGTCCTTACCCCGATAACGAGTTCGGTCCAGCGCTCTGAGCGCCTCGGTGATCGCTTGCCAGGGCGTAGCGTCGTCGGTGTCGGCCAGCCGTGCTTCACGCTCCACGAGGGCAGCCATGCGCGAAGCCGAGCGTGGCGGTGTCTGCCCTTCCCAGCGTCGCCTTGCCCAGACCTGCAGCATGGCGTGAAGTGCGTCATGATCCCCCGCAGCAGCGGCGCGTTCGATTTCCTTCAGCGCAACTTCAAGGCGGGCATCGTCGCGGCCTGAGGATATCGACGCGTTACCTGCCGTGCCTGTCGAACCCGCCTCGAGCGCATCGAGTCTGACCTTGAGACCACGAAGGCGGCGCCATTGCAGCAGGAGCGCCGCCACGGCCGCGAGCAATGCCGCACCGAGCAGCGGTACCAGATAACCCCGCAGTGAACCTGCGATCGTGGACGCAGGCGGCGCCGATCGGCCGGCCGTTTCACGGGTCGCGGCATCACCACCGGCATTACCGGGCATATCGTCGTTGGCATTGCCGGGTACATCGCTGCCGGCATCACCGGACACACCACCAGGATTGCCCGAAGCATCTCGCGACACTTCCGGGCCAGCATCATTGCCAGCCCCGGCGGCCGCTTTGCCGTCTTCCGGAGCCGCCACGGGGGCAGCAGCATCCTTCGCTCCCGTCGCCGACACGACATCGAACCGCATCGCCGGCAGCCTTTCGACGCGAACCTCGTGGCTTTCGATGTCGTACCAGTCGATCGTCATTGCCGGGATCTCGATCTCGCCCTCGCGCTCCGGAATCACCACCCAGTCGAGCGTCGCTTCAGCGCGCAGGCCATTCTCGTCGGCACCGGTCGAGCGTTCCGGGGGCTCGCCGTAGACGACGGCACCGTCGATCGTCGGTTCGGCGAGATCGGGAAACTGCGTATCGCGAACACCGGCGGCACGCATGGTGGTTCTGAGCGTCAGCGGCTCGCCGACACGAATCTCGCCATCGCCGTCGGCTCGCTCGCGTGACACCGTCAGCTCGCGTGCCGGCAACCACCAACCGGTGTAGTCATCAGGGCGCGGCTGCACGTCGAGTTCAAGCGCGTCGCTCATGCGCACGACGCGGCGCACCGGAGCGACCACGCTGCCGCGCCGGTTGCTCGCGTCGGCATCGGTGGGCACCAGGGCTTCGAGCGTCACGGGCTGAACCGTCACCGCACCGCTGCGGTTGGGATACAGCACATAGTCTCGCTCGGCCACACGGTAACGGCGTCCGTCAACCACCGCTTCGGTCGCGCGGCCACCGCCGATCTGCAGAATATCGGCACCGTCAGCCACAGGCGCATCCACATCGACATCGATCAGTTCCACGTCGTAGTAGACACGCACGGTCATGCGCACTTCGCTGTTGACCAGCGGTTCGCTGTCGGCAACTTCCAGCTCGATGTACATGTCGCGTTCGGCGCCTTGCGGCGCTTCACCCACCGTGATGTCGATGGGTGCCGAACGGAGCTTTCCGGCCGATGATCATGCGGCCTGTCGAATCGAAACGCTGACTCATCTGACGCGAGCTCGATCGCTCGCGCACGCGGAAGTCCTGTTCGAGCGGCGCCAGTTCGATCGGTTCATCGCTGCCGGTCAGATTGATCGTCAGCATGATCGGATCGCCGAGGCTGACCGAGTCCACATCCACGCTGGTGTGCAGTGCCTGCTCCTGCGCCGACGCGGGGGCTGGGAGCAGCCCGCACAGCAACGTGAGGAAGAACCACGCGAACGCGACGCGGAGCCTTGCCGAAAAGCTGCCGCGATTCAGGGACAGGCAACTACCAGGCATCGCCATTGGCATCGACCTCCGGATAGCGGTTACGGTGATTCAACAACAGTTTCCGGCGCAACAGACCCGCCGGATTGTCTTCGATCCGACGAAGCAGTTGCTCGTTGGCCTGAGCACGCTCGCCAAGGGTTTCCACGGCGATGGACTCGTCGGCAGGCTCGCTGGCCTCGGTTGATTCCGTCGTCGTCGAGGCAGCGGGTGCGGGTTCTTCCCTGTCGGGCGAATCCGCGGAACGAGAGTCATCACCGGCATCGTCCGATGCCGTCGGTCCAAGCGAATCGAGTGATTCCGAGTCACCGAAACGATCTTCGCCCATCGCTGCCTCTGGCTTCCCCTGCCCTGTCGATTTCTCCTGTCCGGCTGACTCTTCCTGTCCCGTCGGTTCCTCCTGCCCGGCTGGCTCATCCTGCTCCGCTGGATCTCCCTGTGACTCTGCTGCACTCGACGAGGCACTGTCCGAACCCGTATCCGTCGGTTCTTCCGCAGACGCCTGTTCGTCTTGCTCGTCTTGCTCGCCTTGTTCGCCTTGTTCGCCTTGTTCGCCTTGTTCGCCTTGTTCGCCCGGTTCGCCCTGCTCACCCTGCTCGCCCTGTTCCTGCTGTTCCTGCTGTTCCTGCTGTTCCTGCTGTTCCTGCTGTTCCTGCTGTTCCTGCTGTTCCTGCTGTTCCTGCTGTTCCTTCAATTGTTCGGCGATAGCACGATTGTTGCGCGCCGCTTCCGAGTCTGGGTCGACGGTGAGTACCGCATCGAATTGCGCGATGGCGGCATCGTAGTTGCCGCGGTGAGTTTCGGCGAGACCAAGATTCATGTGCGCAGCGGCCGTGGCGGCATCATTGCCATCGGCAACAGCGGCATCGAGGGCAAGCGAAAAGTCATCGAATGCTGCCGTGTAGTCACCCTGTGCGTAGTGCGAGAGACCGCGCCACGTCGGGCTCGCGTCAGCACCGACGAGGCTATCGTACTCACCGGCTGCAAACGCGGCCGATGCGCGGCGCTCGGGGCCGGCCCACCAGGGCGCATCCGCGGCGACGGCATTTCGTCCGTTCATCGACACGGCACCGGCCAGCAACAGCGCCGGCAGCAGTACGCCGATGCCGCGGCCCGCTTCACGCCGGAACAGCAACAGCGAGAGAGCCAGCAACACCGGCAGCAACAGTGGCGCGCGCTCGGCCCAGTAGTCGATCTGCACGTCTTCGTTGCCGGCTTCGTCCAGGCGGGCATCGTGCGAGAGGCGCTCGCGCACTGCGGTCACGGCAGCCAGTCCGCGCTTGCCCGCACGCCCATCGACAAACTCACCGCCACCTGCAGCGGCGAGCGCAGCAAGCCCCCGCCGATCGAGCCTTGCGGTTCTGGCACGGCCGTTGGCGTCAGTCACGAAGCTGCCGTCGGCACGCCGCAGCGGCGTGTTGTCGTCGCTGCCGATGCCGACCACCGAGAGCCGATGCCCCGCTGCCCTGAGTTCGCGTGCCGCCGCCAGGCTGCGCTCGTCCACCTGGGTGTCGGTGAGCAACACCACGTGACCTGCGGCCACACCGCCCTGCACGAGCAGTTCCGCGGCCTCGGCAATGGCGAGATCGGTGCGACTCCCCTGCACCGGCGCAATCCCGGGGTCGAGCGACGGCAGGAAACTCTCGAGCGTGGCACGGTCATCGGTCAGGGGACTCACGACATAGGGCCGTTCGGCAAAACCGAGCAGCGCGAGGCGCATGTCGTCGGCGCTCGCAAGCAGATCGCGCAGACGATAGCGGGCAAGACCGATGCGACTCGGGCGCACGTCATCGAGCTGCATCGACAGCGACAGATCAAGCACGAGCACTTCCGAGCGACGTTCATCACCCGAGTCCACGGGTTGCCTGTCCCAGACGGGGCCAGCCAGCAGGACGAGCGCGACGAGCCAGCCCGCCAGCAACCACGGCAGAAAACGCGCCGCCTTGCCGAGCGGTTGACCGGTCACGACGAAGGGGCGCAGCGACGGATCGACGATGTCCTGCCAGGCCGAGTTGCCGCGTTGTTGCCGGCGCGAAAGGTACACGAACAGAAGCACCAGCGGCAGCGCTGCGATCAGCCAGGCAGGACGCAGGAAAATCAGTGGCAGCTCCGTCATTGCCCGCTCTCTCCGCGACGCGCGGCAGAAGGCACATCGAGACGCAACCAGGCCCAGAGACAGGACAGGACAAGCGCTGCGGCCAGCGGCCAGTGGTAAAGCTCGCGCACGGGACGGAGGCGTTCCTCGTCGAATTCCACCGGCTCGATGTCGTCGATGGTGGCATAGATCGCCTCGAGTTCCTCGCGATTGCTGGCGCGAAAGGAGCGTCCATCGGTCAGCGCGGCGATTTCGTCGAGCAGCGCCTGATCAACGTCGTTGCCGCGCGAGAATCCGCCGAAGAAACCACCCCGCCCGGCACCACCGATGCCGATGGTATAGATACGCACGTCCTCGTCGGCCGCGATGCGGGCCGCGCGCAAGGGGTCGAGCGCACCGGCCGTATTGGTGCCATCGGTCAGGAGCACGATCACGCGCGCCTCATCGGGTCTTTCACGCAGGCGCTTGACGGCAAGGCCGATGGCGTCACCGATGGCCGTGGCCTGTCCGGCCAGCCCGGTTTCGGCTTCCTCGAGGAAATGCTGCACGCTGAGATGATCGCGCGTCAGCGGTGTCTGCACGAAGGCCTGCGTGCCAAACAACACAAGCCCGACCCTGTCGCCCGTACGCCGCGCCACGAAGTCGCTGGCGACGCGGCGCACCGCCGCCATGCGCGAAACCATGCGTCCACCCACCGGGAAGTCATTCTGGCGCATGCTGTTGGACACGTCGATGGCCAGCAGCAGATCCCGCCCGGATTGCGGCACGCCAATTATCGGACCGAGATGCTGCGGTCGTGCCGACGCCGCCAGCAGCAGCAGCCAGGCAAGAAACAGAAGCGCCCAGAGGCCCCAGCGTTCGCGGCCGGCAGTTCCGTCCGCGTCCGACAAGGCATAGCGACCGGGATCGGGCAGGCGCAGACGTTCGGACTCTGCCGTGGTACGAGGCGGACGCAGCCACAGGATGATCAATGGCAGCGGCGCTGCCGCGAACAACCATGGCCAGACCCAGCGCAGATCGAGAAGCCAGATGGTCAACGATGTCTCCTCGGTGGCGCCGGTTGCTGAAGCCCGGCAGTCACCAGAGCCTCCTCGGCGGCACCGGTTGTTCGAGTCTTGCGTTACGGATGAGTTCACCCATGAGATCAAGGAGCGAACGCACATCCTGCGCGTTCACGTTCTCGTCACGCTGCCACGGAGCATCGAGCAGAAGACGCCCGTATCCACGGCTGAAATGATCGGCACCGGCAAGCTCATCGAGCCGTTCGAGAAAGGCATTGCCCGTCAGCCCCGGGGCATCGGCACGGGCATCGAGTGTCAGCAGGAGGCGTCTGGCCAGACGTGAGGTATCGACAAGGATGTCCCCAAGCGGACGCTCGGGCAGCGATTCGCGCAGGTGCCTGAGTTCGCGTCTGGCCTCACGTCGCCAGGCGCGGCGCTGATGCCAGCGCCAGAACAGCCAGCCGAGCGCCAGAAGCAGCAGAATGACCAGCGCGAGCGATCCCTTTGCGAGCAGTGAAAAATCGTTCGCTGCCGGCGTCATCGGCGCCGACAGTGCCGCCAGCAGGGCTTCGCGATCCGCATCGTTCATGATGCCCGCAACCGCGCCGCGGCATCGAGAAACGGAAGGCGGGTGTCGATGCGTACATAGCGGCTGCCGTGAGCGGTGAAGAGCGACTCGAGCGCTTCGGCACGCGCCCTGAAACGCGCCGCGTGTTCGGCTCGTGCTGCGGCAGAGATATCCAGCCAGTACCCCTGAGCGTACTCCGACTGCATGCCCGCCACCATGAGCCCCCGAGCTTCGGGCAATTCACGATCGAGTTGATCGACGACATGAACCGCCACGAGCCCCAGGCGCCGTGACAGGGTACCGAGCAGCAATCTGGCTGTCTCGTCGAAGCCCTGGAAGTCGCTGAACAGCCAGATCTCGCTGCCGGTACGAGCACCATGACGAAGACGCCTCAGCATCGCCGCAAAACCTCCCGGAACCGGCGCCGGCACGGTTCGCTGTGCCGCCGCCACCGCTTCGAACAGGCGCAGCAGCGAGCGTCGCCCGAGGCGTGGTCTGAGTTCACGATGCCAGTCGTCGGCAAACACCTGACCACCGATACGATCGCCACGCTCGAGCACCTGCCAGCCCACCAGTGCCGCAAGCCGCGCAGCCATCACCGACTTGAACATCCCCTCGGTGGCGAAACGCATGCCGGCACGGTAGTCGATGACGAGTTGCACCGGTCGCTCGCGCTCCTCGTTGAAGAGCTTGGTATGGGTAAGGCCGCTGCGCGCCGTGACCTTCCAGTCGATGAGCCGCACGTCGTCGCCCGGGGTATAGGCGCGCACTTCGGCAAAGTCGAGGCCGCGACCGAGGCGCCGCGAGACGTGACCGCCGCGCTGCTCGGCACTCGGCCGCGGAACCGGCCGACTGCCACCGGCAAGCGCCCAGGAGCGCAGATGAATCAGTTCCTCGAGCGAGGTGCTGACCGGAGAGGTGAATTCCGGTGATGCCCGTTCGGCCGTGGCCGCCACGTTCAGGGCACCACGACAAGGTTCAGGAGTTCGTTCACGATATCGTCGCCGCTGATACCTTCGGCCTCGGCCTCGAAACTCAGCAGCAAGCGATGGCGAAGAACGTCGTGTACCACCGCCTGCACATCCCCGGGCGATACGTAGTCGCGACCCACCAGCCAGGCATGGGCTCGGGATGCCGCGTCCAGCGCGATGGTGCCGCGCGGACTGGCACCGAACTGCAGCCATTTGCCAAGGCGCGTGTCGAGCTGTCCGGGATCGCGCGTGGCCGTGACGAGTGAAACGAGATACGCCTCCACGGGTTCCGCCATGTGCAGATCCAGCACCTCGCACCGCGCGGCATGAATGTCGCCCGGACCGATACGCACCGCGGGTGAGCGGGCCACGGCATCGGTTGACCTGCGCGCTTCACGCTGCTGCTGCTCGCGCCGATTCTCTTCGCGCACCAGGGTCAGGATATGCTGCTCGAGCGCCGGGTCGGGGTAATCGACCAGTACCTTCATGAAGAAGCGATCCAGCTGCGCCTCGGGCAGGGGGTAGGTGCCTTCCTGCTCGATCGGGTTCTGTGTGGCCATGACGAGGAACGGCGTCGGCAGGTGATAGCTCTGATGGGCGACCGATATCTGACTCTCGGACATGGCCTCGAGCAGCGCCGACTGTACCTTGGCCGGTGCACGGTTGATCTCGTCGGCAAGCACGAGGTGATTGAACAAGGGGCCTCGCTGGAAGACGAAGCTGCCATCGGCGGGACGATAGACTTCGGTACCGGTAAGATCGGCAGGCAGCAGATCCGGCGTGAACTGGATGCGCTGATAGTCGAGATCGAGGCAGTCGGCGAGACTCCGGATGGCACGCGTCTTGGCCAGCCCCGGTGCCCCTTCGACCAGCAGATGGCCGTTGGCAAGGAGTGCCAGCAGCAGGCGATTGACCATGAGTTCCTGGCCGATCAGACGCCTTTCGAGCGTACGCGCAAGCGCGACGAACTGTTCGCGGTGTGACATGCCTTGTACGGGATCTGCGAGATGCTTGCGGTGGTGGGCTACTCGACTCGAATCTGGAAGTCTTCGGACTCGCCCTGATAGGTGGCACGCAGGGTGGCGTTGCCTATGGAAACACCGCGGATGGTGATCCCGTTACGACCGTTGTTCTCCCAGATGATCGCAGCGCTGTCGCCAAGGGCCGACCAGTCGACCGATTCGCTGACGTCGTTGGCGTTTTCGTAGGTAGCACCCGTCGCAACCCTCACCACCACCGTACTGCCCACTCCCAGGACATAGGGATTGCCACTTACATTGAACACGAGACTGTCACTGCTGCTGCCTGTGGAGGTGCTGCTGTCGACCACGACCGTCGCATCGACCACCGTTGTACCACAGCTCGCTTCGACCACGGCAGTACCAGCCGCGTTCGCCGTGAGCACACCACTGTTGTCCACACTGACGACATCGTTGCCACCGACGACTCTCCAGGTGACACCCTCGGTGATGTTCTGCGTGCGCGTGTTGCCGTCGGCACCGGCACCCGCACCCGCACCCGCACCCGCACCCGCACCCGCACCCGCACCCGCACCCGCACCCGCACCCGCATCCGCATCCGCATCCGCATCCGCATCCGCATCCGCATCGGCATCGGCATCGGCAGCACGGGCATCGGCAGCACCAGCACCCGTAGCACCGGCGGCAGCACCATCACCGGCAGCACCAGCACCCGTAGCACCGGCACCAGCGGCAGCACCATCACCGGCAGCACCATTACCGGCAGCACCATTACCGGCAGCACCATTACCGGCACCGGCATTACCGAGATAGGATCCGGTAGCGCTCATCGCGAGGGTATCGTCGACGTTCAGTCTCGGTGATTCGGGAACCAGTGCGATCGACTGCAGTGCCGCCGACACGGTGAGCGTGCGCGACAGCGTGGCGCCATCCTGGCTTGCCGTAAGCACGAGTTCCCCGGGCTCGGTGGCAAGGATTTCGGTGCTGCCATCATCGCCCGGGACGAGCCGCGTATTCTCGTCCGCCTGCCAGATCACCTCGCCGAGAAGGCGTTCGCTGCCGAGCGAGAACTGTCCCGTGGCCGCGTAGCGTGCCGCCACGCAGGGATCGACGAGATCAGGGCCATTGATGGCGTTGATTGCAACGAGCGACTCTTCCTGAACCGTGACGGCAAGCGGCGCGGAACGCAGCGGCCCGTAGTGCAGCGTGACCGCGGCACTGCCGTTCCTGCCTGCCTGCAGGCGCCCGGCCGCGTCCACCGTGGCCACTGCCGTGTCGGTGCTCGACCAACGACGATCCGACACCGCCAGTTCGACCGGGGCATTGGCGGCATCGCGTGCTTCGACGGCAAGCTGCACTGCATCACCCGGATTCATCGTCAGCGGTTCGATGGTGCCGGTGGGCAGGGTCACGCCGACCGAGGCGATGCCGAGCGTGCTGACTTCGACCGACTCCTCGAACTCGGTGGAGTCGCCGGTGCAGGCGGCAAGACCGAGAGCAAGGAAAGCCATCGCGAGCAGGCGGCTTGCGCGAACGAACACGCGTGCCGCGGAAGGCAGCGGATTGCGGGAAATGAGCGGCAGCATCGGTGAATCCTGGTGCATGGGTCAATCAGCGGTGCGCAAGGCGAAAGCCGAACAGAATGGCATCGACGTTGGCATCGGTGTCGGCATTGTAGTGCCGGTACTCGAGCGATGCCGCGGCAATCGGCAGAAAACCGAGCGTCTGCGTGAAACCGACGCTCACGCGTACGCCACCGAATTCTTCCTCACTGATCGGCGCACCGTCCTCGATACTCTGCATCTCGATGTCGTATTCCACGTAACCGAGCGTGATGTAACCGCTCAGGTCGTGCACCGGGGGCGACTCGAGTCTGAGTGCAAGGCCTCGCGCTTCGGGCATGTCGAGTTCGAAACCCGCCGCTTCGTCATCACGGAAACTGCCATCGGCAAACACCTCGATGCCGACGCCATCGGCGAGCCACAGACCGAAACTGGCCGAAGCAATCAGTGGGTAGTAGTCGGTATCGACGATATGAATACTGCTTCCCCCCGCGAGCAACTCTCCGTAAAGCGGGAAGGAGGATGCGCTGCGCCGATGCAGTGTGAATACATCATCAGAGACACCGTTCTCCGCAGCAGTGGCGGGGGCCGTTGGGACAACCGCCGCGACTGCCGAGCAGACAAGGACCGCAAGGGCTCGGCGAGCCTGCTGCGTCAGGCGCTTGCCCACGTTTTCAACGGCAGGGCTTTCAGGAAGCTTGGTCATGTTCGGAACGGATTGTGGATTCGCCTTCGGAATGAATTCTGCAGCCCTTGGGCTGATGTGGTCGACAGGCTCTAGATTAGCAGAGCAGCAGTCTCATTCCGGGCAAGGTGACGCCGCGGTAACACCAATGCCGTCGAGATTCCTGAGCACGAGAACACAACCCTCACCCTCTGCCGGCGCCGCAAACTGCCCCGTCAGCGTTTCTCCCTGCCAGATACCGAGGCGTTCGGCAGCCTTCACGACATTGTGGTTCTCGAGCTGACGGCCCTTGTTCTCGCCGCCGTCCACATCGGTGACGGTGCGGTCCAGAAACCGGTACAGCCACAGTTCTCCGGCGGGCAGAGCCTCTTCGGCGGCAGCGAGCTCGTAGCGGATCTGTCCATCGGCTGCCCTTTCGAGCCTCGGCACATGGGCAGGTGCGGGGTTGTGCTTGAGTACCTTGTCGAGTGCGCGTGCATCGCTGCCGACCAGCGCGACGTTGCCGTTGACGATGACCTGAGGCGTGTAGACACCCGGCCGGCCTTTCAGCGGCAGACGATTGTAGGCGCGCTGCAGGCGCGACCAGTCGGCATCGGAAAAGGGATCGACGAAGCTGCCGTCACGGCCATGCACGAGATCGTCCCAGTAGTCGACGTGAAATTCGAGAAGCAGCGCCGAGTCGCTCTGCTCGGCCACGCGCGCGAGCATGGCATCGGCCGGCGGGCAGGATGAACATCCGTGCGAAGTGAAGAGTTCGAGCACCTTGAGTCCGGGGCCCATGTGTTCGTCGTCACCCGCACGCGCAGGATTCGAGAGCAGCAGCGCTGCCAGCAGAAGTGCGACCAGCACGGCTCGGCCCGGGCCATGCCGTGACACGAGGCCAGACACCGCTGGCAGCGCTTGATGAGGAGGAATCAGATTGGCCAGCATGGCATCAGGGGTGAAAAACACATTGGCAACGACAGGTGCACCCTCTGAGTCTGCATGCGCGTCGATTGGTTCCTGCCCCGCGCCTCAGAGCTCGAGATCGCCGCCGAATCCGCTGACGGGATGCTGCACGATGTCGTCGTCGACGTCAGTCGGCGAGAGGCCGCCGACGGCACTGCTTTTGATGCCGGCGGCATTGGCCTCGTCGGTATCGATGTGCATTTCCAGCCGATAGCTGTCGCTGACGCGCACGAGCACATCGCCGAAGATGAGATCTCGATCGCCACCGACGATATGCACTGCCACGTCGTCATGATCGACCACGTCGAAGTGTCCGGCATCGGTGGGCGTCATGTGAATGTGCCGCCGGGCGAGAATCAGCCCTTCGTCAAGCTCGACCCGCCCTGCCGGGCCTTCCAGCGTGACCGCAGCAGAACCTGCCACGTCACCGGAGTCCCTGACCGGTGCATCGATTCCCAGCAGCAGACCATCGGTGTGCGAGACCTCGATCTGATCGACCGTGCGCAGCGGGCCCAGCAGCCGCACGCGCTCGATGCGATTCTCGGGCCCGACGACCGTGACCTGCTCCTCGCAGGCGAACTGCCCGGGCTGCGAGAGTTCGCGCATCGGTGTCGGAGAGGCGTCCGCGCCGAAGAGCGCCTTGAAGGTCGCCTCGGTCAGGTGACAATGACGGGCGCTGACGGCAATCGGTATCTCGCCGATGGTGCCCTGCGGGCGTCTGGGCGCGTCATTGTCATCATGCAATGAGACCACGTCGGCGGATGCTGGCCGAACGGTCGCGCCGCTCGACACTGTCCGAGGGCCGTCAGGCGTTGTCTTGTCATCCGTTGTTGTCTGCTCCGTCGTGCCTGGCGCACTCACCGGAGCAGCGGTGCCCCCGGCGGTTTCCCCGAGGGCATCGGTGATGCGCTGCGCATCACGCGCGATCATGAGTTCCTCGTTGGCGGCGACGACTACGATGCCGACACCCGAACGCAGATCGTGAATGAGCGCCGGTGTGTTCTTTTCGAGCTTCAGATGCCGGTTGGCATCTTCATTGATGCGCACGCCCAGGAACTCGAGGTCGCGAACGATGCGCCGGCGCATGATGTGGCTGTGCTCGCCGATGCCGCCCGTGAACACGACGCCATCGAGTCCGCCCATGGTCGCGGCATAGGCACCGATGTATTTCCGTGCCCGATGCGCGAACACGTCGATGGCAAGCTGCGCACGATCATTGCCCTCGGCAGCGGCCTTCTCGATGTCGCGCAGGTCGGCACCGACCCCCGAGAGACCCTTGAGCCCGCTCTCGTTGATGAGAAGCTTCTCGAGCGCATCGACGCCATAGCCATCGCGCATGAGCGTGAGCAGCACCCCGGCATCGACATCGCCCGAGCGCGTACCCATGACGAGCCCTTCGAGCGGCGTGTTGCCCATGCTCGTGTCCACCGAGCGACCGTACTCGACCGCGCAGGCACTCGCGCCGTTGCCGAGGTGCAGGGTGACAAGCTTGAGTTTGCCGATGTCGCGCCCGAGCACGCGTGCAGCCTCGCCCGAAGCGTACTGGTGCGAGATGCCATGGAAGCCGAAGCGGCGGATGCCTTCCCTCGCAGCCACCTCGTGGTCGATGGCGTACTCGCGGTAGGTATCGGGCATGGTGGCGTGGAAGGCGGTATCGAACACCGCCACCTGAGGAAGGTCGGGCCTTGCCTCGCGCAGCGCCTCGATGGCCGCCAGCGAATAGGGATTGTGCAGAGGTGCATCGGGGATGCGCGCGGCAATCGCGTCGAGCACTGCCTGATCGATCAGTGCCGAATCGGTGTACTCGGAACCACCGTGGGCAATGCGATGCCCGACACGACCGACGTCACTGTCGGCGTACTTCTCGAGAATGCCGGCGATGGCGCGGCGGTGGCCGTGCCCCCTGTCGGCCGACAGAAGCCGCTCGACGCGACCGAAATCCACTTCCTCGAGCGCGGTGTCGTAGAGACCGTACTTGATGCTCGATGAGCCACAGTTGATGACCAGCGTATGCATGCCTGACCCTCGCCCGATTGCCGTTTCTTCCTGCCCATGAACAACAAGGCCCCGGACACGATGCCGGGGCCTTGCGGGACACCTGTATGAAGCAGGGTATCAGACGGCAGTCACATTGACCGCTGCAGGACCCTTCTGCCCCTGCTCGATGTCGAAGGTCACCTTCTGACCTTCGTCGAGCGTCTTGTATCCGTCACCGTTGATGGCGGTGTGGTGAACGAAAACATCCTTGCCACCTTCTTCGGGAGCGATGAAGCCGAAGCCCTTCGCTGCGTCGAACCACTTGACTGTACCAGTACTCACAAACAATACCCTGCTCAAAAAACAACTACAAGAAAGCCGATTTGCAGACAAGCTGCCTCGATCGACAGAGAGACCGATCGGCACCGCGCAGCCGGCGGTACCAAACTCGCCGCAACCTCGCGGATGCGACGCAGTCCATGTTATGTGGTGCTGGTTACAAACACAAGACAGGATCACCTACCGATACGAAAGGATAGATTTCACTCGCCGCAACACGCTCGCCATGCGGTGCTTTCGCGATACAATGAGTACTATCCATCTCTTTATCAGCAAGGCATGCCCTTTTCGGATTTCGGCAGCAGGTTTCGCGGCAACACCGGCATCGCCTCCCTGATGAATGATCTCGCCACGCTGCCCGCGATCGGCGAGGGAGAGTTGCTCTGCCGCCTCGGCGGGGGCAACCCCGCCGCCATCGCCTCCGTGTCGGAGCGCTTTCGCAAGGCCCTGCTTGCCCTCGCCTCCGACGCCACGGCCTTCGGCAGACTCTACGGAGTCTACGCCTCTCCCCAGGGGCATGCGGGCTTCATCGACGCGCTGGTGTCGCTCCTCAATACACGCCTCGGCTGGTCGGTCGAGGCAGAGAACATCGCCCTCACGAACGGCAGCCAGAACGCCTTCTTCATGCTGTTCAACCTGCTCGCCGGACAGAGCGGCAACGAGGTCAAGCGCATTCTGCTGCCCGTCGCACCCGAATACATCGGCTACGCGGATGTCTCGATCGGCGCACCGATCTTCACCGCTCGGCAACCCGACATCGAACTGATCGGCGACAAACGTTTCAAGTATCACCTACACGCCATCGACGCGATCGACAGTGACATAGCCGCCATCTGCCTCTCGCGCCCGACCAACCCGAGTGGCAACGTGGTCATCGACAAGGAACTCGAAGCACTCTCGGCACTTGCCGACCGGAACGGCATTCCGCTCATCGTCGACAACGCCTACGGTGCTCCCTTCCCCGACATCATCCATGTCGATACCACGCTTGTCTGGCACCCGTCGATGATTCTCTGCATGAGCCTCTCGAAGATCGGGCTGCCCGCAGCACGCACCGGCATCGTCATCGCCAGCCGCGAGATCATCGCCGCGCTCAGCGAGATGAACGCCGTGACCAACCTCGCCAGCAACAGCGTGACGGCCGGCATGTTGGCGCCGCTCGTTGCCAGCGGCGAAATCCTCGACATCGCCCACAACGAGATCCGCCCCTGGTACGCCGACCGCGTGGCACTCGCCAGCCGCCTTTTCGACGAAGCCTTCGATGGCCTGCCCGTGCGCATGCACCAGCCCGAAGGCGCAATCTTCCTCTGGATCTGGTTCGAGAATCTCCCGGGTGGCTGTCAGGCACTCTACGAAGCGCTGAAGGCACGTGGCGTCATCGTGGTCGCAGGCCACCATTTCTTCCCGGGCCTCGAGGGCGACTGGCCACACCGCCGGGAATGCCTGCGGGTGAGCATTGCCAGCAGCGAGGAAGAACTCACCACGGGTCTCGAACGCATGGCCACACTGGCCCGTGAAATCTACGCCACCGCCTGAAGGACAGCTTCCTCTCTGATGACTTCGGAATTCGTCGCCGGACAACGCTGGATCAGTGATGCCGAACCCGACCTCGGGCTCGGCACCGTCATCGAAGTGGAGCACCGCCAGGTGGCGGTCGTGTTTCTCGCCAGCGGCGAGACCCGCCGCTACGCACGCGAAACCGCACCGCTGACGCGCGTGATCTTCAACCCGGGCGACGAAGTCGATACCCACGACGGGGAAACGCTGCTGATCGAGTCGCTCGACACCAGCGAGGGCCTCATCAGCTACAGCGGCACCGGCAAGCAGTCAGGGGACAGGCTTGTCGTCCTCGAAACACGCCTCGACCATACCCTGCAGTTTCGTCACCCGCGCGATCGGCTCTTCAACGGACTGATCGACGGCAATCGCTGGTATCGCCTGCGCCGCGCCGTGTTCGAACACCGCCATCGTGCTGCGCGTTCGCCCGTGCGGGGTCTTGCCGGCGCGCGGGTCAGTGTGCTGCCGCACCAGATCCACATCGCCAGCGAAGCGATCCGGCGCGAACACCCGCGGCTGCTTCTCGCCGACGAGGTCGGGCTCGGCAAGACCATCGAGGCCGGGATGATCCTGCAGGCCTCACTGGTACGACACCTCGTCGAACGCGCCATCATCATCGTGCCCTCGGCCCTCGTGCACCAGTGGCTCGTCGAGATTCTCCGCAAGTTCGGCATTCAGCTGCACCTCATCGACACCGATCGCTTCGCCGCACTGAAGCCCGATGCACCCGAAGGCAACCCGTTTCTCGCCGAGCAGCTCGTGCTCTGCTCACTTGAGGAACTCTCTGCCTCGTCCGAAATGCAGGCGGACCTTGTTGCCGCAGACTGGGACATGCTCATTGTCGACGAGGCGCATCATCTGAACCCCCTCGATGCAGTCGAACTTGCAGGCAACGACGTCGGAATCGAAGCGGATGCCGGAGCCGAAACCGCGGAGTCACTTGACGCCGACGACAGCGACGAGCACGCCTACGAACTCGTGCGCTCGCTTGCCGAACGCACGCCGGCAGTGCTGCTGCTCACGGCCACTCCCGAGCAACTGGGGCGCAGTGGTCATTTCGCGCGCCTGAAGCTGCTCGATCCCGAGCGCTTTTCGACGCTCGCGAATCATCTCGCCGACGAGTCTCACTACGCCGAGATCGCCGCCATCGCTTCGAAGCTGGCCGATGGCGAAGCCCTTGACGAGACGGCCATCGCCGCCATCGAGTCCCGCATCGATGAAACACTCGACGCCACCGCGCGCGATCACCTGTTGTCACATCGCGCCGACGCCGAGACGCTGGCGCTGCGCGATCAGCTGCTCGACAAGCTCATCGACCGGCATGGCACCAGCCGTCTGATGTTCAGGAACACACGTCAGAGCGTGGCGGGTGAAGCCGATTTCCCGGGGCGCAAACTCGTCGTCCATGCACTTCAGGACGACAGCCTGCCCGCCCTCGCCGACTGGCTCAGGGCGTTCCTCACCGAGCGCTTCCCCGAGCGGGTGCTGCTGATCTGCCACCGGGCCGGCACGGTCGTGGCACTGCACGAGGAACTCCGGCGACTCGGCATCGCCAGCGCGCGCTTTCACGAGGGCATGAGCATCGTCGAGCGCGATCGCGCCGCGGCCTGGTTCGCCGACACCGAAGACGACTGCCGCATCCTGCTCTGCTCCGAAATCGGCAGCGAGGGGCGCAACTTCCAGTTCCTGCATCTCCTCGTGACCATCGAACTGCCGCACTCGCCAGACCTCCTCGAACAACGCATCGGACGACTCGATCGCATCGGCCAGCGCCAGCAGGTCGAAATTCACGTGCCGGTGAAATCCGGCAGCGTCGATCAGGCCCGCCTGCGCTGGTTTCACGAAGGGCTCGACGCCGTCGAGACACTTGCCCACGGCGCAGCACTCATTGCCGAGCGCCTCGACCCGACGCTGCTCGACGCCATCGACGATCCCGCGGGCGGCAAGCTCGACGCGCTCATCGACGCGAGCCAGTCTCTCAAGGCCGAGGTCGATGCCGAACTCAGCGCCGGACGTGACCGCCTGCTCGAACTCAATTCCAATCGCCCCGAAAAGGTGCGGGAACAGCTCGATGCCCTCGCCCGGCTCGATCGCGACTACCGCCTGCAGGACTTCATGGCCGCCGTCTTCGACCGCTTCGGCGTCGACCTCAGCGAACAGCGCGATCACTGGATCGTGAAACCGGGCGACCACATGCAGGTAGCCGCCTTTCCGATGCTCGGCAGCGAGGGGCTGTCGGTAACCTTCGACCGCCAGACGGCACTGGCGCGCGAAGACTTCACCTTCCTTTCCTGGGATCACCCCATGGTGCAGGCCGCGATGGATCTCATCCTCTCGGAAGGGCGCGGCCAGGCCGACATCGACGTAACCGGTCTTTCCACGCTGCCGCACCAGCTCGTCATGGTGGAGGCGAGCTATCTCCTTCAATGCAAGGCCGACCCCACGCTGAACATGGCAGCCTGGCTGCCGGCCGAACTCCTGCAAATCGTCGTCGGCATCGACGGCCGCGACTACAGCCAGCAACTCCTCGACACCGACATCGACGCCAGTCGCAAGCGCCATGACAGGAAGGCGCTCAGAAAGCTCGTGCTGAACAATCGCGAACCGCTCGGCAAGGTCATCGACCACACGGCACTGCTGGCTGGGCGTCGTGTACCGGCACTCGTGGAGGCCGCGCGCGATCACATCGCAGCACATCACGAGGAAGAACGTTCACGTCTCGAAGCGCTCGCGCGCGTGAACCCGCTCGTTCGCGGCGAGGAACTCGAGCGTCTCGACGCACGACACGCCGCACGTCTTGCCGCGCTCGAGGACGCGCAGCTCTTTCCCGTCAGCGTACGCGTTCTTCTGAACCTGCACGACTGAGTCCGCCATGAACATCGTCTCCTTCAACGTCAACAGCCTGCGTCAGCGCCTGCACCAGATCGAAGCCGTCATCGAGGCCCATCAGCCGCTGGTGATCGGACTGCAGGAAACCAAGGTGACCGACGAGGCGTTCCCCGTCGATGCCATCGAGGCGCTTGGCTACCACGTCGCCTTCACCGGCCAGAAGACACACTACGGTGTCGCGATCATGTCGAAGGTACCGCTCGAGAACGTCATCAAGGGTTTCGCGACCGATACCGAGGAGGCACAGAAGCGCCTGATTTCGGCGCGCGTCAGAACCCCGGGGGGGCGCGAGATCACCGTCATCAACGGCTACTTCCCGCAGGGCGAAAAGCGCGAGCATCCGGTGAAGTTTCCGGCCAAGGAGGCCTTCTATGCCGACCTGCTCAGCCGCCTCGAGACCGACCATTCCCCCGAGGAACCTCTCGTCGTGCTCGGCGACTACAACATCGCCCCCGTCGATGCCGATCTCGGTATCGGTGAGCAGAACGTCAGGCGCTGGCTCCGCAGCGGCAAGACGAGCTTCCTGCCCGAGGAACGCGAGTGGTTCGAACGTCTCGTGAACTGGGGACTCGTCGACAGCTATCGTCGGGTTCACCCCGAGAAGGACGACCTTTTCAGCTGGTTCGACTATCGCAGCCGCGGCTTCGAGCAGGAACCGAAACGCGGACTCAGGATCGATCACCTGCTCTGCACCGCACCGCTCGCCGACGCACTCACCGACAGCGGTATCGACTACGCCATCCGGGCAATGGAAAGACCATCGGATCATTGCCCGGTATGGTCAAGCTTCGATTACTGATCGATCGCCTCTGCCTCGGCACAACTGCCCGGCACAACTGCCCGGCACGAACTGCCGCCGCACGAGTACTCGCGAACGGGCGCGGACTCGATCAGCGCTGGTCGACCCCGGCTCACTGGCGCGGTCGCGGCGGTACGTCGGTTGCCGTCAGATAGACCAGCACCGCAACCAGCACCACCACTGCATAGCTCATGAACAGCAGCTGATAGGTACCGACCGACGTCGGATCGGGCTGCGCCCTGACGAGTGCACCACTGAGCCACTGCAGCAGCCCCACGCCGAAGATCGAGAAGAAGTTCAGCAGCGTGATGCCACGCCCCGTCAGTTCCCGGGGCACGAAGGAGCGCCCATGCGCCATGAGCAGCCCGTAGCTGTTGCCGCCGATGCCGATGATGACGAGCAGCAGCGTGATACGGCCCAGCGGCATGTCCGGGTTCAGGGCGAGCGTGACAAGCGCCGTCAGCAGAATGGCCGAACCCGAGAGCATGGCCCACTTCCGCGTGTTGAAGATCTGGTCGAGCGTGCCGTAGATGAGACTGCCCGTCGCCATGGCAAGCGCCATCCACAAGGTCACGCGGCCGATGAGGAGACTGTCCGCGCCGTGCAGATCGGCCAGCAGCGGCCCGGTCCAGAGCCCGCGAATGCCGGCGACGGTAGCATAGGAGACGAGCATGAGCGGGAAGATGCACCAGAGCTTGCGAATCTTCAGGAGTTCGACATAGCCAGCGAGCCCGGTCGACGCAGGCGCTGTGCTGCGCGGCGGGTCTCTGAGCACGAGCAGCAGTCCGAGCGCGATCACGACATTGATTGCACCCAGCGCCAGCATCACCGAGCGCCAGCCCCAGGCATCGACTGCCGCCGCCAGCGGTGAGGTGCCGACGATGTTGCCGAGGTTGCCGAAGGCCACGAACCAGGAGGCGAACAAGGCGAAACGTGCCGCACTGAAACGGTGCGTGAAAAGATGGAAGGTGGCCATGAGTACCGGAGCACAACCGACACCCATGAGTGCCAGCGCAAGCACCAGATGCCAGGGCGCGCTCGCGAACGCGAATACGCCGGCACCGAGACTGCCGGCCACACCGAACAGGATGCCAGCCGTGAAACGCGGCCCGTAACGGTCAAGCGCCACCCCGACGACGAACTGCATCAGCGCGAAAGCGACGAACCAGATGCCCGTGGCCAGCGAGAGATCGGCACTGTCGACCCCGATCTCGCTCGTCAGCTGCGGCGTCAGTACCGGGAGGAAGGAGCGGTAGAACTGCGAAAAGACGTAGGCGAGTGCAAGAAGCGCGAGATCCACTACCTGAGCAACTCCACGTCTGCGTTGGCCGCTTGCGCCGGATCAGCCTTGTGGATCAGCCTTGCCAGGATTGATCGTTGCAGGCCCGCTGCGCCGCTCTACTTCGGCAATTCGCCCTGCACACCCTGCACGTAGAAGTCCATGCCGAGGAGCGTCTTGTCGTCGATGACCTCACCCTCGCCGACGATCTCCTCGCCGTCCTGGTCGAGGATCGGGCCTTCGAACGGATGCAGCGTGCCGTCGGCAATGCCTTCGCGCACCACTTCGGCAGCGGCAACGACGTCTTCGGGCAGCGATTCGTTGTAGTCGGCGAGATCCACCATGCCGCTGTCGAAACCACCCCAGGTGTTGCCTGACTCCCAGGTGCCCTCCATGACGGCACGGGTTCGATCGATGTAGTAGCCGTTCCAGTCATCGATGATGGAGGTGAGCTGGGCTTCGGGCGCGAAGGTGGCCATGTCGGAAGCCTGGCCGAAACCGAGCACACCCCGCTCCTGGGCAACCTGGAGCGGTGCCGGGGAATCGGTGTGCTGGGTAATGATGTCCGCCCCCTGGTCGATCAGTGCCTTCGCGGCATCGGCTTCCTTGCCCGGGTCGTACCAGCTGTTGACCCAGACCACCCTGAGTTCGGCTTCGGGGTTGACCTTGCGCATGGCAATCGTGAAGGCGTTGATGCCCCGCACCACTTCGGGAATCGGGTAGGAAGCAACGTAACCGACGACCCCACTTTCGGTGAGCATGCCGGCAATGGTGCCGAGCACGGCGCGCCCTTCGTAGAAACGCGAGGAATAGGTGGCCACGTTGTCGGTGAGCTGATAGCCCGTGGCGTGTTCGAACTTCACGTCGGGAAAGGCCTTCGCCACCTTCAGGGTCGCGTTCATGAACCCGAAGGACGTCGAGAAGATGAGGTCGTGACCACTGCTGGCGAGCTTGCGGATGACGCGCTCGGCGTCCGCGCCTTCGGACACGCTTTCGACGAAGGTGGTTTCCACTTGATCGCCGAACTCCGCTTCGATGGCCTGACGGCCGATGTCGTGACGGTAGCTCCAGCCATGATCGCCCACGGGGCCGACGTACACGAAACCTACCTTGAGGGGGTCGTCCGCGGCTGCGGTACCTGCTGCCAGAAGAAGCATCGCGGCGGCAAGAAGGGGTTTGAGAAAACCTGTGCGGATCATTGTTGCAGGGAAGTCCGGTCGAAAGCGATCTCCCATTCTACCACCGCGCCTCTTCAGCTCACCGGGTGAAAGGGTTTGCCGATGGCTGCCGGTGCGTGCCGACGAATCGCACCACGATCGCGCGAGACGAGCACCAGCACGATGATGGTGGCGAGGTACGGGAGCATCGACATGAACTGTGACGCGACTTCGAGCCCACCCGCCTGCGCGTGCAACTGGAGGATCGACACACCACCGAAGAGATAGGCCCCGAACAGTACCCGCGCCGGACGCCAGGTGGCGAATACCACGAGCGCGAGCGCGATCCAGCCGCGACCGGCCGACATGGCCTCGGTCCAGAGCGGCGTGTAGGCGAGCGAAAGATAGGCACCCGCCAGTCCCGACATGGCACCACCGAAGAGTGTGGCGAGATAGCGCACCCGAATGACACCGAGTCCGAGCGCGTGCGCTGCATCGTGCGAGTCGCCGACGGCACGCAGCACCAGTCCCGCACGGCTCTTCGCGAGGAAGAAGGCCACCAGCACGACCATCACGAAGGAGCCGTAGACCAGCACATCGTGCTTGAACAGGAGCGGCCCGAGAAAGGGAATCTCGGCCAGCCCGGGAATCGGTATCTTCGGCAGCGAGTCGATGGCCTGACCCACGAGTGGCTTGCCGACGAGCGCGCTGAGACCGATGCCGAAGATGGTCAGCGCCAGCCCCGTGGCGACCTGACTCGCCTGCAGCGAGAGCGCCAGCACCCCGAACAGCAGCGCCATGAGCATGCCGGCGCCGAGCCCCGCAAGAATGGCAAGTGTGTCGCTGCCCGTGGCGAAGCTCGTGCCGAAGGCGGCGACGGCCCCCATCAGCATCATGCCTTCCACGCCGAGATTGAGGACACCGGAGCGTTCGGTCACGAGTTCGCCGATGGCGGCATAGACGAGCGGCGTTGCCGCCGTGATGACGGTCAGCAGCGTGGCGAGAAGAAACTCCGTGCTCATGACTGACTCTCCCCACTCTCCCCCGTGAATGGCGCGCGTGGATGTTCCGCCACCGTTCTCTCTTGCTGTTCGGCAGCATCCCGAAACTTCTCGAGCGCGCGCCGCGATGACACGATGCGGAAATGAATCAGCACATCGGTCGCCAGCAGCATGAACAGCAGCAACCCCTGGAAGACCCCCGCCACCGCCAGCGGCAACTGCATCGTGATCTGCGCCGATTCGCCACCAAGGTAGAACAGCGCGAGCACGAGGCCCGCGAACAACACGCCCACGGGATGGAGGCGCCCGAGAAAGGCAACGATGATGGCGGTGAAGCCATAGCCTGGAGAGACGTTCGGCTGCAGCTGCCCGATCGGGCCAGCGACTTCGAGAAGCCCCGCAAGGCCCGCTACGCCACCGCCGAACAGGAGGGCAAACCAGATGATGTGTGATTCGCTGAAACCCGCGTAACGCGCCGCGCGCGGTGCTTCACCGTTCACGCGAAGCGCGAAGCCGAGCAGCGTGCGCGAGAGCAGCACCCAGCCGACCAGCACCACCAGCAGCGCCAGCGGCCAGGCGATGGTCAGTCGAGTGCCCGAGAGCACGGGCGCGAGCATGGCCGCGTCATGGAACGATGCCGACTGCGGAAAGCTGAAGCCCATCGGATCCTTGAGCGGCCCGGATACCAGGTAGGAGAGGAACAGCGCGGCCACGTAGCTGAGCATGAGGCTCGTGAGAATCTCGTTGGCGTTGAAGGTAGTGCGCAGGAACGCCGGAATCGCTGCCCACAGCATGCCGCCGAGAACGCCGGCAAGCATCATCAGCGGCATCAGCCAGGCGTTGTCGACCTCATTCAGCAGCAGTGCCAGCGAGCCACCCGTGATGGCGCCCAGGACGAACTGCCCTTCGGCACCGATGTTCCAGACACCCGCACGAAAGCCGAGAGAGAGTGCGACACCCATCATCACGAGTGGCCCGGCCTTCACGGCCAGTTCGGCAAGGCCGTACTGACTCGACACCGGCTCGACGAAGAAGGCGTGAAAGGCCTTGCCCACGGGCACGCCGAGCAGCAGGAACATCAGCGCACCCAGCAGCAGCGTCAGTGCCAGCGCGATCAGCGGGGCCAGCCATTGCATGACGCGTGACGGTCGCGGCCGGTGCTCGAGCCGGATCATGATGCCGCTCCGGAGGCGCCATCGGCATCTGGCTGAGCCTGCAGTACACCGCCGGCGTTGGCGGCGGCCAGTTGACCACCCCCCATGAGTATGCCCACCGCCTGCTGATCGAGCAGATCGCGCGGGTGGAAGGCCGAGAGCCTGCCCGCACAGAGCGCGCCGATACGGTCGCAGACGAGGAACAGTTCGTCGAGATCCTGCGAGATGAGCACCACCGCCGAACCTTCGCGCGCGAGCAACCGCAGCGCCTTGTGAATCGCGACGGCAGCGCCGGCGTCGACACCCCAGGTGGGTTGCGAAATGACGAGCACATCGGGTTTCTGCAGAATCTCGCGCCCGACGATGAACTTCTGCAGATTGCCGCCCGAGAGACTCGAAGCCAGCGTATCCGGCCCGCGGCAGGCCACCTGAAAGTCATCGATGATGCGCGTGGCAAAGGCCCGCGCCCGCGCTGCGCGTCGCAGCCCCTGCGTGACGAGACCCATGCGCTCGCGCGCCGTTACCAGGGTGTTTTCGGCCAGTGTCATGCCCGGTACCGCAGCATGACCGAGTCGTTCCTCGGGCACACAGGCAAGCCCCCGCCGGCGTCGCAACGCAACACCGAGCCTGCCGATGGCACGGCCATGAAAGCGGATGCTGTCGCCTTTCGTCACCAGACGTTCGCCGGACAATACGGCGAGAAGCTCGTCCTGACCATTTCCCGCAACACCCGCGATGCCGATGATCTCACCGGCATGTGCGCGCAGCGAGATGCCGGTCAGAGGGATGTCGGTGGGATCTGCTGCGGGCAGATCGAGTCCGTTCAGTTCCAGCAGGCGCTTGCTTGCGGCAATGTGCGCGATGCGCGGCCGTTCGAGTTCACCGCCGCCCATCATGAGTGCGGCCAGGCTTGCCGCGCTTTCCTCGCGTGGATCGGTCTCGGCCACCTTGCGTCCCGCACGCAGGATCGTCGCTTCCTGACAGAGCCGACGAATCTCCTCGAGCTTGTGGCTGATGTAGAGAATGGCCATGCCCTCGCCCGCGAGACGCTCGAGCGTGGCGAAGAGATCGTCCACCTCCTGCGGCGTGAGCACCGACGTAGGCTCGTCCATGACCAGCAACGCGGGTTCCTGCAGCAGGCAGCGAACGATCTCGATGCGCTGGCGTGCACCCACCGAGAGCGTGTGCACAGGCCTCGCCGGATCGAGCGGCAGCCCGTACCGCATCGACACCTCCACGATGCGCGCGGCGAGCGCCGCATCGGTATCGAACCCCATGCCGAGCGCGATGTTCTCGAGTACGGTCAGCGACTCGAACAGGGAGAAGTGCTGGAATACCATGGCGATGCCCAGCTCGCGCGCCATGGCCGGACTGGCAATGTCGACCGGCTGCCCGCGCCAGGCGATACTGCCGGCATCCGGCGTCAGCAACCCGTAGAGCATCTTTACCAGCGTGCTCTTGCCGGCACCGTTCTCGCCCAGAAGCGCATGCACGCGCCCCGGAAAAAGCGCAAGGTCAATGGCATCGTTGGCAACGACGCCGGGAAAGCGTTTGCTGATTCCCCTGAGCGCCACCAGGGGTGTCTGATCGGGTGCGCCGACCGGCGACGGCAACTGCAATCGATGATCCTCTCAGGCTGTTCTTGCTGGCCACCTTATCCGGGCGGCAGGACGGCCAGTTTACCCGAGCACGGAACTCGGTTCAGACTGAATTTCCGTCAGCGAATGGCGAAACGGTAGCCCGCACCGAAGGCCGTGCCATCGAGGTACTCGAGGCCACAATAGACATCGCCGGGGCCGAATGGCAGGTACACGCCGCCCGAAAGCAGGGCTTCGATCTCATCATCCGAACCGACCTCGTCGACATCCTTCGAGATGGTCGCCAGGCCGGCGCTCGCATACCAGTTGAAGCCGTTCTCGAGCATGGGTTCCACGCCACTCACGAGCGCATCGGCGGCGACCGAAAGATAGTCGACATCGACGCCCTCGGCATCGAGGGTGGCGGCATGCACGCTGCCACGGAGCGAAAGATCGACGAGATCGACGAGCGGCTGGCGCGGCAGAAAGAGGTAGAAGCCCGCACCGAACCCTGCTCCATCGGCATTGCCGATGTCGCCGGCGTCGAGATCCGCGTAGAGCGTGAAGACAGAACCGAGACGCGTGTTCAGGCGCAGGCCGCCACGCTGGTAATCGCTGCCGAGAAGCGTACCGGCCTCGACCGAGACCGCCGCATTGTTCGCCGGATAGGCCGAGCGCCCGTGCAGGAAACCGAAGAACTCGGCGTTGGCGGATTCTGCCATCGCCAGTGACAACGGCAATGTGATCGCAAGCGCGAGGCGACGTAACGGACTTGTCGACATCATGCGCATGAGGATCTCGCCATGCAGAAGGCGCCCTACGGGCGCCCTCTGTTTCAGCAGTTGAAAACGTGCCGAGGACGGTTTCGATCAGAAGCCGTAGCGGTAGCCTGCACCGATATTCACTTCGTCGAAGAGTTCGCCGCCGGCGAAGAGTTCACCCGGACCGAGTGGCAGGGTGATGCCGCCGGATGCGAGGAGTTCGATGCTGTCGTCGCTCGGCCCCCACTCGGGATCCATCCTGAGATGGCCCAGACCGGCACTCGCGTACCAGGAAAAACCGTTGTCGAGAACCGGTTCGACGGGCGATACGAGCATGTCGAAAACCGCTGTCATGTAGTCCATGTCGCCAGAGCGATAGTAATAGGAAGAATAGCGGTAGCGGGACCCCTCCAGCTGTGCCATGTGCAGGCTGCCATGAAAGGCCATGTCGAGGAAGTCGGTAAAGCGCTGATTATCAAGGAAATAATAGACACCACCGCCGATGCTGAAACCGTCGGCATCGCTGTACCAGCCGTAATCGTACTCGCTGTGTCCCAGATCACCGTAGATCGTCAGGTTGTCATTGAGCTTGTAGTTGAAGCGGCCACCGATGGTGAACAGATCGCTGCTGCGCGTGATGCCACCTTCAACCGACATGGTGTCCATGCTGGCGGGGTTCGCGGAGCGACCGTGCTGCAGGCCGAAGAGTTCGGCCGAAGCCGTTCCGCTGGCGAGCACAGCGCCGGCAGCCACAACAGCAGCGGCAAGAAGTCGTTTTGTCATGATGTAATGTCCCTGTCGTTTGTCCTGATGAAATGTCCTTGCAGACGGTATTGATTTCCCAACACCGAGAATACTGCACTGCCTCGCCGTGCAGATCAAGCCCTGCTCCCTGGAATCAATCTGTAATGCCAAGTCGTCGATGCATGAGCGGGCTCGTGGTGGTGTACTGAAGGTGGATTTTCCGGTCCGGCTCGAAGGCTTCCTTGATGGCGAAGGCGGCGAGCGCTGTCTCGTGAAAGCCACTCAGTATGAGCTTCTTCTTGCCGGGGTAGGTAATGATGTCGCCCACGGCGTACACGCCGGCAAGCGAGGTTTCGAACGTGGCGACATCGACGGCAACGAGGTTCCTGTCGAGTGCGATGCCCCAGTTTTCGAGCGGTCCGAGCTTCGGCGACATGCCGAAGAAGACGAGCAGCCGATCGAGTTCGAGCCGTTCCTCGGTGTCGCCCTCGCGATGGCGCACGGTCAGCGAATCGAGTTCACCCTCACTCTCGCCGAAGCCCGTGGTGGTGCCGAGCAGAATACGCACCCGGCCGGATTCCTCGAGTTCGCGCAGTTTCGCCATCGATGCAGGCGCGGCGCGAAAGCGATCACTGCGGTTCAGGAGTGTGAGACTTGCGGCCTCGGGTGCAAGCCGGAGCGCCCAGTCGAGCGCGGCATCGCCGCCGCCCAGCACGACGAGACGCTGGCCGGCAAGTGCTTCCGGGTTGCTGACGCGGTACAGCAGCCGCGAACCCTCGTGCCGATCGATACCCTCGAGACGCACCTTCACCGGCGTGAAGGATCCGGCACCCGCGGCAATGACGACTGCCCTGGCCCGGTACTCGACGCCCTTCGCACCGACAAGGCGAAAGTCGTGCTCGCCCCGCTTCTCGAGTACCTTGATGGTTTCGTTGAAGTGGAACACGGGGCCGAAGGGACGGATCTGTTCGAGCAGGCGCTCGATGAGCTCCCGCCCCGTCAGTTCGACAATACCCGGAATGTCGTAGATGGGCTTGTCGGCGTACAGCTCCACGCACTGCCCACCCGCCTCCGGCAGCGCATCGACGACGTGCGCACTGATGCCCTGCAGGCCGAGTTCGAACACCTGAAAGAGACCGATGGGGCCAGCGCCGATGATCAGTACGTCGGTATCGACCACCTCGCCGCCGCTCGCCGCGCTCTCGCTCGCAGCCGCGGGTGCCGATTCGGCGGCATCGGATTCGGGGACCGGCTCACTCATCAGTTGAACACCTGTTCGCGCGTGGCCAGGAATTCGACATCCGGCCAACGCTCTTCGGCCATCTGCAGGTTCACGCGCGTGGGCGCGAGGTAGACGAGTTCCCCGGCATGATCAAGCGAGAGGTTGCCGTCGTGCTTCTTCCTGAAGTCGGCGAGCATTCTGTCGTCACCGCAGCGAATCCAGCGCGCCTGCTGCACGCCGATGGCCTCGAACTGACACTCTACCTTGTATTCGTCACGAAGGCGCTGCGCCACCACCTCGAACTGCAGCACACCCACGGCGCCGAGAATGAGGTCGTTGTTGACGAGCGGGCGGAAGAGCTGCGTGGCACCCTCCTCGCAGAGCTGCGAGAGACCTTTCTGCAGGGCCTTCATTTTCAGAGGGTCCTTCAGTACCGCACGGCGGAACAGCTCCGGCGCGAAGTTGGGAATACCCGTGAAGGCGAAGTCTTCCCCGAGCGTGAAGGTATCGCCGATGCGAATGGTGCCGTGGTTGTGAAGGCCGATGATGTCGCCGCTCCAGGCTTCGTCCACCTGGCCGCGATCGGCCGCCATGAAAGTCAGCGCGTCGCTGAAGCGCACCTCCTTGCCGAGGCGTACGTGGTGTGCCTTCATGCCCTTGCGGAAGGAACCCGAGCAGATGCGCACGAAGGCAACACGGTCACGATGCTGCGGGTCCATGTTCGCCTGGATCTTGAAGGCGAAGCCCGTGAAGGCAGGCTCCATTGGCTGGACCTCGCGCTCGGTGGTGTTCCGCGGCTGCGGCGGCGGAGCGAACTCGACGAAATCGTCGAGGAGTTCCTGCACGCCGAAGTTGTTGATGGCCGAACCGAAGTAGACCGGCGTGAGATCACCCGCGAGATATTCGTCGAGTTCGAAGGGGTAGCAGGCACCCTCCACCAGTTCGAGTTCGTCGCGCAGCTCGGCCGCCTGATCGCCGAGAATCTCGTCGAGGCGAGGGCTGGCGATGTCGTCGATGACCTCGCCTTCCTGCACCTTGCCGCCGTGGTTCGGCGTGTAGAAGTGCACGACACCCGTGCGCAGGTGATACACACCCTTGAAACGCTTGCCCATGCCGATCGGCCAGGTGATGGGTGCACAGCGGATCTTCAGCATGCTCTCGACCTCGTCCATGAGTTCGAGCGGATCGCGCCCTTCGCGATCGAGCTTGTTGATGAAGGTCATGACCGGCGTGGTGCGCAGACGACAGACGTCCATGAGCTTTTCAGTACGCGCCTCGACGCCCTTGGCCACATCGATGACCATGAGCGCGGAATCGACGGCCGTGAGCGTGCGGTAGGTATCTTCGGAGAAGTCCTCGTGGCCCGGCGTATCGAGCAGGTTGACGATGCGCTCGTGGTGCTGGAACTGCATCACCGACGAGGTCACCGAGATGCCCCGCTCCTGCTCCATCGCCATCCAGTCGGAGGTGGCATGGCGCGCGGCCTTGCGGCCCTTGACGGTACCGGCAAGCTGGATCGCGCCACCGAACAGAAGCAGTTTCTCGGTCAGCGTGGTCTTGCCGGCGTCGGGGTGGGAGATGATCGCGAAGGTACGCCGGCGGCCGACCTCTTCGCGAAGCTGCTTGTCGGACATCGGGTCAGGGTGTCTCGGGGAGGATGCGGCATTTTCGCATGGTGGAGTGGGGTTGTGGCCACCTCGGTGGCAGCCGCCAGCACGCCAGTTGATGCGAGCGGTCTTGCACCGTTGTCGACGTACCGGCGTTCGGTTCGATGGGCACGGCAGAGCTGTGCATTACGCCCGATGAGCGGTGCAGTTCACAGGATAATCTGCAAGACAACAGCTCGGAGCGGGGTCTGTTTCAATGGTGGGGTGAGATTTCCGGGCCGGGCCTTGCCAACCGTGCTGCCAGATAGCCTTTCATGGTGATCTCCCGGCAATTTCGGTGAGTCCCAGACTCCGGGATACCTCCTCGGTACGGGCCCATCGCTGGCCGGGGATCCGCTCGATCATCTCCGTGAAAACCCTGATGAAAGCGGCGCGTCCCACTGCTTCATCCAACGAGTCCGCCAGATCCGGTGTGAGGAAGGCGCGAATGTCACTGAACAGATTGGGTCGGGCATATTTGGCGAGCATCCGTTTCTCTGCTTCAGGTCGCCCGATGGTCTGGCCTTGCGCATCCAAATATCGCCCGAACAGGGAGACGACGCGTTCGATATCGAGATCAGGTAACGTACCCAGCGCATGATCAAGGTCGAAGAGATCCCGCCCCTTGTCCCTCTGAAGCAACGCTCGCAACTTGGTGGCCATAAGCTCTTCGGCCGAAAAGGTCGCTATTCTCGCGTTACCGCTGAACCAGGGATTGTCGACGTAGTAGTCAACGGTCTGGGGCGTGTCGAAGGCTTGAATTTCCCTGATGTTGATCTCGATTTTAAGCCTGATCTGCGCGTCTGGATCATCCTCGGCGGGGACGCGAAAGCGCAGCTTCGGGGCGACCTGGCTTGATGCGTAGCTGCCTTGCCCAAGCCAGGGTTCAAGCACCTCGCGCATGGCATCCAGGATAGGGCCGATCAATCCTGCCTCGGTGCGCACCAGGTCGATGTCCTCGGAATAGCGCAAGGGTCTCGGGAAGATGATCTTGTTGAGCGCGGTGCCTCCCCGGAAGCGCAGCGCCGATCCGAGCAGATCGTGGTCGAAAATGTCGACCAGAGCGCGAGAGATGATGAGATCCTGCTCGACCTGACTCGGTTCGGCCCATGGCGCGATCTGACTCCAGGCAGTGATGTTGGTTTCCGGTATCACTGCTCGTCGATCTCGATTGGTCGTCGGATGATGACATGCCAACACTGGTCGCGCCGGGGTTCATCTTTCTCGTTTGCCATGCTGCTGGCTTCGCCGGGATCAAGCTCGACCCATGGCACATTACCGCTATCGAGACAATGGCGCAGGGTAGCGGCGGCTTCACCTTTGCCCAACTGATCGAAGATATAACCGAGACGCTGTACGACAGATCGCTCAAAGGCGGGCGCCAGCGCTCCGAGCTGTTCGGAATCGATTTCAGACGCAAGTTCATTGAGGACGCCGGCGGCATGCATGAGACCACCGCTGGCCTGAAGATAGCGCACGAGATCGAGCGCGGTAAGCGCAGGGGAGGAAATCCTCATCGATCCGGTATGGGTCTTGCGCCGCGTGATCCCTGCTTCAATGGCATCAATGTTCTTGCGAAAATAGAACTTGATCTTCGAGCGGCCAGCACGGATCGGCTTCCACTGCCTGTCGGTCACGACCTGAAATTCCATGACGGCCTGATGAGCCGCTCCGTGCAGCTCCGCCGCCTTCAGCAACGCAACGTAATATGGACGCCCGGCCTCTTCCATCATCGCATCGACATACCAGCTGGGCGGCGGCGCGCCCCATTTCAGGAACCGTGTCGGGGTGATGACGTAAAAACCACGGCGTGGCGCGAAGATGTAGCCACGCTTTGCAAGACGCGCGGCAGCATCGAGGAACGCGCCATGGCTGACCCCTAGCGCCTTCATCGCATCCTCACGCGTGAAGCAGATGCACCCGCTTGAGGCCAGGTCCTCAGCATAGGCAGCCAGACTCGAGCGCCGATCAAGGATCATATGCGAAATTATGCGCTTTCAGCCGATTTCATCATATGATACCTGAAATGCAGCGAGTCATATATCGTAAACTCCTCCTGACATGCGGAGTTTACAGTATGATTCCAAGGTAGTAACTACTCAACCTCCAGCGCACGACGACGGCAGCTCGAAGAACGATTGCGAGCACAATGCCGCGCGGCGGGGGGACAGCCCCGCCGCAGGGACATGGACAGCTCGGAGTCATGCTCCCCGTGAAGTAACCATGAGCAGCACGTCGACCCACTCGCTCACGCCACACTCCAGGCTTACGGCGCGAATCTTCAGCGCCCCCAGCCTTCGTACGAGTACGGTACCTTACAGTGACCATTGCAGTGGATCTGCCCCCGGTCGCAACCGCTGCAGATCAGCGCAGGATCGCGACAGCGGACACACGGGAATTGTCGAACACTTCGGCCGGTGGTGCTCCTGCAAGATCAATCGACCGGTGTCACGCCTTTCCGCTCTGGCCGACGCCTTGATGACCGAACGGCCTTTCTGCCGCCATGCGCCTTCTCACACACTCGGCATTCTGCTGATGCCGGCGGTTTCTTCAGGCTGCGTCACGCGATTCCGGCCGAGGCACTCTCCGGCAAATGACCGCGCTTTTTGGTTGGCACATACACGCTACTTGCGGTTCATCCCCGCGCCTGCGGGGAACGGACCCAACCCAGAGAGCGGCGGACTCCGTGTGACGGTTCATCCCCGCGCCTGCGGGGAACGGTGTTTCACCGAAGACAGCCGAGGTCGCTGGTACGGTTCATCCCCGCGCCTGCGGGGAACGGTTCACGATCGAATATAACAGTGACGTGACAGCCGGTTCATCCCCGCGCCTGCGGGGAACGGTAGTCACGCCTGTCACCATCCGCGCTCGTCGTCGGTTCATCCCCGCGCCTGCGGGGAACGGGGAACACGATCGGCGATAAGTGCTGGTGACGCCGGTTCATCCCCGCGCCTGCGGGGAACGGTTTGCGTCTCGGACGAACTCAGCGAGTGTTTTCGGTTCATCCCCGCGCCTGCGGGGAACGGGCTACATCATGACCTAGCTTGAGGCTGACCTGCGGTTCATCCCCGCGCCTGCGGGGAACGGTGATACCAGAAACAGGCCGATGAACATGACCGCGGTTCATCCCCGCGCCTGCGGGGAACGGGATCCAGATGGTTCAAAAAGCACTCGGTGTTTCGGTTCATCCCCGCGCCTGCGGGGAACGGCCATGATCAAGCACAATAGCAACCCTGTATGCCGGTTCATCCCCGCGCCTGCGGGGAACGGGAAGCCTCGGCGCGGGAAAGCGACCTTCACGACGGTTCATCCCCGCGCCTGCGGGGAACGGCTGTACAGCGGCTGCGTGGTCAACGGCGTGACCGGTTCATCCCCGCGCCTGCGGGGAACGGTCGAGGAGCAGGCACGCGAACAGGAACGCAAGCGGTTCATCCCCGCGCCTGCGGGGAACGGGGGAGGCGCAAGTGGTTGATAACACAAGGGAACGGTTCATCCCCGCGCCTGCGGGGAACGGCCAACAGCAAATTGCCTGCGGTCGAGGAGTTGCGGTTCATCCCCGCGCCTGCGGGGAACGGTTGCGCAGTTTCACCAACGGTTTCTTCAACTCCGGTTCATCCCCGCGCCTGCGGGGAACGGGCGAGGAGCTGGACGCCATTACCGAGGAGCTGCGGTTCATCCCCGCGCCTGCGGGGAACGGCGTTGAATGGTCGCCACGAGAATTCATGGTCACGGTTCATCCCCGCGCCTGCGGGGAACGGACTAATTGTAACCGTATGAATATCTTACTGTATTTGAAAGAGCGTGTGTCTACCGCCAGAACTGGCTGTTCGGGAGGATGCTCGCAGTGTCACACTCCCGCGTCAGTCGGTGCGGAAAATGCCACCAGCTTCAACCCATCAAGATCGACGGGCTCCCGTCGGTTGTGACCTACAGTCACGAAGTCAAAGCCCTGGTCAAGAGACGCAGCCCAGGCCATGACGGCGTCTCCATTTTCAATGCCTTCGACGACCTGCTCCCATATGCGCAATCTCGTTCGCTTGCTGTACTTGCCGACATAGACACCGGCACGCACTTCCAGCAACCATACCGCCAGCCGCCCACGAATCCGGGGTGGGGCGTTGTTAACCACGATGACCATCATCGCCTGTCTTCTCCTCATCGGCAAAGGCAGGCCCCAGAGCTTCCGGGGCTGCCTTTGGCGGCTCAAGGCCACCCGATGCAAGCACTTCACTGATTTCGGGAATGATCCGCGCCAGGAGCCTTGTTTCCCGAAAGCTGTCGCGACAAGCCTGCCTCACTGCTCGATCAGGCGTCAATTCGAGTTTGTTGGCCTGAGCGAGACCCGCAATCCTGAATGCAACCGGCACAACCGTTTCGAGCTTGTAGAGGTCGGCAATGTCATAAACGAAGGACAACGGCTTTCCGGTATGCAGGAATCCTATCGCCGGCGCATAGCCCGCTGCGAGCACCGCGGCTTCCACCAGACCATGCAGACAGGAGGTCGCCGAAGACAGGCACTTGTTGGGAATGTCCGATGAGTCCCAATCGTTGGGATTGTATTGTCGACGTTTCCATTCCACGCCATGTTTCGTGGCGAGCAACTGGTAAGAACGCCGCACTCTGGCACCCTCGATTCCACGCAATTGCTCTATGGATCGACGTGACGGTGCCTCCTCCCCGAAACGCCTGGCATACATATGCCGCACCACCTTCAACCTGGCGCTCTCGTCCAGCGCAAGCCTCGCTTGCCAGAGAAGACGATCTGATCGTGCACCTCCCGGTTGTCCGGCCGCATAGAACCGAACACCCGCCTCCCCCACCCAGGTAATCAAGGTGCCTGTTCTTGCAGCCAATCCGACGGCAGCATGGGAAATCCTCACACCCGGTTCAAGCATCAGGCAGGCGATACCGCCAATTGGAATGTGAGTTCGTGTTCCTTCAGCATCAATCGCGACAAATGCTCCATCCTTGACATCAATCTTCGATCGCTCGATGAAAAGGATCGCAGCACGTTCCTTGAGAGGAATCGGCTTGGGCGGCGTGAGGCCGGGCATTCCGTTCGATGGCATTCGATCACACCCGTCGAATCAGCATGAGTCCCAGGCCAAACGCCTTGGCACGACCAAAACCCTCGCCAAGCTGCCTGCTGAAGGATTCCGGATCTTCGACCGTGATCACTCCTTTCATGTCGAAAATGCCGAACCGAGGCTCGCTCTCCCGCTTTCCTCGATAACCAGGCAGCGTCACGGTCGAATAGTCATCAAGAACGAATTGATCCTCATCGAGGCTGAAACCGTGCTTCAAACCTTGTCTTTCCATCCAGGCCTGGCTGGCCTCCGTCGCCAGTGCATACCGTAGAGCCTTTCTGGTTCTTCCACCCTGCCCCTCTCCCGAAGAAGCACCTGGCACATCTTTCAACAGATGCATGGCAACATCTACCTTCCTGCCACGACGTCGAAGCCCATTGCCATCGGTGCAAGGCACCGACCTCACCGCATTTGCACGCAGCACGAATCGCAATCGATCGCCTCGTGACAAAACCGGAGCAAACGTCTTGATATCCGGTGTTTCGAACAAGTCGTTCGACATCGGCTTCCGATGCGACAGTACGTAAAACAAACCGCTCTTTTCAACCCTCCAGAGAAAATCACGCTTTCTCTCAGGGCCATCGGCAAATACTGACCACAGCAATCGATGATGCGCATCAACTCTTCGTGACGAATCCTGCGGGTCGATCAGCTGCCTGAGTGCTTCGACGGAGGGGTCTCGCCTTAACCGCAATCGTGAAAAATACAATTCCATCAGCGACTTCCCCTCGTGACGTGCACCTCCCTCGCCTTGAAATGCCAACGGTGTCTGTCGACGGGTACATCATGCCGCCACACGATTTCTTCGGGGACGAAACCTGCATGAGGGTCAGAAGCGATGAACAACCACGAAATCCTTGCATCACTGTCATCCCCTGTCCGCCACGGAGGCAATGTCAGCGCATCAAGTGCCTCCAGAGGATTGCCACGTGAAACCACCTTCGCGGCCATGGGCGATGAAAGAGGACATGACTTGCGGCCGAGGAATGGAACAAATGCCGGCCTTTCCAGCGCTGTGGCGATCTTCTTCAGATCATGCTCGCCATCGCTCCATACCACGACGCCATAAAGAACACCGCATCGGTAATCTCGCCAGGTAATCGATGTATTGCTGCCGTTGTTGCTGCGCGCCAGAGCAATCGCATTGGCTCGCGTTCCGGGGTTCCTGATTTTCTGGGCTATCGACTCTACGGTGTGATAGTCACGCAATGGCGTACCGGTATCGTAAGCCGCCACTGCAACAGACAAGCCGGATAGCCGCGCCTGGGCTGCATCGTCACTTCTCTGTACACCCAGCGCAGCGCCAAGCAAACCGACAAGAGACGACTTCCCGGGCCATATCTCCGATCCACGACGCTCCTGACCCGCAAGATCACCGAACGAGGCCATTCTACTCTCGAGAGTGAACACGAGAAAATCAGACATCTTCGGTAATCTCCACATCCCGAATCGCCTGCTCGATGAAGGTCTTTACTTCGTCAAGGGAGCCTTCCTGTTTCTCGACATCCATGATCCTGACTGCATCAGCCGATGGACCATAGGCGCTTTCGATCTTCGAAGCCGTCTGCTCCAGCGCCGATACGGACTCGGCACGCAGATCATTTCCGCGGACAGCATTGAAGAAAGCGCCGGATAGATCTCGTGGCTGCTGTTTACCGATCTCCGCCCTTATGAAGCACGCTCTCGGATGATGTGAAAAGCTGTTCTGCTTTCCCGATGGCGTGGCAGTGGCCAGTGCATGAGCCAGCGCACTCGCCGCCTTTGACGCCAATTCCCTGTCACCGGCCAGGTTCGCTACCAACAGATCCACATCGATACACGCATAGAGATAGTAGATGCCGGAACCGAACCCCGCTTCACCGACAAAACCGGCACCGGCATCCTCTGACGACCGTTTCAAATCATCCACGGCGGTGTAGTAGTCATCTTCCGATTCTGCCCGATGCGTGGTGATGGCGTGACCAACTTGCACGGCAGCTTCTCGGTTGAACCCCGGATCATCCGCCAACATGCGACCGAACATCGCTACATCAGCGGCGCCATCGGCCGTTCTCAGGATCAGTTTCTTCAGATCCTTGACCTCTGGAAGTGCTTCGCCACCAAGAGCGGACTCCGCCATTTCCATCGCTTTGACTCGCTCATCTGGCGAAATGAATGCCAATTGTGCGGTGAACGGTCCCTTTCCATCCTTGTTTTTCGCCGCGTCCAGCTTTCCGAAGACATCGGCAATCTTCTCCGCAATGGCATGTGCATCAACTTCTCCAGCACCCTTCTTCAGCAAATGTTCCTTTACCACCTCGCCGATACGCTGTGTACGCTCACCCAGATTACCCGACAGAGCATCCTGAAACACCGGCGACAGCCTGGCAGCTCGCTTGATGGACTGACTCGACAACCTCAGCCGAGAAACCCCACCGTACATGGCCGTCTTCGGCCTGCCTTGATCATCACGATTCGGATTCGATGGCGGATAGGTAGTCAGGTAGTGCAATTGAACGAACGTGGTCATTTCAAGCTCTCCTCAGCGTCGTCAGTCACGGATTCGGGTTTCAGGACTTGTGGAATTGGTGTTCCGTAATACTGAAAGCACCAACGGTTTCGTGTTTTCTCTCCCCAGAAGAACAAGTCCTCGCCAAGCCGAGACACATTGGCCGCATTACCCACGATAGGCAGAGAACGCCTCAAGGCCGTTGACAGCTTCCAATGGTCTTCTGCTCGAAGCAGTTTCTGGAATCGCAACTCGGACAGTGCCCGCCGCTCTCCACGAACAGCTCCGAATTTCATGGCCAACGGCTCTTTCGAATTCTCCCTGATCGCCGCCATCGTCGCTGCCATGGCAGCCAGTTTCAGAGCATATTCGTCTGACAACGTTTCATGCCGTAGATCAGCGTCTACCAGACGATGATGAAATTCATGCACCACTTCACAAGCAAGTACATCTGATGGAGTGCCTGCCCGGCGAAGCCGAGCTCTCGCGTTGCGAGCAGCACCGTTGTCGGCATTGATACATGCCGACCACCACCCCAGTGAAACACCCGCTACGGTTCTTGTCGATGACTTGCTCATGCGGTTGACTCCTTCTTCTTGCGCCTGGGCAACGCCAACCCAAGAACCCTGAAAGCGGCCTTTCCTGTCTTGTTGCCATAGCCATTGAAAGCTGCCTGAAGACGGCCATGGGCGTTGACGATCGTTTCGATTTCCTGAGGAGTACGGGTAGACAGGCCAGGAAGGGCTTCTCGCTCGAAAAGCCCCAGAGCGATTCTTCTCAGCACATCACGCCATTTTTCGGCCATTTCAACACTGTAGCCATGGCAGCCAAGTGCCTTCACCGTGTTTTCAAAGTCCTGCTGTGATGCACTGTAATACTCTTCTTTGATCTTGTCGATGAACACCGATTTGGCAGTATCGACGCCCGCGATATCGCCGATGGCTCCCGTCAAGGCCAGACAAAAGGCATTGGCGGCTTCAACAAAGTCAAGCACTCTATCCTGTGCATCCTGATCCAGCCGAAAAAACGGAAGTCGTGACCAGAGAAAATCACGCGGCTTCATGTTGTCCATTGACCAACCGCCGACAAGCAATCTTGGCTCTGCATTCGATTGAATTCTTTTCTTTCCCAAGGTGACGCACTGAGCCACATGCCGCAGTCCATCCTGCCGTTCAAAAAGCACACCTTCCCAGTTTCTGTATCCATGGTTGCCCGGACGTGGATGCATGGGCAACCACTCCCCACCAGCCTTGGTTTGATAGTAAGGCGTCAGCGGGTGTCTCCATTGCGCATAGTTCGTTCCATAGTTGACCTGACGAACACTGACAACCCTTGTGCTCTTGTCATCAGAGAAATCCAACCGCAAACGTCTGGGCATTCCAAAGAAGGTCTCCGGCGGCACCATTCCTCTTGCATCCTTCGGGGGAACAACTTCCTGTTTGTCATTCGAGCGAACAGTGGGGCGTAGCCATGGGAAATACTCCGTCAGGCGAGAGCTGTCAACCGGCTTCGATTCCGGTACATTCAACCACACCATGTCCCACAGAGGCCTGACACTGGACTGTCCCGGCTCAAGCAATGTGATCAGCGGACCGCCACCCCTCATCGAAGTGCGGTTTCCAGCTCCTCCTGCCGGTGCTTGCGACTGAAAAGTGTACAGTGCCATAGCGGCCTCAGACAAAGTCAGGGATTCGTATCGGTTTCGCTTGACATGCAGATCCTGATTTTTTTTCGCTGTACTCTCACCAGCCGAGTCGATGAACAGCATATCCACTGGATTTGGAACTGTATCCAATTCGTCGAAATCCTGCAGGAATCTCTTGCCTTCACCATCAAGATTGAAGGCCGGCACCAGTGGCTCAAACGAATGTTGCAGTTCGGATGGATCAGGATTGCGTCGTTTCAGCCAGTCGCCATGGCTTTGTGGTGGTGCAGCGCACGTCACCAGACCTATGAGGAACTCCAGACAGGCGAAATTGAAATCAGGACGATGCCAATCCAGAGCAGCAACACCCTTTTCCGCAATCTGATGAGGCTGTATTTTTCTGACCGCCCCATCAAGGGTCCTGATGGGAATCCAAGGATCCTCTATGAGGTTGAACGGCATGCAAGGACTCCGATTTGTTCAGGCGCCACGTTACAACCAACGGCGCCATTGTGCATCACTGGTCGACACATCGAAACAATTGATTGCAAACCAAAGCGCGCGTGTCACACGGGAAACGGTCACCGGCTCAACATGTGGCAGATCACCCTGTCACCAATTCTCACCAGTTAAGGCAAACAAGGGTCTATTCCTGCGCCTGCGAGGACAGCACCAGTCCAAGGCCAGTGTCATAGCGAAGCAATGAATCTGCAACCATTCCGGAGGACTCGATCGGTACGATCTGGTACTTCATCTTCTCCCAGTCAGCCATGTCACGCTTCAATTCCCGGATTTCAGCAAGCTCCTGATCGACGGGCTTTGCACGCTCCCAGGCTTTTCTCGAAATCGAGACCTCGGACAAACCCCAGGAATGCGAATCATCGTGCCCTTCGTACCAGGGCACCAGCCCCGCATCGCTGCGTCTGGCCAGTCTCAACGTCACCTGCGGCGTTGCCAACCGAGTGGGAAATTCCTCATCGCTGAACACGGCCTGCGCACTGGCATAATCAGCATTTGCATCAAGCAGGTTGAGTTGTGCAAACGCCCTGTCACTCAACCTGTTACCTTCATCCTGCATTGCAGCAGCGTCGAGGGCAGCAGGCAATTCAGCTTCATCCCTGCGCTCGACAAACTCCACCAAGGCTCTGACATTTCCTTCCGACGCTTTCGACGGAGAACGGATCTGACCCGCGTCAGAAAGGGCTTTCGCGGTGCACCACAGATCCGCCGTTTCGTAGACATACCAACCATCACCCAGCAAGGCCTTGCCCCACTCTGCCGCGACTTCACCCATCGGGTCAGGTGACAACACGTGCAGGACCGGACCCGGAACCGGTCGAGCTGGTCGTTCGTGTCGCCAAAGCCTGCCTGCTCGCTGAATCAGGGCTCCGACAGGAGCAAGGTCACTGACCATGACATCGAAGTCGATATCAAGCGAATGTTCCAGTACCTGAGTGCCAACCACGACAAACCCCTGCTTACGGGCAACACCCTTGCCCAACAAATCGAGCACCCGTTGTTCATTGGCAAGTCTGTCGCACAGTGCAAAGCGCGCATGATGGAGAATGCACTCGCAACCTCGCGCCCGCAATGCGAAAACTGCCTCGATCGCTTCATTCACCGAGTTGCGTACAAAGGCACACGCCGCACCTTCATTTACACTTGAAAGCAACAGATCAATCGCGGATTCCAGTGAATCGATTCTGGACACCTGAACCACCCGACTGGTTTCATCGACAGGATCAACCTGAATGACTTCCGCAGAGCCTCCAAGGACAGTCAGCTGCGGATAATGGCTTCCCGTGGCGGAAAAGCTCTCACTCAATCGACCCTCTTGAAAGGCCGAAATCAACCGTTTGCGCATGCCCTGAGGCAAGGTCGCCGTCATGAGAATCACCGATCCGCCAAGCATGGCCTGAAACGTCATCAGCGCCTCGAGTTCCTGTTGCATGTAGTCGTCGTAATCATGCGCTTCATCAACAATGAGAACCTTGCGTGACAGTGCGTAGAGCCGCAAGGCATTGTAGCGAGTTGGCAGCACGCCCAGCAGTGCCTGGTCTATCGTTCCGACACCTATCTGGGCCAGCAAGGCCTTTCGTCGCCCATCCGCAAACCAGTTGCTGCACGACATCTGCAAATCCGGCTCATCCCTCTCGGCACCGATGATCGATTGAAACCCCTCGTGAAATCGAGCGCGCCCGTGTGCCAGAGCAAGCGAAGGCGTGCCATCAAACATCTTCCTCATGGATTCCAGCCGTCCGAACATGGCATTGGCAGTCGCCATCGTCGGCAGTGCAAAGAAAATCCCGTCGCCCTTGCCTGCCTGCAACATGCGCTGAGCGAGCAACAGCGCAGCCTCCGTCTTGCCACTACCCGTAGCATCCTCGAGAATGGCGAGCGACTGACCTTCCGGCAATGCGACGTCAAGCACCGCATTCTGCATCGGTGTGTACCGATCGAACGGAAACAACGATTGCACAGCAACAGACGACGGCGAGGCAGAAGACAATCCACATTCCGCCAGCGCATCTTCGGCCTTGTTCCCCGCTTCCCGCCAGTATTCATCGACACTCAGCGTTGGCTCGACAGGCGGAAACCAGGAAACATTGGATCCGATCCAGTCCGACACACTGACAAGACCGGCGTACCACCAGGACAGGGTGCGAGCACTTGTTCGCCAGCTGCCGCCTGACTCTTCGAAGGTTTCGTTCAAGGATGCCAGACTGGCCTCCGGGAAGAGTTCGAGAACAGTTTCAATCAGTGACCGAACATCCTGCTCCGCAGCGCTCCCGGCTATCTGAATCAGGCGGCGTCTCATGCGAGGCCCATTGTCTTCGGGCGGACCACCATGATGACCAGCCGAAGAAAAGTACAAGCAATCACGAATGTACGATTCACTACCCAGGGCCGGTCCCAGCAAGGCCTCGTCGAAATGACGAAACCACTCCATGCTGATCCGCCAATGCCGAAACTCCTGGGTTGCGCCAGATTCGATCATGTCTCGAAAGCTGTTGCTGATCTTGCCAACATCGTGCAAGACGCCAAGCGCACACAAGGCTTCGTGCAATGGCCTCTCAAACCCTGCGCGAGCAAGAAGCAGATTGAGCACCGCACCCACATCAAGCATGTGATAGACCGCCGGATGAAAAACACCGCCTGGCTCTGCCGGACTCTTTCCCGGCCAGGAAAGCAGCGTGCTATTTGATTGCATGGTCATTTGAACCTACCATTCACGCAGTTACTGCATCTGTCGATGTGAAGCCGCGTCTGCCCACCGGCAAACGACTCGGGCCGTGTCGCAAACGCAAAGCCCATGTCTTGCCAGTGAACCCGAAGCCTGACAGATCACGGACACCGCTGCGGCCGAACACCCCCACACTGTTGCACGGCACCGGATACGACCGTGCAACTCCCACAGCAACGGAAACAATGATTTTCAACCTGTGTTAGCTTCATTCTCGACACCGTCGAGCTTTTCATGACAACGGGGGTTTGCCTGCAACAGCCACATTGCCCGCGCGCTCATCGTCTGGTTCGCCACACCCACCCATCTTCCTGAGGGTCATAACAATGTCGAACAACCACACTCAGCTCATCCTCGGTGGCGTACGCTCTGGCAAGAGTGCGCACGCACTCGCCATCGCCGAGGCCATTGCAGCGAAACGCCATTGCTTCATCGCCACTGCACAGGCCTTCGACGACGAAATGACCGCGCGCATCGAGCAACACCAGGAGGATCGTGGCGACCGCTGGGAAACCATCGAGACACAAACCGCCCTAGCCGACATCATTCGCACCGAATGCCATGAAGACACCGTCTGCCTGATCGATTGCCTGACCCTGTGGCTCTCGAACCTGATGTTGCAGGAAGTCGATATCACATCAGCAATGGACGAACTCTTCGACGCCACGAGCGAGGCAACGGGTTCGCTGGTCTTCGTCTCGAACGAAGTCGGCATGGGCCTCGTACCCGAGACACCGCTCGGCCGGCAGTTTCGCGATGAACATGGACGGCTCAATCAGCGCATGGCCGCCATCTGCTCGCGTGTGGAGTTCATCACCGCCGGCCTGCCGATGGTATTGAAGGGCTGAAAGCTGAAGGCTGAAGGCTGAAGGCTGAAGGCTGAAGGTAAATAGTTCACGAAAACAGGTACTCCGCCAACGCACCTGCCAGCAATCGGCACCGCTAGAATGGTCGAAATGACTGACCGTTGAAGGAGCTTCGCGATGTGCATACGTTTTCCGAACACGTCTGTTGCCAGGGTATCGCGGTTGCTGGCAGCTACGCTGCTGGCATGCTCGCTAGCTGCCTGCAAGGGCAACAACGACAGCGACGCCGTTTCTGACGACGCGCCGAACGGAACAGGCAATGCTGCTTCAACGATCCCCGATGAAAACACCGAAGGTGCGGGCAGCGTGGGCAACACCGGCAATGGCACGTTCGATGGCGATCACGCCGTCATCCTGACCAGCGAGCAGAGCAGGGTTCTGCCCAACGATTGCCTTCTCGCCACGGATGGCGCGGGGGTCGTCTACTGCTTCAGTCCGACGACACGCGACTACATCGCAGTGCTGCCCGATGGCTCCACACGCTATCAGTTCCCGCTGCCGGGTGACAACGCAAGCAATCATGTGGAAGGCATCGTGGCGACCGGTGCCAGTGAAGCTTACGACATCTGCATCGTAGCCGACGTTTCCGCGGTATTCGGCTACTCGCAACACGAGATTTCGTGTTTCACCAACGGCGGTCAGTTCACCAATACATCGCCCACACTCGTCGACCTGCCCACCTGGGGTCGTCGCATCAAACCCGATGAGCCTCTGGGCATCAACCTCGATGGCGAATCACTGCAGGTGATCTACGGTGGTTTCGGTCTTGTCGTCGTTGCCGGCAATCGCTACGAGCATCTTGTTCCGGGCGACGCCACGGATCCCGGCAACTGGGCTTTCCACGGCAGCTTCGTCGCGGCACTGAACCCTTTCGACGGAGCGCTCATTGCCTGGCACGACTATCCCGGCCAACGCATCGACCGTCTGCAGCGCGTCGACGGTGCCACACAGGTTACCGTCGGTGACACCATCTACCGCCTCGACAGCGACCTCGGACCACCCGACACCTCGCTCCCCGCCGCGCGCGCTCAGCTCGCACCCGACCGCGTCGCACGTCTGATGCCGCGCTTCATGGCGCTACGCAGCGGCGAAACCATCGCGACACATGCCGCCGAATGGCAGTCACTGATCGAACGCCTTGGTGTGGAACCCGTGTACCCATCCACACCGGGATGCCAGATCGGCGTCAACGTGAACTGCAATGTCGAATCGATCGCCGACCCCGTGGAAATTGCCTGCACCGAAGGCGGCAGTGCCAGCATGACAGCGCGCCAACGTTCGGAAATCTACGCTTCTCGCACCTACACGACGATTGCCGACTGGCAGTTCGACAACTGCCGCCTCGCCAATCGAAACCACCCGACCAGCACAACCGTCAACGGCCGCATCAGTCTCGGCCAACGCAACATCAGCTCGACATCCTTCGAAGGCACGGTTGAACTCCACGAATTCGAGAACTGGCAATACGACAACGGCATCGATCCGACTGTCCGCGCCAACGGCACACTCTCGGTACTGGAGCAGAACCTTTCGGACCAGGGCGTTTTCGAAACCGAGCGCAAGGCGATGCTCGACTGGTTCGAGGTCGAGGGTGTCTACCGTATCGATCAGGCAACCCTCGGCGAAGCACACGTGCAACCACGCGATGAGCCACAGACCATGCTCCACGATCCCGCCGGCACCGCGCTGACCTTCCGCTACAGGGCTTCCTCACCGGTTGACCAGGACATCACGCTCGAGACGCGCGAAGCGCTTTCGGCCGGCTACATCACCACGGAAAGCGGCACCCGCAGCCAACACTTCCGCGGCGAACTTGCCTTGACGGCCAGCGACGGCACCACGGTCAGCATCGACGTGGATCTCGCAGCCGAGCCCGGCAGTGATGCCGTCAATGGCTACTACGGCGGCGACGAGGAGATGGGGAAATCCGTCAGGTAGCGAAAACCACGGAGAGCTTTGCCGTGCCCTTTTTCGTGACTGCCGCGAACGGTGACGGCGGGGTGCTCTGGTAGTTGCCCTGTCAGTGTTCTGATGGTGCCCTGGCGATGCTCCGGTAGAGCCCGGGTAGTGCCTTGGCAGTGCTCTGGCAGTGCACTCGAACACGCGCACAATAACTAGCACCAGCAACGGCGAACGAAAGTGCGGCCCTCCCGGGAAGCTGCGTGTGGGCACGCTTGCCATGACGTCGAAGCGCTCGGCCTGCCCGGCAATCGTCTCGGCCGCGATCTGACCGGCCAGTGTCGCAAGCGCCACCCCCGAGCCCGAAAAGCCCGAGAGGCTCATGATGTTGCCGTCGAGGCGCTTGAAATGCGGCATGCGATTCATGGTGATGCCGAGCGTGCCGCCCCAGGCATGGTCGATACGCACATCGGCCAGTTGCGGAAAGATTTCCGCCAGCGGCTTGCGTACCTTGGCAGCGATGTCGTTCGGGAACCGGTAGCCGTAGCTCTCGGTGCCGCCGAAGAGCAGGCGGTGGTCTTCCGAGAAGCGGAAATAGTTGACGACGAACTTGCTGTCGGCAACGGCGAAGTTGTTCCGGATGATGCTTGCCTGCCGCTCGGCGCCCAGGGCTTCGGTTGCAACGATGAAGTTGTTGATGGGCATGACACGGCTCGCCACGTGCTGCTCGAGCGTGCCGAGGTAGCCGTTGCAACCGAGCACCACATGGCCTGCCCTGATCGTGGCATTGTCGGTCTTCACGGTTGCCGGGTTGCCACGCGCAATGTTCATGACGCGTGATCGCTCGTGAATGCGCACTCCCGCCGCTTCTGCAAGACGCGCGAGCCCGAGGGCCAGTTCCAGCGGATTGACGTGACCCGAAGCCATGTCCAGCGTACCGCCATGATAGGCCGGTGAATTGACGATCTCCCGGCACTCGTCGGGTTCGAGCACTCGGATGCGGTCATGTCCGTAGTGCTCACGCAGATGCGCAACGTGTTCATGGTTCTCCGGGTGATAACGCGCACGATGCACCGCATGCACGATGCCTTCCACGAAGCTCGTGTGCACTTCGCTGCGTTCACAGAGGTGGCGCACGAGATCCACGGCCTGCGCGCCGATGGTCCAGAGCTCGCGCGCATGCGCCTTTCCCACCATCGTTTCCAGCCCATCCTGCTCCACGCGCTGACCCATGCTGACCTGCCCGCCATTTCGACCCGAGGCACCGAAGCCGACGCGCTGTGCATCGAGCAGGATGACCTCGTAACCGCGTTCGGCAAGGTGCCAGGCAGTGGAAAGCCCCATGAAGCCGGCACCGATCACGCAGACATCGCAACGAAGCTCGCCCTGCGCGGCAGGAAAGGGCGCCAGCGTTTCCGCCGTCGCAGCGTAGAAGGAACCGGGGTACGCGCCCGGAGTATCGTTGGTGGTGAGAAGGTCCATGTGCCCCGCTGCATCCAATCGGGAAAGCGCGCTACTTCCGGTCGAGCGCTGCCTTCAGTGACTCGGCAAAAGCCGATGGTGTTTCGGTCTGCCGCGGGTTCCCCGGCGCACGTCCCCGCGAGCGCCCGTGATCGCGTCCGCGCTGCCGGGCCTGCCGGTGGTCGCCGCTGCCACGACCGCGGTTTCCGGAAACGCCTTCGGAACGGCGTGCGCCACCTGTGCCGTTGCGTCGCCCGCCTCGCGAGGATTCACCCTGCCCATCGGCATCGGGTTCATCGTCAAGCCGCATCGACAATCCGATGCGACCGCGCGCCTCGTCGACCGACATCACCTTGACCTTGACGATGTCACCCGTGCGCACCACGTCACGCGGTTCCTTCACGAACTGATGACTCATCGCCGAGATATGCACGAGCCCGTCCTGGTGCACGCCGATATCGACAAATGCGCCGAAGTCGGTCACGTTGGTCACCTGCCCCTCGAGCACCTGACCAGGTACGACATCGGCCACCTTCTCGACACCATCGGCAAAGGCTACCGTACGAAATTCCGGTCGTGGATCGCGACCCGGTTTCTCGAGTTCGGCGATGATGTCCCTGACCGTGGGCAGACCGAACTGCTCACCGGTGAATTGCGCGGCATCGAGCGATCGCAGCGTGGCCGTGTCGCCGATCAGCTCCGACACCGACTTGCCGGTGTGCGCTTCGATGGCCTTGACGACTGGATAGGCTTCGGGGTGCACGCCCGACGCGTCAAGCGGATTCCGGCCGTTCGGAATGCGCAGGAAGCCGGCCGCCTGTTCGAAGGCCTTGGGCCCGAGGCGTGGCACCTTCCTGAGCGCCGCGCGCGAGGGGAAGGCGCCATTCTCTTCACGATAGCTGACGATGTTCTCGGCCAGTGTCGTGCTCAGACCCGACACCCGCTTGAGGAGCGAAGCGGACGCCGTGTCGAGATTCACGCCCACGGCGTTCACGCAGTCTTCGACCGTCGCATCGAGGCTGCGTGCCAGTGCAGGTTGCGAGACGTCATGCTGGTACTGACCGACGCCGATTGCCTTCGGGTCGATCTTCACGAGTTCGGCGAGCGGATCCTGCAGACGTCGTGCGATCGAGATGGCACCACGCACGGTCACGTCGAGGTTCGGAAACTCCGACTCGGCCTGCGCCGACGCCGAATATACCGATGCCCCCGCTTCCGACACCACCACTTTCTGCGGCGCAGGCTTCGGCAGCGCGCGGCAGAGTTCGTCAGCGAGCTTCTCGGTTTCGCGGCTCGCGGTGCCGTTGCCGATGGCGATGAGTTCGACGCCGTGCCGGTTGCAGAGCCCGGCAAGCGTGACGAGCGACTCGCGCCACTGCTTCTGCGGCTGATGCGGAAAGATCGCGGTGTGCTCGAGCACCTTGCCCGTGGCATCGACGACCACGACCTTGACGCCCGTGCGATACCCCGGATCGAGGCCCAGCGTCGCGCGCGGCCCTGCCGGCGCGGCCAGCAGGAGATCCTTGAGGTTCGCCGCAAACACGCCGATGGCCGCTTCGTCGGCACGCGCCTTGAGTTCGGAGAGGAGTTCGCTTTCGAGATGCGTCGACAGCTTGACCTTCCAGGTCCAGGCCACCACCTGTTCACGCCAGTCGTCGGCCGGTGCGCCACTGCGCCTGAAGCCGAGATGGCGTGCCACGGTGTCGACGCAGGCGCTGTCGCCGTGATCATCACCCTCGGGCATCTGCAGGGCAAGACTCACCACTCCTTCCTTGCGCGCCCGGAACAGCGCAAGCGCACGATGCGACGGAATGTGCTTCAGGGACTCGGCGTGATCGAAGTAATCGCGGAAGCGCGCGCCTTCCTCCTCCTTGCCGGAGATCACGCGGGCGACCACATGACCATCGTTCTGCAGCAGTTCGCGCAGCCGGCCGATCAGCACGGCGTCTTCGGCGAAACGTTCCATGAGAATGTAGCGCGCGCCCTCGAGCACGGCCTTGGTGTCGGCATAGCCTTTCTCGGCGTCGATGTACTTGCTGGCCAGCGCTTCGGGTTCGGCGCCGCCATCGTTCCACAAGCTGTCGGCCAGCGGCTCCAGCCCGGCCTCGATGGCCATCTGCCCCTTCGTGCGGCGCTTCTTCCTGTACGGCAGGTAGAGATCCTCGAGTGCCGCCTTGGTGTCGGCGGCATTGAGCCTCGCGTGCAGCGCAGGATCGAGCTTGCCCTGCTCGTCGATCGCCGCGATGATGCTCTCGCGTCGCTGATCCAGCTCACGGAAGTAGCCGAGACGCTCTTCGAGGCTACGAAGCTGCGTGTCGCTGAGCCCACCCGTGGCTTCCTTGCGGTAACGGGCGATGAAGGGCACGGTGGCGCCTTCGTCGAGAAGCGCCACGGCGGCTTCGATCTGATGATCGGCAGCGCCGACGGAAGAGGACAGGCGGGACTGGAGAGAGGCGACAGGTGGAATCGAGCGGGTCATATCAGTGGTGTCGGTGACAGCAATCAGGGTAGTCGGAGGTGCCGGAGCTCGACGCCGGCACGGTACGTAGACGGGGACGAAAGTGTAACCCAGCCTCCACGGTGAATTGCTTCACACCCGATACGTCATCCGTTACCAAAGGTGACACGGCGGCGATGATCGGCACTGATGACCATTGATTGCGCAGCCCTTGCCTGTTCGGGTATCACGGCGACAGCATGACGCATTCACGCACCTGTTCTTCGAGGAGTACATTCAGATCGTACATGTCCGGATCGGTTGGCACTGGTGTCACTTCGTCCTTCACACCGTATCCGAGACAGAATTCGATGACGGACGGATTCTCCACGACAGTATCTCTGTAGTCGTAGTCCACGCTGACCGGAACCTTGCGAACACCCAGATGACTGACCGATGCGCCACTTGCGACGTTCAAACCGGGGATGTGAACAGGGGCAACAAAAGTAACTCCCCGAGCGTCGGTCTTGCCGCGAAACAGCCGTAGCAGGCCTTGCTCGTCCTCGTATTCCGAGCTCAAAAGTACGCGCTCTTCCTCCCCTTCCTCGTGACCGAACAGCACGAGCTCCTTCCCGGTATCGTTGATGAATGTATAGTGGATTTCAGTTTTCGGTCATGGTGCAGGGGTGTACGTCGTCACCCAGCACCTGCTCCTGCGCCGTGGCGTCGTCGGCCGAGCGATGCCCGGCGTTCGCTCCGGCATCGCACTCCGGAGGGGATTTCAAGGGTGAATGGTTCCCGGCCCGATACAACTGGAACTGCTGGATGAACAGGCTCATGATCATTGTCGACAGCCCCGTCAGCCGGCGAGAAATGGCCGCTCCGTCTCTCGAAAAATACTACCTGCGAGGGTGCTGAACGCCGACATCGGATGCGTCGTCAGCACGGTAGTCATCGACGTATGACGCCATTTCCGCCAGCACCCGATCATCAACTTCGACGCGCTTCTCCAGTTCCGATTTCAGCACCTTGAGATTACGAAGCCTCGGCAACAGATCGTCCAGTTCGGCGGCCTCCCGATCGAGTTCCTTCTCGAACTCACGCCAGCGACGCCGCCGTCCCGCCGCACTGTCAGCGTACAGGCTTGTATAAACCGTCATGCGATCGCCGTCACCGAAGGCATGGCTGGCCCGCTTTCCTGCAACCTGCGCGATTTCATCCTCCATTGCATCACACAGGGCGCTCAGGTCCTCCTCGGCAAGTGCCATGTCACTGCTGTCCACCCAGTGCGAATACAGGGAGAGAATCGTCAGCACGTCCCCGTCCCTGCGGGCGGCAAGCAAGGCCTGCATTGCCGCCTCCTTCTCCTTGCGAAGCGATTCGTCCAGCTCACGATCGGGATGAAGCTCCTGAGCGGCACGCCGAAAGAGACTCCGGAGCCACTTGCCGTCCATCAGGGAACGCACCGCCTCACCCGGATTGTTGCCACCCCACCAGCGGGTACCCCGGCGCCTGCCCGTGCGGGGCTGTTCACTGTCGGCCCCGTCGCTTGCATGACCCGCCGAGTCCGGCCCTGCCGCTTCATCGGCGGTTCCGCCGAAATCGTATGGTTCCTCCTGATGGCCCCGCGGCGCTTCATCATCCGTGTCCGTGTCCGTGTCCGTGTCCGCACCGGCATGCCGAGGTCCGACGCCACGGACCCAGTCGCTCTCACCCCATTCGCCATCTTCCGGGATGTCAATGTCATATTCGCGCATCAACTCTTCCCTGAGGGCATCCATGCGCGCGGCAACGACATCCTCATAGCTGCTGCGCAATCGCTCACCTGCAACATTGTCATAAGGCCAGATTCTGCCCAGTAGCAGTTCGCGTATCCAGTCATCGAGTTCCTCCCGGTGCCAGATGGCGAGGCTCTTGCGGCTGGCAAAGACGATGAGCTTCTCGCACAAGGCCCGATTGCGCTCGAGCAACGACCTGTCATGTGCCTGCATGCGTTTCTGGTAGCGAATGCACAATGCGTCGAACTCGATTCGAAACTCGGCATCGCCGATGCGCAATCGTTCGAGTCTGGTACTCAGTCGCTCGAAACGCTTCTGCAAGCGACTGGTTTTCTCCCGATTCTTCGCACGGGATTGATCGAACACCAGTTTCATGGTTCAGACGATGGCAAACGGCTCCGCAGGATACGACATGCGTGGGTGCGGGAACGTTAACACCGTGGCAACTTCCCATGCACTGCTTTAGGATGACAGCCCATGCAACCATGATTGCCGCAAAGCCGCCATGCCTCAGGTGCCCCGAAAGCCCATCCCCTTCATCGACATCTCCCCTCTCCACGACAACGACGATTCACGGCAGCAACCTCGAGTGGCGCGTCGGCATAACGTCCCGACAGGACAGTACCAGCGATGCCCCTGACCGAGGCAAGCCCGCTGGATCTGCCACCCCGCGCGGGGCTCGTCACGCGCCACGGCGGCTCGCTGCTTGACGTCGCGCTGTTTGCGGTACTCGTGGCCCTGCTGGCGTTCGGGATCTACCTCGGCGCGCAGTCGATGGGCTACAACTGGCAGTGGTACCGCCTGCCACGCTACTTCCTTCGCGTCGTCGATGGCGAAATCATCTGGGGTCCGCTCGTCAAGGGCCTGATCATGACACTCCGCATCACGCTCTGGGGCGTGTTGCTGGCGATGCTGATCGGGCTCGCCACGGCGCTGCTGCGCCTGTCGCGGTCCTGGATCGGCAATCTCGTGGCCACGCTCTATCTCGAACTCGTGCGCAACACACCACTCCTGGTGCAGATGTACCTCTTCTACTTCGTGTTCGCGCCCATCATCAGCATCGACCGTTTCTGGACGGGCGTACTCTGCCTCGCCTTCTTCGAAGCGGCCTTCATCGCCGAGATCATCCGTGGTGCAATCCTCTCGGTGGAACGCGGCCAGTGGGAAGGCGCAGCGGCCCTCGGGCTCCGCATGCCGACGATCCATCGCCGCGTGGTACTGCCGCAGTCGCTGCCGATCATGCTGCCGCCGCTGACCTCGGCCGTCGTGAATCTCATCAAGAACTCCGCCATCGTTTCCACCATTGCCCTCTTCGACCTCACCAACGAAGGGCGCACGATCATCGCCGACACCTTCATGAGTTTCGAAGTCTGGTTCGTGGTGGCGGCGATGTACCTCGTCATGACCATCTCCCTCTCCGCCATTGCCGCGAGACTGGAGTCTCGTGCCAGACACCGCTATGCTGATCGCTGACCAACTACTGGAAAAATCCATCATGAGAAAACGCCTTGTCCGCACGCTGACCGGCCTTGCCGCCACGGTGCTCGTCATGCTCTCCGTCGCCGCCGCAGCGCAGGACACCCAGCAGTCGCTCGCCGGCGAAAGCGTCATCGAAACCATCAAGAAACGCGGCGTGCTGCGCGTCGGCATGTCCACCTTCGTGCCGTGGGCGATGCGCAACAAGGACGGCGAACTCATCGGCTTCGAAATCGATGTGGCCAGCAAGCTCGCCGACGACATGGAAGTGGAGGTGGAGTTCGTGCCCACGGCCTGGGACGGCATCATCCCGGCGCTGATCGCCGGCAAGTTCGACGTGATCATCGGCGGCATGAGCGTGACGCCCGCGCGAAACCTGACGGTGAATTTCACCAGTGCCTACGCGAATTCATCCGTGGGCGTCATGGCCAACAGGAAACTTGCCGAATCGCTCGCCTGGCCCGATGACTACAACAGCGCCGATGTCACCTTCGCCTGCCGCCGCGGTGCAACCCCCTGCAAGTACATCGAGGCACACTTCCCGAAAGCCACGCTCCGCCAGTTCGACGATCAGGGACAGGTATTGCAGGAAGTGCTGAACGGCAATGCTCACGCCATGATGAGTTCAGAACCCCTGCCCGCATTCACGGTCTACGAAAACCCGGAAGTCGTGTTCACGCCCACCGACGAGAAGATCGACCCGAACCGCGAAGGCTTCGCGCTGCGGAAGGGCGATCCCGATGCGCTCAACTTCTTCAACAACTGGATCATGATCAACCGCGACAACGGCTGGCTCGAGGAACGTCACGAGTACTGGTTCGGCGGCAAGCCCTGGGCCGATCAGGTTGCCGAGGAATGATGCACTCGTGCCTGTCGAACACCCCGGCGCCCCGGGGCTCGACAACCTGCCGCTGAGCCACACCACGAACCATCGGCGTGTACCCGGACCCTGACAGACCCAGACGTGTCGGCAAGCTCGACATCGCGCTCCTGGGCGTGCTGCTCGCCGTTTGCTGGTACGTCTGGACGCGGGTGTCCGATGTGCTCGTCTACCGGTGGAACTGGTCGTTTCTGCCCTCGGTCCTGTTCCGGCGCAACGAGGCAAGCGGTGGGTTCGAACCGAACCTGCTGCTCGAAGGGTTGCTGACCACGCTGAAGCTGTCGCTCTGGGCGATGCTGTTCGCGAGCATTCTCGGCATGGTGCTCGGGGTGCTGGCTACACGCCAACGCCTGCTGGCGCGGCTCGTGGCCTTCGGTTACGTGGGCCTCATTCGCAACATTCCGCCACTGGTGTTCATCTTCGTGTTCTACTTCTTCGTGTCGTCGCAGTTGATGCCGGCGCTCGGCGTCGATGCCTGGGCACGCAACCTCGATGGCGCCACGGCAAGCTTCATGAGCACCCTGCTCGGCCCGCCGGATCTTCTTGAAAACCTCATCTCGGGCGTGATCTGCATGGCGATGTTCGAAGCGGCCTACATCGCCGAGATCGTCCGCGCCGGCATCCAGTCGGTACCGAAGTCGCAGACCGAAGCGGCGATGAGTGTCGGGCTCGGGCCCATCCAGATATTCCGGCTCGTGATCCTGCCGCAGGCGCTGCATGCGGTGATGCCGCCGCTCGCCAATCAGTTCATCCTGCTGGTCAAGAACAGTGCCATCGTGTCGCTGATTTCGGTGCAGGAACTGACCTTCATCGGGGCCGAAATTGCCGTCAGCACGGGCCGGCGTTTCGAGACCTGGATCGTCGTCGCGGTGATGTATTTCGTGCTGTGCTACTGCCTCGCGCTGCTGTTCCGATATCTCGAGAATCGCTCGCGGCGGGCACTGGCGCGATGAACATTCTTCCCGATGGCAGATCCTTCGCTCACTGGTCGATTGGTTCAAGCGGTGGTGCTTCGGGATTCAGTTCGGCCGCCACGGGCGTTGCAGCATGCGATATCGGCACCGCCTGCCCGGTTTCGGTCGCCCGTTCGCGTCCATAGAACATCTGCCTGAGCGTAAACACGAGCATTGCAGCCTGTACGCCCGCAATCGCCCAGAAAAGCCCCGCCCCGCCCAGGAGGCTGATTGCCTGTGCAGCAAGCACAGGTCCAAGGATCGCGCCGCCATTCTGCGCCAGCACCAGAGCACCACTGGCCGTCACGATTTGCGCCGGAGACAGATAGTCATTGGTATGTGCGACGCAGAGCGAATAGATCGGCAAGGCCAGCGCTGCCGCCAGGGCAATGCTCCAGATCGGTGGCTGTGTCATCTGCGTCAGCATCAGGGCCAGCAGCATCGACCCGGCTGCCGCGCCTGCAATGACATGACGCCGGTCCATCTTGTCGGAAAGCCGCGCAAGCGGAATCTGGCCGAGCATGCCGCCGATACCGGTAGCCGCAACCAGTGCGCCCGTTGCGCTGACGCCAAGCCCGGTACTCTGTGCATGGATGCCGAGCCCCACATAGAACATCGCCGCGGTCACTCCATTGATGGCAGCACCACCTGCGCCAAGTGGCGATACTCGCCATACCTCACGGAGACCGAAGCGTTCCGGCACTTCGAACGGCGGAGCATGGGTACGCGAAATCAGCATCGGTATCAAGGACAGTGAAATCAGAATCGACACCAGCACGAACAGCAGGGTACCCTGCGGATCCGGGATCGAGAGCAGCCCCTGCCCCAACGCCGAGCCACCGATCTGAATCACGAAGTAGACCGAGAGGAGCGCTCCTCGCGTGCTGTTCTCCGCTTTCGCGTTCAACCAGGCTTCGGAAACCACGAAAAGCCCCGGAAAACAGAAACCGGCGAGTGCCCGCATCGCACCCCAGCTCCATGGGTCGAAGGTCACGAGGTGCACAAGAGCGGCAACCGAACACAGGGAAGCAAGCGCCGCAAAGGCACGGACATGCCCGACCGATGCCACCAGCCGGGGAGCAGCAATGCAACCGGCGAGCGCACCTGCCGGATAGGCCGCCTGCATGAAGCCGATGGCAGTGTCGGAAAACCCGAGATCCACCGCGCGTACCGTCAGGAGCGTCACGAGCAGTCCGCTGCTCACCATGAGCAGCGCCATGCCCAGCAGCAACGGCCAGGAAGAGAGAATTGCGCGCATCATGGTCGTGAGTGATTCTTCCCCTTGCAGACGGTCATGATCCTGATACCCCTTCGAAACGATACAATCAAGTGAAACCGGGCATTCCGAAGCAGACCCCGATGCTTGACATTCTCTACCATGACGAGCATCTGGTCGCGATCAACAAACCCAGCGGTCTGCTCGTTCATCGCAGCCTCATCGATGCGCGGGCGCAGGCCTTTGCGGTGCAACTGACACGGGATCGGATCGGGCAGCGAGTCTACCCCGTGCATCGGCTTGATCGCGCCACCTCGGGCGTGTTGCTGTTTGCGCTGAGTGGCGAGCTCGCCAGCCAGGTTTCCGAACAGTTCGTCCAGCGCGTGGTTCGCAAGACCTATCTGGCGCTGGTGCGCGGCCATACCGACAGCGAAGGCCGCATCGATTATCCGCTGAAGGAAAGGCTCGACAGGCTGGCCGACGGTCTTGCCGACAGGAACAAGCCGGCACAGGCAGCCATCACCGACTATTGCGCCATCGAGAAACGCGAGTTACCCCACCCCGTCGGACGCTATCAGACAGCCCGCTACACCCTGGTGTCGCTATCACCGCACACGGGCAGAAAGCACCAGCTCCGGCGCCACATGAAACACATCTTTCATCCGATCGTCGGTGACACGACATACGGCGACGGCAGGCACAACACCTTCGTGCGCGAGCAGTTTCATTGCCATCGCCTGATGCTGCATGCCGCGGGTCTTTGCCTGCGGCACCCCGTCAGCAAGGCCATGCTCGAACTGCAGGCCCCGCTGCCGAGCGACATGCGTGAGCCCCTGCGTCAGATGGGTTTCTCGATCCCTGCGGAAGTCACGACCAGCGCAACCGACACGACCCGCCCGATCGGCGCAACGAACACGACCGACACGACCGGCGCAACCGACACGAGCGCCACGCCATCGGACAATGCCGGCCCGGCCTGACCGTTCCGACGCAAACGGATGCGTGCAGTTCAGCCTTGCCGGTCGTTCTGCTCGGCCAGAAACAGCCGGGTCTCGACGATCGTGTCGGGGTTGAGCGATACGGCCGAGATACCGTGCTGCATGAGCCACAAGGCAAGTTCGGGATGGTCCGACGGCCCCTGGCCACAGATACCGATGTATTTCCCCTGCCGGTTCGCCGCCTTGATGGCCATCTCCATGAGCTTCTTGACCGCAGGATCACGCTCGTCGAAGAGGTGGGCGACGAGGCCCGAGTCGCGATCGAGACCGAGCGTCAACTGGGTCAGGTCGTTCGAGCCGACCGAGAAGCCGTCGAAGCGCTCGAGAAATTCCTCGGCAAGAATCGCGTTGCTCGGCACCTCGCACATCATCACGATGCGGAGATCGTTGCGGCCACGTTCGAGCCCGAACTTCGCCATCAGCGCAAGCACCTGATCGGCCTCCTCGAGCGTGCGCACGAAGGGCACCATGAGTTCGAGGTTGGTCAGGCCCATGTCGTCACGCACCCGCTTCATCGCCCGGCACTCGAGTTCGAAGCAGTCCTCGAAGGACGACGCGAGATAGCGCGAGGCACCACGGAAGCCGATCATCGGGTTCTCTTCCTGCGGTTCGAAGAGGTGCCCGCCGATCATGTTGGCGTACTCGTTGGACTTGAAGTCGGAAAGACGCACGATGACATGGCGCGGCGAGAAGGCAGCGGCGATGGTGGCCACGCCCTCGACGATCTTGTCCACGTAGAAGGACACGGGATCCGCGTAGCCCGCGATGCGCTCGTCGATGGCGGCACGCACATCTTCGGGCATGCCGTCGTAGTTCATGAGCGCCTTCGGGTGGATACCGATGGTGTTGCTGATGATGAACTCGAGGCGGGCCAGGCCCACACCGTCGCTTGGCATCTGCGCGAACCCGAGCGCGCGTTCGGGATTGCCGACGTTCATCGACAACTTGAAGGGCAGTGGCGGCAGCTTGTCGAGGCGCGTCTCGTTGACATCGAAGGACAGCCTGCCCTCGTAGACCATGCCGGTATCGCCTTCGGCACAACTGACCGTCACTTCGCCCGCATCGGCGAGTTTCCCCGTGGCATCGCCGCAGCCGACCACGGCCGGCACACCGAGTTCGCGCGCGATGATCGCAGCGTGACAGGTACGCCCACCGCGATTGGTGACGATGGCCGAAGCACGTTTCATGACCGGCTCCCAGTCCGGGTCGGTCATGTCGGTGACGAGCACGTCTCCTTCCTCGACCTTGCCGATCTCGCCGACTCCGGTGACCACGCGCACCTTGCCCGCACCGATGCGCTGCCCGATGCTGCGCCCGCTCGCGAGCACCCTGGCGCCGTGCTCGGCAAGCTGGTAGCGGGTGATGACGTTGCGATCACTGCGCGACTCGACCGTTTCCGGGCGTGCCTGCAGGATGTAGAGCTTGCCGTCGTTGCCATCCTTGCCCCACTCGATATCCATCGGGCGACCGTAGTGCTTCTCGATGGTCATGACCATGCGCGCGAGCGCCTCGACATCATCGTCGTCGATCGAGAACTGCCGCTGTTCGGCCTCCTCGGTAGCGACCGTTGCGACGTCTTCATCGGTGCCGAAGATCATCTTGATCTTCTTGCTGCCGCGATTGCGCCCGATGATCGCGTGCCGGCCGGCCGCAAGCGTGGGCTTGTGCACATAGAATTCGTCGGGATTCACCGAACCCTGCACCACACATTCGCCGAGGCCCCAGGCCGAGGTGATGAAGATGGCGTCGGGATGACCCGACTCGGTGTCGATCGAGAACATGACTCCGCTGGCACCGATGTCGCTTCTCACCATGCGCTGCACGCCAACCGACAGCGCGACTTCCTCGTGCGGAAAGCCGTGATGCACGCGGTAGGAAATGGCGCGGTCGTTGTAGAGTGAACCGAAGGTTTCCTGCAGGCGCCGGTACAGTGCATCGAGCGAATCGACGTTGAGGAAGGTTTCCTGCTGGCCTGCGAACGAGGCCTCAGGCAGGTCTTCGGCCGTTGCCGAGGAGCGCACCGCCACCGAGAGATTCCGGCCACCGGCATCGGCAAGGAGCTTCTCCCAGCCTTCCCGAACAGCCTCGCGAAGCCCTTCCTGCAAGGGTGTTTCCATCACCCATTGACGGATCTTCGCACCGGTTTCGACAAGCCTGTGGACGTCGGCGACATCCAGCGCATCGAGTTCGGCAAAGATGCGCCTGTCGAGCCCGTTCTGCGCGAGGTGCGCGCGAAAGGCATCGGCGGTGGTGGCAAAACCGTCCGGCACCGCAATGCCGGCCTCGTCGAGTTGCGTGATCATTTCGCCAAGCGAGGCATTCTTGCCTCCGACTTCGTGGACATCGCCCATTCCCAGTCCGTGAAAGGCTCTGGTGTATTGCGTCATGAATCTCGCTCTCTTCTTGATCAGGAAACTGGATAAGCGCATTCTAGCGCGTGACAGAGGCCTGCCCAACGCAACAGGAGCGATCCGATGAACAATGAACGGCGACATGTGGCACTGATCGTGTCGGACCGCACCGGCCTCACCGCCGAAGCCATGGCCCACAGCCTGCTGAGCCAGTTCCCGACGTTCGACTTCCGCACCGAAACATACACCTTCATCGACTCCCGCGAAAAGTTACAACGGATCGTCGAGCGCTGTCGGCAGATCAACGAAACACAGGGCATCAAGCCCATGGTGTTCACGACGATCGTCAACGACGAGCTGCGCCAGACACTGGCCGCGACGGATGTCATTCTCTTCGACCTCTTCGACACCTTCATCGGGCCGATGGAAAAGACACTCGGCATGGAGAGTTCGCACAGCATCGGAAAGTCACACGGTGTCAACGACGAGGGCGAATACGTATCGCGCATGGCGGCAGTGCATTTCTCGCTCCAGACCGATGACGGCCTCGAAACCGATCACTACCCCAAGGCCGATCTCATCATCGTGGGGGTGTCGCGCTGCGGCAAGACGCCCACCTCGCTCTATCTCGCGCTCCACTACGGCATTTTCGTGTCCAATTACCCGCTCACCCTCGAAGACCTCGACCGCAGGACCCTGCCGCCAGCCCTCGAACCTCATCGCGACAAGCTCTACGGGCTCACCATCGACCCCTTTCGTCTGCTGCAGATTCGCCGCGAACGCTATCATGGAAGCAGCTACAGCGATGCGTCGGTCTGCCAGAAGGAAGTGGCCCAGGCCGAACACATCTATCGCAGCGCGGGCATGCCCGTGTTCAACACCACGAGAATGTCGGTCGAGGAAATCGGCGCGAAGATTCTCAACCATGTTCGCAACGAGCAGACAGACGGCTGGCAGGAACGGCTGGGGAGAAAAACCGAAACATGAAAAAGGATCAGATCGAATACGACGACTTCGCCAGAGTGGAAATGCGGCTTGGCAGAATCGTCGAGGTCAGGGAGTTTCCACGCGCGCGCAACCCCTCGTACAAGGTCTGCGTGGATTTCGGCGAGCTCGGGCAACGCTGGTCCAGCGCCCAGATCACCAACTACCCGGAAGCAGAACTGGTCGGTCGCGCCGTCATCTGCGTGGTCAACATGCCGCCGCGCAACATCGCGGGCTTCCAGTCCGAGATCCTCATCCTGGGCGTGAACAACGACGCCGGCGAAGTCATTCTGCTGCAACCCTCGGCGGAAGCGGTGATCGGCAGCGAAGTCCATTGAACTCGGTGCGCTGCAAGGCGCTTGTGCACCCCGTCACGGATCCACAACCCCACCCGTGCACGGGTCCGGACACGAACCACAGAAATGACTTCCAGGCTTCGTGCGAAGGTTGACGGCAGTGCTCGTCAATGCTTCACTTTGCTGGCTCTGACAAGTCTCCACCTGTCTGTCAGAAACGGATAACCGAGGAAAAATACATGCAAATCCAACAACTTGTGGTTGCCGCAGCGGTCACCGCCGCAACCAGTACCGCGGCGCTTGCCGACGAAGTGGAGGTGCTTCACTGGTGGACTGCCGGTGGGGAAGCCGCTGCCGTTTCGGTGCTCAAGGAGAATCTCGAATCGCAGGGCACTTCCTGGGTCGACATGGCCGTTTCGGGCGGCGCCGGAGATGCAGCCATGACCACCCTGCGTGCGCGCGTCACCGCGGGCGATCCGCCCACCGCAGCGCAGATGCTTGGCATGTCGGTACGCGAGTGGGCCGACGAAGGCTTCCTCGGCAACCTCGACGAAGTGGCCGAAGCGGAAGGCTGGGACGATGTGATACCGCCCGCCGTGCAGGCCTTCGGCAAGCACGACGGCCACTGGGTGGCTGCTCCGGTGAACATCCACCGCCCGCACTGGATCTGGGCTTCGGCAAAGATCTTCGACGAACTCGATCTGTCCATGCCGCAGACCTGGGACGAGTTCTTTGACGCCGCCGACAAGATCCAGGAAGCAGGTTACACGGCCATCGCCATGGGCGGTCAGCCCTGGCAGGAAACCACGACCTGGGAGGCGATCGTCCTCAGCATCTCGCCCACGCTCTACAAGAACGCCATCATCGAGGCCGATGACGAGGCACTTCGCTCCGAAGGCATCGTCAAAAGCTTCGAGATCCTGCGCCGCATCCGCGGTTACGTCGACGACAACTTTGCCGGCCGCGACTGGAACCTCGCCACCGCCATGGTCATCAAGGGCGAAGCCGGCATGCAGATCATGGGCGACTGGGCCAAGGGCGAAGTCATCAATGCAGACCTGACCCCGGGCGAGGAGATACTCTGCGACGTGGTACCCGGCACCCAGGGCGCCTTCCTGTTCAACACCGACTACTTCGCGATGTTCGACGTCGGCGACGACAGGCAGGCTGCCCAGCGGAAGATGGCCTCGGCCGCCATGTCCGGCGAGTTCCAGGAAACCTTCAACCTCGCCAAGGGTTCGATTCCGGCACGCACCGACGTTCCGGGCGACAAGTTCGATGTCTGCGCCCGGAAGTCGATGAGCGACCTCGCCGAAGCCACGGAAGCCGGCACGCTGTTCGGCTCGCTCGCGCATGGCCACGGTCAGCCAGCTGCCGTGCAGGCCGCCTACTTCGACGTCATCACGCAGTTCTTCAACGGTGACATGTCACCCGAAGATGCTGCCAGTGCGCTTGCCGACTCGGTAGCGGCTGCACTCTGATCGAACCGGCAGCGAAACACCCTCGCCCGTGGCGTTCGACGGGCGAGGGTCTGCCTGCAACACACGACAAGACATGCGCCGCTACCTTCCGCAACTGACATTGTTGCCGAGCCTGATCCTCGTGACCGTCACGGTCTACGGGTTCATCGCGCTGACCATCGTGCTGTCGCTGACGCGCTCGAAGATGCTGCCGCGTTTCGATCGCTGGGTCGGCTTCGCGAACTACGTGAAGGTATGGCATCACCCGCGCTGGGAAGTTGCCATGGACAACTTCCTCGTGTTCGGCGTGCTCTACATCGGCGGTACGCTGCTCATCGGCCTCGTGCTGGCGATCCTGCTCGATCAGCGCATTCGCGCCGAAGGAGCCCTGCGCACGATCTATCTCTACCCGATGGCACTGAGCTTCATCGTCACGGGTGTTGCCTGGCAGTGGATCATGTCTCCCGATCTCGGTCTCGAACGTGCCATGCATGTCTGGGGCTGGGAGAGCTTCAGTTTCAACTGGATCAAGAATTCGTCAATGGCCATCTACTGCGTCGTCATCGCCGGCGTCTGGCAGGCGAGCGGATTCGTGATGGCCCTGTTCCTCGCGGCCCTGCGCGGCATCAACCACGAGATCCTGTCGGCGGCGAAGATGGACGGCGCCTCGACACCGCGCATCTACTGGCACGTGATCGTGCCGGCCCTGCGCCCGGCCTTTCTCACGGCCATCGTGGTGCAGGGGCATCTCGCCATCAAGAGCTACGACCTCGTGGTGGCCCTGACACGCGGCGGCCCGGGCTACGCCACCGAACTGCCCTCCACCTTCATGTACACCTTCACCTTCTCGCGCAACGAAATGGCAGTCGGTGCCGCCAGCGCGGTCATGATGCTGGTGCTCGTCACCATCCTCATCGTGCCCTACCTCTATTCGGAGTTGCGCAATGACGCCTGAAACCGCGTCAACGCAGCACAAGGGCACGTGGCAGCGCGTTGTGCTCTACACGGTACTGATCGTGGCCGCCCTGTTCTTCCTGATGCCACTCATGGCGATGGTCTTCACCTCGCTCAAGAGCATGCCGGAAATCACCGGCAGTGCCGGTTTCGAGAACAACACGATTCTGACGCCGCCCCGGGCGCCGACCATCGAGCCCTGGCAGAAGGCCTGGAGCAGTGCCTGCATCGCCGTCGCATGCCATGGCCTCAAGAGCTACTTCTGGAATTCCATCATCATGGTGGTGGCCGCCGTGAGCATCTCCGTGAGCCTTGGCGCACTCAACGGCTACGTGCTCGCGAAGTGGCGCTTTCGCGGTGACAGCATCGTCTTCGGCCTGCTGCTCTTCGGCTGCTTCATACCGTTCCAGATCGTGCTCATTCCGATGGCCCGGCTGCTCGGCATGCTCGACATGGCCGGCACCCTGCACGGGCTCATCTTCGTGCACGTCTGCTACGGGGTGCCCTTCACCACCCTGTTCTTCCGCAATTTCTTCGTGACGATACCCGACGAGCTGGTCAGTGCCGCGCGTGTCGACGGGGCCGGCTTCTGGTCGATCTTCTTCCTGATCCTGATCCCGATTGCCTGGCCGACCTTCGTGGTATCGATCATCTGGCAGTTCACCAACATCTGGAACGACTTCCTCTTCGGTGCCTCCTTCGCGGGTGCCGATGCGCGACCGCTGATGGTCGCCCTCAACAATCTCGTCAACACGTCGACCGGTACCAAGGCCTACAACATCGACATGGCGGGCGCGATGATCGCCGCCCTTCCCACCATGCTGGTGTACATCGTCGGCGGTCGATACTTCGTGCGCGGCCTCACCGCCGGCGCCGTCAAGGGCTGATTACACATGGCAGCACTATCGATCCAGGGCGTCAGCAAGTCATTCGGCGATACCGTCGTGCTGGCGGAAATCGACATCGCCATCGAATCCGGTGAATTTCTGGTGCTCGTCGGGCCATCCGGCTGTGGCAAGTCCACACTGCTGAACATGATTGCCGGCCTGCTCGACATCACCACCGGAGAGATCCATCTCGACGGCAGACGCATCGACAATCTCGCCCCGAAGGATCGCAACATCGCCATGGTGTTCCAGTCCTACGCGCTCTATCCCGGCATGACGGTCGAGAAGAACATGGCCTTTCCGCTGCGCATGGCCGGTGTGCCGAAACGGGAGCAGATGAAGAAGGTCGACGAAATCGCGGAACTTCTGCAGATCGATCACCTGCGAAAGCGCAAGCCCGCAGCGCTCTCCGGTGGTCAGCGACAGCGCGTGGCCATGGGACGCGCCCTCGTGCGCGATCCGAAGCTGTTCCTGTTCGACGAACCCCTTTCGAACCTCGATGCCAAGCTGCGTGTCGACATGCGTACCGAGATCAAGCGTCTGCACCAGCGCCTCGGCACCACGATCATCTACGTGACGCACGATCAGGTGGAAGCCATGACCATGGCCACACGCATCGCCGTCATGGAAGGTGGCGTGATCCAGCAGTTCGGCACACCCGACGAGATCTACGCCCGCCCGGCCAACGCCTTCGTCGCCACCTTCATGGGCTCACCGGCCATGAACCTGCTCGACGCCACCGTGGCCGCTGACGGGCAGTCGCTGGACATCGGCAACCTGCGACTCCCCCTGCCACCGAGTGCAAGCCCGCCTCCCGCGGGCAGTGCCGTCAGACTCGGCCTGCGTCCCGAGTGGTTCAGCGAGCATCACGCAAACGCGCACACGATCGAACTTGATGGCGAGATCGAACTGGTCGAGCCCACCGGCCCCGACAACTACATTGCGGTCAACCTTGCCGGACAGAACCTGATCGCACGTCTGCCCGCCACGTCGAAACCGCAGCAGAACACACGCCACACCTTCCGCGTCGCCTACGACAACGCCCCCCTGTTCGATGCCGAAAGCGGTGTTGCCCTTTACAGTTGAAGAGTGTGAGCACGTCGTACCCATTCGAGGATGCAGGCTTGACGCAAGACAATCACCTGCGTTAAAAATGGCGGCAAGGTGTTGTGTCAACAGGAACACCGGCCCGGCATCCAGCCCTGACGCTGTTCAAGCTGCTTGAGCAAGGCAGTGTGCGCTCTTCAACCCAATGACTGGAAGGCAACGACGAGCAGATGTCAACGGCTGTTCATCGCCGTCTGGTGCTGTTCACTGAAACAGCGCACCGGCCTCAATCACTCAGAAGAGATAGAACTACCATGCTATTCAAAGAAACCCTGCACGCACTCAAGGCGCCTCTGGCCGCTGCCGTGATCGGTGCATCCGTCCTCGCCAGCGGTACCGCCAGTGCCAAGGTGAACCTGGTGTTCTCGGGCGGCCCTGCCGGTGGCACGTTTCAGGTCGCGGCCAACTCGATACAGGTCTACGGACCGATCAAGTCGTCCGACGAGTACCGTGTTCGCGCCCAGTCCTCGGCTGGCTCGGTGGAGAACCTCAGAAAGGTCAACTCGGGCAAGGCCGACTTCGGCGTGGTCTACTCCGGCCATGTCTACCTTGGCCGCGAAGGCAAGATGAAGAACGACGACAGGAAATACGAGAACGTGCTTGCCGTCTCGTATCTCTACGGTGCACCGGCACAGCTCGTGGTACGCGCGGATTCCGGCATCGAGAGCGTCAAGGATCTCGAGGGCAGGAAAGTCGGCGTGGGTAACGCCGGATCAGGTGCCTTCGCCAACTGCGAACTGTTCTTTTCCCACATGGGCATCTGGGACAAGATCGAGCGCAACGCCATGGGCTACAACGACGCCGCCCAGGCTTTCGGCAACAACCAGCTCGATGCCTTCTGGCTGTTCACGGCCTTCCCGAGCGGCGCTGTGATCATGGCCGCCGAAACCAACGACATCGCCCTCGTGGATCTCGGCGCCGATGCCGTCGAAAGCGGTTTCTATGACGAGTATCCCTACTTCTCCACGCTGGATGTACCCGCGGACACCTACAAGGGTGTCGACACGGCAACACCATCCTTCCAGGATTCCGCCCTGTGGGTAGCCAATGCCGAGGTTCCCGAAGACGTGGTCTACGACATGCTCTCGACCATGTACACCGACGAGGGCATTGCCTACATGCACAAGCAGAAGAGCACCTTCAAGGAAATGGGCATCGACACCGGCATCAACGGCATCGTCACGCCGCTGCACCCCGGTGCCGAGAAGTTCTGGAAAGAGAAGGGACTGCTCTGAAGCCATCGGCCGTCCCGTGAAACTGCCCTGGCCGCTCCGCTCGACCGCGCGGCCAGGGCAGGTTGATCCATCTGCACCGGAAGCGATCCGATGAACCTCAAACACTACCCTGAACTCAAGGTAGCCGAGAAATATCTCTTCGATGCACTGGCACTCGCGTTGGTGCTTTTCTACGGCTACTCGGCGCTCATCGCGCCAGCAGCCACCCAGTACCACCGGGGTGTCTACGTCATCATCACCTACGTGCTGGTGTTCCTCTGCTATCGCTCCCGCTTCCGGCCGCTGGACTACGCGCTCATGCTGGTCTCCTTCGTCACGGTGGGTTACTGGATTCTCAATTTCGAGGCCATCAACTACCGCTCCGGCGCGGAAACCCTGCTCGATCAGTACATGGCAGTGGCCGGTGTACTGATCGGCATCGAAGTCGCGCGCCGCGTCGTCGGCAACGTGTTCGTCGTCATCGGCGTGCTGCTGATGCTCTATGGCGTCTATGGCTACGTCGAGTGGATTCCCGAAGACCTCCAGCATGCCGGCGAGACCTTTCTCGGGCTCTGCACCAGCATCTTCTACAAGAGCGACGGCGTGTTCGGCATCATGGCCAATGTGCTCGCCACCTACATCGTGCTGTTCGTGATCTTCGGCGCCTTCCTCGAGCGCAGCGGAGCACAGAGCTTCTTCATCGAATACCCCCTCGCCGCGGTAGGCCACAAGATCGGTGGCCCCGGCAAGGTATCGGTCATTGCCAGTGGCCTCTTCGGTTCGATCTCGGGCAGTGCCATCGCCAATACCGTCTCCACCGGCTCGTTCACGATCCCGATGATGAAAAGGGCCGGTTTCGAAAAGCACGTCGCCGGCGGTATCGAGCCCGCGGCATCGATCGGAGGCATGTTCATGCCGCCCATCATGGGTGCCGGTGGTTTCATCATGGCCGAACTCACCGGCGTACCCTACTCGCAGATCATGCTGGTAGCCATCTTCCCGGCGCTCATGTACTTCTTCAGCGTGTTCATGATGGTTCACTACTACGCCAAACGAAACAACATCGTCGGCGAACGCAGCGAACACAGTGCCGGCGAGATCTTCCGCTCGAGCTGGTACTACCTGGCGCCCCTCGTCGTCATCACCATCTTCATGCTGCTGGGCTACTCGCCCGGCTACTCGGCGGTGCTCGGCGTGCTGGCCTGCATCGTCGTGAGCTGGTTCCGGAAGGACACCCGCATCGGGCTTCAGGGAGTTCTCGATTCAGCCCGCAAGGGTACCGAATCCAGCCTGCAGATCGGCGCCATCCTCGGCGTCATCGGCATCATCATCGGCGTGCTGACCTTCAGCGGCCTCATCCTGACCTTCGCCGACATCGTCATCGAAGCGGCCGACGGCAAGCTCTGGCTGACGATCATCTTCATCGCGCTCGCGTCGCTGGTACTGGGCATGGGCGTACCGGTCACCGCGGCCTATCTCATCACGGCGGTCGTTGCCGTGCCCGCGCTGACACACCTCGGCGTGAACCTGATTGCCGCGCACATGATCGTCTACTGGCTCTCGCAGGATTCCAACATCACGCCGCCAGTCTGCATAGCGGCCTTCGCCGGCGCCACCATCGCCGGTGCCAACATGTGGAAGACGGCCTGGGTTGCCTTCACCTTCGCGAAGTTCCTGTATCTCGCGCCATTCCTGTTCGGCTACGTGCCCGGCTTCTCGCTCAACGGCAGCGCCTCCGACATCGGCATCACCTTCGCACTCGTGTTCTTCGGTACCTGGCTGTTCACCTTCCTACTCTCCGGAGCATTTCTGGACGTGTTCAAGGGCCGCAAGTCGGCAGCGTGATCGAAGGTGGCAGGAGGCGAACCAGCTGCACAATCGGTGTCAGCAAACGACGGCTCCTGAACGGCTGACGTGAATCCCGGCTGCGGCGCCACTCAACAACGGCTGACGGGAATCCTGACTGCAGCGCCATTCGACAATGGCTGACGGAAATCCTGACTGCGGCGCCATTCGATCAGCAACGAACAGCGCCGCAGCACGGCACATCCTGTCGGATCAGCCTTGCATCGACCGGTCTCGTCAGTACGAGCGATCAGACTCGCCGACGCAAGCCGGTGCACAACAACAGCGCGATCAGCGACAGTACACCCGCGCTGCCGCCGCCATCCGACGGCACATCCACCGAAACGCTGCCACCGTCTTCGCTGCCGGCAACATCAACGCCAACCTCGCTGCCGCCACCCGTCGGCACATCCACCGAAACGCTGCCACCGTCTTCGCTGCCGGCAACACCAACGCCAACCTCGCTGCCGCTACCCGTCGGCACATCCACCGTAGCGCTGCCACCGTCTTCGCTGCCGGCGATACCGACACCAACCTCGCTGCCGCCACCCGTCGGCACATCCACCGTAGCGCTGCCACCGTCTTCGCTGCCGGCGATACCGACACCCACCTCGCTGTCATCGGTATCGACGTCAACTTCGCCCACACCCGCCGAAGTGGCTGCCGTGTCGTCACTGAATTGCAGACTCTCACACTGCGACCGGCGCGTACCGTAGACGAGATTGGCACTACCGGTGACCACCGGATCGTTCCTCTCGCAGTCAAGGTTTCCGCCGATGACATTGTCGACAACCGCCACACCACCGCTGTTCCCGGCAATGCGGACATTGCCCGTGACGGTGCTCTTCCTGAGGCTGACCGGGTAGCCATTGCCGTCGAAGCGGACGTTGCTGCCGAAGACACTGCCGACAGCACTGACCTCGCCGACGAGGCGATCTATCTCGATGTCCCCCTGGATCAGTGAATCGACGACCTCGAGTTCGAAGGCATCGGCGGCAACCAGCCGTCCCGCAACAAAGGATTCGTTCATGCTCAGCGATCCGCCACTGTATACATAAACACTTCCCATGACCGTGGTATCCAGCAACTCGCAGCCGGGCGCGGCAACGTGGATGTTGCCGCCGACGTAGATGTCACCGACCGGGCCGTCACAGTAGTTGTCCGCGCCGGGTGCGTCGGTCCAGTGCAGGGGAGGTTCCAGGTCGCTTCCGGTGTCGGTTTCAACCGCGCCAACGGCATTACCCCCGGCGTTCACCATTGCGGAGTCCGCACACTGCCCCGAGCTGACGCCCCTGACATCGTTGGCACTGCCTGTTGGTGCGGGGGCATTGTCTTCGCAACGAAGGCTACCGCCAACAGCATTGGCGGTCAGCGAAAGTCCGCTCGTGTTCCGGTACGCCGTGACGTTGCCGCCCACCGAATTCCCTTCCACCGTGAGCCGCGTGCTGTTGTCATCGAGCTGGATGTTGCCGCCGGCACTGCTGTCACGAACGACGCTGTCGGCACCGACAAGACCGATCAGTCGAATGCTGCCACCGACCGCCGTTTCGGAGATGTCCACATCCCCCGCCGCTTCGGCGACCAGGTTGCCGCCGATGCTGGCGCCACGCGTGATCAGGGACGCGCCGTCGTCAACCAACAGGTTGCCACTGACGACGGTGCCCTCCAGCCGGCAATTGCCCGTCACCTGCAGATTGCCCCCGATGGTGACGGCACCGAGCTCGCTCGAGCATTCGGCCTGTCCGGCGGCGGCAGGGGCTGCCAGGGGCAGAAACGCCAACGCCAGTGCGGCGACCCACCCGGGGGCGCGAGTACGACAGTGTCCGCCCGGCTTTCCATGGTTCAGGCAGATCGGCAGGTTCCAGCGAACCATCTTGCATACGTTTTCATGTGCATTCATTGTTTTTGGATTCCGTCAACTGGATTCGAAGTTCAAATATGGTGTTTTTTCACCATATTTGCGCGCCAGTCTATCACCCGATCAGGCGTCAGAGTGAAAAATGGTATAAATACACCATATTCGTGATGCTTCGATCCGACCGATGACGGCCCCTCAGCAGCCACTGCTCACGGCACTGCGGCGTGTATTGCGTCCGCTGGTGCGGTTGCTGCTGCGTCACGGCATCGCCTTCAGCGATTTCGCCGAGGTGGCACGAACGGCCTACGTGGAGGTGGCACATGCCGAGTTCCCGCCACCGAAACGCAGGCAGACTCAGAGCAATGTCGCGGTGATCACGGGGCTGCATCGGCACGAGGTCAAACGCATTCTCGACAGACTGGCTGACGAGCCGGCAGACACACCACGGCACAACCGTGCGGCACGCGTGATCAGTGGCTGGCAGCGTGACCCGGAATTCAGCAAGGACGGCCAGCCCAGAGCGCTCGGGATCAAGGAAGAGTTCAAGACCCTGGTGGCCCGCTACAGTGGCGACATCACGCCGCGCGCCATCCTCGACGAACTGCTGCGCGTCGGCGCCGTGTGCCGTGAAGGTGAAGCGCTTCGTCTGCTCGCCGAATCCTACGTGCCGCATACCAGCGACGAAGCGCTGATGCGAATCTTCGGCGACGCCACTGCCGACCTCATCGCCACCATCGATCACAACCTCACACACCCGCGCGCCGAACACCGGTTGCAGATCAGCGTGGTCTACGACAACCTGCCCGACGAACGCCTTGATGTCGTCGAGCGCGAAAGCCGCAATCGATCCATGGTCTTTCTCAGGGATGTCGACGCCCTCTTCGCTGAAAACGACAGGGATGCGAACCCCGCAATCGAAGGCAGCGGCCGCAACCGCGCCGGCATCGGGCTTTTCTTTTTCAGGGAACATCGGCCCGAGCGCGACGACACAGGCGAGAACAGACCCGCAGGAGAGCGCAGCGAATGACACCCCGCAAACCGGATCCGATCCGAACACGCCTGGCAGCCGTGACTTCGGCAGCAGGGCTGTTCATGCTCACCGGCCTGTCGGCCTGTGGCGGAGGCATGGAAGGCACGGGCGTCGGCCCCGACGACACGCCGATCAACACCGACGAAGCGCGCTCACTGCCGACGCGGATCAATCCGGATCTGCCGCGACCACTAGCCAGGTGCTGCTCGACGCCCTGAACGCCACCGAACGCCTGATCATGACCGATTCCGTCTTCGACGAGGTGCTGTCGATCTGTGCCGAATCGGTCGAGGACACCTGCATCATCCCCTCCGGTGAACTCGGTGGCCTGTATACCGAAGATCTCGTGGCGAAGCTGATCGATGTCTATGCCACACCACTCGAGACGATGGGCCTTGCGGCCACCGACGCCGAAGGCTCTCCCCTCGCCGCCAGAATCACGGAACTGAAAAGTCTTGCAGATAGTTCGTATTCGTTCGGGGAGGTAAGGTATCGCGCGCTCGATGGCCAGCCCTTCGATCACGAAATCACCGACAACCGCAGCCCGCTCTTCGAGAACACGGTAACGATTCGCTGGAACAACGCGCGCACTGTCAGCCATGTCCAGATCAGGGAAAGCGTGGGCCAGATCGGCTCATCGAGTACGATCGAATTCGATACCGAATTGCCGGGACAGCGCATGACCTATACCGAAGGCTCGCAAACGGGCAATCTGGTCACATCCCGCTTCGACCTGACCCTGTTGTCTGCCTCTGCCGAAAGTCGGCAGCTGCTGGTCGAGTCACGACTTGCCGATCGGACCGGCAACCTGCTCGGCAATCTCGTCATCGAATCGCAGGTCGACGATGCCGGCGGATACGCGGTGCTGCGCGACTACGACGACACGGCCGGGAGCATCGTCTCTCTCGACGTGCGTCGCGAGACCTTCGACCCTTACGGGCGGCTGCTTGCAGCCGACACCTGCAGTGCCGACATCGTGGGTTCCGCCGACAGTGACGGCAGCATCAACGGCGCCGGAGACGTTGCCGAAGCCTGTGATGCACCCGAGAACTTCCAGAGCATCACACCCAATGGCACCATGCTCGAATCCAGTCCGCTCTATTACCCACTCGGCGATTTCGAAACACTCGAATCGGCGCTCGATACCCTGCGTTGGGACATCGTCGGTCTGCCCGTGAACGTCAGCCACTTTCAGGTGCTGCCGTCCGAGTTGTCGCCCCTGCCGCTTGCCGATCGCGAAATCTTGTGTGAAGGCACCCAGTATGTACCCGGTGAATCGCAGCTTTTCTGCGCCTACCCCGACGCTGCGCTGTCGGTATCCGAAGTGGTTGCCATCGATGATGACGGCAACCGCCGAGTCATCGAAGGAGCTTCGCTGGTACCGGAATAGCGCTGCAGATCACGGCCAGCTCCGTGACCGCCACCGATTCAGTGACCGCCACCGAGAATGCCCGTGCGTACACGATAGTTCGCCGCAATCGCGTAGTCCGGGTCATCGTCGCTGTCGACCATGAGATGCCCGGCTTTCGTCAGCAGGGCATGGCAGTCGGGACTGAGGTGCTTGAGCTGGATACGCTTGCCGGCAGCTTCGTATTTCGTGGCAACGGCCTCGATCGCCTGCAGTGCCGATTGATCGGCAACGTGACTGTCCGCGAAGTCGATGGTGATGTCGGCCGGGTCGTTCGCGACGTCGAAGAGTTCGATGAATCCATCGCATGAACCGAAGAAGAGCGGACCCTGAATGCGATACACCTTGCTGTCATCTGCCTCGTCGATTTCGGCATGAATGCGCCGTGCATTGCTCCACGCGTAGGCCAGTGCCGAGACGATCACGCCAACGACAACCGCCACGGCAAGGTCGCTCATCACGGTCACGATCGTGACCAGCACGATCACGAAGGCGTCGGTCAGCGGCACGCGCGTGAGAATGCGCAGCGAGTTCCAGGCGAAGGTGCCGATCACGACCATGAACATCACGCCGACGAGCGCCGCGAGCGGAATCTGCTCGATCAGTGGTGCGGCAAACAGGATGAACACGAGCAGAAAGAGTGCCGCGGCGATGCCGGCAAGGCGCGTGCGCCCGCCCGACTTCACGTTGATCATCGACTGACCGATCATCGCGCAGCCACCCATGCCGCCGAAGAAGCCGGTAACGACGTTGGCCGCACCCTGCGCAAGACATTCCTGCGAAGCGCCACCACGCTTGCCGACGATCTCGCCGACGAGGTTCAGGGTGAGCAGGCTCTCGATCAGGCCGATGGCCGCGAGAACGACCGCGTAGGGGACGATGATCTCGAAGGTTTCGAGATTCAGCGGCACTGAGGGAATGTGGAAGCTCGGCAAACCACCCTGGATGGAAGCAAGATCGCCGACGCGTGGTACATCGAGCCCGAAGGCGATCACGACGAGTGCCACGATGGCAATACCCGCAAGCGGCGCGGGCACGGCTTTCGTGAGCTTCGGCATCAGCCAGATGATGACCATGGTCAGCGCCACGAGGCCGAGCATGAGCATCATCGGCGTGCCACTGAGCCAGGCGCCGGACTCGCTCGCGGGATCACGGAATTGTCCGAGCTGGGCAAGAAAGATGACGATGGCAAGCCCGTTGACGAAACCGAGCATGACCGGATGCGGCACGAGGCGAATGAAGCGCCCCCAGTGCAGCGCACCGGCAATGAGCTGCAGCATGCCCATGAGCACGACGGTGGCGAAGAGATACTCCACGCCGTGCTCGGAAACGAGCGACACCATGACCACCGCAAGCGCCCCCGTTGCTCCCGAGATCATGCCGGGGCGCCCCCCGAAGGCCGCCGTGACGAGACCGACCATGAAGGCTGCATACAGCCCGACAAGCGGATGCACACCGGCCACGAAAGCAAAGGCAACCGCTTCGGGCACGAGCGCCAGCGCCACTGTCAGACCGGACAGCAGCTCGATACGCAGGCGCGCGCCGTTGAACGTCGTATCGAGCGACGAGGACATGCCGAGAGGCGGCAGGTTCGCCGTGCCGCGGGCGAAAGCTGCAAGGATGGCTTGTTTCAAGGGAAGGCCCCGGAGGGTAAGGCGATGGGAAGCGGTGCATTTTGTCACGACACCACGCATTCTGTCCTGACTGATGAACCCATCGATGCGTCGGTGGCTGCTCGCCTTGATGGCGCCGCATGTCGATGCGCAGAACCTGCTCGTCGAAACCGACCCGCGGAAGTGCTTACCCGAGGAAACACGCGAGACCTGCCCGATGGTCGCGCACAAGCGCTGCAGGTCGATTCGCGGGAGCTGACCGGCCAGGCGGAACTCAAGCGCACGGGCCATGATTCGCACTTGGGCATCAATCACACGCTGGCAATGCTGCGCGACGACATCAAGCGACCGAGCCGGTTTCTGCGCCCGGAGCCAGGATCATCCATCAGCGGCCCTGTATCAATTGATACTGATTTACAATCAGTTCTGTACATATGTAGCCACTTGCCAACCATCAGTGACTATACTAAGTGATAAGCGGTACGCAAGGCGCCGTTTCAGTGTCGCGTACCCACAAGCGCACGCCTGCCTCTGCAGGCCGCAACAGGAGACATTTTCAATGTTCAAGAACGGTATCAAATGCACTCTCGGCGTCGCCGCTGTCGCCACGAGTTGCGTGGCTTCGGCCATCGAACTCACCGACTACACCAACACCGACACCGCCTTCCAGGAGGCCTATGTCGACCTCACCGCCAACGCGAATGCAGGCAACCAGGATCAGGAGAGTTTCAGCACGAATCTCGACCTCAACTACGACCGTCGCAACAGCACGGCCGACAATGTCTGGGGGCTCACCTCGTCGGGCTATCACAGCGCTGCGCGTGGGCCCAACGACGGTGATCACACCGACAGTGTCTATGGTCTGAACCTCGGCATCAACACCGACCGCTACATCCGTCCCGAGAAGGACAACCTGTTCTGGTTCGGTGCGGCGTCCTACGCGCATCAGAACGAGGCCGTCGACGACAGCATCGGCGTGACCGTCGGCCTCGGATACGGTCGCGTATGGAACGCCACACCGCTGGCCAAGGCCATCCGCATTGCCGACAAGCTCAGCGCCGACGGTCAACTCAACGGCGAGGTACCCGATGAAGTGCTGCTGGAGCTTGCGGGCGTGATCGCCAAGGAGAGCGAGTATCGCTCGATTCACGGTCCCGACACCTTCAAGGGCGCCTGGTACACCGACATGGAATCCGTGCTTGCCGGTGCCGGACTCCTGCCCACGGGCGATCTTTCGGCCTACGCCACGGTTGACCTCGAAGACGTGCTCTTCAATGAACCGATCAGCGCTCGCCGTCATGGCTGGCTGGTACGTTTCGGTGCCGGCTTCCAGTCGAGCGACCTCACCGGTCTGACCGACAACGACCCGAAACTTCTGTTTCAGGCCGAGTACGCGAAGCCCTTCGGACTCAAGGGTCAGCTGATCAACCTTTTCAGCTTCGAACCGACCTTCGGTGACAACACGGTGGCGCGCACGCGCAACGCCCTGAGCTACACTTACGAAATCTCCGATCGCATCGACTGGATCAATACCTGGGATCTCAACCTGGCACAGGCGGACGACGACGACGACTCGCGCTTCATGACGAACACGCTGGCCACGTCGTTCAACTACCACCTGACCAACCGTCTCGATGTCGGCATCCGCCTCGCTGCGGTTGACGTCAACGAAAAGCCGAACACGAACAAGGACAACGACGACGTCGCAAGCTCGATGAACTTCGGGCTGCGTTATCGCCTGAAGTAATCGACAACCCAGCAGGACCTGCTGCATTGCACCCGGGCCCGCCCGTCATCGCGGGCCCGGGTGTCGTTTCAGGGACATGAAAGGCGGCCCCATCGGCCGCAAAGCCACACAATCTGTCGGTGTTTGACGAGAGTGATAATCGCTATCATTCTCATCGTCCCCGGGATCGTTTTCAACACGCTCCCGCTCGCTTCCGACACGGCCCTCGCTCAAGATGACTGCCCAACCCAGGTTGCGCCCTGCCAGCAGGATGGCAAGCTGGCTTTCTCACCGACGCCGCGTCAGTGCAATACCGCACAATTGCCACCCTCTCGGTAGCCCGAGGCAGCCACGACGCGCTTTCATCACGCTCCGTTCGGCATTGCTGCTGGGGCTTGCAGCCAGCCCCCTGATGGCACAGGAAGGTGCTCTTGCACCGGGTTCATCCTCATCCGCCGACTCGCTGTCCTCCACCGACTCGATCTCGCTCGACACGATGGTGGTGACGGGCACCCGGAACGAAAGGTTGCTGCTCGATTCACCGGTGCGCACCGAGGTGGTGACGCGCGACATGATCGAGCGCGACAATGCGCATACGGTTGCAGAAGCACTGGAGAGCGTACCCGGCCTTCTGCTGCGTGACATCCACGGCAAGAACGGTCGCGAGGTGTGGCTGCAAGGCATGAGTGGCGATCGTGTGCTGGTGCTGGTCAACGGGCGCCCCGTCAGCGCGAGTACCGGCTCTTCCATCGATGTCGATCAGCTTTCCACGTTCAACGTCGAACGCATCGAGATCGTCAAGGGCGCGGTATCTGCCCTGTACGGCAACTCGGCAATGGGCGGCGTCATCAACGTCATCACGAAAGACGATGCAGACGAGCCGGGCAGCATTTCACTCGATCTGGGCAGCTACGGAGACAAGTCACGGCATTCGAACGATCCGTCCGTCGATCGGGTTCGCCTGACCGGTGGCGCCGGCATCCATGGTGACAAGACCGGTGCCCGCATCGACGTCGACTACATCGACACCGATGGCTACGACCTCGACAAAAGCACCTATGCGAACGAAGGCGCCTGGGGCCATCGTGCCACCATCAACGGCCGCTTCGACTACGAGCCATCACCGTCGACCAACATCGCCGTCGACGCCGGTTTCTACGAGGAATCGCTCGACAGCGGCCTCGGCTCCTTTACACCCGGCATCGGCGTCGTCCGGAAACTCGACACCGAACTCGCACGCCGCGAATCGATTGGCGCCACACTCGATCATCAGTTGCAGAACAGTGGTCGGCTGCGCAGCTGGATCAAGTCCGAGCGCTTTACCGACGACACCCAGGTCGATGCACCCGCAACGGCAGCCATCGAACAGGAGCGACACGCTCGGCACCGTCTGCACCAGGCAGAGATCCAGTACGACCTTCCCGCCCGTCCCTCACATCAGTGGACCATCGGCGCGACCGTGCTTGCAGCGGATATCCTGCAGACGCAGAAGCGCGTCGAGGGCAGCAACGCACTCGACATCACGGAAATCGGCGACGAGGCCGAGCGGGTCGCGGTCGACCTGTTTGCGCAGGACGACTGGTTCATCGGCGAGCGCTGGGAACTGCTGCCAGGCATCCGCGTACAGCACGACAGCGATTTCGGCTGGCACAGCGCGCCCAAGATCAATGCCGTATTCCGCCCTTACCCCGACGGCAAATGGCGGCCGCGCTGGATGTTCGGGCTCGGTGCCGGCTATCGGGTGCCGAACCTCAAGGAACGCTACTACCAGTTCGACCATTCCGCCTTCGGCTACAAGGTGATCGGCAACCCCGATCTGGCCCCCGAGGAATCGATCAGCGTGCAGCTGGGCGTCGAGGCCGGTGGTGAGGGGCTGCCCTTGCTGAGTGCCAATGCGTTCGTGAACCGTCTCGACAACCTGATCGTCACGGCGCTCGACCGCGAAGCCAGCGACGCCCAGAACCTGTCGATATTCCGCTACAGCAACATCGGACGCGCACGCACCAGTGGTCTGGACCTCAGTTTGCTCGTCGATGTCGGCAGCAGTATTCGTCTGAGTGGCGCCTTCAATTTCCTCACCACGAAGAACATCGATACCGGCAACGAACTCACGCAACAACCGCGCCGGCAATGGCAGTTGACGGGCATCTGGAAGGATCCGCTGCCTGACAGCGAGATCAGCCTGAGCTGGCGCTACGAAAGCGGCTCTTGGATCGAATTCGCAGACGACGAAGACAACACCGAGTTGCGCTCACCGTCCTACAGCACCGTGAACCTGCGAATCAATCACGACCTGACGCCGGACGCACGACTGTATTTCGGCATCGACAACCTCACCGATTCGCACCGGCGCGCCGACAGCGCCGGAACCGACTTGCGGCCGGAAGCCGGCCGACTCGTTCTGGCAGGTGTACGCTATCTGTTCTGACCGAATCAAGGTCAAACCTCGCGGATCCAGGACAAGACTGACCGATTGCATGACACACCCGACGGATCCACGACAAGACTGACCGATGGCAGGACAGACCTGACGGACCCAGACCGGGAACCAACCGCTAGAGACAAGGGATCTACCTGAAGTACCAACCGGAGAAGACACGATCATGAAATACACGCAACAACGAAACCGGCGATGGCTGGCATGCATGCTTGTCGCAACCAGCTGCGCGCTTGCCGCCTGCTCGAGCAGCGACGACGACGACGGCAACAACGCCAACGACAGCAACGGCGAAAACACCGGCACCGAAACCGGTGGTGGCGAGAACACCGGCACTGAAGGTGGCAGCAGCTCCGCCACGGCAACGACGGTTGACGGCATAACCAGCATTCGCATCGACGCCACGGCCGGCGGTTTCGGTGCCGATGACAACGATCCGGCAAACCACTGGACGTACTACGACATCTCGAACGCCACGGTACTCGACCTCAGTGACGAAGCGGCCGCCAGCTCCAATGAGTGGGATATCGCGTTCAAACGCAACAACGTCATCCTGAACGGCGGGGTTTCCGGCAACGGTCAGGTCAAGGGCGGCATCGTGGATGCACAACTCGATTTCTACAATGAAGAAAACGAGCCGCTGAAGGATGTATTCATGGCTGCCACGGCGGAAAACGAGCTTGCGGCACTGACCGAAGCAACCGACATGTCGGCGGTCGAATTTCTCAGTGACCACTACGTCGCCAACATTGTCGGTACCGGCCAGACAGGCGACAACTCCTGGTTCCTGTACGACCCCAGCACCCACCAGCTCAGCGCCAACGCCGATGCCTGGTTCGCGGTACGCGGGGCGTCGGGCGACAGCTACGCCAAACTGCATGTCACCGACATCCAGACGAACGAGCGTCAGGTGACCACGGAGCTGTTCATACAGGGCGCCGGCGCGAGCAACTTCGACACCAATACCACCACCTGGGTGGCCAGCCCGGGCGCGGAAGGCGGCAAGGTCTGCTACGACTTCGAGACGATGGGTGAGATGGATTGCGACAGTGCCGCCGACAGCTGGGATCTGCAACTCGACATCAGTGCAGACGGCCGCAGCTGGAACCTCTGGACCAACGGCGGTGTCTACGGCTCCGGTGATTCCGGCGGCAGCTTCGGCCCGATGGACGCAGCACTGGCGACGGACACGGTGAACGGCGCCAGCGTACCGAACTGGTTCGACGACACCACAGGTGGCGTCTTTGCCGACTATCCCTGGTACGTCTACAACCTCAACGGCAGCCATCGCCTGTGGCCCAACTTCCGTGTCTACGCCATCGAAACACCGGAAGGCACCTACAAGCTGCAGTTGGTCGGTTACTACGACGAAGGCGCCACCAGCGGTTTCGTGTCGATCCGACACATGCCTGTCGCCGCCCAATGATGTCTGCACGTCTACTACTGTGCAGCGCGTCGATCGCCCTGCTGCTGCCTCTGGCAGCACAGGGCGACGAGCCGCTCGTGAGCACTTCGCTGGCACACTGCAGCGATATCGCTGCCGAAGGAAAGCCCGGCAAGGAAAAGTCCGGCGAAGAAAAGGCGATCGATACATCACGTGTCGTGGTGGCAGGAAGTGCCATCACCGAAAGCCTGTACCGACTCGGGCTGGAGCAGACCATCGTCGCCGTCGATACCACCAGCCAATGGCCTCCTGAAGCAACCGAACTGCCCAGCGTGGGTTACCTGCGCAGTCTCGCGAGTGAAGGCCTGCTGTCTCTCGAACCCTCGCTCATGCTGCTGGCCGCGGATGCCGGACCACCGGAAACCATCGAACAACTCGAGCGCACCGGGATCGCGGTCTTCCAGATGCCACGCGACTACAGCGTCGACGGCGTGACGGCCACGATCACCAGCCTCGGTTGCCTGTTCGGCGTACAGGACAAGGCCGACACCCTCAACGAGGAAGTCCTCGCCGCGGTAGCGGAGGCGAAGGAAGCCATACCCGCCGATGGGCCGGTACCCAGAGTGCTGTCGCTGCTCGGCACCGACAGCAACTCCGTGATGGCGGCAGGTGCCGGAACCGCTGCAGATGCGATGATCCGCCTTGCCGGCGGCGAGAACGTGCTCGACAACGTGCAGGGCTACAAGCCCCTCAATGCCGAGTCCCTCGCTACCACGAAGCCCGACGTCATCATCGCTTCCCTGCATGGTGAGGGGAATGCGGACGATGCACTTCGTTCGCTGCTGACCATTCCCGGCGTGGCTGCCACACCGGCAGCGGAGAACGCACGCATTCACCTCGTCGAGCCGGTACGGATGCTCGGGTTCGGTCCGCGCATCGCCGAAGCGCTGCACGAACTCGTCACGCTGTTCTACCCTGCTGCCACCACGAAATGACGGGGCGCCTGTGGCTGCTGCCGCTTCTCGCCCTGCTTCTGGTCGCATCCGCCATCGGGTCGTTTCGTGTCGGCGCCATGCCCATCGGCACCCTGGATACCATTCAGGCACTGCTGTTCGGCGGCAATGACGCGTCGAGTCCGTTGTCTCCGGCGGTCATCAGCGTGGTGCGCGACATCCGCGCACCACGCGTACTGACCGCACTTCTCGTCGGGGTCGCGCTTGCCGTATCGGGCGCAACCCTGCAGAGCCTGTTTCGCAACCCGCTGGCAGACCCGGGCCTCGTGGGTGTATCGAGCGGCGCCGCACTGGCTGCCGCACTTTCCATTGTCCTCGGGCAACGGATTCCGGTGCTGGCCGGCCTCGGTCACTTCCAGCTTCCCCTGGCCGCCTTCGTCGGCGGACTGTTCACCACCTGGCTGGTATACCGCCTCGCCACACGCGAAGGCCGCACCGACGTCATGACCATGCTGCTCGCCGGTATCGCCATCGGCGCCGTCGCGCAAGCGGGCACGGGGCTGCTGATCTTCATCTCCGATGACTTCCAGTTGCGCACCCTGACCTTCTGGACCATGGGCAGTCTCGCCACCAGCAGCTGGCAGAAGCTGTCGATGTCGGCAATGCTGATGCTGCCGGCCCTCGTCTACCTGATGACGCAGCGCCATGCGCTCGATGCGATGCTGCTCGGTGAAGGTGAAGCCTGGCAACTCGGCTTCGACGTACAGCAGCTCAAGCAACGACTGGTGGTCTGTGTGGCCCTGCTCGTCGGCGCCGCGGTGGCCATCACCGGCATCATCGGTTTCATCGGCCTCGTCACTCCGCATCTCGTGCGCCTGATGATCGGGCCCGGACATGCGCGGCTGCTGCCCGCCAGCGCCATGCTCGGCGGCATCCTGCTGCTGCTGGCCGACAACGTTGCGCGGACCCTCGTGGCTCCGGCGGAAATGCCCATCGGGATCCTGACGTCCATCGTGGGTGGTCCTTTCTTCATTGCACTGCTGCTGCAATGGCGCCGGAGCTTCACGGCATGAGCATCTGCTACACCGTCGAAGCCTGCCGTGTCGATGGCAGAAAAGGCAAACCACGCGTTGACGACGTTTCCTTCGAGGTCAGGCACGGCGAATTCGTCGCCCTGATCGGCCCCAACGGCGCGGGCAAGAGCACGCTGCTCGCGCTGCTGTCGGGTGAACGCGCTCCCGATCGCGGCAAGGTGCTCATGCACGGCCAGGACCTGCGAGACTGGTCCCCCCGTGATCTCGCGCGCTGTCGCGCCATACTGCCGCAATCGAGCCAGCTGAGTTTCGATTTCCGTGCCGAGGATGTGGTCGCCATGGGCCGCATTCCCTGGCGCAGCGGTTTTCCGGGCGAATCCCACGACACCACCAAACAGCATGTCGAACGCACCATGGCCCTGGCCGATGTCTCGCATCTTGCCGGTCACGGCTATGCATCGCTGTCGGGCGGCGAGCAGCAACGCGTGCAACTCGCGCGCGTGCTTGCGCAACTCGACGACGACAACCGGCAGGCCATTCTGCTGCTCGATGAGCCGACGTCGGCACTCGACCTGTCACATCAGCACGCAATCCTGTCGATCGTGCACGAACGCGTGCACAGTCGGCAACTCACCGCGATCTGCGTGCTGCACGACCTGAACCTGGCGGCAACACACGCCGACCGCGTGATGCTGCTCGAAAACGGCCGTATCGTCGGCGACGGCACGCCCGCGGACGTCCTGACCCGGGCGCGCCTGGAATCCGTCTACGGACTGCCTGTCGATATTCTGCCGCACCCGTGTGACAATGCCCTACCCCTCGTCGTTACCGGCCGGCGTCACCGGGAAGAACCACCAGACACGAACCGGAATGCAGGGTGAACACGACCACAGGGCCGCTCGAATACCCGGCCGGCCCGGTTACACACCAACCAATGGAGTACCCACTGATGTATATCGCCATGAACCGCTTCAAGGTCGTACCCGGCCAGGAGGAAGCCTTCGAAGACGTGTGGCGCAACCGCGACACCCAACTCGACAAGATGCCCGGCTTCCGCGAGTTCCATCTGCTCAAGGGTCCGACGACGGATGAGTACTCGCTCTATTCCTCCCACACCGTGTGGAACTCGCGTGAGGATTTCGAGAACTGGACCCACTCGCAGGCCTTTCGCGATGCGCACAAGGGTGCAGGAAAGCGAGGCCACATGTACCTTGACCACCCGCATTTCGAGGGCTTCGAAGCCGTGCTCTGAACGGGTCTTGCAGCGTGCAGGCCGAAGTGGCGGATTGCTTCGGCTTGCGAACCGCACACAAACCCGCCCGCGGTCGTCCGCAAACACGCGGAGCATCATTCAGAAAGGAAACACTGCGCAAGCGAGGTATCCGTCTGCCCTCGGGTTCAAGGAGCATTCTCCGGCCGGTAGCGGAAGACCCGGACGCCGCTCAACGCCCGCCGGCGACATCAAGGATTGCTCCCGTCGTGTAGGACGCTGCCGCACTCATCAACCAGACGATCGCCGACGCGACTTCCTCGGCGGTACCCGGACGCTGCATGGGCACGCCCTTGCCGAGACGCAAGGCACGATCCGGTTGACCAGCGCTTGCATGGATATCGGTCTCGATCAAGCCCGGGCGAACGGCATTGACACGAATACTCTCGGGCGCGAGTTCCTTCGACAACCCAAGTGTCAGCGTGTCCATCGCCCCCTTGCTCGCCGCATAGTCGACGTACTCGAACGGTGACCCGAGCCTGGCAGCAGCCGATGACACGAACACGATGGACGCATCACGCTCTTCGACGAATTTCGACAGTCGACGTGCCGCTTCACGCGCAACCAGTAACGCGCCGAAGACATTAGTGTCGAGCACCCGACGCAGCCGTTGCACCGACATTTCCGCAAGCGTGGTCGAAGGTGCGACGATTCCCGCGTTGACCACGACGGCATGCAGCGCGCCGAACCGATCAATGGTCTGATCGAAATTCCGTTGCACATCGGCTTCGGACGTGACATCGCCACGGAACCCGACAGCCACGCCACCAGCCGCTTCGATGATTCCCACGGTTTTCGTCGCAGCGGCCTCGTTGGTCTGCCAGGTAAAGGCAACTTGCCAGCCGTGCCGCGCTGCCAGTATGGCGGTGGCTCTTCCGATGCCACGCGAGCCACCGGTGATCAGGACGGTTCCCGGATTCTGCTGATTCATCTTTCTGTTCGCCATCCGAGCAATCTACCGCGTGACTGTCAGAATTGCTCAGGCGTCTTGTTCGGTTTGTGCGGAAAACGAACTGCACAGGAGAGATCGTGCTCGTGTCAACCAGAAGGACTCGGGTTGCAGCCGGTGCATATCCAGCAGCGCCGGCTGCAACCGGCAACCCCGCAACACAGGAAGGTACACATGCTCGCACTCGATCAGCGCGTCAATCACCTGTCGGTTGAGGTCGTCCAGAACGTCACCGGCCGGCTGATAGATGCTGTCGAGCGTGCCAACTTCGAAGGCGAATTCAAGCGGTCGTTGCAACAGTGAATTGTTGAACACTGGAGCAATGATCAGACAATGTCCTGCGGTATTCCTTTCACCATCGCACAGTTGAACGACCTCCGGAGCGCCTGGCATACGGGTCTGAGGATGACTGAGATCGCTGCCTGTCTCGGACGTTCATCGGTTACGCTTCGTCGCATGGTAGACGATCGAGGCGGTATCAAACCAATGCCACGCAAACGCTCATCGCGCGCGCTGTCACTTGCCGAACGCGAGGAGATCTCCCGGGGTCTGAGCGCTGGGAAGAGCTTCGGCAACATCGTCGCCGCCCTCGAGCGATCGACGTCACCCGAGCAGATTGCTTCGTGGCTGAAGCGGGAAAGCAAGGCGGATTCCCCGCGGGTCTCTCACGAAACGATCTACAGGAGCCTGTTCATCCAGGCGCGTGGCACGCTCAGACGAGGGCTCTGCGAGCACCTGCATACAAGGCGGAAAAAGCGACAGCCGAATTCGAGAACCGACACCGGCCGAAGCGGTTCGATCGTCGGCGGCATCTCGATTCGGGAGCGGCCCGCCGAGGCCGAGGATCGAGCGGTGCCGGAACACTGGGAGGGGGATCTGATCTGTGGTCCGCTGAACTCGTACATCACGACGCTGGTGGAGCGTCATTCGCGTTTCGTGATGCTGGTGAAGGTCGAATCGAAGGAGACGGCGGTGGTGACCCGGGCGCTGAAGGAAGCGATGGTGAAGCTGCCCGAGAAGATGATGAAGACACTGACCCGGGATCGTGGCAGCGAAATGGCCGATCACGAATGGTTCAGTGTGGAAACCGATGTGGATGTGTATTTCTGCGATCCGGTGAGCCCCTCCCTGGCAGCGCGGGAGCAACGAGAACACCAACGGCCTGCTCAGGCAGTATTTTCCGAAGTGAACGGTACTGTCGATCCACAGTCAGGAGCGACTGGACGAGGTGGCGTGCAAGTTGAACACGCGCCCGCGGAAGACATTGAACTGGTCAAGACCTGTCGATATACTCAGTCAGACCTTTGCATTGACCGCTTGAGTCCAAGATCTGTCCATGATTCGATAGTGATTTATTGGTTGGTTGCATTGTGATAACCAAATGCGACTCGCCGACGATAGGACCTGTACAACCACCATGCAGACATTCGCAGAGCTTCACTTCAAGCCAGAAACGCTGGCGCGGCACGATTTCAGTCTCGGGATTGAGCTGATGATCGCCAGTATTGCATATGTTCAACAGCTCTGGGGAGGACATTGAAAATGGTAGGATTGAATGATGTCTCGACGTCATCTGCCTTGCTGCGCGTCCTTACGCTAGACGGCGGCGGTGCCAAGGGCTTTTACACACTGGGAGTACTCAAGGAAATCGAGGCTATGGTCGGGTGCCCACTGCACCAGAAATTCGATCTTGTTTTTGGGACCAGCACGGGCGCGATCATCGCGTCACTGATTGCGCTCGGCCACGACGTCGATTCCATCCTGCAGCTTTACCGCAAGCACGTGCCTACCGTAATGTCTCAAAAGACCGCTCCTGCCAGGTCGCAGGCATTGAAAAATCTGGCAAGCGAGGTCTTCGAGAATACAGCGTTCGATGATGTAAAGACGGGTATAGGGATCGTCACAGCCAAGTGGCTGACCGAGCGCCCGATGATCTTCAAGGGCAGCGCTGCCCAAGCGCATGGACGTGTCGGCACGTTTGTCCCGGGCTTTGGCGTAAGCATCGCAGACGCCGTCAGGGCGTCGTGCTCGGCTTACCCGTTTTTTAAACGGACGATCGTAAGAACATCGATGGGTGAGGACATCGAGCTGATAGATGGTGGGTACTGCGCAAATAACCCGACGCTGTACGCGATCGCCGAAGCAGTCCAGGCATTGCAAAGTAACCGCAAGGACATCCGGCTGGTGAGTGTTGGCGTGGGTGTCTACCCCGACCCGAAGCCGAGCCTGCTGATGAGGTTTGCAAAAAAATATCTCGTTAGCGTGCAGCTGCTGCGGAAGACATTGGAAATCAACACGCAGTCGATGGATCAACTGCGGCAGATCCTCTTCCATGACATACCGACCATTCGGATCAGTGACTCCTACGTCACCCCTGAAATGGCGACCGATCTGCTGGAACACGACCTTAAGAAGCTGGACATTTTGTTCCAGCGAGGGCGCGAGTCGTTCGCCTCACGGGAGCAGCAGCTTCGCGAGTATTTGATATAGCCAGGGGAAAAGATGCCTATTCCAGAGTCACAGCTCGAAACGTGGTCCCATCAGGGATCAATCACTCAATCGAGTAACACCTATAACGCAATAAAAAACGTCTTGAAGGATAGCGACACGCCCTACGCCGACAAGAACTTCAAGGTGTTCCTTCAAGGCTCATACGGCAACGACACGAATATCTATGCCGAGAGCGACGTGGACATCGTTATACGGCTTCATAACTGCCTCCACAGCGATCTCGAATTGCTGTCCGATGGCGAAAAGTCTGCCTACAAGCAGGCATTCAGCTACGCAACCTACACGCACACCGACTTCAAGCAGGACGTGCTGTCGGTGCTTGAAGAACAATACGGATCAGCGGTGAAAACTGGCGACAAGGCGATTGCCATCGACGCGAGCGGTTCACGTCGGAAATCGGATGTGATTGTCGCGACGCAATTCCGGCGGTACTTCAGGTTTCGGTCAGCGAGCGATTCCCGGTACGTCGAAGGCATCTGCTTCTTCAACGCTGCCGGCGAGCGAATCGTAAACTACCCGAAGCAACATTCTGAGAATCTGACAGCAAAGCATCAAGCATCTTCGAAGTGGCTAAAACCCATGGCCCGCGTGTTCAAAAACATGCGCAACAGACTGGTCGAAAGTGGCTTGATCGAGGCCGGTATTGCGCCTTCGTACTACATCGAAGGATTGCTCTACAACGTACCGAATGAAAAGTTCACGACCAGTTATCAGGACTGCGTGGTCAACATCTTGGAATGGTATCTGCAGGATGCAGCCAAAAGAGACTTGGTTTGCGCCAACAAACAGTGCTACTTGCTGCGTGATGGCTGGCCTCAGACAGACTGTGATGCATTTGTCAAAATGTTGGTTGATCTCTGGAATCAGTGGTAAGGAGAGGTAAGGTATGGCAAAACCCGTCGAGATCGGACCACGCAGCTTCCGGACCCAGAAAAGCGTACTGGTTCATTGCAAGGGGCCCTGCTTCACCGTGCGCGCTCAGACGAGAGCTCTGCGAGCACCTGCGTACAAGGCGGAAGAAGCGACAACCGAATTCTAGAACCGACACCGGCCGAAGCGGCTCGATCGTCGGCGGCATCTCGATTCGGGAGCGGCCCGCCGAGGCCGAGGATCGAGCGGTGCCGGGACACTGGGAGGGGGACCTGATCTGTGGTCCGCTG
>PDPU01000001.1 GCA_002746645.1 Gammaproteobacteria bacterium | reverse complement strand
GTCTGATCGAGAATTTCTTCGCCAAGCTGAAACAGTACCGAGCGATAGCCACTCGCTACGACAAGACGGCACGAAACTTCCTCGGGGCTGTACATTTAACCGCCAGCATGGCCTGGCTTAATTGTTGACACGCCCTAGCATTGCTGTGCCAGTCAAGGAAAAGAAAAAAATCGGCGACGAGGATGATTCCCAGAGTCGACTATTTCAAACGGAAGAACAGCTCTCTCTCATCGTTCAGATTCAACTTGTCCAGATAGCCAATGCGTTGTGCTCCTGCCTTCTCCAGAAGCCTCAGCATTGCCTTGTTGCCGGTTTCAGTTGACAGATACATTCTGATGGCTGTTTCCAGTCCTTGTGCGTGGTTCAGAAGAGCAGTGCCAAACCCCCGTCTCCTGAATTTCGTGTCAACACACAAGGCTGCAAGCAGTGGCCAGTCAAGGAATTGATTTCGAGTGATCTTCATGTAGCCAACAGCAGAGCTGTTCTCGGTATCGCATACGTATAGCTCGCCCCTCTGGATGTCGAGTCGCCGGTCACCAAGGAATACGTCATAGCTGATTATTCGTGGGTAGTCATCGAATCTGGCAGGGCGTATGTCGATCATCGAAGAATCCTCGATTTGATCAGGCTTTGCAGGAGCGTTGTTGACATCTGGGCAGAGTGCCTTTCAAGTGCTGCGACAGACTGATGCCCAAAGGCCGCGCTCCCGTCAAAGACTGCCAGCGTAGGCTTTCCTGAAATCGGCAAGAAACCGACGGAATGGACCGGGGCCATAACTGGCTCTGGAGACGCCGAGGGCAGCAACATCCCTGATCGCTTTCAACTCTCCCATCATCAGAACATTCACCGGCAGTTTCGCGCCATCGACAATGCGCGAGATCAGCGATGACTCGGTCAGACCCGGCACGAAAAAGCAATCCGCACCCGCTTCGCCGTAGGCCGCTTCGCGCTCCAGCGCCTCAGCCAGATGCGCCTTGTGAGTTGCCGGATCCGAGTCCAGAAACAGATCCGTCCGGGCATTCAGCACGAGGGGGATACCTTCTTCGGCAGCAACGGATCTGATGGCCCGGATACGTGCGGCCTGCGACGATACGGAATGAAGCCCTTCGCCCCTGACAATTCCGTCTTCGAGATTGATCCCCACGGCCCCGGCGTGGATGATCCTGCGGACGTTCTCGGCAACCTCGGCGGGTTCAGTGGCATAGCCGCCCTCGAAATCCACACTGACGGGCAGGTCAACACTGGCACAGATGCGCTCGGTAATCCTCAGGACGAAATCCAGCGGGATGGCTTCCCCATCCTCGTAGCCATGCGCTGCCGCCACGGACCAGCTTCCGGTCGCCACAGCAGGTGCACCTGCCTCCGCCAGAGCCTTCGCGCCCGCCGCGTCCCAGATGTTGTAAAGCACGACCGGATTGCCCTTCTGGTGCAAATCCGCAAAACGAATGGCCTTTTCCGCTTGTCGCATGACGTTTACCTTTCTTCCTCTTTCGGCAGAGACTGCCGTTCGATTTCCAGCAACTTCTGTTTACACCAGGCAGTGTCGCACCCCATTCGAGCTTATCCCGGGTGAGGCAGCAACTTGCATGAATTGCTGGAGAAAAGCCTACGCGGCGGCGATTGCCTCGATTTCCAGCAGCCATGCCTCGTCATAGATTCCGGTGATGATCACGGTCAGCGCGGCCTCACTGTCACCCAACACCTGCTGTCGAATTTCCGAGTTGGCTTGCTTATGACGTCTGTCACTCAAGAAGGTCGTGTGCTTCACGATGTTCTTCAGCCCCATATCCGCAGCCTGGAGTTGTGCTTCGACATTCCGCCAGGCCAACAAAGCCTGATCGCGAAAGGTTTCAGGCACTCTTCCATCCGCTGTAACCGGAATCTGACCACTGACGAGCAGGATACGTTGCGCACCAGTGATTTCGATTGCTTGCGCATAGCCGCCGGAAGCTTTCGGCGCCTTGTGTGAATTGATGCTGCGTTTGTTCATTGTCATGTCCATTGCCTCAGGCTGGAAACGGCAATGCCCGACACACTGATGGCTGGTGGGCTCGCCATGCTCTCGCTCACTGTCCCGCGCTGTTGCTGTACGGCCGGGACACGCGCGCCGATGAACCGATCATCGCACACAACCTCGAACACCTGTTCGGCAAACGTGCAGCTCTGGATCATCATCAATACAACCCTGTTACCCAATCACCGAACGTGGCTGCCCGCAAGGCAAGTGACTCCCGTGATTTCAAGGAACGACCTGTTGGCCGGGAACTGCCTGGCCAGACCACGCCGTACGCTCGTCGGCTGTGAGCAGCCGACAGTCTCGGTATAATCGAGCGTTCAGTGCTTTCGCGATGACAGGCACCTTGCCCGCATCGTCCGTCAACCAACCGAGAACCAGGTATGAGCTACGACAAGCTGAGTCCGGGCAGTGACGTGCCCGAAGAAGTCAATGTTGTCATCGAAATTCCCGCCAACAGCGATCCCGTGAAGTACGAGATCGACAAGGACAGCGGCACCGTCATGGTGGATCGTTTCATGGCAGCACCGATGTTCTATCCCTGCAACTACGGTTACATCCCGGGTACGCTCTCGGAAGACGGCGACCCCATCGACGTGCTCGTGCATACGCCTTATCCGCTGGTGCACGGTTCGGTGATTGCCTGCCGGCCGATCGGTGTCCTGAACATGAAGGATGAAGCCGGCCCCGATGCAAAGCTCGTGGCCCTGCCGAAGAAGAAGCTCACGCCGCTCTACGACCACATCAACAGTGTCGACGATCTGCCTGCGCTTCTCAAGCAGCAGATCGAGCATTTCTTCACCCGCTACAAGGAACTCGAGAAGGGCAAGTGGGTGGAAATCAATGACTGGGCGGGTGCCGATGAAGCCAGGCGCCAGATCGTCGAGAGCGTGGAGCGCGCCGGCAAGGCCTGATTCACTGGTCGGCGAATGACCGATCGGCAAGTATCGGAAACGGTAGCGGCGCCGGCATCTGGCGCCGCGGCCTCGAGGCTCGACACCACCGCAGACGGTCGCCCCACGGCAAAACCGGGCACCTCACCGGAATCTGCCCCGCATCACGGGAGGCCCGAACCCTCAGGCACTCTCGCTCTCGCCCTCGGCTTCATTCACGGTTTCGCGTTCGCGCAGTACCAGCACCTGCCAGCCTTCCCCGGGGGTGAACTTCTGGCGGCTGCCGTAAACGTGCAGGTCACCTGACGGGCTGACCGCGAACAGAGGGGTATCACTGTTCCGGCCTTCCGCAGCCGAGTGCTCGGGGTCGAGTGCGCTGAGCTGTTCGGCATCGGCCACGCCTTCCTCGTCGAGTGTGATCGTGACGATGTCTTCATTCCTGAGGCGTCGCGCCAGCAGGTTGTAGTTGAAGGTCTTGTCGAAGAGCGGATTGGCGCGGTTGCGATTGGCCGTGTCGAAGCGTTCGTAGGCGGCATCACCGGAAGCGCCTTCGAGCGTGAACACGGCGTCGTAGCCGAATTCCTGACGATAGTGCATGGCCGCGAGTGCATTGGTGTCGCGATTCGATGACACGGCAACGAGCTTGCCGATGCCCTGGAGGTCGAGGTTTTCGGCGGCGTGCCCCGAGGTCGGGTTGCCGTGATAGGCCTCGAAACCCTCGCCGCGGGCTTCGCGCACGTTGCGCCAGGAAGTATCGGCAAAGGCGATGTTGACGCCGAGCCCGCGCAGTGCGTGTGCCAGCGGCAGGCTGATCTCGTTGGCGCCGAAGAACAGCACGCCGTTCGGTTCGGGGTTGCGAATGCCGAGTTTCTCGGCCACCTTCCTTGCCGTCAGGCTCTGGAACACAACCGTGCCGATGATCAGACTGAAGACCAGTGGCACGAGAATCGAGGCGTCGCCCACGGCGCCGGTTTCTTCCAGCCGCAACACGAACACCGAGGACACCGCGGCGGCAACGATGCCGCGTGGCGAGATCCAGCCGATGAAGATGCGTTCTTCCTTCGTGAGATCGGAGCCGAGCGTGCAGATGAAGGCATTGAGGGGGCGAATGATGAACTGCGCCACCACGAGCAGCAGCAGAATCTGCCAGCCGTAGGCCGGAATCAGGCTGATGTCGACGCGCGAGGCGAGAATGATGAACAGCACCGAAATCAGCAGCACGCTGAGGTCTTCCTTGAAGTGCAGGATGCGATCGACGTGCAGGCCACGCGTATTGGCCAGCCAGATGCCCATGATGGTCACGGCGAGAAGCCCCGATTCATGCTGCAGCGATTCGGCCGTGACGAAGATCACCACCACCATGATCAGCACGAGCACGTTCACGAGATAGTCGGGCACGAGGTAGCGCCGCAGTGCACGCGCCGTGAGATACCCTGCCACCACACCGACGATGGTGCCGATGGCCACGAGGCGCAGCAGGATCAGCGCGATGTGAGCCGCGCTCGAACCCGGTGCCGCATCGAGCAGTACCCAGTCGAAGACGAGCAGTGCAAGGAAAACTCCGATCGGGTCGATCAGGATGCCTTCCCAGTGAAGGATGTGTCCGACCTTGTCGGAAGGGCGTACGGCCCGAAGCAGCGGCTTGACCACGGTCGGGCCACTGACCACGGCGATCGAGCCGAAGATCAGCGCCAGTTGCCAGCTGACATCGAAGATGCCGTATACCGTACAGGCAAGCAGTACCCAGGTGATCAGCATGCCGATGCTGATCAGGCGCGTGACCACCACGCCATGTTCGCGGATGTCGCTGAATTTCAGCGTCAGGCCACCTTCGAACAGGATGATGGCAACGGCAATCTGCACGAAGGGAAAGAGGAGATCGCCAAGCAGGGCATCAGCCCTGAACAGGCCGAGTACCGGTCCGACGACGATGCCTGTCGTCAGCAGAAACAGGATCGAAGGCAGCTTGAAGCGCCACGCCAGCCACTGACAGATGCCGCTCAGTGCGGCGAGGCCGGCGATGGCCAGCATCGGGTTTTCCATCACGCGAGAGCTTCGGCGCCGCGGTGAGCTGCGGCTTCGGGGCGAGCCTAGCAGAAAGTGTCGTTGGCCGCGAGCGGCGGCAATGGCATCTGCTGCGCCGCGGTGTGTCTGCCTTCTGCGGCAAGCTCACTCCATACCCAGTCGATTTCCCGTGCAATCGCCGCGGCGATGGAATCGCTGCGAAGCGCCTCGGGCAGCACATCCCAGGTATAGGTTTCCACTTCGAGATGCGTGGTCAGTGCGCGTTCGCGCTGCATCGCCAGCAGTTCCCGAAGCGCGGCCTGGGTCGTGCCGAAGTGCTCGAGTTTCTCGAGAAAGACCGGCACGTGAAAATGCACGCGCCATTCACTGGATTCCTCGAGAGGCCTGAACCAGGCGTTGGCAGCCACGGCTGCCGCCGCGCTGCTCGTCAAGGGCGCACGCAGTCTGGCGTCGAGGTCGGCAAGCTGATCGAGACGCTTGCGCGCCGCACGCATCGCGCGACCGAGGTCGTTGAAGCGATGCAGCTGCCCGTCGCGGCGCTCGACCACCTGGTGCAGGTAGACCGGTTCGTCGAAGTGCGAGAGTTGGCGCAGGGCGGCTTCGTTGACGCGGTCGATACGCAGCGCCGAACTCAGCTGGATCTTGATGATCGGAATGTTCGCGGCTTCAAGCGCGGCGATCGCCTCGCGCGGGCTTTCGTACTCGACGGCGCTGTGGCAGACGTCGTAGCAGATGCCGAGGTGCCGGTGCAGGGCTTCTTCGGCAGCGAGGGTATCGAGGCCAGTGAGTTCGGCAAGTCGCGCAATCGCGGACTCGGCATAGAGATACTGCTCGAAGAAGGTGACGGTTTCACCGACGGTTTCGAGGTAGCAGCAGGGTTCGGGTTCGAGGGCCAGCGCGATCGTGGTGCCACTGGCTGCCTCGAGCGACACCAGATGGGCAACCGCATGCAGCAGATTGTCCGTCATGCTCGCTTCGCTCCCGTTCATGACCCAGTCCTTGTAGGTGCCGGGCAGGGTGCTGATGCTGCCGAAGTGATCGGGCGGTGACAGTGCCACGAGCAGATCGGCAAGCTGGCAGGTGTAGTCGAGACGCGCCTGTTCGGTCCAGTCGGGCTTGTAGACGTCTTCCTTGACGCGTTCGCCGTGAAAGGCACCGTAGGGAAAGCCGTTCAGGGTATAGACGTAGAAGTCGTTGTCGCCGAGCCAGCGCTGAAAGGCGCGGAAGGTCGCGGGCACGGCGAGGGCATCGGCGCTCGATTTCGACAACCGGAGACCGATACCGAGCGGGCCTTCGTACCCCGTTTCGCGGCGCACCTCGGGCAGATGCTGCCGGAGACGCGCAAAGGCGTCCTCCCAGGCGTCGCCTGCGTGGATATTCGTGCAATAGCTCAGGTGCGTCTCGACACCGTCACAGAGAACCTTCATCGACGTGAAACCGAAAGAGTCCAGAACTGGATCGTTGTGGCGCAGACAATGAGAGTTTCATGCCACTTGTGCTTGCGGCACGCGCCGGGAAAGCGCCAGGCGTCGACAGTGTGACCGCGTTCGCAGAAACCGGCACTTTCCGATTCACGTGAACCGTTTTTCGGCTCGAAAGGGTGAACGGCATCACGGCAACCGGCCCTCGTCGGCCAGCAGGCGTCTGCGGTGCCGAGGCAGCTGGGAAGCGGCGTTCCTGCAGTTGGCTCTCGCAGCAATGATCCAGGTGGCCCTGCACAACAGCGCAGCTCGGCACATTTGGCGATAATGTCGGCTTCCCGATCAGCCTGCCTTCCATGGACGCTTCCTCCTCCGCGCCACGTCTCGGCATCATCATCTCGATGTTTCCCGAGTTGCACGAAACCTTCATCCTGCGTGAACTCGTGGCGCTCGAACGACGCGGGCTCCGCTTCGACATCTTCAGCCTCCAGCATCCGCGCGACCCGATCACCCTCGAGGACGCGAAACGTCTGTCCGCGGAACGTACTCACTATTCGTCGCTGTTCACCCCGGCAACGCTGAGCGCCTTTTTCCGAACCCTGGTCCGGCATCCGCTCAGGCTTCTCGCGGCGGTGGGGAAGGTCATTCGCATCGGGCGAGACCGGCCGGCGGAAGTCGTCAAGAACCTGGCCATCCTGCCCCTGGCGCTCCATGTCGGCGAGATCGGCCGAGCGCGCGGGGTGACGCACTGGCACGGTCACTGGGCCAACATCCCCACCACCGCCTGCTGGTATCTGCAGCAGATACACGGCGATACCTGGTCGGCGGCCATTCACGGGGAAGACATCTTCACGCACAATCGGTTTCTTGCGCGAAAACTCGATGACGCGAGCTTCAGCGTGGTCTGCAGCGGTTACTTCTGTCGGCACCTGCAGAACGAGATCGGTCTCGCCGCGCCCGAGAAGGTGCATCTGAACTATCACGGCCTCGACCCGCGCGTGATGGAGCGTGCCGCGCAACCATCTGACGGCACGGAGCGGTCGGAGGTGCTGGAACTCGTCAGCATCGGGCGCCTCGTGCCCACCAAGGGGCATGACGTGGTGCTTGCGGCCTGTGCCAGCCTGAAGGCAGCAGGAATCGACGTTCACCTGACCCTGATCGGTTCAGGGCCACTCGATGCCGAACTCCGCGAGGAAGCGCTGCGGCTCGGTATCCGGGAGTCGGTGAGCTTCGCCGGAGCACTCGGCTTCGAGGAGGTGCTGTCCATTCTCGAGGCGGGTGATGCCTTCTGTCTGGCACCGCGGCTCCTCCCCGGGCAGCCGCCAGACGGCATTCCGAACGTCATTGCCGAAGCCATGGCCCTGGGTGTGCCGGTGGTCACGACGCGCGTCAGTGCCATTCCGGAACTGGTCGAGGACGGGGTCAGTGGTTGTCTTGTCGAGGTCGATGACGTTGCCGCCTTTGCCGATCGGCTGCGCCGGCTTGCCGTTGATCGCGAGCTGGTCGCGACGCTCTCGAGCGGTGCGCGCGAGAAGGTGGCGAAACTCTTCGACCAGAAGGCCAACATCGACGAGCTGCTCGACTATTTCGAGATCCACCGGCCCGGTCTTGTGGCAAGCATCACGGATGCAGCGCCAGGGGCCGTGACCACAGCTGACTCATCGCCGCAGCGGGTGGGTACTGCATGAGTGCGGCGGTGACAGGGAACAGGGTACCGGCCGCAGCGCCGAAGCCACTGCGTATCGCCTTCGTCATCGAAGCGCTCACGGTCGGTGGCGCCGAGAAGATGCTGGTGGCGATGGCGAACGCGCTGGCCGCGCGTGGGCACCATGTACACATGATCTGTCTTTCGACAGCAGGCGAACTCGCCTCCGATCTCGATGAGGCCGTGGTGCTGGATGTGCTTGACAAGCAGCGCGGACTCGACCGGCGCCTTCCGGGCAGACTCAGGCGGAGGATCCGCGAGATCGCGCCCGATGTGGTGAATGCACATCTCTGGGTGGCCAATCTCTGGACGCGTGTGGCTCTCTTCGGCATGCGCAGCCCTGTCGTCGTGGTGACCGAGCACAGTCGCGACAGCTGGAAGCCGACCCTCTATCGCGTCGTGGATCGTCTGCTGGCACGGCGCACGGCGCGGCTCGTGGCCGTGTCGGCCGATACCGCTGCCTTCTATCGCGATGAAATCGGCATCGCCGAACGCCGGATCGTCGTGATCAACAACGGCGTCGATACCGAGCGCTACGCCGCAGGCAACGGCACCGCGCTGCGGCAGGAATGGCTGGGTGTTGCCGCCGAAACCGCGCGCCTGATCGGCACGGTGGGGCGTCTCGTGCCGGCCAAGAACCATCCACGACTGCTCGAGGTCATGAAGATGCTGGCCACCAGGCACCCCGCGTGGCGTCTGGTCATCGTCGGCGACGGGCCCGAGCGCAGCGCCATCGAAGCGCAGGTACAGCGCCTCGGCCTTGCCGATACGGTCATTCTCGCGGGGCAGCGAAGTGATATTCCGGATGTACTGGCCGCACTCGATGTGTTCGTGCTCTCGTCCGATCGTGAAGGGCATCCGCTGACGGCGCTGGAAGCGCAGGCAGCGGGCACCCCCGTGGTGCTTACCGAGGTCGGCGGCGCGCGGGATGCGCTGGCCTTCGATCGCGACTCGGGTGCGACGGGCGGCGAGGTCGTGCCGGCCGACACCAGCGCCCTGGCCAGTGCCATCGAGGCGCTGCTGACCGACCCGGAAGCGCTTGACCGGCGCGCTGCATTTGCACGGCGTTTTGCGCTCGAACACTTCGACACCCGACACATGGTCGAGGCCTACGAGGGGCTGTTTCACGAGCTTCTGCAGGCATGACCCCTCAGGTGATCTCCGGCGTTGCCGCGCTTGTCGATGCGGTCGAGCATTGCCACGCCGCGCGCCATGACGCGGCTTCTTCCGGTGCTGCCGAATGACCCTCGCTGGTCAACTATGAATATCGACAGTCATGACCTATGCTTGCTGCATCCTGTCCTGATGGAGAACAGCGCTTGAGCAGGCAATCAAGTGACACCGATACGACGGAAGGGCTGCTGCTTCTCGGCTGGCGTGAGTGGATTCGCCTGCCGGCGCTCGGCCTGCCGGCAATCAAGGCCAAGGTGGATACCGGTGCGCGGACCTCGGCCATTCATGCGTTCGAACTCGAACGGGTGAGGGATGACGATGGCCGCGACTGGGTCGAGTTTTCGGTGCATCCCCTGCAACGCAACCACGAACTGGTCCGGCGCTGCCGGGCACCGCTCGTCGACGAGCGGCAGGTGACCGATTCGGGCGGTCACACGGAAAGCCGCTACGTGGTGCTGACGCGCATCGAGATCGCCGGCATCAGTCGCGACATCGAGGTCACGCTGACCGCACGCGACAACATGATGTTTCGCATGCTGCTCGGACGCACGGCCATGACACCCGACATGATCGTCAACCCTGCCTTGTCGTTCAACCAGGGTCGCGTCCGCGCGGCAGCCCTGTACACTGGAGGTTCGACCCCGGTGGCCTGAGACATGGCCCCGCAGCTTGAACCGGAGCCTCGCATTCGAGCCGATGCTCCGTTTCCCGAAACCGAACGGAATCTTGAACAACACAGGAGAAGGTCATGCACATCGCGGTACTGTCGCGCAACCGTCGTCTCTACTCCACCCGGCGCCTGATCGAGGCCGCTGAAGAGCGTGGTCATACCGTGCGTGTGATTGATGTGCTGCGTTGCTACATGAACATCGTCTCCGCTCAGCCGGAAGTGCACTACGAAGGTGAAATCCTGAGCGGATTCGATGCCGTGATCCCGCGTATCGGTGCCTCGGTCACGAACTACGGTACCTCGGTCATCCGTCAGTTCGAGATGATGGGCGTATACACGCTGATCGAATCGGTGGCGCTGTCGCGTTCGCGCGACAAGCTGCGCTCACTGCAACTCCTCTCCCGCAAGGGCATCGGCCTCCCGGTCACGGGTTTCGCCAACAAGCCGGGCGATACCCGAGACCTCATCAAGCTCGTCGGCGGTGCACCACTCGTGATCAAGCTCCTCGAAGGCACCCAGGGCATCGGTGTGGTACTCGCCGAGACCAACAAGGCAGCAGAATCGGTCATCGAGGCCTTCATGGGCGTGCAGGCCAACATTCTCGTGCAGGAGTTCATCAAGGAAGCGGGTGGTGCCGACATCCGTTGTCTCGTGGTCGGCGGCAAGGTGGTGGCGGCGATGAAACGTCAGGCAGCCGAGGGCGAGTTCCGCTCGAATCTGCACCGGGGTGGTTCCGCCAGTCTGGTGAAGATCACGCCGACCGAGCGTCGTACGGCCGTGTCGGCTGCCAAGGTGCTGGGCCTGTCGGTGGCAGGCGTGGATCTCCTGCGCTCCGAACGCGGCCCCCTGGTCATGGAAGTGAATTCCTCGCCGGGACTCGAGGGCATCGAGAGGGCAAGCGGCAAGGACGTTGCCGGACTCATCATCCAGCATCTCGAAAAGGAGGCGCGGCCCGGCAACACCAGAACCCGAGGTGCTCGCGGCTGACCTCGCTGCCTTCCGAACCACGTTCAGATCATGCCGATTCGCAATCGAGCCATCACCATCGGTGACGTCACCATCGAACCCGGTAAGCGACGCTACGTCGATCTCACCCTGCCACCGCTCTATACACATACATCGGTAGCGATGCCCGTGCACGTCATCAACGGACGCCAGCCCGGGCCGGTGCTGGTGGTGACGGCGACCATTCACGGCGATGAAATCAACGGCATCGAGATCATCCGCCGGCTGCTCGCCACCAAGATACTCTCACGGCTGTCGGGTACGCTCATCGCGGTACCGGTCGTGAACGTGTACGGGTTCGTCTCGCAGTCGCGCTATCTGCCCGACCGTCGTGATCTGAACCGCTCCTTCCCGGGGTCGGAGCGGGGCTCGATGGCAGCACGACTGGCCGATACGCTCATCAGCGAGATCATCAGCAAGTGTACCCACGGCATCGATCTGCATACCGCAGCTCAGGGACGTGCCAACTGGCCGCAGATCCGCGTCGATCTCGATCTTCACCCCGACATGCGCGACATTGCCGAGGCTTTCGGTGCGCCGATACTGCTCGATTCACCCACGCGCGATGGCACGCTGCGCGACGCCGCGGGTGGCATGCCGATGCTGCTCTACGAGGCCGGGGAAGCCCTGCGCTTCGACGAAGTGGCGATCCGTGCCGGTCACAAGGGCATCCTGCGCGTCCTGCGCCACCTCGGCATGCTGCCGCCGACACGCAGGGCCGAGCCGGAAAGACGCCGCAGCTGGCTGGCCAACAACAGTCACTGGATGCGTGCGCCACAAAGCGGCATCCTCAGAAGCCGTGTGCCGCTCGGTGGTGTGATCGAGGAGGGCGATGTGCTCGGCTACATTGCCGACCCCTTCGGCGAATCGGAGCAGGCGGTGATCAGCCACGTTTCGGGCGTGCTGATCGGCATCACGAGGCTGCCACTGGTGCACGAGGGAGAAGCGCTCTACCATGTGGCCACCATGGGTTCGATCCGTTCGGCCCACGCTGCCGTTGACGGTTTTCAGGAAGAGTACGAACAGCCTGCCATCAAGCGGCTCAAGTGATTGACGGTACCGGCGCGAGACCGGTCTCCAGTTCGCCGGGAATCGGGATATGAAGAAACGCAGGATCGGCAAGGGTGGTGCATCGGCATCGGTTGTCGGCTTCGGTGGCTGGGCCATCGGCGGTTGGCCGCGGGATGGCAGTGACGAGGGCGTGGCCCTGGAAACCCTGCAGGCAGGCATCGACGCCGGCGTCAATTTCATCGACACCGCCCCCGCAAACGGATTCGGTCTTGCCGAGTCACTGGTTGGCAAGGCCATCGCCGGGCGTGCGCGCGACGAACTCGTCATTGCCAGCAAGTGCGGACTCCGCTGGGACAGGGAAAGCGAGCACCTGCATGCCGAATGCGGAGGGCGGCGCCTCTTTCGGACGCTTGCCGCCGATTCCGTGCGCGAAGAACTCTCGCGCTCGCTCGAGCGTCTCGGCACCGACTGGATCGATCTCTATCAGACGCACTGGCCCGATCCCGCCACCGACATCGGCGCCGTGGTGGACGTGATGGAATCACTCCGGCAGGATGGACTCATTCGCCAATGGGGCATGTGCAACACATCCGCCGATACCGTCATGGCGGCACTCGCAACCGGTGAACCCTCAAGTTGCCAGGATCGCTACAGTCTGCTCGACCGCGATCAGGAAAGCGAACTGGTTCCTCTCTGTCGTGAGCAGGGCCTGGCCTTTCTGGCCCGTTCGCCACTGGCGCAGGAGTTGCTCGGCGGGCGCATCGACGGCAGGCGCGACTTTCCCGAGGGCGATCCGCGACGCGACAACCCTCGCTTCGCGCCGCGGGTACGCGATGCGCTGCAGGCGATTCTCGCACCCGTGAAGGCCGTCGCACGTGATCATGACATCTCGACCGCCGAACTGGTGCTTGCCTGGACGTTACAGCAGAATGGCGTGACGCATATTCTGGCGGATGCACGCACACCGGAGCAGGCCAGCGCCAACGCCAACGCGGGCGTCATCGAGCTGGATCAGGAGGAGCTTGACGTGATGCAACAGGCGGCCGACGCCTGGCCGGGCTTTGCGGCACTGCAGGCAACCGACGGTGGCTGAACCGGATCGGCAGGCGGCTGAAGGCATTGCCAGACCCGGCGCTCCTGTCTCATCCGGTTCTCGCATGCAGCACTTGCGAATGCTTATCATTTCATCATTACAAACTGGAGAGAGCTTTCTGTTTCAACACAGTTTTCCCGATCCGAATGCCGCATTGAGTGTCACAATTGCTGATCTGTCCGGACTCTCCACTCCGCGATCTGCCGGGCAGCCCCGTTGTTTCGGGCGCGGATCCACACCGTCTCATGGTCGATGACATACAAGGTTCGATCCATTATGTTGGCACTGATGACAGTGGCCTTTGCGGCTGTTCATGTGCCTCTGCATGCCCAGGAAAACACCGGGCAGAATCTCGAGAACGATGCCGAAGCCAACGCCGACGCCGAAACCAGCCCCGAGGACAACCCTGAAGGCAGTACCGCGGACAACCCCGAAGGTCGCTCGGAAGGCAGCCCGGAAAATGGCGTCGAGGACAAGGCGGAGGAGGGAGCAGGCGATGCTTCCGCTGCAGATGACGCTCGCAACGCCACCGAAGAAGACGCGGACGGCGACGCGGGCAATGGCGAGATCATCGTCGATTATTCGCCGCTGCCGGCGGCTGATGCCGATGAGGACAGGAAAGCCGAAGAGGGTGGTTTCAACTTCGAGACCGTTGCACGCATGGCCGAAGCGCTCGCCGCGGAAGACTACGTGTACGTGGATGCCGAACTCATCGGCACCTTCGGTGATCTGAACTACGATCAGTACCGCGCCATCCGTTTCAAGAGCGAGTACGATCCCTGGAAGAACATCGATGGCTTCTCGGTCGACCTGCTCCCGCCCGGTCTGATCTTCCACGAGCCGGTCGACATCTACCTCGTCCATGATGGCGTGCCGGCCAAGGTCGAATTCTCCACCGAATTCTTCGACTTCGATCCGGCACTCTTTCCCGACGGCGTCGACCCGGACACGCTCGGCGACATGGGGTGGTCGGGGTTTCGCCTGCGCGCGCCACTGAACCGTCCTGACGTCATGGACGAAGTGGCGGTGTTCCAGGGCGCGAGCTACTTCCGCGCCGTCGCGCGCGATACGCTCTACGGGCTGTCGGCGCGTGGGCTGGCCATCAAGACCGGCAGCCGCGAGGGTGAGGAATTTCCGATCTTCCGCAGTTTCTGGCTGCACGAACCCGACACCACCGACGGCATCGTGGTGATCAACGCACTGCTCGACAGCCGCTCGGTGTCGGGTGCCTTCGAATTCCACATCAAGCCGGGTGCCGAGACACTCATCACCACGCGCGTGGCGCTGTTTCCCCGCGTCGACATCGATCACATCGGCATCGCTCCCCTGACTTCCATGTTCTGGTTCAGCCCGGCCGACCGTGCCGGTGTCGACGACTATCGCCCCGAGGTTCACGACAGCGATGGCCTGAAGATCATCAACGGCAATGGCGAGCGCCTGTGGCGTCAGCTCGTCAATCCCGCCACCCTGCAGCTCTCGGCGTTCGTCGACGAGAACCCCGTCGGTTTCGGACTCGTGCAGCGCGAACGCGATTTCACCGACTACCAGGATGCCGAGGCGCGCTACGAGAAACGCCCGAGCGCCTGGATTCGTCCGCAGAACGACTGGGGCAAGGGCTCGGTGGTGCTGGTCGAGATCCCGGTGGAAAACGAATTCAACGACAACATCGTCACCTACTGGCAGCCACGCGAAACGCTGCGGCCGGGTGAACGCTACGAATACCGATATGAGCTTGGCTTCACGGATCAGCCACCCGACGAAGGTGCCGTGGCCAAGGTCATCGCAACGCGCGCCGGGCGCTCGGTCAACGACGAAAACGCCCGCAGCTACATCATCGAGTATCCGCTGGCCAGCCTCGAAGACAAGCCCTTCGAGGCCGTGGTCAACGCCTCGCGTGGTGAAGTGCGTCATGTGCATACCCAGAGCCTGCGCAAGGAAGGTGTGTTCCGACTGTTCTTCGAATTCGTCCCGGGAGACGCCACCTTCGCCGACCTCTCGGCGCGGCTGATCGCCGGCGACGAACAGATCAGTGAAACCTGGGTCATGCGCTGGACGCGGCGTCGCTGAAGGAGTGTTTCGATGACGATTCATTCCTTCGAACGGCGCAGGAACGAACGGCGTCGCGGTGAACGGCGCAGTGGTGAGCGGCGTGGGCCTGATCGCAAACTGCCACCGGCCATTCCCGTACTTGAACGCGAGGCGGCGGCCCTGCCACCGCGTGCCCCTCTGGCGATGCCGCTACAGTCGCTGCGACAGAAGCCCGCGCGGCAGGTGCATGCGCACAGCACCGGTTCGGAGCATTTCGCAACGGCGCTGGCCAGGTTGATTGCCTTCGGCAGCGTCATTGCGCTGGGGTTCTACGGCTGGCGCGAGATGCGACTCGTCTTCGGCGACGACGTCACCCGTCTGCAATCGGTATTGCTGGTGCTGTTCACGATCACCTTCGTGTGGATCGGATTCACGCTGAGCGGCCTCGTTGCCGGCTTGTTTGCGCGGCGCTTCGGCAGGCGCGACCTGCCCCCGGCCGAGGGGATGGCGTCCGGGAACGGCAGCGCGAAAGGCGACGGCAGCGTCGTGCCTTCGCCTGCCGACACGGCGGATGGCGCGACCACGGATGCCGCCGCAGGCAGTGGCCGCATTGCCATCGTCATGCCGATCTACCACGAGGACGCGGCCGAGAGCCTTGGTCTGCTCGCCGGACTGGCCGACGAACTGGCCGGATCTCCGCTGGCCGAACGGGTGGAGTTCTTCGTTGCCTCCGACAGCCGTCGTCCGGAAATGTGGCTGACCGAAACGCGCGCCGTGCATCGTTTCAGGCAGATGACGGATATCCCTGTCTGGTATCGCCGCCGCGAAGCCAACATCGAACGCAAGGCGGGCAACATCGCCGATGTCATCCGCAACTACGGCGCACGCTACGAATACATGCTGGTTCTCGATGCCGACAGCATCGTTTCGGCCGATACCCTGACGGCCATGGTGTCGCGCATGTCGGCCGACCCGGGCATCGGCATGATTCAGACCATGCCAACGCTCGTCGGTGGCGAAACGCTGTTTGCACGCTTCATCCAGTTCGCGGGCTACCTCTACGGGCGGCTGGTTGCTCGAGGCGTCAGTGCCTGGTCGGGCAACAGCGGCAACTACTGGGGTCACAACGCGCTGATGCGCACCGCGGCCTTTGCCGCCAGCTGCGGGCTGCCACAGCTCCGGGGGCCACGGCCCATCGGTGGTTCGATACTCAGCCACGACTTCGTCGAGGCGGCACTGATGCGCCGCGCCGGCTGGAAGGTACAGCTCCATCATGATCTCGACGGCAGCTACGAAGGCAGCCCACCGACGCTGCTCGACAACGCCGTTCGCGAGCGCCGCTGGGCGCAGGGCAATCTTCAGCATACGGGCGTACTGGCGGCTCGAGGTCTCAAGCCGGTGAGCCGTGTGCATCTCCTGCTCGGCATCTGCAGCTATCTCATGAGCCTGGTGTGGCTGGCCCTGATCGGTGTCGGCATGGGTCTGACGGCCAACGTGCTGCTGTCGCGCCCGGAGTATTTTCCGAGCACCTACCAGCTCTTTCCGGACTGGCCCGTGTTCGACAACGAGCGCATGCTCTGGCTCTTCGCCGTGTCCATGGGGCTGCTGTTTCTGCCGAAGATCATCGGCCTCCTCCGAGCGATGTTCATGCCCGGCAACATGAGTCCGGGTGCGCGCCTGAAGCTGCTGCCCGGATGGTTCTTCGAACTCCTGCTCTCGATCCTCATTTCCCCGGTGCAGATGCTGATGCAGACACGTCAGGTGATCGAGATCCTTCTGGGCCACGACTCCGGCTGGGAAGCGCAGGTGCGTGCCGGTGACATGCCACCGTGGCGGCTCGTGCTCTGGCGGCATGCGCCACACTTCATCGGTGGGGGACTGCTGCTCGGCATTCTCTGGATCCTGGATCCGACGCAACTGCTCTGGCTGGCGCCGATCATCGCCGGATTGCTGCTCTCACCACTCACCTCGCGCTGGACCGCCAGCCCGCGGCTCGGTGCCTGCGCCCGTCAACGTGGCCTTTTCGTGACACCCGAAGAGCGAAACCCGCCTTTCGTGCTGACGCAGGCCGCAGCACATGCGGAGCAATTCCGGGAAGGCGCCAGGGTGGATGCACTGCTCGACACGGTGCTTGACGACCCGCAGCAGCTCGCCGCGCATCTCACCTTGCTGCCATCCACCGACGACACCTCGACGTCGGCCCACGCCGATGACGCTCGGCCGATCGCCGCGCCCGAGGAATCCCGGGATGATGCGAGCAATGCGGACAACGACGAAGACCTGAACGCCAGACTTCCGCTGATCACGGCAAACGCCAAGGTGGCGCACGCGACCAGCAGGCACGAAGCACTCGCCATCCTCGACGAGCGTGAGGTCATGGCGCTGTTCGGCAATGCCGAACTGCTGCAGACCTGGGCTCGTCTGCCATCGAAGAAACACCATGACGGCCAGACGTCGCCGACTCAGGCCTCGTCATGAAACGCATCGCGGCACTCGACATGCTGCGCGGCTACGCACTGGTCTGCATCATGATGGACCACATGCCGGTGGCGGCGCTGCGCGACTATACACTGGCAAACTACCAGCTCTTCGATGCGGCCGAACTCTTCGTGCTGCTGTCGGGATTCCTCGTCGGTCTGGTCTGGATACGCATCGAAGCTCGCGACGGTCGTGGCGCGGCGCGGCGGCGTTTCCTGCGGCGGAGTTTCACGGTATGGCGGGCGCTGCTGATCGGCGCGGTGCTGATGGCCTTGCTCTCGGCCGTGCTGCTGGCCTTCGGTTTCAACCACACGGCCATCTGGAACGCCTACGCCGAGATGATCCTCACGCGCCCGATCTGGTACCTCATGGCGGTCGGCAGCCTGTGGATGAACCCGAATCTGCTCGATGTGCTGGCGCTCTACGTGATACTGATTGCCCTGACACCATTCCTGATGCCGCTGTTGCTGCGCTGGCCGGTGCGGTTCTTCGCCGTGTCGATCCTGATCTGGCTGCTGGCGCGCGAGATCAACCCCCTGATCCCGAATCATCGGGCGGGACTGGGCTTCGTGTTCAATCCCTTCGGCTGGCAACTGCTGTTCTTCGCGGGCGCTGCCATGGGCGTCTGGCGCGAACCGCTCATGGCCAGACTGTTGCCCTGGCGCCGCTGGCTGACACCCGCGGCGATCGCCATCGCGCTGTTCGGACTTGCGGCTGTGGTCGCGGAAGACTATCTCCCCCTCGAAGGGGCTTTCCGCTCGGCACTCCGTTTCGTGCATGGGCCCATCGACAAGTGGTCACTTGACGGCTGGCGTTTTCTGTCGATTCTCGCCGCCGCGTGGCTGGTGGCCGTGCCCTGGGCCACCGTGTTCGAGCGCATGGCCGCCACACGGCCGGGGCTGGCACTGGCCGAGATCGGCCGTGGCGGGCTGCTGTCGTTCGTGGCCTGCGTGCTGTTGTCGGTGGTCGGCGATGCCTTGCACATGAAGATGCCGTACTTCGCCAGCGGCGTGCTGATCGACATCGCCCTGATACTGACGCTCTGGGTGATTGCCTCCTGGTGGCTGCAACGCGGGCGTCTCAAGGCCTCGCCACGCGTCGCTGCCACGGCAGGTTCCTGACTGCCGAAGGCGAGATCCGTCTCAGGGATTCGTCACGTAGAAGATCGGTGCGGTCGCGATGCTGCTCATCGGCAACAGTTTGTCGGCGCTGCGATCGTATTGATGAATACCGTCCTTCGCCACCACGACGAGCGTGTTGTCGTTGACGATGAGGTCGACGCAGTCGAGACCATCCTCGGTTGCCTTCAGCGAAGGGTGACGCGGGTCGGTGAGGTCGTAGGTCTTGAGGCCGCTTTCACCGTCGCAGACGTAGAGTCGGTTCCCGGAGACAGCGAGCCCTCGCGGTGCGTCCATCGCCTGTGATTCGATCAGCGTCGGCGCGCTCGGGTCGGCGATGTCGACGACATTCATCTGATCGGGAATGCCGTTCGGCATCGAGGTATCACGCCTGAGCGAAACGTAGGCAATGTCATCCTGCGCCACGACAGGGTCATGAGTACGTGCGTGGGTGAATTCACCGACCTGAACAGGCGACGCCGGGTCGCTGTTGTCGAAGATGAAGACGCCGTTTTCCGCACCGATCAGGAGGTAGTTCCTGTAAGGGAACAGTGTTTCCACACGCGCGTCCATGCTCACTTCGGTATAGGGAAGTGGCGTTGCCGGTTCGCTGATGTCGAACAGCGAGAGCTTGCTGCCGTAGACCGTATAGAGATACTGATCGGTAATGGCCATGCGGGACAGCGAGCCGCTCTGCGAAGTGACGGTGCCACCGCCACCGCCGGCGCCCGTTACCGATTCACTGCAGGCGCCGAGCAGGGTGGTGATGGACAGCAGGCCGAGTGCAGCCGCTTTCGCCATGCGGCGCTTCGGCCGTGGCGCGGATGTGAATGTCTTCAGCATGATCATTGGATCACTCCGTGTAGCTCACCACGACGCCGAGGTCGGGTTCGGGTTGGTTGTGCTGCCAGAATCGTATGTTGTAGGGCACTGCCTGATAGGCATCCCAGGGGAAGGCGTCGGTCTGACGCGCCGATTCGACAATGTTGTCGGTATCCGAAAAGTCCAGCGTCACAAGGTCGACAAAGCTGTCGACGTAGAGATGATTGCCGCGGACGATGACCTGGGTATTGCCCGGTATGCGCAGGAATGCGCGATTCACCGGAGCGAGCGGATCGTGGTTGTCGATGATGTGGATACCCTGGTTCCGTTCGTTGACGAGCAGATAGTCGCCGTAACGATGGACACCGCCGATTTCGGTCGGTGGGCGCGGTGCTTCACGGCGGATCGCGCCGTTTCTGAGATCGGTGTAACTCATGTAGACCGGATCGGCATAGGAGACGTATTCGCGACAGAGGCCGTCGTCGTCGTAGTGGATGCAGCTTCTGACGTAGCTGTCATCGGAACCGGTGGCGAGCCACAGGCTGCCGCACGCAAGGGCAGACAGCGTCAGCATCGTCCGGCGCGGCTGACGGAGACGGTGTGTCGGATGCACGCGTTCTGCGATGATCGACCCGGCAGATGACGGACGAAGCGCCTGCCCCGGCGATTCGTGCATTTTCCAGAAGCCCCATGCCATTGCTGCGCCCATCAGCACGGCAAGATGGTCGAGCGGATCGACGGTGCTGCTTGTCGTTTCCAGGGCCATCAGTGCAGCCACCGCGAACAGCGGCAGCAGGCATCGCCAGCGTGTCGAGATACCGCCGCGCGCCGTCACGGCAAACAGCGCGAACAGACTCATGAAGGCGTGAATGAACGACGGGAAGGTACCCGCGCTCGGATCCTGCCAACCGGGTTTCGCCAGGCTGCCCGAGAGCGCCGACAGGGCAGGTTCGAGTCCCGGCACACCGGCGGCGGACAGCTGCGCGAAGGCGCTGAGCGCGGTGATGTCGCGAAAGAGCAGATAGTAGAGAAACCCCGCAAGCAGTGCGGCGTTGAGGATGAGGGCGGTGTACATGACGCATCCGTTTTTGATTCTGGTTCGATTCGTGTATGCAGGTATCGTGCAATCTTCAGACGATGAGGCTCCAGTGAATTCACGAAACATCCTTCTCATGTTGCTGCTGTTGGCGGGCACGGGTTCGGCCACCGCGGAACAGGTGCTGCCCCTGCATGCACGAGCCCTGCCTGCCGCGCCCACGAGAGTCCTTGGCGAACTCTCGATCATCGCGTCCGGCGGCAACTCGTCGGTTCAGGACGGGGCAGTGACGAGTGCCAATGCAAGTCTCTATGTCGCACCCTTTCGCGGGCGTCGTGGCTTCCAGTTTCGTATCGGAGCAGGGCAGAACGAGAGGCTCTTCGACCTGCTGCCGACCAGTGCCGACGTGCATGCGAAGACCGACGATCTGGAAGCGGGCTTTCGCATTGCACTCGAGAAGTCGATTCTCGGCCACGAACTCTCGGCAGATATCGCGCTGCAACGCTCGGACTATGATGTGAGGGATACCCTGACGCTCGCCTCGCAGGCGGTCAATATCGACTTCACGCGTGACAGTTATCGCTTCGCACTGGTCGGTGATCGTGCCCACACTGGCCGCTACGGCCTCTGGTATTCGGTACTGGGTGCGGGGTTGCGTGTCCAGATCGATGATCTCGACACGCAGATCGACGCGGTGAGCGATGCGCGATTCAAGGGCGACGATTCGGTTCATCCCTGGCTGCAGGCCGGCCTCGTGCGGCCGCTTGGGCAGTTCGAACTGCATGCCGGCGCCGAGTGGTCGGATGATCTCCTGCTCGGACTCGGCATTCGACTGAATCTCGGGCGTGTCTATCGCTGAATGACTGGCCTGCTGCCGGCATCCGGAACAGCGGTCGTGTCCGGCGCGTGCTCAGTGAAAATCCCGCGACCGCGTATCCAGTTCCCCGAGCATCCATGACAGATCCTCGAGCTTTTTCGCAACGAGGTGTGTCACTCCCTGTTCGCGCTGGGTGATGCCGGTGACGGCGACCATCTTCGCGCCGAGCACTTCCCTGCGGTAGCGCTCGAGCACCTTCTGCCAGACGATCACGTTCATCGGCCCGCCTTCGTCTTCGAGGGTCATGAACAGCACGCCCCGGGCACTGCCCGGGCGTTGCCTGACGCGGATGATGCCGGCAAGGCAGACACGGCGGCCGTTCGGTATCTCGGCCCAGCTCTTCGAATCGAGGATGCGGCGTTTCCGCAGGTGCCTGCGAAGGAGCCGCAGCGGGTGATCTCCGAGGGTGAGCCCGAGGCTCATGTAGTCGGCCACGGTGTCTTCGCCGCGGGTGGGCACGGGCAGGGACGCGCGTGGCTCTCTCGCCGAGGCCTTTTCGAGCAGTGGCGGCAACTGCTCCACACCGAGAAGATCCCACTGTGCCTGGTGACGGTTGCCACTCAGGTTCTCGAAGGCGCCGGCGATGGCCAGTGCCTGTTGATCCCTGCGGTGGATGCCGCTGCGGCAGACCAGATCCTCGATGCTCGTGAAGGGGCGTTCGCGTCGTGCGGCGAGAACGGCCTCGGCGCCATCGGCGGAGAGACCCGACACGAGGCGGAAGCCGAGGCGCACGGCCGGCTGCTCGGCGCGTGGTGCGTAGGGCGGGATGTCGGGTTCGCGGATCTCGTGATCGATGCCCGCAGCCTCGAGGCCATGATCCCACTCGCTCATGTTCACGTCCACCGTCCGCACCGTGACGCCGTGGCGGCGCGCGTCCTGCACGAGATCCGTGGGGGCGTAGAAGCCGAGCGGCTGGCTGTTGAGCATGGCGCAGAGGAAGGCCGCGGGTTCGTGGCACTTCAGCCAGCAGGACACATACACGAGAAGCGCGAAACTTGCCGCATGGGACTCGGGGAAGCCGTATTCGCCGAAGCCTTCGATCTGGCGGAAAATGGATTCGGCGAACTCGGCTTCGTAACCCTTTTCGAGCATGCCGCCGACCACCTTGTCGTGGAATCGGGAGATCTGCCCGCTGCGGCGCCAGGCGGCCATCGAGCGGCGCAGCGCATCGGCCTGACCCGGGCTGAAACCCGCCGCCACCATGGCAATTTCCATCACCTGTTCCTGGAAGACGGGCACGCCCAGGGTACGCTCGAGCACGAATTTCAGATCGTTGTTCGGGTAGGTAACGGGCTCGATGCCCTGACGGCGCTTGAGATAGGGGTTCACCATGCCGCCCTGGATCGGCCCCGGGCGCACGATCGACACTTCGATCACGAGGTCGTAGTAGTTCCGCGGACGAAGCCGCGGCAGCATCGACATCTGCGCGCGCGATTCCACCTGGAACACGCCGATGGTATCGGCCGCGCAGATCATGTCGTAGGTGGCCGGATCGTCCTGCGGGAGGGTCGCCATGGTCCACTCGATGCCGCGCCAGCTCCTCAGGAGCGCAAGGCACCTGGCGATGGCCGTGAGCATGCCGAGAGCGAGGATGTCGACCTTGAGCAGACCAAGCTCTTCGAGGTCGTCCTTGTCCCACTGGATGATGCTGCGGTCGGCCATGGCAGCGTTCTCGATGGGCACGAGCGTCGTGAGCGGGGCATCGCTGATGACGAAGCCGCCGACATGCTGCGAGAGGTGACGCGGGAAACCGATCAGCTGCTCGAGGAGCCAGGTGAAGCGTTTCAGGATCGGGCTTTCGGGATCGAAGCCCATCTCGGCAAGGCGTTCGCTGACCATGCCGCTCGCATCCCACCAGGCAAGCGATTTCGAGAGCGTGTCGATCTGTTCGTTCGGAAGCCCGAAGACCTTGCCGATGTCGCGGATGGCGCTCTTCTTCCGGTAGCAGATGACGGTGGCGGCAATCGCCGCACGCTCGCGACCGTACTTTGCGTAGATGTACTGGATGACTTCCTCGCGCCGCTCGTGTTCGAAGTCCACGTCGATGTCGGGTGGCTCGTTGCGCTCCTTCGAGATGAAGCGCTCGAAGAGGAGCCGCGTCTTGTCGGGGTTCACCTCGGTGATGCCGAGGCAGTAGCAGACCACCGAGTTCGCGGCCGAACCTCGCCCCTGGCAGAGAATGCCGCGTTCGCGGGCGAAGCGCACGATATCGCGCACGGTGAGGAAGTAGGGTTCGTAGCGCATCTCGGCAATGAGCGACAGTTCGTATTCGATCTGCTCACGGATGCGTTCGCTGGCGCCGTCGGGCCAGCGCCAGCGCATGCCGTCGAGCGTGAGTTGCCGGAGCCAGGCCGTGGCGTCGAGCCCGGCGGGCACCACCTCGCGCGGGTAGCGGTAGTCGAGCGTGCCGAGGTCGAAGGTGCAGAGTTCGGCGACGGCCACGCTGTTGGCCAGAGTTTCGAGCGGGTAGAGGCTTGCAAGGGTGGCGCGATCACGAAGGCAGCGCTCGCCGTTCTGAAAGAGGCGCCGCCCGGCGGTTTCGAGCGTGCAGCCGTGGCGGATGCAGGTCAGCACGTCCTGGAGCGCTCGGCGCTGGCGGCGGTGCATGTGCACGTCTCCCGCCGCCACCACGGGCAGTCCGTGTGCCGCGGCCATGGCAAGGAGCCATTCGCGGTGCCTGAGGTCGTGACTGCCGAGGTGCAGTTCGAGCGCGGCATGGGCCCTGGGGCCGAGCGAGCGGCACCAGCGGAACCAGCTCTCGAAGCCGGCTTCCGGCACGGCCATGCAGGGCGGTACGAGGATCAGGCAGCAAGGGGAGAGGTCCACCGCTTCGATCATCGCGCGGTTGATGATGTAGTGGCCTTTCTCCGCCTGCATGCGGGCGCGGCTGATGAGCGTGCAGAGCCGCTCGTAGGCGAGTTGATCGGTGACGAGAGCGATGAGACGGAAACCGTCGCCGAGGGCGAATTCGCTGCCGATGATGAGGCGGAAGTGGGCGAGATGCATGGCGCCGCGCACGCTGCCGGGTGCGACGGGTTGGGTGACGTCAGCGTCGGCGGCAAGGCGTGTGGGCACTGTCGATGCCGATCGTGCATCGTCGATGGTGGCCTGCGCCTCGGCTGCAGCCGCCGCATGCTCCTTCATGCGCCCGTAGGCCCGCACCACGCCTGCGAGCGAGCACTCGTCGGTGATGGCGAGGGCGCGGTAGCCGAGCGCAAGAGCGGTGTCGACCAGTTCCTCGGGGTGTGATGCACCTCTCAGAAAACTGAAGTTCGAGACCGCGTGGAGTTCGGCGTAGTCCGGTGGCAGCCGTGACGGTGAGCCTTGCTGGAATTGCTGTGCTTGCATACGCTGTTATCTATAACAGTGTATACTGTTCCTGCATTCGACGAGGATGTCAAGCCCGCCCGTTCCATTGTGTGCCTACACCGCACGGAGGCGGGCGGAAGTGTCGGGCAGGGTGATCGTCACCGTGATGCCCGGTGCATCGTCGTTGTTGGCAACGGACAGCGAGCCGCCGTGGGCCACGGCAATCTGCCGGGCAAGCGTCAGGCCGAGCCCGAAGCCGCCGGTGGTGCGTGTGCGCGATTCGTCGAGGCGGTAGAAGGGTTCGAGTACGGTTTTCAGCTTGTCGGGGGCGATGCCCGGTCCGTCGTCACGGACACGGATGACGTGATGGCCATCGGTGTGCTCATGCGTCAGCGTGATGCCGGCAGGGTGTCCGTCAGCGGCACCTTCGCCCCTGATCGTGCCGGTGGCCTCGGCAAGGCCGGTCGTCGGGTCTGCTTTCGAGTCCGTGTCGCCGGTTGCCGGAGAGTGTGCCGCGGTTGCACCGTGCAGCAGGGCATTGTTCAGGATGTTCCTGATCATCAGGCGCAGGCGTATGGTGTCACCTTCGATGATGTCATGGCCCGCGAGCTGCAGGGGTTCACCGACAACGGCAGTGTATTCCTGTGTCAGCAGGGCCTGCAGTTCGAGGTGTTCGAGTGTCAGAACGGCATGCGCCTGCTGCAGGCGCTCGTTCTCGATCAGGTCGCTGATGAGCGATTCCATCTCGCCGAGTTCGTCTTCGAGGCGTTCACGGTTCCTTGACGGGGGCAGCATCTCGGTGGCAAGACGTGCACGCGTCAGCGGTGATCGCAGTTCATGGCTGATCGCGAGCAGCAGCTCCCGTTTGGCGTCGAGCATCGCCCGCGTGTGGCCTGCCATGTCGTCGATGCTGCGGCCGAGTTCGTCGAGGTCGCTGTGCCCGGCGGGCTTGATGCGCGCGTCGAGATTGCCTGCCGACATTTCGGTAACACGCGCCTGGATGCGCCGGATCGGACTCAGCTGACGGCGGATGAGCCAGTAGCTGGTACCGAGCACCCCGAACAGGGCAAGCAACGACCACCAGAGCTCGTCACGATCACGGTGGTGCCTGGGCGGTTCGCCCGCGTGCCGGTTCATGGCGTGATGGTGGCCCCTGCGCAGATCGAGGTAGATATCGAGATCGCCCCGTCGGAGCCGCAGTACGCGGCCCGGTCGGCGCATGGGCCCACGCGGGGTACCCACACCTGCCTCACCGTTGCCCTGACGAAAACGGTAGTGTCGCGGGTCGAATGGGCGATCGGTCGTACTGGCCAGCAGCGTTTCTCCGCGAAACACGTGTATGTCGAGTGGCAGCTGCGCGGCAAGCGCCGTCATGCGCTCGGGATCGGGAGGGTTGCCGATGTCCTCCTGGATGTAGCGTGCGTACTGCTCGAGGTGCGGCTGGATCGAATGCTGCCACTGTGCGCCGAGACCGCGCGAGAACAGCTCGACGAGGATGGCCAGCACGGCAATGGCCGTGAACAGGAAAATGGCCAGCATGCGCAGCGAGAGCGAGCGCGACAGCGTTCGCGACACTGACTGGAAGCGTTTGCGGAACGACATGCCGATACTGGCTATTCGCACTGCGAGGCGATGAAACTGTAGCCTGCACCATGAATGGTGCGGATGGGTGCGAGCGGCTTGAGTTTGGCCCGCAGGCGGCTCACCAGAATATCGACCGAGCGCGAAAGGAACTCGTTGTCGGTGCCCTTGAGCTGGCCGAGTATGTCGTCTCGCGAGAAGGCGGTACCGGGTTCGCTCGCCAGCAGTCTGAGCAGACGGAACTCCATGGTGGTGAGATCCAGCGATTCGCCATCGCAGCGTGCTTCGAAGCACTTGTCGTCGATCACCAGACGGCCGAATTCCATGCCGTGATCCTGCTGCTCCGCTCGGGTCGGCGTGCCCTCGCGGTAGCGTTTGATGTTGCTCTGCAGGCGCGCAACCAGTTCGCGTGGTTCGAAGGGTTTGGGCAGGTAGTCGTCGGCGCCGAGTTCGAGTCCGACGACCCGATCGGTCAGTTCACCACGGGCGGTAAGCATGATGATCGGCGTGCGATGCTGCTGACGAATGAGCCGGCAGGTGTCGAAACCGTTGCGGTCGGGCAGCATCACGTCGAGAATGATGGCGTCGAAGTCTTCCCGAGCGAGCCGCTCGAGTCCGCTTTCCGAAGTGAATGCCGGTTCGACGGACATGCCGAAGGTGCTGCAGTATTCGGTCAGCAGTTCGGCGAGTCTGCCGTCGTCATCAATGAGCAATACGCGATGCATGGGCCATGCTTGCGGACAGTGAAGAAGGGGTGGGCCGACCGGCCCACCCGTGACGTCGAGCATTCAGGGTAACTCGCCATGTCTGCTGCTGTCAGCGCCGGCTGGCGCCCGCTGCCGGCAGCGGGTCAGCGACCTGCTCAGTTGCTGTCCTGACGGTGTTCGTGATCGCGGCCCTGGTCCTGTCCACGACCGTGGCTGTTAACGTGGTCTTGTCCGGGGTCGTGTTCGTGGCCGTCACCGTGGTTCCGGCCATGGTCTTGACCGTGGTCGTTGCCGTGGCCTCGATCATGGCCGATCCGGTCATGGCATCCCATGCCACGGTGACCATGACGGCCGCGTTCGTCGAACCGCTCTGCCATTTCCGTCATCCTGGCTTTCTGTTCGGCGTCCAGTCCATCGAAGAACAGGGCGGCCGCGGCCACCAGATCGGGAGCATGGGTCTGCACGGCTTCGGCGCGCGTGTTCAGCATGGCGAGTGCCGCGCCCTGGTCGAAGGTGTCGGCGGTGGCCATTTCAAGCAGCGTGTCGCGCATGTTGCCTTCGCCGCGCAGCGCTTCGCGCATTTCCAGGAATTCGGTGCGCAGGCCGTCGAGTGCCTCGCGCTGGTTTGCATCGAGCGAGAGCTGCTCGCTGACATTCTCGATCATGCGTGCGCCGAAGCGCGCTTCTCCGCCGCGAACGGCAAAGGCGGCTGCACTGACGAGAAGTGTGCCGGTGGCAACGGTGACGATTGCGATCCTGACGAATGTGTTCATGTGATGATCCTCAAGGTTGACTGTCAGTAATGCGATTGGGGTTTCCCGGCATGGCATTGGCCGGTCAGGTGAATGACGCGAAATGCGTCACCCTGTCCTGATCCCTGCAGAGCGCTCCGAGCCTTCGCTGCAAGGTGAAACCAGTATCGGCACTCCTCGGGTCAGGGTGGTTTCCTGATCGAATCAGCATGTAACAGGTTGTAACGAGGCGTAACAGGTGTGACAGCGCGTGACGAGCGGGCAACGCCGTCCGGTGGCGGGGGCGTTTCGGCCTGGCACGCAAATCAGTATCATTGGCCTGTCATTGCTGATGCCGGAGAGGGAACATGACCATTCTCGAACCGCTGTTTCCGAACGCGCCCGTCAGGGTCAGGAATCTGGGCATGCTCGGCCTGCTGCCCTTTGTCCTCGGGGCGCTCATGTGCCTGTTCGGAGGCGAGCAGACCGACGCCATGGGCGTGCGCTGGCTGCTCATCTGGGGCATGATCACGATGCTCTTTCTCGCCGGCATGCACCTGGGGCAATCCACCGTCGGTGGAGAGTCCGATGTCCGCATGGGCATGAGCGCAATTGCCCTGGGTTGCATCGTCATGGTTTCCGCGGCAGGGTTCGATGGCAAATGGGCGCTGCTTCCGCTCCTGATCGGGTTTTCCGGCCACTGTGCCATCCGCTTTGATGCGTTGCCGTCGTGGTTCGAGCGCATGAAGCGCTTTCTTGAAACGGGCGTCGTGATTTGCCTGTTGATTGGTCTCTTGTTCGGTTGATGCTGATGAAAAACGACTCCGTCATTCAGGCAATGCTCGTACCGCGGAAAACCAGCGAATCGGTCAATTCGGTGGAAGGGCTGATTCATGAACGGGGGAAAAACCTCGTACTCGATATCGGCAACGTGATCGTGCGCTGGGATCCTCTCCGGCTCATCGGCACGGCCTTCGACACCGAGGCCGACCGGCGCCAGGCGCTCGCCGATACCATCGCCAACAGCGACTGGGTTGCCATGGATCGTGGCACCATGACGCTCGATGAGGCCGTCAGCCGTGCTCAGGCGCGCTCGCCGCTGCCACCCGAGCGCATCCGCATGATCTACGACAACCTCGCGCCGTCGCTGACACCGCTCGAAGACACGATGGCGGCAATGAAGGAAGTCGCCGCGAAGGGCGTACCGATCTACATCCTCTCGAACATGCAGCATCACCCCTGGGTGTGGCTACGCGAGAACTACGACTGCTGGTCGGTCTGCCAGGGCATGGTGGTGTCCTGCGACACGGGTTTCGTGAAACCCGAGCCCGAAATCTACCGGCATCTGACCGATACCTTTTCGCTCGATCCCGACACGTGCGTGTTCGTCGATGACGTCGCGGTGAACGTCGAAGCGGCGCGTGCTGCCGGCTGGCAGAGCGTTCAGCTCACCGAGCGGGAAGCGGGTGGGGCGATTCTGCGAGCCCTGGGAGAGATGCTTGGCAATCAGGCAGCAACCGCCAGCTCGACATGATCGAGTTTCGATGAAAAGCGGGGATATTGATCATGCAACTCATGTCACCAGATCTCACTCTCTACGGTCATCCCGATTCCGGCCACGCCTTCAAGGTGCGCTTCTTCCTTGAACACGCGCAGATCGAGCACGACTACGTCGTCATCGACATCTTCAGCGACCGCGCCACACGCCCGCCAGCCTTTCGCGATGCCGCACGCTATGGCGAAGTGCCGCTGCTCGTTCACGACGGCAGGCCGCACGTGCAGTCGGGTGCGATTCTCATGCATCTGGCCGAACACTTCGGCATCGGCGGACATCCGGGCATGGGCGATCATTCGGCCGGCAGTGCCACGGCCAGTCTGGCCGAACGACGCTGGCGCGAAGCACGCGAGTGGCTGCTGTGGGAGGCGAACAGAATCGGCAACTGTCTTCCCCAACTGCGTGCTGATCGGCGTTTCGAGGGCTCAGGGCTCGAACCCGCAGCGCGCGACTGGCTCATGGCGCGCTACGAGCACGACGTGACCCTCATGAACGACTGGCTTGCCGACGGAAAGTCGTGGTTCGTCGAAGGCGACGACCCGAGCATTGCCGATTTCGCCTTGTCGGGCTATCTCATGCTTACCGACGAAGCCGAGGTGGACGTACCGGTTCACGTGACCGCGTGGCTGGATCGACTCCGTGCCTTGCCGGCCTGGCGTCATCCGTATGACATGATGACGTAATGATTCCGGGATCCGCTGAACAGCCAAGAACCATAATAATAAAAAAAATCTACCGACCGGACGATGAGAAAATCAATTTTAGGGGTGAAATCCATATCCGAAAGTTTCTTCTGTCATTGGCTAGTCAATGAGCAGGCGCATGAAGGCATCGCTGGTGTGCGATGCGCTGCAGATGGCCTTCCTGCGGCGTGATCGTTCACGGTGACCGAGGTAGTTAATACTGTTCGAAGGCCTGCCGTCGACCGCTCGAACAGCATGCGATGAAGCTCACTGGTTGCTCTGCCGTCGCCACGAGCGCACAGCGTTTACGGTATCTGCTATAGGCTGTGCGTCACGCCACCGATCCCAGAAATCAACCGTTGCGCTGTTGGGTTTGAAGCGCGGTTCCGACACGACCACTCGCGTTGGAAACAGGCTGGCATCACCTACAACCAATGCCTCACCGATATCGAGAACAGGTAGAAGATCACCGAAGCCGCCGAGTCTGTCCGGCAGCAACCGTTTGATAACAGATTTATCCTTGGACTCAAGCGGTCAATGCAAAAGTCTGACTGAGTATATCGACAGGTCTTGACCAGTTCAATGTCTTTCGTGGGCGCTTGTTCAGCTTGCACGCCACCTCGTCCAGCCGCTCCGGATTGTGGATCGACAGCACCGTTCCCTTCGGGAAGTACTGCCTGAGCAGACCGTTGGTGTTCTCGTTGCTCCCGCGCTGCCAGGGGCTCGCCGGATCGCAGA
>PDPU01000028.1 GCA_002746645.1 Gammaproteobacteria bacterium | reverse complement strand
CTACAAGTCGATTCGCGGGGCGCTGATCGGTCAGGGAGAGCTCAAGCGCACGGGGCACGATCCGCTCTTCGGGATCAATCACACGCTCGCGATGCTGCGTGACAACATCAAGCGGCTGAGCCGCAAGACCTGGTGCGTGACGCGCAAGCCCGAGGTGCTCGACGACATTCTGGCGATCTACACGTGCTTCCACAACGAGCGACTGACCGCCAGGCCGGCGAAACGCTGAGCGCGCCGGGGCCGGATGCTTCACCCACATCACCCACAGCCAAGGTCATCAGTTAGCAATCTGCGGTCTGTGCCTCATTGACGACTCCTGCGAGCGGCAGCAGCGAAAGCAGCGCAAGCGCCGCGCGCGAGAGGGTCAGTCGGCGGTGCCAGGCGACGCCGAGACGCCGCCGCATGACCAGTCCCTCGACCTCGAGTGCGACGATCGAATCGTCGAGCATGGCGGTGGGCAGCACGCTCCAGCCGATACCCACCGAGACCAGCATCTTGCTGGTCTCGAGGTAGTTCGATTCGAGCGCGGTGTTGATGCGGATGCCGTGCGGGCGCAGTGCCTCGAGCAGAATGCTGCGGGTGACCGTGCCCTGCGCCGGCAGGATCGCGGGCCATTGCGACAGCATTACGGGCGTCAGCGGGGTGAGTTCGATCCTCGTACCGGGTTCTTCACCGGTCTTGCAGCGGGTGTCGCCCTTGCCGCGGGTGTCCGTCTTGCCGCGAGTGTCCGTCTTGCCGCGAGTGTCCGTCTTACTGCGAGTGTCCGTCTCGCCGCCGGTGCGGCGCCTTTCCGCCGAGAATTGGGCCAGAGGGTGTTCGGGCCCGCAGACGATGCACAGCGGATCGGGCCAGACCGTGCGCAGTTCGAGCGCTTCGGCAGGGCGCTCGGGCAGCGTCACGAGTGCCAGTTCGAGCTTGCCGCTGGCAACGTCGTCGCAGGCTTCCTCCGAGTCCATGAAACGCAGATCGAGTTCGACCTCGGGGTGGCGCTGCACGTATTCCTTGAGAACACCCGGCAACCGGTGCAGACCCACATGGTGGCTGGTGCCGAAGATGAGTCGACCGCCGATGCCGCCAGCCAGCTGCCTCACGTCGTTGCGGCTTGTTTCCACATCGGCAAGGATGCGGCGTGCATGCACGAGCAGGCGCTGGCCGGCTTCGGTAAGCCTCGGTTCACGGCCGAAGCGGTCGAAGAGAGTCTGTCCGAGATTGTTCTCGAGTGCGGCAATGCGCTTGCTCAGGGCGGGTTGCGTGCGGTGCAACTGCTCGGCGGCACGCGAGAACGAGCGGTGCTCGGCGACGGCCACGAAGGCTTCGAGTGAGGGGATGTCCATGGCTCGATCATAACCATGATTCATGCAATCAATGACTAATATGAATTTGAGTTATCTGCTGTCCGCCGTTACGATATGGATGTGAATGACTGACCGACCCACAGGCATGGCCGCAAGAACGCTTTACGACAAGGTATTCGACGCGCACGTCGTCGACCGCGAGGAAGACGGTACCGCGCTGCTCTACATCGACCGGCACCTCGTGCACGAAGTGACTTCGCCTCAGGCCTTCGAAGGGCTGCAACTCGCCGGCAGAAAGCCCTGGCGCACGAGTTCGATGCTGGCCGTGGCCGATCACAACGTGCCGACCACCGATCGTGCAGGTGGCATCACCGACCCGGTGTCGAAGCTGCAGATCGACACCCTCGATGCCAACTGCGAGCGTTTCGGCGTGACCGAATTCCGCATGAACGACCGGCGTCAGGGCATCGTGCACGTGATCGGGCCCGAGCAGGGCGCGACCCTGCCCGGCATGACGGTGGTCTGCGGCGATTCGCACACGTCCACGCACGGTGCTTTCGGGGCGCTGGCCTTCGGCATCGGTACCTCCGAGGTCGAGCACGTCATGGCCACGCAGTGTCTCATGCAGAAGAAGTCGAAGAACATGCTCGTGAGTGTCGACGGTGAAGTCGCACCGAGTGTGACCGCCAAGGACATCGTGCTTGCCATCATCGGCCGTATCGGCACCGCCGGTGGCACCGGCTGCACCATCGAGTTCGGCGGCGACGCCATCCGTGCCCTGTCGATGGAAGGGCGCATGACGGTCTGCAACATGTCGATCGAGGCCGGCGCGCGTGCCGGCATGATCGCCGTCGACGACACCACCATCGATTACCTTCGTGGCCGGCCTTTCGCGCCGAAGGGCGAACGCTGGGAACAGGCCGAAGCTGCCTGGCGCGAACTCAGAAGCGATGACGACGCCGTGTTCGACGAAGTCGTGCACATCGATGCCGCCAGCATCGAACCCCAGGTAAGCTGGGGCACCTCCCCCGAGATGGTGGTATCGGTCAATGGCGAAGTGCCGGATCCCGCCGATCCCGCCAACGCCGACAAGCGCGAAGGCTACGCGCGCGCGCTCGAGTACATGGACCTCGCGCCGCGCACGCCGATGAGCGAGATCCGCCTCGATCGCGTCTTCATCGGCTCCTGCACCAATTCGCGCATCGAGGATCTGCGCGAAGCCGCTGCCGTCGTCAGGGACAGGCGCGTGGCCGATTCGATCATCCAGGCTCTGGTGGTGCCGGGTTCGGGCCTCGTCAAGCGCCAGGCCGAGGAAGAGGGGCTCGACAAGGTGTTTCGCGACGCCGGCTTCGAATGGCGCGAACCGGGCTGCTCGATGTGCCTTGCCATGAATGCCGACCGGCTCGAAGCGGGCGAGCGCTGTGCCTCCACCTCGAACCGCAATTTCGAAGGGCGCCAGGGACTCGGCGGGCGCACGCATCTCGTGAGCCCCGCGATGGCGGCCGCGGCAGCGATTGCCGGGCACTTCGTCGACGTGCGCACGTTCAGCCAGCCCGAAGAGGCGTGAAGGAGAAAACCGCATGAAGGAATTCACGCAACTGAACGGCCTGGCCGTGCCACTGATGCGCGCCAACATCGATACCGATGCCATCATTCCGAAGCAGTTCCTGAAGTCGATTCGGCGCTCGGGTTTCGGTGTCAACCTCTTCGACGAATGGCGCTATGAAGACCAGGGCTACCCCGGTCAGGACCCTGCCGAACGCCGGCCACGTGCCGATTTCGTCCTGAACGAGCCACGCTATGCCGGCGCCGAGGTGCTCATCGCCGGCGAGAACTTCGGTTGTGGCTCCTCGCGCGAGCACGCCGTCTGGGCGCTTGACGACTACGGTATCCGCTCGGTCATCGCACCGTCCTTCGCCGATATCTTTCACAACAATTCCTTCAAGAGCGGGCTGTTGCCGATCCGGCTCGACAAGGCCATCGTCGAGCAGATCGCGGCCGCCTGCGAGGCGGAACCCGGCTTTCGTCTGGCCATCGATCTACCCTCGCAGACCGTCACCTTGCCCTCGGGCGAGCAGTTCGATTTCGAGGTCGACGAATTCCGCAAGTACTGCCTCGTCAACGGTTATGACGACATCGAACTCACGCTGCAGAAGCGCAATCGCGTGAGCGACTACGAAGCGAAACGCCGGGCCGAAGCGCCGTGGTTGTTCGACACCCCGTGAAGGCAATGCGACTGACACCCGGATTGCCGTGCCTGGATCGAACGCGCCGGAATCGAATGCACCGGAATCGAACGCGCCGGGATCGAAACGCATGAAGCTCGTCATCGGCAATCGCAACTATTCCTCGTGGTCACTGCGTCCCTGGCTGCTCATTGAGCATGCCGGTCTCCCCTTGGAGGAGGTGGAGATTCCCTTGTTCACGCCCGAGGGCGACGCGCTACTGAAGCAATGGTCGCCAAGCGGCAAGGTGCCGGTGCTGCACGACGGACCGCTGGTACTCTGGGATTCGCTGGCGATCTGCGAGTACATCGCCGACAAGTCGACGATACCGCTGTGGCCGGAAGACACGGCCGAACGCGCCACGGCGCGCGCCATCAGTGCCGAGATGCACGCCGGTTTTCATGCGTTGCGCGAGACGATGCCGATGAACATCCGTCGGCGAATGACCGGTTTCAGACCCGATCTCGACACCCGCATCGACATCGACCGTGTGGTGCAGATCATCGAGAACGCCCTCGCCGAGAGCGAGCGGCGTGGCGCCGATGCCGTCAGTGCCCCATGGCTGTTCGGCGACTACAGTGTCGCGGATGCCATGTACGCGCCCGTGATGCTGCGTTTCCGAAGCTACGGCATCGCCTTGCCGACACGGGCTCGGCGCTATCAGGCGCGGGTGCTCGACGACGTGCCGATGCGCCGCTGGTGCGCCCTCGCCGAGGCCGAAACCACCGTCATTGCCGCAGCCGAGGTGGCCGATGCCGACGTGCCTGACGCCGACGTGCGCGATACCGACGTACCTGATACCAGGCTGCTCGACACCGATGTTTCCGCCACCTGAGCAGTTCCCGGCATCCGCGTCATCCCGAGCCTCGTCTGCGCAAGGCGCTAACGGCAACGACATTCCCCGAACCTTTCCTTTCGAGACCTGATTCATCATGAGCGACAAGCAACAGATCGTGATTCTGCCGGGCGACGGCATCGGCCCCGAGATCGTGGCCGAAGCCGCGCGCGTGCTCGATGCCGTTAACGAGCGGTTTTCGCTGAACATCGACACCGACACCCGGGCCTTCGGTGGTGCGGCCTACGATGAATGCGGCGAGCCCTTGCCGGACGCTACCCTCGAAGCCTGTCGCAAGGCCGATGCGGTACTTCTCGGTGCCATCGGTGGTCCTGACTACGACAGCGCACCGCGCGACAGGCGTCCGGAAAGGGGGCTGCTGCGTCTGCGCTCGGAACTCGGGCTTTTCGCCAACCTGCGCCCGGCGGTGCTCTATCCGGAACTTGCCGCCGCTTCGACGCTGAAGTCCGAACTCGTGGCCGGGCTCGACATCATGATCCTGCGTGAACTCACGGGTGGCATCTACTTCGGCGAACCGCGCGGCATCGAAGAGCGGGGCGGCGAGCGTGTGGCTTTCAATACCATGGTGTACGGTGAGAGCGAGATCCGTCGCATCGTCGAACGTGGTTTCGAGGTGGCAAGACAGCGTCGCGGCAGGCTCTGTTCGGTCGACAAGGCCAACGTGCTGGAGGTGTCGGAGCTGTGGCGAGAGATCGTCATGGACGTGGCAGGTAGCTACAAGGATGTCGAACTCAGTCACATGTATGTCGACAACGCGGCCATGCAACTCGTCAGGCAGCCGGCTCAGTTCGACGTGATCGTGACCGGCAACCTCTTCGGGGACATCCTCTCCGACGCCGCGGCGATGCTCACGGGCTCGATCGGCATGCTGCCTTCGGCCTCGCTCGACGCTCGGGGCAAGGGCGTCTACGAGCCGGTGCATGGTTCGGCACCCGACATTGCCGGGCAGGGCGTGGCCAACCCGCTCGCCACCATCCTCTCGCTGTCGATGCTGCTTCGCTACAGCCTTGCCGAGGCGAGCGCGGCTGATGCCATCGATACCGCCATCGCGCACGTCGTGGCAAGTGGTTACCGCTGCCGTGACATTGCCACGGGTGCCGAGGGAGAAACGCTCTGTGGCACGCGCGAAATGGGTGACGCGGTGCTCGAAGCGCTGGCCGCTGCCTGAATCCGCCGTTGACGGAAGACAGCAGACCGAACCGCAGACAGCAGACCGAACCGCAGACTGCAGACCGAACCGAAGACCGAACCGAAGACCGCAGACCGAATACAGGAAGACACTACCGACATGAGCAACCGACCATGAACAGGAAATTCGATATCGCCGTCGTTGGCGCCACCGGTGCCGTGGGTGAAACCATGCTGAACATCCTTGCCGAAAGAAACTTTCCGGCAGGTAAGGTTCACGCACTGGCCAGCAGTCGTTCGGCAGGAAAACGTGTGGCCTTCGGCGACAGACAACTGGTGGTCGAAGATCTTGACAGCTTCGATTTCTCGACCGTGCGCATCGGCCTCTTCTCGCCTGGAGCCAGCGTCTCGGCCATACACGCGCCGCGTGCTGCTGCTGCCGGCTGCGTGGTCATCGACAACACCTCGCAGTTTCGCTACGACGACGACAAGCCGTTGATCGTGCCGGAAGTCAACGCTCACGCCATCGCGCGTTACCGTGACACCAACATCATCGCCAATCCGAACTGCTCCACCATCCAGATGCTGGTGGCTCTCAAGCCACTGCACGATGCGGCCGGCATCGTGCGCATCAATGTGTGTACCTATCAGGCCGTATCCGGCACCGGCAAGGATGCGATCGAGGAACTCGCCGCACAGACGGCACGTCTGCTCAACGGCAAGGACATCGACACGACGGTCTATCCGAAGCAGATTGCCTTCAATGCCTTGCCGCACATTGACACGTTCCAGGATAATGGCTACACCAAGGAGGAGATGAAGATGGTCTGGGAGACCCACAAGATCATGGAAGATGCGAGCATACGCGTGAACCCCACTTGCGTTCGTGTACCGGTGTTCTATGGTCATTCCGAGGCCGTGCACATCGAAACCCGCGACTCCCTGTCGGCCGATCAGGCCCGGGAATTGCTGGGCAATGCACCAGGAGTAGTCGTGATGGATGAGCGGCGCGACGGTGGATACCCTACCGCCGTGACCGAGGCGGCGGGTACCGACCCTGTTTTCGTCGGTCGGATTCGAGATGACATCAGCATCGAAAACGGCTTGAATCTCTGGGTCGTATCGGACAATGTCAGAAAGGGCGCCGCACTCAACAGCATCCAGATTGCAGAATGTCTGGTAAACGATTACCTGTAGCGGCATGTTGGCAGGGCACTTGCATGGCACTTGTCCTGATATCATGCGAATTTTAGTCAAGATCGTCACACGCGGATCGGGAATCGGACCCTCCGGCCGCGAAGTCGATCGGTAAAGCAGGACCTTGGACGTGCGAAAACTTGCAACGGCGGCAGCAGTCAGTCTGGCACTCGCTTCGGGCGGGGCCTTCGGGCTCGGGCTTGGAGAAATCCAGATGCGCTCGGCTCTCAATCAGCCCATGGACGCGGAGATCCGACTGAGCTCGGTGAAACCGGGTGAAGCGGACTCGATGATCGTGACCCTGGCTTCGGAAGAAGCCTTCAACCGGGCCGGCATCGAGCGCTCGCAGGCGCTGAACGATCTTCGTTTCAAGGTCGAGGAAGTCGGGGGTCGCCCGGTCATCCGCGTCACCAGCCGCAAGCCGGTGGTCGAGCCCTTCCTGAATTTTCTGATCGAGGTCGACTGGCCCAACGGTCGCATGGTGCGTGAATACACCGTGCTGCTCGATCCGCCGGTGTTCATGTCGGCCGAAACCGATGCCCGCAGTGGCAACGAACAGGCGGCACGCATCGACAAGGACAACTCCTCGCTGGTTGCGCCGACGCCCATCGAGCGCGACACGGACAACGCTGTCGAGGACGGTTTCGAGGTCGAGATGATCGGCAAGACCGACGAGGTCATCGACGAAAGCACCACGGCCAGTGAAGCGGTCGCGCTCGACAGCCTGCTTGTTGAGGACGGCAGGCCTGGCGCCGATGGCGAAGCGGTATCGCTGAGCGATCTCGAGGCGCCGAACACCTCTGCAGCCGAGCAGTTTGCCGAAACGAGTTCGGCCGACTACGACCTCGAGGTCGAGTTGATGGGTGGCCCGGAAGAGGTCAGTGACGACTTCGTCATTGTCGAAGCTCCGGTTGATGCATCCGCGGCTGGATCCGAGGAAGTGTCGCTCGACACGCTTGCCGACGACGACAAGATGGCCGATGCCGGCGTCCCCGCCGAAGTCACCGTCGGTCGTGGCGATACGCTGTACGGCATCGCCAGTCGTACCGCTGCCGAGGGCACCAGCGTGCAACAGATGATGCTGGCGCTCCTTGCCGCCAATGAATCGTCGTTCATCAACGGCAACATCAATCTCGTCAAGGCGGGTGCGATTCTGCGCGTGCCGCCGGCGAGTGAAGCGCAACGACTGACGCAGGCCGAAGCCGTCGCCGAAATCGGCCAGCAGAACCAGCTCTGGCAGGAATACCGTGACAATCTTCGTGGCGCTTCCGGCACTCGTCTCGCTGCCAACAGCAGCGACGAATCAGCCTCGGCCGATGCCGATGGCAAAGACAAACCCGCCGACGGTGCCGACAAGGCTGCCGATGACAAGAAGGAACTGTCGGACGAAGCACGTTCGATTCTGGACGAGGCACGCGACGAAGTCAGCGATCGCAACGAGCTTCGCATCGTTGCCGACGACAGCACCGCCAACAGCGCGTCGAGCGCCACCAGCGACGAAACCGGCGATGAATCCGGGCGTCTCGGTGAAATCAGCAAGGATCTGCAACTGGCCCGCGAAGAGCTTGCCTCGGCGCGACTCGAAAGCGGCGATCTCGAAGATCAGGCCAGCGAACTCGGTAACATGAGCAACAATCTCGATACGCTGGTGAATCTCCGCCAGAACGAGGTTGCGCGGCTCGAAGCACAGTTGGCCGATGCACGCGAAGCGGCGAATGCCGAAGCTGACGCCGTCAGTGGCGAGGTTGGTGACGACGCAGCTGCGGATGGTGACAAGGCCGAGGCCGAAGGTGCCGCAGCAGATGCGAAGGCTGACGCCGAAAGCCTCGGTGACGAAGCCGCTGACGCAACGGCAGCGGATGCTGCCGGCAAAGGTGAGGATTCGGCCACTGACAGTACACGCAACGCCCTGAGTGATGCCGGTCAGGAACTCGAACAGGTGGAACTGCTTGATGGTGACGGTGCGTCGGATGAAGCGGCCGTCGACGAGTCTGCCCCCGCGCTCGACACCGATACGGCGTCGAAGTCCTGGGTTCAGAACCTGCTCGACGATCCGAGGAAGCTCGGTCTGGCCGGTGTTGCAGGTGCCGGTGTGCTCGGTACGCTTGGCCTCCTGCTGTTCCGACGCAGGAAGGAAAAGTCGCTGCTCGATATCGACGAAAGAGAAGCCGAATTCATCGACGAAAACGAAGCGGAAGAACTGCAATCGGAACTCGACGGCAAGACGGCTGCCGAAGCGGACGGCAGTGCTGCAGGTTCTGCTGCGGCCGCAGCCGCTACCGGCGCTGCCGTTGCTGCCGGCCTGGCCGGTGCCGATGATGAGCAGGGTGCCGATCACGATGCGTCGGCAACCGGCTCCTCGCTGGATCTTTCCGATGTCTCGGCCACGCTGAATCAGCAACAGGAAAGCGCGGACGGCGTTGCCGATCCCGACGAAACCCTCTCCGAGGTCGAGGTCTACCTCGCCTACGGGCTGCACGGTCAGGCCGAGGAACTGCTCGAGAAGGCCATCGCCAACGACCCCGCGAACGCCGACTATCGCGCCAAGCTGCTGGAAACCTATCACCATCAAGGCAACGCCGAAGCGTACGGCGAAGCCGCACGCGACTTCCACACACGTTTCGGTGGCGAAGACAGCCCGCACTGGGCGTCGATCGTCGCTCAGGGGCAGGAACTTCTCCCGGACGAGCCGCTGTTTGCGGTCGAGCCTGAAGAACTGGCCTCGATGCACGGCCGCCACGCGGGTGGTGAAGCACTCAGTGATGACGAGTTCTCGTCGATTGACGATGGCAACAACGAACCCGGCAGTGTCAGCCGCAGCTTCGGCGAGGGCGATGACACCGTGGCCTTCGACAACATCGAATTCGATGACGAAACGCTTGCCCCCGGTAGTGATGACGGCAGTGAAGACCGCAGCCAGGGTGCCGATGTCGTCAGTGGGCTTGCCGCTGGCGGTGTCGCCGCTGCTGGCGCCGCTGCCGCGGGTCTTGCCGGCAAGGCAGATGACACCATCGACGAGATGGACGCCGAAAGTCTGCTCGATCAGAGCTTCGACCCGGCCTTCGTCTTCGACGAGACCGATCTCGAAGCCACCGGCGACTTCTCCGAACTCGCGGACGAACTCACCGGTGCCGGCGAGGCTGGTGCAGGTCTTCCCAAAGGTGAGGATGTACTTGCATCGGCCGATGATGTCGATGCGTCGATCGATGCTGCCGAGGTGCTGGACAGCACCTCGGCCGATGACGGCGTCATCGAGTTCCCGAGCTTCGACGACATCGAAAACTTCTCCGAAGCCGACATGCCTTCGGTGGACGACGCCGCGCTCGACATGGCCGATGCCACCCTCGACGAAGAACTTCTCGATGCCGATGCCACGCTCGTCGATGGTGAAGTGGCAGCGCTGACCGATGATCTGACGCTCGATTTCGACCAGATCTCGAAAGAACTCGATCTTGACAGCACCGATTTCCTCTCCGGCAGCACCGATGTCCCGTTCGATCCCTCGAGTCTCGAAGATCAGGCCCGCAACGGCAGTGGTGATCAGGTCGATTCGATCATGGACATGGCACGTGCCTACATCGACATGGGCGACAAGGAACTGGCCAGCAACGCGCTCGATCAGGTCATGCGAGACGGTACGCCGGAGCAGGTCTCTGCCGCCGAAGACCTGATGCGCAAGATTTCCTGATGTCGATGACCCGGCCCGGCGGTTACCTGCCGGGCGGGTTGCGACGACGCTCGTGATTCGTCGTTACGCACTCGCCGTGGAATACCACGGTGGCGGATTCTGCGGCTGGCAACGCCAGCCGCATTGTCATTCCGTACAGGCCGAACTCGAACAGGCACTCGCCACCGTTGCCGACGAACCCATCGTCGTGCACTGTGCGGGCCGTACCGACACGGGGGTGCACGCGCAGGCTCAGGTGGTGCATTTCGACACCACCAGCGAGCGGCCACTGACGGCCTGGACCTTCGGCGTCAACAGCAATCTCGACAAGCGCGTTGCGGTTCACTGGGCCAGTGCCGTGTCCGATGATTTCGACGCCCGTCATTCGGCCACCGCGAGAAGTTATCGCTACACGCTGCTCAATCGGGCCACACGCCCCGGGCGTGAGCACTCGCTGCTGGCCTGGGAGCGCCACCCGCTCGACGTCGCGGCGATGCACACGGCGGCGCAGCAACTGCTCGGTGAACACGATTTCTCCAGCTTTCGATCGGCCGAATGTCAGGCGCATCACGCACGGCGGGCGATCATGGCCATCGCGGTGCGACGCGATCTCGATCGCGTCATGCTGGAAGTCACTGCCAACGGCTTTCTGCACAACATGGTGCGCATCATCGTCGGCAGTCTTCTCAAGGTCGGGCGCGGCGAGCAGCCGATCGGCTGGATCGGCGACATCCTCACGGCGCGCGACAGACGCCTGGCCGGAGCAACGGCTGCCCCTGATGGCCTGTGCTTTCTGCAGCCGACCTATCCCGAATGCTTCGGCGTGCCCGATTTCGAAGCCCTGCGCACCTCCCACTGGCGGCCGTGACGGCCCTGAGCACCGCTGACCTGGCCGTTTGCTCTGGTATCGTGAGTCCATGAAGCGAACCCGTGTCAAGATCTGTGGCATCACCCGCCGTGAAGATGCCGAACTGGCCGAAACACTTGGTGCCGACGCCATCGGCTTCGTGTTCGTGCCGCGCAGCAAGCGCCATGTGGCGCCGAGCACGGCAGCGGAAATCTCCCGCGAACTCGGCCCGATGGTGCAGCGGGTGGGACTGTTTCTGGACGCCGAGGCTGCGCACGTGGCCGCAGCGCTCGATCGTCTGCCAGGTCTTTTGCCGCAGTTTCACGGGCGCGAGACGGCGGCCTTCTGCGAGTCCTTCGGTGTTCCCTACATCAAGGCCCTGGGTGGCAGATCGGGCTGGCCGGACAGTGACGAAATCGCGGCTTACGCGGGTGCCTCGGCCTTTCTGCTCGACAGTCACGAACCCGGGGAACTCGGCGGTACCGGACAGGTGTTCGACTGGTCAGGAATGCCCGTGGTGCGACCCCGATACATGATCCTCGCCGGTGGTCTGCATGCCGGCAACGTCGGCAAGGCCATCGCCGACATCGCCCCCCATGCCGTGGATGTCAGCAGTGGCGTCGAGACGTCACCGGGGGTGAAATGCAGGCGAAAGCTCGGCGCGTTTTTCGATGCGGTTCGATCGGCTGATTCCACCCGCTGTTCGTGAGATACTGACGGGCTGCAAAAGCTCCCGAAACAGCGAGGGCAAGTGAGCAACGACGACAATCCGGATCGATCGGGAGAAGGGCGCTTTGCCGGCTTCAGCCGTGGCATGAGCTGGTTCGAACGTCTGATTCCTGCACGGATCGGTACGCGCCGCGAAGACAAGGGCACGGTGCCCGAAGGTCTCTGGGTCAAGTGTGACTGCTGTTCCCACGTGCTTTATCACGCCGAACTCGAGCGTGCCCAGGACGTCTGCATCAACTGTGGTCACCACATGCAGATCACCGCGAGAAAGCGCCTGGACTGGCTGCTCGACAGCGGCAGTGGCACGGAAATCGGGGCCGAGGTCGAGCCGCTCGACATGCTCAGGTTCAAGGATTCGCGCCGCTATCGCGATCGTCTTGCGGTTGCCCAGAAGGAAACCGGCGAAAAGGACGCGCTCGTGGTCATGGAAGGCACCATGCAGAACCTGCCCGTGGTGGTGGCCGTGTTCGATTTCACCTTCATGGCAGGTTCCATGGGTTCGGTCGTCGGCGAACGCTTCGTGCGCGGCTGTGATCGAGCCATCGAGGCACAATGCCCCTTCGTCTGCTTCAGCGCCAGCGGAGGCGCGCGCATGCAGGAGGCACTGTTCTCGCTGTTGCAGATGGGCAAGACCAGCGTGGCGCTGAATCGTCTTGCCGAGCGGCGTCTGCCCTTCATCTCGGTACTTACCGACCCCACCATGGGTGGCGTGTCGGCATCGCTCGCCATGCTCGGAGACGTGATCGTCGCGGAGCCCGGTGCGCGCATCGGCTTTGCCGGTCCCCGGGTCATCGAGCAGACGGTGCGCGAGAAGTTGCCCGAAGGCTTTCAGAGCGCCGAATTCCTGCTCGAGCACGGCGCCATCGACATGATCGTCGATCGCCGGGAGATGCGTGACGTACTCGCACGGCTTCTTGCCAAGCTCTCGCGTGCTGCATCGCCCGGGTCGCAAGACACGCATACGGCGCCCGGCGCTGGCTCGGCCGAGGATGCGCAGTCGAACACGGCCTCGACGGCTGCCTCGAACACCGCACCTGCGGACGCGGCGGCAAGCGACAACGACATGGATTCTGCCGATGCGACCAGCGGCGTTGCCGCGGCGGCTGCCGATGCGCCCGCGGACAAGGCCGGCGAAACGCCACCGAGCGAGGTAGGGAACGGCTCCGACGGATCGACCACTGACAGCCATGGCCGCCGTAACGACTGAGGCCGCAGGCTCGCAGGAACTCAGCCTCGATGAGTGGCTCACGCGCATCGAGGCGTTGCACCCACGCAGCATCGAACTCGGGCTCGATCGTATCGGGCAGGTTGCCGGGCAGCTTGGCCTGTGCACCCTGCCGATGCCTCTGATCACCGTTGCCGGTACCAATGGCAAGGGCTCGATCGTGGCCATGCTCGAATCGGTCTACCGTCTGGCAGGCTACCGCACCGGTGCCTACACCTCGCCGCACATCAGCGATTTCCGCGAGCGCATCCGGGTAGACGGCGAGTGGTTGCCGGCAGCTCGCATCGTGGCCGGTTTCGAGGCCATCGAAGCCGCGCGCGAGGTCAGCCTCACCTATTTCGAATACACCACGCTTGCCGCCATGGCGCTGTTCATCGACGCCAACTGTGATGTCGTCATTCTCGAGGTCGGTCTGGGCGGGCGACTCGACGCCACCAATCTCTGGGATGCCGATGTGGCCGTGCTGGCGAGCATCGCGCTCGATCACCAGGACTGGCTCGGCAACGACCTTGCGGTCATCGCGACCGAAAAGGCCGGTATTGGTCGGCGCGGCAGGCCCCTGATAGTCGGGGAGGCAACACCACCGACCTCGCTCGAACCCTTCGCCCGCGAGCGTGGCATCGACATCCGCTTCGTGAAACCGCGTGACGGCGACGACGAATCGCTGTTGCTGCCCGGGCCCCATCAGCGGCGCAATGCGGCCTGTGCGCGGGCTGCCGTGGCGGCACTTCAGGCGCGCCTGCCGGTGGCCGCAGATGCCCTGAACAGGGGCCTGCAATGTGCCGTCGTGCCGGGGCGCTTCGAACGTCGTGAAGTGGCGGGTGTCGAGGTGATTCTCGATGTTGCCCACAACCCCGCCGCAGCCTCGGCCGTGGTCGATGTCTGGCGCGCGGCGTTGGGCGGCAAGGCGGTGATTCTCTACTCCTCGCTTGCCGACAAGGACATCGCGGCGGTGGTCGCAGCCCTCGCGGCCATCGCCACCGACTGGCACCTGTTCGCGATCGAAGATTCCGAGCGTGCCGTGGCACTGTCCGAGCTGGAAACCACGGTGCGCAGGCATGCCGGCAGTGCGATGGTTGTCGCTCACGACACGGCCGAGCTGGCGTTGACGGCTGCACTCGAGCATGCGCGTGCAAGTGCGTTGCCGATACTCGTCTGCGGTTCCTTTCATGCCCTCGCGGCGCTTGCCGAACCACTGTTCGACATGCAGGCCGGGACACAGGCCAAAGTACGAACCGAAGCACCTGCGACGGCGAGAACGACAGCTCCGGACCCGGACGCCGTCCGTGAGGTCGACGAGTGAGCCGCGAGCCGGATCCGGCCGAACGTCAGCGTCAGCGGCTCTGGGGGACGGCGGTGCTGATCGCGCTGGCCGTGATCGTCCTGCCGCTGCTGCTTGATGGCAGGGGTAGCGAGAGCAAGTTTCGCCGCGTCGAACAGCTTCGCGAGGAACCGCCCCGTGTGCGTCGGGCCGATGGCAGTATGGAAGCCGATACCAGTCCCGAAATGAAGCCGGTCGACGCCGCAGGTCGTGATCCCTTGCCGGAGATCGTCGATACACCGCCGTCGCCCTCGGACACCATGCAGGTCTGGGTGGTGCAGGCTGGCAGTTTCAGCGATGTTGCAAGCGCGCGTGCGGTGCGTGATCGCCTGCGCGGCGAGGGCTACCCGAGCTTCATCCTGACGGTCGCTGTCGACGGTACCGAGCAGCAGCGCGTGGAGGTTGGGCCGATGGTCAGCCGCGAGCGGGCCGAAGAGACGCGCGAGGCAGTCGCGGCGCTTCTCGGCCGCGACGTCGTGGTCCGGAATTATCCCTGAGATGCTTCCCGCAGTGTGTCCCGCAGTGTGTCCCGCAGTGTTTCTTGAACTGCGCCGCGTTACCTCACACGATGGCAACCGCAGGTTCGTCGCGTCATGTCGCGACGATTTGCAGCCCTGCTAGAATCCGCATCATGCCAGCCAGGCTCCAGGCCCCACCACATGCTCTCCGTCATTGATGTTGCCATTCTGGCGATCATTGCCCTTTCGGGCCTGATCGGTGCTCTTCGCGGGCTGATTCGGGAGCTGTTGTCGCTCGTCGTCTGGGTCGCGTCCTTCGCGATGATGTTTGCCTTCAGCTCGCGCCTTGCCTCGCTCGTACCCGAAACGGTGTTCGGTTCTCCCGGCGCGCGCCTGACGGTCAGTGCTCTGGCGCTCTTTGGCGGCACCTTTCTTGTCGGTATCGCCTTCGGCTGGGTGCTGCGCCAGCTCTTTGCCGGTCGCGTGCGCTCGATGATCGACCGCATACTCGGTTTTCTATTCGGCTTGGTGCGTGGGCTCGTGCTGGTGTCGTTGCTGGTGCTGCTCGGTCATCTGCAGCCCGAAATGCGTCTCGAACCCTGGTGGCAGTCTTCGCGTCTGCTGCCGTATTTCGATCTCGCGGCGCGCGAGATACACAAGCGACTGCCCGAGCATCTCGCTACCCATTTCAGTATCTGAGGAGAAGCCGACGCATGTGCGGAATCATCGGTATTGCCGGACTGGAACCCGTGGGGAAGCGTCTCTACGATGGACTGACCCTGCTTCAGCATCGCGGGCAGGACGCTGCCGGCATCGCCACGAGCGACAAGGGGCATCTCGTGCTGCGGCGCGACAAGGGCCTTGTGCGCGACGTGTTTCGTGAACTCGACATGATGCAGCTCAGGGGCAACATGGGCATCGGTCACGTGCGTTACCCGACGGCCGGGGCCGAGGGGCACGCCGAGGCGCAGCCCTTCTACGTCAACTCGCCCTACGGTATCGTCCTCGGCCACAACGGCAACCTCACCAATGCCGAAGCACTCAAGCGGGAGCTCTTCGAATCGGACCTCCGCCACATCAACACGCAGTCCGACAGTGAGGTGCTGCTCAATGTCTTCGCCCACGAACTGCATCAGCAGGGGCCGAGCATGCACCTCGATGCCGATCGCTTCTTTCACACCGTGGCTGCCGTGCATCGGCGTTGCCGTGGCGCCTATGCGGTGGCCGGCATGATCGTCGGGCGTGCCGTGTTTGCCTTTCGCGACCCGCTCGGCATCCGCCCGCTGGTGATCGGACGGCGCGAAACCGATGCCGGTACCGAGTACGCAGTGGCCTCCGAAAGCGTTGCCCTGCAGGGTCTCGATTTCACGCTGATGCGCGACGTGGAGCCGGGTGAAGCCGTGCTGATCGATGCCGAAGGGCGTCTGCACACCCGTCAGTGTGCTCAGCAGACACAGCACTCGCCCTGTCTGTTCGAGTTCGTCTATCTTGCGCGTCCCGACAGCATCATCGACAACATTTCGGTCTACAAGGCAAGGCTCAGGATGGGTGAGGTGCTGGCACGAAAGATCGTCAGCGAACGTCCCGATCATGACATCGACGTGGTCATTCCGATTCCCGATACCAGCCGCACGGCGGCGCTCGAAGTGGCCACGCTGCTCGGCGTGAAGTACCGGGAGGGCTTCATCAAGAACCGCTACATCGGGCGCACCTTCATCATGCCCGGGCAGCAGCAGCGGGCGAAGTCGGTACGCCAGAAACTCAGCCCCATCGAACTCGAGTTCAAGGGCAAGAACGTGCTGCTCGTCGACGATTCGATCGTGCGGGGAACGACCTCGCGGCAGATCGTGGAGATGGCGCGCGATGCCGGTGCCGCGCGCGTCTACATGGCCTCGGCAGCGCCACCGGTGCGGTTCCCGAATGTCTACGGCATTGACATGCCGGCTGCCAACGAACTGATTGCCCATGACCGCGAAACCGACGATATCGAGGCACTCATCGGTGCCGACTGGCTCATCTACCAGTCGCTCGATGATCTCGAAGCGGCGGTCAGGCACTCTCGCGACCTCGTTGATGGCTTCGAGGCGAGTTGTTTCGATGGTGACTACGTCACGGGGGATATCGACAGTGACTACCTGCAGAGCCTCGAGATTCGTCGCTCCGACCAGGCGAAGAAGGTGAGCCGTGGCGCGAACGATCTGATGCCCCTGTAACCGCAGGCACCACGATTTCCCCGTAGTCGGGCACAGTCGCTGAAGAGGGGAGAAGGTTGCTGCGGTTGACTCAGCCGATACGCAGACCGGCGTTCCGGAAATCGGCCACGTCGATGCCGTAGGATCCGTCACGGTGGGTCAGCTTGATCTGATAGATGTTGCCCTGGTTGTCGGTTTCCATCTGCGAGAGATCCACCACGCGCTGCGGCATCGGTTCGTGCAGCCCGTCGAGAATCAGGATCACCCGCGGGCGCAGCTTGTCACGCGTGTTCGAGAGCACGATACCGACCTCGGCGTTGGTCATCTCGACGATGCTGCCCGGGGGAAAGATGCCGACGGCATCGATGAAGGTGATCACCAGATCTTCGTCGAACTGCTTGCCGCGCTGCGCGTACAGTTCCTGAAGCGCATCTGAAGGGGCAAAGGCATCACGGTAGGTCTGACGCGTGATCATCGTGTCGTAGGCCTCGGCGATGGCCACGATCTGTGCGTAGAGCGGTATCTTGTCGCCCGAGAGTCGTCTCGGGTAGCCGCGTCCGTCGGGGCGCTCGTGGTGCGAATGAGCAACGTCGGCAGCTCCTGACATCACTGATCGGGTCGAGAGCAGGATATCGCGCCCGTAGCGCGTATGCTTCTGCATCTCGGCCATTTCCTCCTTGGTGAGGGGGCCGGCCTTCTCGATGACTTCGCTCGAAACGCTGGTCTTGCCGACATCGTGCAGCATGCCGCAGACACCGAGGTCTTCCATCTCGCGCATCGACATGTTCATGGCCTTGCCCATGACGATGCTGAGCGCCGAGACGTTCAGCGAGTGCTGTGCCGTGGCTTCGTGCTTGGCCTGGATGCGGGTCAGCCACACCGAGGCGTCGGGGTTGCGGAGGATGCTGTCGACACAGCCATTGACGGCCTGCTTGACCTTGCCGCCGTCGATCTCGGCACCGAGCCTGATTTCCTCGAACAGCGTCGAAATGGTCTGACTCGCGAGGTCATGCACCTCCCTGGCCGCATCGAACTCCTCTTCGATGCTGAGTCCTTCGGAGAGAATCGAGCCGGCGCCGGGGGCCGGGGGCAGACCGGTGCCTTTCACGGGAGCGGCCTTCTGCAGCGAGAACTCGTCGTAGTCGACCCAGACGAAGGAGCATTCGCGCTGCATCGCCTGGATGTCCGCCGTGCTCTTGATCTCGAGTCCCTGGAACATGAAGCCGGATTCTTCCCAGGGCTTGTCGAGTTCGACCACGAACATGCCGACGCGCAGATCCTTCACATCGATCTTTTCACGATGCTTGCGCGTGCGCTGGGTACGGTTCTGCGGCGGCGCCTTGCGGCGGCGTTCGCGTGGATTCGTATCCCGCTTGTTGCCGAAGAGTTTTCCGAACATGAATCGGGCTCGACTGCCTGTCAGCGGGTGAGGGTGGATTGCGGTGCCATGGCTCTTGCAGCGACCACCACACACGAAACTTTAGGTCTGCAAGGTGATTCAGATACCCTTGTCCATCCAGATTTCATGCGCGATCTGCCAGTTGCCACTGTCGGCACGTTGCCAGTAGAGGACCAGTCTGCTCGCAGGATCTGCGCCAACTCGTGCTTCCATGAGCACGAGATCGCTGTTCGGATAGCGGAGGATCGTGACGTCTTCGGCAGGCAGGGCAATGAGCCTGTCGATCAGCGAGCCCTCGGTGCCCGGCAAGCCCGCGCCAGGGCGGCTCACGCGCTTGAGACTCGCTGCGTCGCCCGCCGCCGCGCCGAACTGTCGAAGCGTGGAACCGACATCCGCCGGGTTTCTGTAGAGGGCGGCCAGGGTGGTCTCGTCGGCCTGCCGCCAGGCATCCTGGTAGCGACGGAACTGTTCGCGAAACCGTTGCTGTTCGAGCTGACGCTCGTGTGCGTCGTGCCAGCGGGGGACAGTCTCGAGAATCACCCTTGCGGTGCCCGGCCGGGCCGTGCGCGCGAGATCGGACAGATGCTGGTTGGCCATGGTCACACAGCCTTCACTCGACTGTGGTGCGCGGCTGTACTGTCCGTGCGGTACCCCGTGCAGCCAGATGCCCGAACCGTCACGGCCTTGTTCGCGATCCACGATGTTGGGGTAGTCGAGCGTCAGGGCGCCGCTGCCGTAGAGACGTGGCAGTGAGGCATCGCTGCGAAAGGTCTGGATGTCGTAGATGCCGAGTGGGGTCTTGCCATCGCCTTCGCGGCGCTTGCCGAAGCCATTGATGCCGATGGAAACATAGTGTTCGGCAAGCACGCCGGTATCGTCGACACGATAGAGGGTGTTGCCGGCGACGTCGACCACCACGATCTCGTCGACGGCCTTGCCCGTCTGTATGATCGTTGCCGGCAGCAGTCCCGGTCTTTCGGTGGCACTCCGCTCACGCTGCTGCCGAGCCCGCAGGGCAGCGAGGCGGCTGCGGGCTTCGAGCAGGAGACCGAAGCCTGTCTGCTGCTGGGCCAGGTCGTTGCCGGCGAGCCCCCCGAATTCGCGCCGCAGCAGTTCGGCGCGAAGGTAGTGCGTCAGGCGACTCTCGGGAAAACGCCGCGCCATGCCTGCAAGAATGGCGCTCGCCTCCCGGTGCTGCCCGTCATCGAGATGCTCGAGTACCACATCGAGTTGCCGCTCGAGCACCCGCGCATGAGCGAGCGGTTCGTGCGGTCGGGCGTGGGCTGCCGAGAGACCGCACAGGCTCAGCAACAGCACCAGCCAGCACTTTTCCGAAGAAAAGGACCTCACAGGAGTTGCTCGTGTTCGATCAGCCAGCGGCCACCCTCCGGGCGCATCAGCAACAGCGCGCGGGTGGTGTCCTGGTCGCTGATGAGTACGACTGCCGTGTCGTCGAGAACATCGATGCGGCGCGTGAGTTGCGACCAGTCGAGGCTGCCGTCGAAGGCGCCGAGGACGTGTCCGTGGAGCGCTGTCGGCATGCCGGGAACGTAGTAGTGCGCAATTGATTCGTTGTCGTGACGTTCCTGCCACCAGGCGTAGAGTTCGTAGTCGATCTGCAGTTCGGCATCCTTGCCGTCGAACTGGCCTGCCTGGCCGGTGGTGTCGGCAGTATTTCGGCGGCGATCCCGGTTGGCTTGCTGCAACTCCAGCATCGGTGTCCCGGGTGTGGCCTCGAGCGACAGCGCCGCCGCCAGCGAACGGTCGGCCCGATGCGTCTGCAGAGCGCGCATCTGCTGCCAGGTATGGTATGCCTCGGGGTAGAGGGAAAGTGCCCGCTCGAAAGCTGCCAGCGCCTGCTGTTCCTGACCCTGTCGAGCGGCAAGCACCGCGATGTCGTGTGCGATCTCGGCGCGTCCGGGGCACAACTCGTCGAGATGCTGCAGCCGTCTTTCGATGTCGGCAAGGTCGGCGGTGGCGTTCTCGGCCCGCGCCACCTGGGCATCGATCTGTTCGTCGCAGACCTGCGGATCCAGTGCGTCCGAATCAGGGGAGGGCAACGAGTCGGTCGCGGCAGGTGCTTCGGCCATGACGGGAGTCGACAGCAGGTCCGTGATCAGCGCCGACGCCAGACCCGCTGCAAGTGCGATGGGGGCAACCGTGCGGGGGTGGCAAGTGCCGGGCGGTATGCTGGCTTTGAAACGATTCGGGATCAGTGTCATTGCTTCGATGTGCAAAATGCACTGCAAGGCAGTATAACGGAACTGCTGGTCGGCGCCGACAACCGGCCGGCGCCGGCACCGGCGGATACGAACCCGGAAACGGCTCGACACGGGTGCACGCGAATCCACACGAGCCAACACGGGCGGACACGAGCCCAACCGAGCCACAAGAACCAAGAGACCATGTTTCCAGACAATCAGGCAGACCCGTCATTGGCCGACGCCACACTTGCCATTCGTGCCGGCTTCGAACGCTCGAATGTGGGTGAGCATGGCGAGCCGATCCACGCCACCTCGAGTTTCGTCTTCGATTCCGCCGCCGAGGCCGCGGCACGATTCTCGGGTGAGGAAGACGGGTTCATCTACTCGCGTTTCACGAACCCCACGGTGCAGTACTTCGAGCGTCGACTGGCCGCGCTCGAGGGCAGCGAGGCCTGTATCGCCACGGCCTCGGGCATGGCTGCGTATCTCGCGCTGACTCTCGGCACCCTGAAAAGTGGTGATCGCATCGTAGCCAGCCGCAACATGTTCGGCAGCACGGTGAATCTGTTCCGGAACTATCTGCCGCGCTTCGGTATCGAGGTTGTCTGGGCCGATTCGCTCGACATCAACGACTGGGCGCCGCTGGTGACCCCGGGCACGCGCTATCTCGTGCTCGAAACGCCCACCAACCCGCTTATCGAAGTGGCCGACATCGCCGCCTTTGCCGACCTTGCCCATGCCAACGATGCGCTGTTGGCCGTGGACAACTGCTTCTGTACGCCCGCCCTGCAGAAACCTCTCGAGCATGGTGCCGACGTGGTGCTGCATTCGGCCACCAAGTTTCTCGATGGGCAGGGGCGCATGGTCGGTGGCGCCGTGTGTGGCAGCAAGGCGGTGATCGAGGAAATCACCGCGTTCATGCGCAGCGGTGGGCCCGCAATGAGCCCCTTCAATGCCTGGGTGTTCGTGAAGGGGCTCGAGACGCTGCCGCTGCGCATGCGCCGGCATTGCGAGAGCGCGATGGTGCTTGCCGAATGGCTCGATGCTCACCTGCGGGTTCGTTCGGTGTTCTATCCGGGGCTTGCTTCGCACCCCGGTTTTGAAATCGCCCGCCGCCAGCAGAGCATGGCGGGGGCGATCCTCACCTTCGAGATCGAGGGCGGGCGTGACGCGGCCTGGGCCTGCATCGACGCCGTGAATATCTGCTCGCGCACCGGCAACCTCGGTGACACTCGCACCACCATCACTCATCCGGCCAGCACCACACATGCACGCATGAGCGCCGAGGACCGCGAGCACGCCGGCATCGGCGAATCGCTGATTCGCCTTTCGGTAGGGCTCGAAGACAGTGAGGATATCCGCCGCGATCTCGAGCAGGCACTCGCCGCCGTCGGCCGCTGACTGACGCCAGCTTGCGTTCCTGGTACAAGTGCAGCCGATCCGCGCAGTTCAGCCGATTCCGGGGGTGCAGCCGATCCGCGGAGTGCGGCCGACCGGGGGAACTCAGTCAACCACGGTGATGCTGGCTCTGTCCCGCAGCGCCTCGACGTGCTCGGCGAGTGCGTTGCGCAGGGCGGATTCACGCAGTTGTTCGCGAACCTCCTCGAAGGCGGGCAATGGCCGGTCGCGCTTGTCGGTCAGGAGAACGAGGTGAAAGCCGAATTCGGTTTCGATGATGTCGTCGACGCGCTCACCGGGTGCGAGTGGCTTGACGGCTTCGATGATCTCGGGATTCATGCTGCCGGCGCGGAACCAGCCGAGATCACCACCGCTGACACTGCTTGGGTCGGTTGATTCGCTGGCGGCAAGTTGGGCAAAGTCTTCACCGTTCTCCAGTCGCTGGCGCACGGCTTCGGCTGCATCACGTGACTCGAGCAGAATGTGGCTGGCACGGTATTCGGCGTTGTCGGTCGCGGCGCGCTGGCGTTCGTATTCGGCCATCAGATCCTCTTCGCTGAAGGTGATCACCTCGCTCTTGTGGGCGAGATAGGCGTTGGCGAGGGTCTGCATGCGCTGCAGTCGCAGGCTGGCGGCAATGTTCGGTTGCTTGTCGAGATCGATCCATTCCGCATGCTGCGCCAGGAGTTCGAGGTTGACGAGTTCGTCGACAACGCGCGTACGGTCATCGTCCTTGCCGGACTCTTCGAGTTGGCGCGTTACCCGCTCGACGAGCGTGGCCGAGATCGGGCGACCGTTGACGCTGGCCACGGTGCTGCTGCGAGCGCTGGATTCGCCATCGATCCATGAATGCCGATTGCCTGACGAGCCGCAGGCAACGAGGGCAATGCTTGTCAGCACAAGGGCGGCAAGCCGTGCCGCAGCCTGGAGGGTGCCAGTGCCCCGCAGACACTCTCTCCCTTGCATGTCTCGATTCATTTCCGGAAAATCTCCCTGGGGTGGCTCGGTGGCCGAGGCGCTACAATCCAGCGTTACGGTCACGCAATGGACAGGTCATGAGCCAGTATTTCGTCGTACATCCCGACAATCCGCAGCAGCGATTGATATCGCAGGCAGTATCGATCATTCGCGATGGTGGCGTCATCGTCTATCCTACCGATTCTTGCTACGCACTGGGTTGTGCTCTCGGCAACAAGGCGGCGATGGAACGCATCGCGCGCATCCGCCGTACCGACAGCAAGCACAATTTCACGCTGGTATGCCGCGACCTCTCGGAAATCTCCACCTACGCACGCTTCGACAACAGTGTCTACAAGTTGTTGAAATCACTGACACCGGGGCCCTACACCTTCATTCTGAAGGCCACCAGCGAGGTGCCGAGGCGGCTCCAGAACCCGCGTCGCAAGTCCATCGGCATCCGTGTTCCCGACAACAACATCTGTCGTGATCTGCTTGCCGCACTCGGTGAGTCCCTGATGAGCAGCACGCTGATTCTCCCGGAAAACGATCTGCCCGAGACCGAACCGGACGAGATTCGCGCCAAGCTCGAGAAGCAGGTCGATCTCATCATCGATGGTGGTCATTGCGGTTTCGAGCCCACTTCGGTGCTGTCGATCGACCCCGATGGACGAGTGGAGGTGCTCCGGGAAGGACGAGGCCCGCTCGATTTCCTGTAGCCGGCGGCCTTGCACCGTCAGGTCAGGTTGTCCGATCGAGCTGGCGGGCGAGTTCACGGTTGCGGTCATGGTTGCGGTCAGAAGTGAGTCGAACTGCCGTGTTCGGACGGGTTCACGGTTGCTCACGGTGAGGGGCTTCCGGCGGGGTATAATTCGCGAAACCGGGAGCCCTGAATGTCCGTAGTAACCTCGCCCGACGAGGCCAGTCTGTCTGCCAACCCGACCGCCAGCCCAGTCGCCAGTCAGGGCGCGCAACCCGACCCGATCCCTGCGCCGGTTTCCGCTGAGGCGGCAGACGAAGCCGTTGACGATGCTGCGGCCGCCGTTGCCCGTACCCTGGCGGTGGTGCAGGGTGAGCCCGTCACGCAGCTGCCACTCGATCTCTACATTCCGCCCGATGCGCTCGAAGTGTTCCTCGAGGCCTTCGAAGGGCCACTCGATCTGCTGCTGTACCTCATCAAGAAGCAGAACCTCGACATCCTCAACATTCCCATCAGTGAGATCACTGCCCAGTACATGCAGTACATCGCGCTCATGGAAACCATGCGCTTCGAACTTGCGGCCGAATACCTCGTCATGGCAGCAATGCTGGCCGAGATCAAGTCGCGCATGCTGCTGCCTCGCGTCGACGAGGACCACGACGACGAGGACGACCCGCGCGCGGAACTCATCCGGCGACTGCAGGAATACGAGCAGATCAAGAGTGCCGCCGCTGCCGTGGGCGAACTGCCGCGCATGGAGCGTGAGCACCAGCAACTGCAGATCGCGGCGCCGCCCGCCGTGGAACGCGACAGGCCATTGCCGGACGTGTCGATGAAGGACCTCCTGCTGGCGCTGCAGGGCGTCATGCAGCGAGCCGAGCTGTCGGGGCGTCACAGCATCGCGCGCGAAACGTTGTCGGTGCGAGCGCGCATGACGCATGTGCTTTCCACCCTGCAACTCGGTGGTTTCTGCGAGTTCTCCACGCTGTTCAATCCCGAGGAAGGCCGCCTCGGCGTGGTGGTCAGCTTTCTCGCCGTGCTTGAACTTGCCAGGGAATCCCTGATCGATATCGTGCAGGACACACCCTTCGCACCCATCTACATCAAGACGCGCGCGGAAATCTCCGGCGCTGCGCAACCCGAGTGATCATCGATGGATCCGACGCAACTTCGCAACGTTCTCGAGGCATGTCTGCTCGTGGCTGCGAGACCCATGTCGGTCAGGCAGCTCGAAGCCCTGTTCGAGGATGACATCGACAGACCCGATCGCCAGCGCATCCGCGAAGCGCTTGCCGTGTTGCAGGCCGAATACGACAACCGCGGCATCGAACTCGTCGAAGTGGCCAGCGGCTGGCGACTGCAATCGCGTGCCGAGATGCAGCACTGGGTAGCGAAACTGAATCCCGAACGCGCCCCGCGCTACTCGCGAGCGCTGCTCGAAACCCTCGTGCTCGTGGCCTATCGCCAGCCGATCACGCGCGGCGAAATCGAAGACATCCGCGGAGTGGCGGTGAGTTCCAGCATCATCAAGACCTTGCAGGAACGCGAATGGATCAAGGTCGTGGGCGAAAAGGACGTGCCCGGCAAGCCTGCACTCCTGGGTACCACGCCGGCATTTCTCGACTATTTCAACCTCAAGCGCCTCGAAGACCTGCCGGCACTCGACGACATCCGTTCACTTGACGAGATCGATCCCGAACTTGCCACCGAACTTGGCCTCAGGGATCCTGCCGCCGATGCCGATGCCGATGCCGATGCCGATGCCGATGCCGATGCCGATGCCGATGCCGATGCCGAAGCCGAAGCCGAAGCCGAAGCCGATGTGCCGCAGCCGCAGGAATCGCCAACGCGTTCCTCGCGCAGGTCGGCTGAGCCGGCACTTGTCGGTGAGATCGTTGTTGCGGCCAACGATACTCTGGCGGATGAAGCACAGGAGTCCGATTCCATGGAGTCCGTTGCCGACGTTTCGGACGACGCGGTCGAGGACGATGCGGAAACCGCGCTGGAGACCTGGTTGGACGATAGGCATGAGACCGAGTCGGATGATTCGATGTCGAAACCGGTTGAAGAATCGGCTTCGGATTTGGTTGAAGAGTCGGTTTCGCATCCGGCGGAAGAGACACCTGTCGAAGCAGGCGAAAACGGTTCACGTGAACCGTCGAAGGTTGGTTCCCGGGATGGCAATCACACTTCCGCATCGAAAAACGATTCACATGAAGAGGAGGTGCCGGTCGAACTCTCACGCATGCGTGCCGAAATCGATCGCGTTGCCGAACAGCACCAGCGTCAGGTCGATGTCCGTCGGCAACTCGATGAATGCTTCCTGAGTCAGCGTGAAGAGTCCACGAATGCGGGCAGGCGCGTTACCAGTGCCGCACAGGTGCTGGAAGTGGTTTCAGTGGAAGCCGATCCTGTGGCAGTCGAACTCGGAGAGATTGAGTCTGCGGAGGCCGATCCCGTGGAAGCCGATGGCGGTGAGGATGATGCCATTGAAATCGATCAACCGAGCGCCGATGAGATGATGACGGCCGACCCGTTGCCCGTCAATCAGACGATGCTGGAAGAGATACTCGACTCCGCAGAGAGCGAGGGGGAGGTGCGTGATACCGAGCCTTGACTGGCAAGACAGGCGGGCACAGCGACAGGGAAGTCGACCAACCAGGAGCAACGGGATCACGGCGAAGTGACCGCACTGACCGTGGGTGCGGTCATGGCACCCGAGCCCGTCAATGGACAGATGTCCGTTGCCGTCAACGACAGTCCGTTGCCCGCTGACATGACCGGTGGACTGATGGTTGCTGCAGATGCCATGGACGACTTCGATGACGAACTGGTGCCGGGGCATGGTCTGTCCACTCCGGCTTCGGGTTTCATCAGACGCTGCTGGCGCTGGGCCGTGAAGAAAGTCAGATCGTTGCGGGATTGGTTGCAGCGTGGCTAGCGCTTGATACTGGTTGTTGGTGTTGGGTCCAGACCCGGCGAGTGGGCGCACCGGTACATGGCCGTGGTGTAACTGTCGCAGAACTGCGTCTTGTTGTTGCAGGAAGACGTCATCGGTATGATGTTTTCGGAATCATCAATCAGGGAAGACGCATGAAAGCCGCGAAACTCGCCGTAGGCTCCGTTTGTATCGCAGGAATCATTGCCCTGCTTTCGGCTTGTGACAGCAGTGACGGCGGTTCCGGGCAGAATATCGAAGGCACACTGGTTACTCCGAGCGATGACGACCCCGCCGTCGTAGACTGTCCCAGCGTGCCCGAGGGCTACAATCCGATCGCCAACGCGGTAGTGCAGTTCACCGACAGCGACGGCAATGTCGTGGAGTCGGCGGAAATCGTTACCGACAATTGCGGGAATTTCGTCGCGGCAGTCCCGGCGGGCGCCGACAATATCACTGCCGAGAGTGAAGGTAATGAAACGCTGATCGCAAGCGTTTCCGCAGTGTCGCAAAGCGATGGGGTGGCATCGACCATTCCCGCAGGCGCTGCTTACCGCATCGGCTTCCTGGACCTCTTCGACAATGGTGAAGTCGGTTTCACCGTCATTGATGACGTCACCAACAAGGCCGTCGTCGGTCTCTCTCCCGAGTCATTCACACTGCTTGCCGATGGTGAGACCGTGACGTTCACGTCCATTCGAACGGGAATCGTCAATGACAGTGCATCGATCGTGCTGGCAACGGATTTCAGTGGATCCATGTCGCGATTGGCATTCGAGGAAAACGGCATCGAATACGCTCGCATCAACGTTGCCGCTATCGCGGCCCACATGCTTCTCGATCAGAAATCGCCCGAAGACGAAATCGCCATGCTCGTTTTCGATAATATTTTCCAATTTCTGGACAGGAACAGCGTGAATGAGCTGTTCCCGATTCAGGACATCAATGGCAACCTGGTCGAGATCGACTATCCAGAATCCGGATTCACCACCAACAGTGCGGATCTGCGTTTCGCCGTGGATGCCTACAACAAGGACAGCAAGCTCTGGGACGAAGACAATCAGTTTGCCACGCATCCGGACACGCCGAACGTCATCATGGCAAATCGGTACCCAGGAAGGGGCGGCACGGCGTTTTACGATGCTGCGGTCGAAGCCAGCGACAGGCTTGTCGCGCGAACCAACCCTCGCAGGATCGTGATCGCGATGAGTGATGGCATGGACAACGCTTCGGACAATGACCTGGAGGATGTCATTGCGAAGGCCAACGTCAATGGCACGCCGGTTTACACCATCGGGTTCGAAACGGAAGAGGAAGAACTCACGCGGATTGCCACGGAAACCGGGGCAACCCACATCAACGCCGACAGCCTCAATCTGGATGATACATACAACAGCATCCTGACCAATATCCGCTATCAGAATACCGGCATCACCTCACGTTCGGTCGAGGGTGCAATGAAACTCGAACTTCAGTTCGACATCAACCAGGACGGTGTGCCTGAAGCAACCCGCACGATTGTTCCGTAGTTCAGCATTCATTTTCATCACGTTCCTGATCGGCGGTTTGGCGATTTCGTCAAACACCGGATCGGAGAAGTCAAACTGAGTCCGACTGTGGAAGGATATTATACGGTCCTGGATCAGGGTGAAAATATAGCGCCGACGGTTTTTCAATTCAGGCTTGACAACGGCGCGCTCACCTTTCTGAAAAAGGATGTTTTTGATGTTGACCGAGATGGAAGCACGGACGATTTCCTGATTGATCAGGTTCTTGAAAAGGCAGAAGGGATTGATCCAGTCGATCTGATGGAATGTGACGATTGGTGAAGTCGTCACGACGTGGCTTCGTCATCGAACCATTCAGCCTTGCCTGAAAACCCGGTTTCGAGTTCCATGTGCCTCCTTCCTCATGGGTTAAACTGCTTGCTCGACTGACTGAAGATCGAAAGCTCTGCCATGAAGACGCTCCTGCTCGTCGTTGCCGTGTTTGCAATGATGTTTCCTTCGTTCGGAAGGACCGCCGAGTTCAACTCGTCGCTGATCTCCGTCACGACGCGTGGCTCCGGGCCCGATCTGGTATTGATTCATGGACTGGCTTCATCATCGAAGGTCTGGTCAGGCATCGAGGACCATCTGAATACCGCGCACCGCCTGCATTTCATTGATATCAATGGGTTTGCCGGCAACAAGGCATCAGACGCCAGGTCGGAAAGCTATCTGCTGGCCATGAGGGATGAGGTGGTGCGCTATATGGAAACACAAGGTCTTGATGAGCCCACTCTGCTCGGTCATTCCATGGGCGGCCTTGTTTCATTGCTGGTCGGAAGTGCCAGTCCGGAATCCATCGGCAGGATCGTGGTTGTTGACTCCCTTCCGTTTCACGGCCTGATGCTCGATCCGAACGCCACTGCCGAGAAGATGAAGCCAATTGCCGAGCAGATCGAGCAGAAGATTCTGAAGATGAACGAATCGCAATTCGAAGCTCAGGCAAAGCGGTCTGCAGCAATGCTCACGAAGTCAGACGACAAGGCCGAGTTGCTGCTTGAGTGGTCAAGAGCGTCGGATCGTGATGTGTATGCGCAGGTGATGCGCGAAGTGATGGCCTACGATGGCCGCGAGGAAATTGCCGATATCGAATGTCCTGTCACGGTCATCTACGCGTTCGACGAGGAGATGCCCCTTTCCGAGGAACGGTTGCATCAGTTCTATCAGGATGCCTATGCACAGGTCGATGACCTCGGATTGGTGCAGGTGGACGATTCCTTTCACTTTGTCATGTGGGATCAGCCGCAGGCGTTTTACGCAAGACTGAACGAGGTGCTGGATTGAGTTCAGGCGCTTGCGCGGCATGCCGACCCGGGGCCATGCCCACTGCCTGCCGTACTTCACGCCACTGCCGCCCGCGGAGGTGCCCTGATATCGGTTCGGATCCGGTGCTCCGTTGTACCCGCCCGGGGATTCCGGTAACTCCATGACATAATGGCCGGCTTCCGGCGTTGCCGTTCATGGAGAGACCACCGATGTCAACCGCACTACCGTCCGCTGTTTCCGAGTCGTCGACTGCCGGGGAGAACCCGAGCGACTCCTCGGCTCTCACGGCCGGCCCGCCGGTACGCATGCCAGTGTTCATCAGTTCCTTCGTCGGCGTGATCGTCATCGCCGTATGGGCGCTCATCGATCCCAGAGCAGCCGAAGCCCGGCTCGGCAGCCTGACCGGCTGGGTCACCGACGCATTCGGTTGGTTCTATATATTGCTGGCGACCGTGGTGCTGGTCTTCGTTCTCGCGCTGGCCGTCTCGCGGTACGGGTCGGTGCGGCTCGGCCCTGATCACTCCCGGCCGGAGTTCTCCACCTTCGCCTGGGCATCGATGCTGTTTGCCGCCGGCATCGGCACCGACGTGATGTTCTACTCGGTCGTCGAACCGGCTACCCAATACCTGAACCCACCTGTCGGCGAAGGCGGCACGGTCGAGGCCGCCCGGGAATCCACGGTATGGACGCTGTTCCACTACGGCATCACCGGGTGGGGCATGTACGCGCTGATGGGCATGGCACTCGGCTACTTTTCCTACCGGATGAATCTGCCGCTGGCCGTGCGGTCCTCATTGCACCCGATCTTCGGCAAGCGGATCGAAGGTTCCCTCGGGCACGCGGTCGATACCGCCGCCGTGCTTGGCACGATCTTCGGCGTCGCCACCTCGCTGGGCATCGGCGTGGTGTTCCTCAACGTCGGGCTCAATCTGCTGTTCGGTGTCCCGGTCGGGACGGGCGCTCAAGTCAGCCTCGCCGCGCTCGCCGTCATCATGGCAGCCGTGTCGGCGACCACCGGTGTCGACAAGGGCATCAGGTTCCTGTCCCAGCTCAACGTGATCCTTGCCCTCGGGCTGGCCGCGTGGGTACTGGCCACCGGGCGCACCAGCTTCATCCTGAACGCGGTGGTGATGAACGTCGGGGACTTCATGTCCACCTTCATGTTCAAGACTCTGGAAACGTTTGCCTACAACGACGCCGGTGACTGGATGAACAACTGGACCCTGTTCTTCTGGGCCTGGTGGGTGGCCTGGGCTTCGTTCGTCGGGCTGTTCCTGGCGCGGATTTCCCGCGGCCGCACCATTCGCCAGTTCGTCGCCGGCACGATGGTGATCCCGTTCCTGTACATCGTGATGTGGATTTCCATCTTCGGCAACGCAGCGCTGGACCGGATCCGCGGCGGGGATACAACGTTCGCCGAGGTCGCCCAGAACTTCGACGGACGCGGGTTCTACGCGCTGCTGGAGGGCTACCCGCTGGCCCAGGGAGTCGTCGCGCTGTCGGTGCTGGTGGGCCTGCTGTTCTACGTGACCTCAGCGGACTCCGGCGCCCTTGTGATGGCGAACCTGTGCAGCAGGCTGCGACACGTACAGGAGGACGCTGCCGCATGGCTGCGCATCGCCTGGGCGGCGGCCACCGGTCTGCTCACCATTGCGGTGCTCACCGTGGGCGGCATCTACGCGCTGCAGTACGCGACCATCATCATGGGCCTGCCATTCGCGTTCGTCCTGATCCTGGTGATGGCCGGCCTGCTCAAGGCCCTTCAGGTCGAAGGCATGCGCGCCGATTCCGGCGAGCATGCCCTGCCGCTGATGCTCTCCGGCCGGGGCACCGCCGCATCAGCCGAGTCGAAGTCCGAGATCTGGAAGGCACGGCTGGCGCGGGCCGTCAGTTTCGTCAGCCGGCAACAAGCGCATCAGTACCTGAACAACGAGGTCGCACCCGCCCTCAACGAGGTCGCGGAAGAGCTGAGCGCCCGGGGAATCACCGCAAACGTCCACAGCGGCATCGAGGAAGCCGATACAGGCGTGGCCGAAACCGACGACAGTTCAAAGGGGCCAGACGAGGGTGCTTTCGTCGAATTGCGCACGGAAGCCCCTGAGCACCCGTTCATCTACCGCGTGCAGGTGAGTTCCTCGCCGGTGCCCACCTACGGGGGACGCATGCTGCACGCCGACGACACCTACGCCCGGCTGGAGGTGTTCCTCGGTGAGGGCGGTCAAGGCTACGACGTGATGGGCTACTCTCCCACCCAGATCATTCACGATGTGCTCGACCAGTACGAACGGCACCTGGAGTTCCTGCGTCTGGTGTAGATCCGGGGTAGGGTCGCGCCTGAAGCAGACTCGCCGTTGGCCTGCCTCGATGTCGAAACCTCAGCCGGACGTCCACTTGCAGATCATCACCCCTGCCCAGGCGGAAAATCCGGTCAGAAACCCGCCCCAGAGGGTATCGACGATGGCTTGTTCGAGGTGCCAGTCGCGCAGTGTGGCAAGGTTGGTGAACTCGTAGGTTCCATAGGCCAGAAGCCCCAGCAGTATGCCGCCGATCACGGCGGACAGGGGTTCGTTCGAGCGCAGGGCCGGCCAGGAGACGAACCAGAGCATGCCTGCTACGTAGCCGAGATAGAACACCATCGCTGGCCCGAGGCGGAACGGGTCGGCGAACAGGTGGTTCACGTGGCGTTCGAACACCGGTCTGACCAGAAAACGCAGGCCGACCAGGTCGGTCAGCAGGAATACCAGTGCGGTTGCGACATAGAGGATCAGTATCTTCATGGGTGCGGGTCTTTCATGAGGTTGCGAATCGTACGGTCACCCAGCAGCGCGATGCCGATGTCCGGCAGGGCAATGACGGTCAGGTTCGGGTTTCCGATGCTGTCGGCGGGCACGCCGGTCAAGACCCGGATCATGGCTGCCGGATGGACCCATTCGGTGGGGCGCCGCACTGATCCCGCCGGAAGCGCCGGCGATCCAGATGTGTTCGGACTCCGTCGTGTGTTCAGGCATGGACCAGTTCCACCTGCATCACGTCGGTATGCCCGGTCGCGAAACTGGCAGCACAAGCGCCCAGGTAGTACTGCCAGCTGCGCAGGAAGGCGTCGTCATGTCCGAGCCGGCGCACCTTGTCCGACTGCTGCCGCAGCCGTGCACTCCACAGGGCACAGGTCCGGGCGTAGTCGGCACCGAAGGCGTGGCTGCCTTGTGCGCGCAAGCCCGCGCGCGTGGCCTGCTCGTGGATGACGGCCTTGCTCAGCAACATGCCGCCGGGAAAGACATGGTGCCGGATGTAATCCGAGGTTTTCCGGTAGGTCACGAAATAGTGATCGGGCACAGTGATCGCCTGAATGACGGCTTTTCCATCCCCGGCCAGGCGCGCCTTCAACGTGGCGAAATAGGCCGGCCAGTAGCGTTCGCCCACGGCCTCGATCATCTCGATCGAGACGATGGCGTCGAACTGCCCGCGGGTTTTGCGGTAGTCCTGCAGACGGATGTCGGCCCGCCCGTCCAGCCGCGCATCGGCATAGCCCTTCTGGCTGGGGGAAATCGTCAGTCCCGTCACCCTGTGCCCCCGGTCGGCGCCGCGTTCGGCAAACCCGCCCCAGCCGCAGCCGATCTCCAGTACCCGTTCCCGGTGGGTGATCCGGTCGAGTATGCGATCATATTTACAGTTCTGGGCGCGGGTCAGATCGGTTTCCTCGTTTTCGAACAGGGCCGAGGAATAGCTCATGCCCGGGTCGAGCCAGAGCTGGTAGAACTCGTTGCCCACATCGTAGTGCGCGCGGATGTTGCGTGCGGCTCCACGGGGCGAATTGGCGCGCATGAGGCGGTTGACGATGCGAAATCCGAGATTGTTCCAGAAGCCCGCATGGGCATGGTCTGCGAACACGTCGAAATTGCGCAGTGCCTGCTCGATCAGCATCTGGATCGATGGCGTGTCCCAGAGTCCTGCCACATAGGTTTCCCCGAGTCCGATGTCTCCACGCGCGGCGATGGCGGGCACGACGGACCAGTCGTGAATCTGCATCTCGGCGGCGGGAGTGCCCCGGCCGAAATCGTGCACGCCGCCTTCGGGTGTGCGCAGTCGCAGGCTGCCTTTGGCAAGGCGTGCGCAGCTTGCGAGGAATTCGTGTTTGACGCGTTTGCTCAGGAACGGCATCAGGTGACCTCATGATCGGGGGGCTCGGGACGTTTGCGATAGCGTGCCCCCTTGAGTTTCAGGCGCAGTGCCTGCCAGTGGATCAGGATGATGGTGCGCAGCGCGCCCAGTGGTCGGCGCATCGAGGCGCCGAGCAGGCTGCGGTTGGTCAGGCGCGCACGCGGGCCGGAGAGGGTCGCCACCAGTCCTTCCGGACCGTTGCGGAAATCGATCCGGATCGCGATCCGCTCGGGCCGGATGTCGAAGCCGAAGCGGTAGCTGCCGGCAACCTGCTGGAACGGCGAGACGTGCAGCGCCTTGGGCCGATCGATCCGGGTGTCGCGGGTGATGGGGGCGAACCCCGGGCGATGGCACAGGTAGGAATGCCGGTCACCGAATGGGGTGGACACTTCGGCCACCACCGCCACCAGATTCTCGGCCTGCCAGACCAGCCAGAAGCTGACCGGGTTGAAGCTGTAGCCAAGGTAGCGCGGTTGTGTCAGCAACCGGATGCACAGGCCGTGTGGGTCCAGTCCGCCAGCCAACAGGACCTCGTGCAGCCACGCCACCCCACGCCCCTGTCCGAGCGGTCCACCGTGGTCACGATCATGCACCGACGCCAGGTTGAAGCGGTTGCGGGAAAACAGCAACGGACCGGAGCGGGGCGCCTCGGGGTCGATCAGTACATAGTCCACGCCATAGCGAAAGGCGTTGCGCAGGGTGCCGCGCCGGGCATGGGTGGTGACGCCCGCGATGTGCTCGGGCCCTTGCATCAGGCGTCCTGCTCCGCTCGGGCAACCTGTGCGGCGTGGCCGTCCTGCCCGACGTCGGCAACGTGTGCGCATCGGCCAGCCGGTCGGTTTCGATCGTGTCGTACTCCTTTGTCCATCATCCGGGCAATCCGCACGGCGCTGGCGAAGCCGTCTTCGTGGAAACCGTGGCGCGTACAGGCACCGGCGAACCAGGTGCCGTTCAACCCTTGTATGTCGTTCAGCCGGTCTTGTGCGGCCAGTGCCGGACTGTCGAAGAGTGGGTGGCGGAAGAGGGTTTCGTCATAGGTCAGATGCTCCGGTATGGCCTCGACCGGGTTCAACGTGACGAAAAGCGGATCGCTGTCGGGAATATTCTGCAGACGATTCATCCAGTAGGTCACGCCGATGGCCGGTTCCTCGCGCCGCGTGTCGGCACGATAGACCCAGCTGGACCAGACCTTGCGATTGCGCGGCATCTGGGCGCTGTCACGGTGCAGGACCATGCGATTGTCCTGAAACCGCATCGCCCCGAGGATGTCGCGTTCCGCTTCGGTGGGGTTCGCCAGAAGCGCCAGAGTCTGGTCGGCATGGCAGGCGAAAACCACCTGGTCGAAGGTTTCGCTGCCGCCCGGGCTGTGCAGTGTCACCCCTTCGGTACCACGCCGGACCAGGCGCACCGGCGCGGCGGTACGTAGGGTTGTTCCCTGCCGAATCAGGTAATGTTCAAGGCGGCGCAGATACTCGATCGAACCGCCCTCGACCGTCCACCACTGGTGCTGACCGTTCGCCGACAGCAGCGCGTGGTTGCGAAAGAACTGCACCAGCGCGCGTGCGGGAAAGGCACGTATCTGCGCCGGTGCGGTGGACCAGATGGCGCCGCACATGGGCATGAGATAGAAACGCTGGAAGTAGTCTCCGAGACCGAGTGTTGCCATCAGATCGCCGATGGTGGTGCTGTCGTCGCATGCCACGGACTCGGCATGCCGGTTGAAATGCAGGATGTCGCGCACCATGCGGATGAATCCAGGCCGCAGAAGGTTGCGTTTCTGGGCAAACAGCGCACCCGCGTTGCGCAGCCCGTATTCGATGCGCCCCCCGTCGATCGTCGCGCCGAAGCTCATGTCGCTTTTCGCCACCGGCACATCCAGTTGCTGAAACAGGCGCGTCAGGTGCGGGTAGTTGACGTAGTTGAAGACGATGAAACCCGTATCGACCGGCTGAGTTCCCTGTCGCCCCGCCATGACGGTGCGCGCGTGTCCACCGAGACGAGGCGCGGCCTCGTAGAGCGTCACGGCATGTCGCGGCGCCAGCAGATACGCTGCGGCAAGACCGGATATGCCGCCACCGATCACGGCGATGCGCTGCACGGTGGCATCGGGAGCAGCCGCGATCATGACACTCGCTCGCTGCTCATGACGTTCTGCGCATGGCGGTTTCTTGTTGCTCATGACGTTCTTCCGCGCTCTCTCGATGTGATTACGAGCGGAGAAGTCATTCGGATCAGGAATGATCCGATCTCGCCGTGCCACGTATACCTCGTATGATGATCGCGAATCCGAACATCACTTGGTTCGTGCAGCGGACCGTTCGGGCGATGTTCCGGCGATCAGCAAGGAGAGCGATGCGGTGAACTGCCCGGCCTCGGAAATCTCGCACTACACCGCCTGCATGCTGGCGGTGCGCGACCGGCGTGACCGAGTCGCGTTTGCCGTGCTTTTCGACCATTTCGCGCCGCGGCTGAAAGGGTTCGTCATGCGCACGGGCATGAAGCCCGAGCAGGCCGAAGAGATCGTGCAGGAGGTCATGCTGACCGTCTGGCACAAGGCCGAGCAGTTCGATCCGGCCGCGCGCAGGTGTCTGCCTGGATCTATCGGATTGCCCGCAACCGGCAGATCGACGTGATGCGCAAGGAAAGCCGCCCGCTGCCCGAGGATCTGGTTCAGGACCCGGACACCGAACCCGATGCGGCAGGGATTCTGGCCCTCGAGCAGGAAACGGCACGGCTGAAGGAGGCGCTGGCCAGACTGAAGCCGAACCAGCGCGAAGCCATCGAACAGGCCTACATGGGTGAACTGACCCACCAGCAGATCAGTGCTCGCACCGGACTGCCGCTGGGAACCATCAAGTCGCGCATACGGCTGGGGCTGGAGCGGCTGCGCCACCATCTTGAGGACATGCGTTGAGATGACGTCCATTCGACACCATACGCCTGACGCCCTGCTGACCGCCTACGTGTCCGGCAACCTGCCGGCACCATTCGCGCTGGTGATCGCGGCCCATGTTTCCATGTGCCTGGAATGCCGTGCGGCGCTCGAAGCACAGGAGGCCGTGGGCGGGCTGGTGCTCGAAGGTTCCGCCCCCACCGGCTTGTCCGACGGACTGAAGGCTCGTGTGCTCGACCGGCTCGACAGCCACGCCGCGCCCGCACCTCGGCGCCGGCCACGCGCCGGCATCTATCCCGGTCCCGTGATGGAGGCGCTGAACGGCAAGGTGCCGCGATGGCGACCACTGGGCGCAGGCGTGCGGCAGCACATTCTCTCGGCCAGCGATGCGGGCACGGCTCGCCTGCTGTTCATCCCTGCCGGACAGTCAGTGCCCGACCACGGCCATGGCGGGTTGGAGCTGACGCTGGTTCTGCAGGGCAGTTTCAGTGACGAAACCGGCCAGTTCGGCGTGGGCGATCTGGAAGTTGTCGACGAGGATCTGGAGCATCTGCCGATTGCGGGCACCGACACGCCCTGCATCTGTCTGGCCGCCACCGATGCGCCGCTGCGGTTCAATTCGCTTGTGTCGCGCCTGTTGCAGCCCCTGCTGCGCATCTGACGCGAAGCGGCCCGGTGCCTAGTCAAGCGTGCGGCGGAAACGCATCAGGGCCGCGAGGGTCAGCAGCAAGGCGAATGCCAGCAGCACGGTAAAGGAGCTCGCCACGGTGTCGAACCCGGCGCCCTTCAGCATGATCGCGCGGATGAGCCGCAGGAAATGGGTGAGCGGGAATATCTCGCCGAGATACTGAGCCCATTGCGGCATTCCGCGAAACGGAAACATGAAGCCTGACAGCAGGAGCGATGGCAGGAAGAAAAAGAAGCTGAGCTGCATCGCCTGCATCTGAGTGCGCGAAACCGTGGAAATCAGGTAACCGAGGGACACCAGCGCCAGCACGAAGACGAAGATGCCGGCCAGTACCAGTGGCAATGCGCCGACGAAGGGCACGTGAAAGACGATGCGCGCCAGAGTCAGGACGACAGCGACCTGAACGGCACCGACGGCAAGATAGGGCAACACCTTGCTGAGCATGATTTCGAACGGCCTGGCGGGCATGGAAAGGAGGTTCTCCATGGTGCCGCGTTCGGTTTCACGGGTCAGTGCCATGGAAGTCATGATGACCATCGTGAGCTGCAGGATGACGCCCAGCAGGCCCGGCACGATGTTGTACTGGGTGATGCCCTCGGGGTTGTAGCGGCGATGCACCACGACGTCGACACCGCCGGCATGAGGTGGGGCAATCTGACCGGCTTCCCGCAGGAGTGCCGAGCCTGCAACTTTCGACAGGGTGGAGATCGCGCCGGACGCGACCGCGGGGTCGGTGGCGTCGGCTTCGATGAGAATCGACGCGCGATCGTTGCGTTCGATGCGGCGGCCGAAGTCCGACGGCACGGTCACCACGAAGGCAACATCGCCACGGCTGATCATCCGTTCAGCTTCGGGCGCCGTGGCATCGGGGGCAACGAAGCGGTAGTAACCGGTGAGTTCCAGCGCGCTGACCATGGCGCGGGTGAAGCGATCCTGGGTGGGGGCGACGAGGGCGGCAGGCAGTTCCTTCGGGTCGGTGTTGATGGCGAAGCCGAAGAGAGTCAGTTGCAGCAACGGAATGCTGATCATCATCGCGAAGGTCACCCGGTCGCGCCGCATCTGGATGCCTTCCTTGACGAGCAACGCCCACAGACGAGTGAAGGAAAAGAAGCGACTCACGTCGTGCTGTCCTGCGTGGCACCCATGAGCTGGATAAACACGTCTTCAAGACTGGTTTCCGCCGGAGCTGCAATGCTCCCGGTCTGCGCGGCGGTACGGATGACGGATTCACGCAGCGCTTCGCCGTCGGAGCCGACGACGTGCAGCGTGGCGCCGAACGGGGCAATCTGTTCCACGCCCGGTGCGCCCTGCAGGGCCTTTTCGGCGTCGGCCAGGCCCGTGCCGCTCAGAACCATCGTGGTCAGACCGGCATTGCGCACCACCTCGTCGAGCGTGCCCCTGGCAATGAGATTGCCGAAGGAGATGTAGGCGATGCTGTGGCAGCGTTCGGCCTCGTCCATGTAGTGCGTCGAGACCAGCACGGTCAGCCCGCCTTGCGCGAGGGCGTGAATCCGGTCCCAGAAGTCGCGGCGGGCCTTGGGATCGACACCGGCGGTAGGTTCGTCGAGCATCAGCAGATCGGGTTTGTGCATGCTGCACGCTGCCAGTGCGAGACGCTGCTTCCAGCCGCCCGACAGCGAGCCTGCCAGCTGATCCCGGCGGCTGAGCAGTCCGAGATCGGAAAGCGTGTCGTGTACCACGCGGCGCCTGTGCTGCATGCCGTAGAGACCGGCGACGAACCTGAGGTTTTCCTCGATGGTGAGGTCTTCGTACAGCGAGAACCGCTGGGTCATGTACCCGACCTTGCGCTTGATGGCATCGCGTTCGCGGCGGATGTCGTGACCCAGCACGATGCCTTCCCCGCCATCGGGTTCGAGCAGACCGCAGAGCAGGCGAATGGTCGTGGTTTTCCCCGAACCGTTGGGGCCGAGAAAGCCCATGATCTCGCCCCTGCGCACGGACAGGCTGATTTCGTTCACGACGGTGTTGCTGCCGAAACGCTTGGACAGCCTGTTGACGGAGATGGCGTTTTCACTCACCGTTCTCGGCCTCCGGCAGGGTGACGCTGACGATCTGACCGGGCCGCAGTGTGTGGCTGGCTTCGGGGCGGGCCTCGACGAGATAGACGAGCTTCTGACGGTTTTCGAGCGAGTAGATCACCGGAGGTGTGAATTCCGGTGTGTCCGAGATGTAGCTGATTCTGGCCACAAGCCCATCATCGCAACCGTCGCAACCGACCTGCAGAGCATCCCCGACCGAGATCGAGGAAAACTGGCGCTCGGGTACATAGAGAAGCAGTTTGACCGCGGCTTCGGGCAGCACCGACAGGACCGGAGCAGAGGGGCCGGCGATTTCACCATCCGTGCGGATGATGTCGACCACGGTAACCGGTGTGGACAGGGACAGGCTGCGTTGTTCGAGGCGCCAGTCTGCTCGCTCGCGCGCAGCTTGTGCGGCGGCAACGGCGGCTTTGCTGCGGTCGATGGCCTGCGGACGGGCAGGGAGGCGTGCAACATCCAGTTCCGCCCTGATCTGTGCGACGCGGGCCTCGGCTACTCGAGCGGCGGTGGTGGCGTCATCGAGTTGTGCGTCGGTAGTGGCACCGCGGGTGGCAAGCTGCCTGATTCGCTCGAGGGTGCGATTGGCTTCTTCGGCCTGCAGGAGCGCCGAGGTGAGGTTGGCCTCGATCACCTGAATTTCCGCGGGACGAGCGCCTTCGAGCAGGTCGGCATGCTGGCTGCGAGCCTGCGCGAGCCTGGCATCCGCCTGGGCCAGTGCGATTTCCGCATCGCGGCGCTCCATCTCGACCAGCACCGTGCCGGCCGGTACTTTGTCACCCCGGCTGACCGACAGCTTGCGGACCTGCGCGATTTCCACCGGTGCAACGATGACGTATTCGCCCTCGACATAGCCGGTGGCAAAGGGCCGCGGGCTGCAGTTGCCGAACAGAGAGGCGATCAGGGGCAGACTGCACAGGATGCTCATTGTGACTGGATAATTTGTCGGTAATGTCTGCGGGTTCCGGCATCCTGCATGGAGCCCGTGCAGAAGTGAAGCGTCGTTGCTTTCGCTGGTCGAACGCCTTCGAGCGTAACAAGAAACCCTGGTGGTGGGAACGGGCACATGATCGCAGTGAACGATGTGGTGGGCTTCGAGCCCCTGCTCGCAGCCACAGCCCGGTGCAGTGACGGCGGCGTGCCGTCTCGCGAGCGACGGAGACGCCGGGCGCGAGCCAGGCTTCGTGACAGGCGTCGTCGTGACGGGCGTCAGCAGTGTGACTGTGTTCACAGAAACAGGCACTTTGCGGTTCACGTGAACCGTTTTTCGGCGCTGAAGCGTGACCGGCATCACGGAAACCGGCCTTTGACGGTTCACGTGAACCGTTTTCGACGGAAACGTTTTCGCCAGAGCGATCCAGCGTCTGCCGCTCCGGTTCCAACTCCGGCTTCAGCTCCGGCTCCAACTCCGGCAGGAGTTCGGCATCGACGTTGAACATGATCTGACCACTGCGAGAGGCACCGTGCCCCGTGGAGCTTCCAGCCCCGGGTGCGCTCGAAGGCCGAGAGCGCCATCAATGGTATATATCAACAGTACAATTCATATCAACAGCTCTCTGACAGGGCGCGACGCCCGGCGCAGGTGTATGATTTGCTGCATGGTAATCGTGCCCGGATGGTGGGGGGTGTTGTCGCCGTGATATCGTGAAGCTCGGCGTCGGGTGTTTTCAAGTGAGGAAAGAGTGCATGGGGAACCGAGCCGATCATGCCATTGGAAAATACGTCTCCATGAGTCCTTCGACCCCTGGCCATCATCTGTCTTCATTCCCGGCTCTTGCCGCTGCTGTCTTGCTTGTCGGCGCCTGTACGGAATCGGAGAGAACCTGTATTGGCATGCCGGGATTTCCCAACGGTGAGCGGTTTTCCGTTTCACTCGACGGCAAGGAACTCTATCTGGCGGCGGTGAAGGACAGCGGCGACTTGCTTGACACGGACGAAGCGGGTGTTCGCATACAGGCGATTCCGGCAGATGTGCTGTCGGATCGAGAAGATGGCTATCCTGGCTATGCTGTCTGGGAGCTTGAAACCGACCACCAGCAAGGCGACTACGCATGGATGGATGCCGGGGGAGATTTCCTGCCGGGTTCCTATCTGAAGTACGATGAGGAAATCATGCCCGCTGGTCTCGATCACGATCCAGATACGGATAAGCAACCGGAACGGTACCAGTGGTACGTGGAGGAAATCGGCAATGGGCGTTGCCAGTTCCGCAACGTTGCTGCCGGAGAGGGTTTGCGCCTTGGTGTCGAGGAAAACGGGAACGGCGGTTATCGGGTTGCCATGGTAGCGGCCAATGCCGACGATCCAGGGCAGGCCTGGCAGTTCAGCATGCCTCTCGGCACACCGTCAGAGTCGCATCCTTTCTTCGGTTGTTTTGGAACGTCTTCGGAAACGGATCAAGCCGAGTGAAGGGAGAATGATTACCGAATGGCGTTTCGGTAGAGGCTGTTCAAAAGGGGCTTGCGGTTGACATTGCAGTCAATCAGCTCTGTCGGGGCAGCTCCAGTGCTGGTTGCAGTGGTCGTGCTCGTTTGTAGTACGCCGCAACAGTAACAGGGTTTGCCGTCAGCAGCGCTTCGTCGGGGGGGTTGCTTGATGTTGTCAGCCTCTCCCGGGTCATTGTTGCGTGCATGCAGCCGGAGTCGTTTTGCCGATCCATGTCGTCGATGACATAATGGCACATGTCTTATCTGCAATGTCAGGAAGCCTCGGCATGAGCGACGCCACTCAACCGCTTTCCCTGAACGTCCCCGAGCCGGGTTGCCGCCCCGGTGACACGCCGGACTTTTCGGATTTCGAGATTCCCCGCGCGGGAGCCGTGGGGCGCCCACCTGTCGATGTGGCTGCCGATGACATCCGTGACATGGCGTTTTCCATCGTGCGCGTCCTGAACAAGGAAGGTCAGGCTGTCGGTGACTGGGCCGGCGAGTCCGACGTCGACGAATTGCGCCGGGGTCTGCGCCACATGCTGACCCTGCGCGCTTTCGACAAGCGCATGATGATGGCCCAGCGTCAGGGAAAAACCAGTTTCTACATGCAGCATCTGGGCGAAGAGGCGATCAGTTGCGCCTTTGCCCGTGCCCTGCAGCCCGGTGACATGAACTTTCCGACCTATCGCCAGGCCGGGTTGCTGATTGCCGCGGACTACCCGCTGCTGAGCATGATGAACCAGATCTATTCGAACGCCGACGATCCCCTGCATGGCCGGCAATTGCCGGTGCTGTATTCAGCCAGGGATCACGGGTTCTTTTCGCTCTCGGGCAATCTGGGCACGCAGTTCGTGCAATCGGTGGGTTGGGCCATGGCATCGGCCATTTCCGGAGACACCGGAATTGCCGCAGGCTGGATCGGCGACGGTTCCACGGCCGAGAATGATTTTCACGCTGCCATGGTCTTTGCGTCGACCTACAAGGCGCCGGTGGTGCTGAACATCGTCAACAACCAGTGGGCCATCTCGACCTTTCAGGGCATTGCCCGTGGAGGTGTCGGCACTCTGGCCGCACGTGGCCATGGTTTCGGGATTGCGTCGATTCGCGTGGATGGCAACGACTATCTGGCCGTGCATGCGGTTGCCGGATGGGCGGCCGAGCGTGCCCGGCGTGGTTTCGGGCCAACGTTGATCGAGCACGTGACCTATCGGGTGGGTGGCCACAGTTCGTCCGATGATCCATCGGTCTACCGGCCCGGCGACGAAGCCGCCGCCTGGCCGCTGGGCGATCCGATCGAGCGCCTGAAACACCATCTGATCACCATTGGCGAATGGTCCGAGCAACACCACAGCCAGGTCGAGGCCGAGATCATGGACAACGTCATCGCCTTGCAGAAACAGGCCGAGGCGAGGGGGACGCTGGGCGATGGCAAGGCACCGAGCCCGCGCGACATGTTCGAAGGGGTTTATGAAACCATGCAGCCGCACCTGATTCGGCAGCGTCAGAAAGCGGGGTATTGAACCATGGCTTACATGACGATGATCGAAGCCATCCGCGAGGCTCATGATGTGGCGATGGCGGCCGACCGCCGCGTGGTGGTCTACGGTGAAGACGTCGGGTTTTTCGGCGGCGTGTTTCGCTGCACGGCGGGTTTGCAGGAGAAGTACGGCAAGAGCCGCTGTTTCGACGCGCCGATCAATGAAAGCGGCATTGTCGGCACCGCGATCGGCATGGCCGCCTATGGTCTGAAACCGGTGATCGAAATCCAGTTCGCGGATTACGTCTACCCGGCCTACGATCAGATCGTTTCCGAGGCCGCGCGCCTGCGTCACCGCTCGAACGCCGACTTCACCTGTCCGCTGGTCATCCGCATGCCCACGGGCGGCGGGATTTTCGGTGGTCAGACCCACAGCCAGAGCCCCGAGGCCCTGTTTACGCATGTCGCGGGTCTGAAGGTGGTGATGCCCTCGAATCCGGTCGATGCCAAGGGCCTGTTGCTGGCCTCGATTGCGGACCCGGATCCGGTGATCTTCCTGGAACCCAAGCGGCTCTACAACGGGCCGTTCGACGGTCACCACGATCGCCCCCTGACCAGCTGGAAGAAACACCCGCTGGGCGACGTGCCCGAAGGAGACGGGATCGTGCCGCTGGGCCAGGCACAGATCACCCGCTCCGGCGCGGACGTGACCGTGCTGGCCTATGGTTCGATGGTTTTCGTGGCTCTGGCGGCTGCCGAGGAAACCGGTGTTGACGCCGAGGTCATCGACCTGCGCTCGCTGATGCCGCTGGATCTGGATACCATCACGGCCTCGGTGCAGAAAACCGGGCGTTGCGTCATCGTGCACGAGGCAACCCATACCTGCGGCTTCGGCGCCGAGCTGCTCAGCCTTGTGCAGGAGGAGTGCTTTTACCACCTCGAAGCACCGATCCAGCGCGTGACCGGTTGGGACACACCCTATCCGCACGCGCAGGAATGGGAGTACTTTCCCGGCCCCGCCCGCGTTGGCGATGCCCTGAAACTCGTGATGGAGAGCTGAGCCATGGGAGTGCATGTGATCCGCCTGCCCGACATCGGCGAGGGCATTGCCGAAGCCGAACTGACCGAATGGCATGTCAGGCCGGGCGATATCGTGGACGAAGACGATCTGCTGGCCGTGGTCATGACCGACAAGGCCGCGGTTGAAGTGCCATCGTCCGTCTCGGGCAGGGTGCTGGAACTTGGTCTTGAAATCGGCGAATTGATGGCCGTGGGTGCTCCGCTGATCCGTATCGAAGTCGAAGGGCCGGGCAACGAGACCGAGGCCGATGCCGTCGGGACCTTACCGGCCGAGGCGGAGCCGGCCGCATCGTCGGCGCCGGAGCCCGCCGCCACACCGCAATCCATCTCAAGGCCGAACCCTGCCACAACGACGAACCCTGCCGCAACGCCGAAACCCCCGCCGTTTCCCGAAACGGCGCCCGCGTTTGCCGCGTCCTCTGCCGCCGCTTCGACCGTTCCGGTGGCTCGTGCACCGGGCACGAAACCGTTGGCGGCTCCCTCGGTGCGCGCCCGTGCGCGCGAGGAGGGCATTGACCTGCGCCAGATGTCCGGTTCCGGCCCGGCCTCGCGCATCACCCATCAGGATCTTGATCACTGGATTGCCTCGGGTGGCATCCAGCAGGGCAGCGTGACCCGCGGCGTGAATACCGGCATCGAAACCATTCGCGTGGTGGGCATGCGCCGCCGCATCGCGGAGAAGATGCAGATCGCCAAGCGGCAGATTCCGCACATCACCATCGTCGAAGAGGTCGAGATCGAAGCGCTCGAAAACCTGCGTGAGGCGCTGAACACCAAACACAGGGACGATCGCATCAGGCTCACGATCCTGCCTTTCCTGATGCGCGCGATCGTCGAAGCGGTGCGTGAGCAGCCCGCTTTGAACGCGCGTTACGACGACGAGGCCGGGGTCATCCATCGCCATGGCGGCGTGCATGTGGGCATTGCCACGCAGACGCCGGCCGGGCTGAACGTGACGGTGGTGAAGCACGCCGAGGCCGGCAGCCTGTGGGACAATGCGGCCGAGGTGGCGCGTCTGGCCGAAGCAGCGCGCGATGGTTCCATCAAGCGTGAAGAGCTTGGCGGAAGCACCATCACCGTTACCTCACTCGGCCCTCTGGGTGCCATCGCCACCACGCCGATCATCAACTACCCGGAGGTGGCGATCGTCGGGATCAACAAGATACAGGTGCGCCCGGTCTGGGACGGTCAGCAGTTCCAGCCACGCAGGATGATGAACCTGTCCTGCAGCTTCGATCACCGTGTGGTCGACGGCTGGGACGCCGCCGTGTTCGTCGCCAAACTGAAATCCCTGCTGGAAACCCCGGCCATGCTGTTCGTGGAGAGCTGAATGTCGGATCTGAACTGCAGACTCCTGATCGTCGGTGCGGGGCCCGGAGGCTATGTCTGTGCCATTCGCTCCGGCCAGTTGGGCATCGACACCATCATCGTCGACGAGGCAAGTCCCGGCGGCACCTGCCTGAATGTGGGCTGTATCCCGTCGAAGGCGCTGATCCATGCGGCCGAGGAATTCCACCGCATTGCCGCGGTGAATGACGGCCCTCTGGGCATCTCGGCGTCAGCTCCCGGCATCGACCTGGCGCGCACCATCGCCTGGAAGGACGGCATCGTTGCACGGCTGAACACGGGTGTCTCTGGCTTGATGAAGAAGGCCGGGGCCAGACTGGTTACGGGCCGGGCGCGTTTTCTGGATGGCAAGACCGTGCAGGTCGAGGGTTCCGAAGGCATTCACGAGATTCGTGCCGAATACATCGTCATTGCCACCGGCTCGGCGCCGGTGGGACTGCCGTTCCTGCCCTTCGGCGGCGACATCCTGTCCTCGACCGAAGCGCTGGCACTCACCGACCTGCCCGCCAGTCTGGCCGTGGTCGGCGGCGGTTACATCGGTCTGGAGCTGGGTACGGCCTTTGCCAAGCTCGGCACTCAGGTCACGGTGATCGAGGCCGAGGACCGTCTGCTGCCCACCTATGACAAGGCATTGACTGCACCGGTGGTCAAACGGCTCGAATCGCTCGGCGTCACCGTGATGAGCGGCACGAAGGCAGAGGGTTTCGAGAGCGGCGTTCTGACGACCGATCAGGGGGAGGTTGCCGCCGACAAGGTGCTGGTTACCGTGGGCCGGCGCCCGCGCACCCAGGGCATCGGCGTCGAGGAGCTGGCGCTGACCATGAACGGCCCCTTCATTCGGATCGACTCGTACTGCCAGAGTTCGATGCGAGGCATTCATGCCATCGGCGACGTGACCGGCGAACCGATGCTGGCCCACCGCGCCATGGCTCAGGGCGAAATGGTGGCAGAGTTTGTTGCGGGTCACGCGGTCGAGTGGGACAAGCAGGCCATTCCGGCGGTCTGCTTCACCGACCCGGAAATCGTCACCTGCGGTGCACAGCCAGGCGAGGTCGAGGGAACGAAGACCACCGAGTTCCCGCTTGCCGCCAATGGCCGCGCCATGACCTGCGAGGCCGAGGAAGGGTTCGTGCGTGTGGTCTGGCGCGAAAGCGATCATGCCGTGCTGGGTCTGCAGGCCGTCGGCACACAGCTGTCCGAGTTGTCCGCCGCCTTTTCGATCGCCATCGAAATGGGCGCGCAGCTCGAAGACATCGGCGCGATCATTCACGCCCACCCGACCCGGTCGGAAGGGTTGCAGGAGGCCTGTCTCAAGGCACTGGGCAAGGCCTTGCATGTCTGACGTCTGACAGTTCGTTTTGCGTTTGACGTGACCTCGGCTTCTGACGTGACTTCGGCTTCGATTTCAGTCTTCGGAATGCCGGCGGTGTCGGCGCCGTTCTGTCAGGCGCATTTGATTCGACTTCCCGCTTCTGCTTCACCTTCGCCGTATCGGTGTGGTATTCGAACGAGCCTGCTCATTCCCTGAAAACCGGCCATGCCGGTAGTGTGTGCAAGAACATCAGCCTTGGTTCCCCAGAATGGTCAGGATGATCCTTCGTCGACAGGCTGGATGAGAATTGAGGACCCATGACACAGACCAGACCGAACATCGCCATTTTCGACATCGACGGAACCTTGACCGACAGCGTCCGGGCCCACCAAATCGCCTTCGAGGCAGCACTGCGTGACTTCAACTTCCCCGCCCTGCGTACGGACTGGGGTAGCTACCGACACCACTCGGACAGCGCGATCCTGGCGGAAGCCTGGACCGAAGCCGGCCGGGAGGGAGCTGCGGATCTCGCCCGCCTCGAGGAGAGCTACGCACGCCACTACCGCGCGGCGGTTACCGATGAGCCGTTCGAGGAAATCCCCGGAACACGCGCCTTCCTGGAGCACCTGCGTGCACACGGATGGGTACTTGCCTTTGCGACTGGCAGCCTGCGCTCGGGCGCTCTGCACAAGCTTGCTGTCGCCGGCGTGGACGGAAACGCGGAGATTCTGGTTACGGCCTCCGAGCTCGAAACCCGGGAGCAGATCGTGGGCCGTGCTGTCGATCTGGCCTGCGAAATCGCCGGCGCCGCGGTGCCCGGCCGGGTCATCTCGATCGGAGACGGCGTCTGGGACCTGAAGACGGCACGGAACCTTGGCTACGAATTCCTCGGGATCGGCTTCACGGGCAAGGGGGCGAAACTCAAGGAGATGGGGGCCAGCGTCCATCACGACTTCAACGAAGTCATGTCCCATGGCCCCGAGGAGTTCCGCCCGAGGGCTGAACCTCACCCAGTTCCAGCAGAAACTGGGTGATGTGCTCGGTCAGGCCCGCTCGCAGCCGCCGGACAGGTTCCTGTTTCACCGCAGCGCGCAACTCGTGCGCAGCTTCAGTTTCGCAGGATTTCGTTGGCGCAGAACCAGCCGCCCAGAATGGCTCCCGTGAATCCGCCGCCCGGATTTGCCCAGGCGGAAGCAAAGTAGAGGTTGCTGATCGGTGATTTGTTGGGCAGCCGGTTCATTCCTGCCTGCTGTGGTGTCTGAGCGTATCCATAGGCGGTGCCTTCCGGATTGAGCGTGTATCTTCTTATGGTTCTGGGAGTGGCTACTTCGAGGCACTCAATTTCGTTGCCAATGCCGGGGAAGGTTTCTTCCAGTTTCCGGATCAGGACGCTGGCGATTTCTTCCTTTTTCGCCTTGTAGTCCGCATCGCTGAGGTCGTCCCAGTTCTTCATGTAGTCGACAACGCTGATTACTGCAAAGCTCTTGCCTTTCGGTGCCAGACCCGAATCGATCTGTGAATAGTCGACAAAGACGAATCTGTCGAGATTGCTGCCTGGCCCGATGTCCCTGAGCTGTCTTGTGTTTTCACTGAAAACGAACGTCGAGTGGTTCCTGCTTCCGAGCTTTCGTATGTCACTTCCGAAGCCAAGATAGACCGAGAGAATCGAACAGGATATCTGCAGCTTGCCGGCCTTTTCGGCAATCTGGCCTTGCTGTTTCGGCGGCAGCATGGCAAGCACATTGGGGATGGCTGCATTGGCGATGATCGTATCGGCGAACCGTCTGTCGGTGCTTCCATCTTCGTCATGTGCCTTGCCGTATTCCACGCCCGTTGCCCGGTTGTCTTCAATGATGATTCTTTCAACCTTGTGGCCCAGCAGTATTTCTCCGCCATTGTCGGTGATGACACTGGCCAGATGGTTGGAGAGCTGCCCCGAGCCACCCTTGATGAAGTGGCCTCCGCCGGAAAAAAAGCTCGCCTGTGCAACGGAAAAGTAGACAAGCGACATGGAATAGGGGTCGTCGTGATAATAGGGCAGATTGGCCTGAAGTATCAGCTTGAGTTCTTCATCCTTTATTGTTCGGTCGAGAAAATCGCCCAGGTTTCTGCGCGAGCCGAACAGCAGGTTGGGGAACAGAAAGGGAAAGACGGGAAGGAGCGCAAGCATGCGCCACCGGTCGGCAGGCAGTCTGTGTACCTCGCGTCGCAGCGCGAATATCTTGCGGAAGAATTTCCGGATGTTTTTCCTTTCGTGCGGAAAATGCTCCGACAGCACGCGAATGGCCTGTTCCCTGTTGTCCGGGACAACGATGTCCGTTTTCCCGTGTATGAAGCGATAGAATTCGGGAATACTGACGAACTCGACGTGATCGAAAACGCCCAGTTCCTCGAAGATCTCTGCCTTCATGTCATCCTCGTCGAGTCCGTCGATCGAGTGGAGCCCGACTTCCATCGTGAAGTCGTTTCTTCGGAAGGTCGTGGCACAGCCGCCCGGTATGTAGTGCTGTTCAATCAGACAAACCCTTTTGCCTTCCTTTGCGAGTCTTGCCCCGGCCGTCAGGCCGCCCAGACCGGCACCGATAATAATCACATCGTGTTCTTTCATTGAATCTCATTGTCCTTGTCGCGGTACGGGACGGCTTCATCGGCATCGCTGCTGCCTTCTCCCGGTTGCCACCCCGTTCGCCGTCACCCATGAATCATCGTCAATCATCGTTTCCGCGCCAGCAGCACATACACCGCTCCCGTGCCGCCGTCGCTGATGCGTGCCGAGCAGAAGGCCAGCACGTTCCGGTGGCGTTGCAGCCACTGATTCACGGCCTGCTTGAGTCGCGGTGCGCTGTCGGCATGGCGGCGGCCCTTGCCGTGGATGATGCGCAGACAGAGTCGTTCCCGTTCGCGTGCCGTGTGCAGGAAGTCGGACAGTTCGACGCGCGCTTCGGCCACCTTCAGACCATGAAGATCGATTTCGCCCTGGATGGCGTAACGTCCGGCCTTGAGGCGCTTGAGCACCGAGCGCTGCACACCCGGCCGTGTCCAGGCGAGGTGTTCGCCGGTTTCGAGAAAGTCGGTTTCCTTGAGATCATCGAGAAGCGCTTCCATGACCGAACGATCGTCACGCTCGGCAACGCTCTCGCGCGATGCCGGCAGCGGTGCCGTGCCGCGTTGGGGCGGCACGCGATCGTGTTGCAGGCGTTTGACGTCACCGATGGCGGCGAGAAACAGATCGCCGTCACTGATCTCGTCGGAGGGTGCCGAAGGCTCGGTATCGTCGTTGTCGGGCGCGTTCTTGTTCACCGGTATCTGCCGAGTCACCGGTGTTCACCGGCATTCGCGATGCTGGCAACCCGCACCCGGGTGAATCGCTCACGTGTCGGTTGCGAGCCTCAACTGCTGCGCAGTTCCAGCAAGGTATCCACGATACCAGCATCTGCAAGGGGCGCAAGGTCGCCGAGGTCGTTGCTGTCGCTTGCGGCGACCTTTCTGAGGAGGCGTCGCAGCAGTTTGCCGGAGCGAGTGTTCGGCAACCCCGGTACCCAGAGGATGGTTTCGGGCACGGCGGCGTTGCCGAGTTGCCCACGGATGTGTTCGAGCAGCTGATGACGGAGCACGTCATCGGCTTCGGTACCGTCGGTGGGCCTCACGAAGGCGAAGATTGCCGGATGATCGTTGCTGTCGATGTACTGCACCACACCGGCTTCGCGTACCAGCGGGTGTTCGATCAGCACACTTTCGATATCGGCCGAGCCGAAGGTGTGGCCAAGCACGTGAATGCAGTCGTCCACCCTGCCGGTGATGCGAAAGTGCCCGTCGGCATCCCGTCGGGCGACGTCGGCGGTGTCGTAGTAGCCCGGGAAGCGAGCGAAGCCACGGGCGATGAATTCCTCGGTACCCGAAAGCAGGCCAATGGCCTGGCCGGGCCAGGAATCTGCAATGACGAGGCGGCCTTCTGCTTCACCGTCGAGTTCGTTGCCGTCCGCATCGAGAAGCTGTGGTGACACCCCGAACCAGGGTTTGCCGACGGTGCCCGGCTTCATCGGGTGTGCGCCGGGCAGCGCGCCCATCATGATGCCGCCGGTTTCGGTCTGCCACCAGGTGTCGACGAGCGAGCAACGGCTGTTGCCGATGCTTTCGTAGAGCCATTGCCAGCTGGTGCGATCGATTGCCTCGCCCACCGAGCCGATCACGCGCAGCGATTGAAGCTTGCCGGGTTCGACGTGGCTCGTGGCCTGGGCACGCAGGGTACGGATGGCGGACGGTACGGTATAGAAACTGTTGACGCGGTGACGTTCGATGGTGTGCCAGTAGCGGTTGATGTCGGGGTAGCTCATGGCGCCTTCGAACATGACCGTGGTCGCGGCGTTGGCCAGCGGGCCGTAGATGACGTAGCTGTGGCCGGTGATCCAGCCGACGTTCGCTGGGCACCAGTGCACGTCGCCGTCGCGGTAGTCGAAGAAGTGTCGGAAGCTCATCGCCGCGTGCAGCAGATAGCCGCCGGTGGAATGGATCACGCCCAGTGATTTCTCGGCCGTGCCGGAGGTGTGCAGGATGAACAGCGGATGCGTTGCCTCGACTTCGACCGGGGAAGACTTGTCCGATGCACGTTCGTTGAGTTCGTGGAACCAGAGGTCGCGCCCGTCCACCCAGGCGACGTCGTTGTCCTTGTCGCTGGCCTCGTCGCGGCGCACCACAACCACGCGCTTGAGCCCGTTCTCGAGCGTTTCCGCCGCCTTGTCGAGCTTGGCCTTGAGTGCGACCAGCCGGCCGGCACGGCGACCGTGAGTGGCCGTGACCACGATGGAACACCCGGCGCTCTCGATGCGTTCCCTGAGCGCGTTGGGCGAGAAGCCGTCGAACACCACCACGTGCGTGGCCCCGATGCGCGCACAGGCCAGCATGGCGATCGCCAGTTCGGGGATCATGGGCATGTACAGGCAGATGCGCTGACCCTGCTTGACGCCGATGCCCTTCAGGGCGTTGGCGAAGCGGCACACCGCCTGGTGAAGTTCCGCGTAGCTGAGCCGGCGAATCTGATCGGGGTCGTCGCCTTCCCAGATGATGGCATTGCGTTCGGCATGCTCTTCGAGGTGACGATCGAGGCAGTTGTAGCTCGCGTTGAGCCGTGCTCCGGGAAACCACTCGATGCGCCCTTCGCGAAAGTCATGGTTGCTGACGGCGTCCCAGGTGTCGAACCAGTGCAGGTTGGCCGCGGCCTGTTCGGCCCAGTATGCGTCGGGATCGCTTGTCGAGCGTGCGTACTCTTCGGCATAGCGTTCGCCATCGACATGTGCGTTGGCGGCCATGCTGTCGGCCACGGGGTAGAACGGCTCCGCGGGAAGGGACGATGCTGGGGGCAACGGGGTTTCTGACATCAATTCGTTCGGAATGACCGGCTACGTTGCGATTCTACCTGTCATGCCGAGGCATCGGGGCGCATTGAAGCTGTTGAATATCCCAGCGTTCCGTGGCGATTGCCACGAATCGTCCCGCATCGTCGCGGTGTTCATGGGCACCGATGGTGGTCTGTCGCAGCACTGACCAGGCGCGTTCGAGGTTGTCGATGGCAGGATGTGAGGCGATCGGCTTGGCGCGGGTCTGCTTGCCAAGCTTGCGTCCGTCGGCGTCGCACAGCAGCGGCACATGCGCGTAGCGCGGGATGGTCAGTCCGAGTGTTTCCATCAGCCCGACCTGCGCAGCAGTGGCGTCGAGAAGGTCTTCGCCACGCACCACGTCGCTGACCAGCAGAGCGTCGTCGATGGCGCAGCTCAGGGCGTAGCTCGGCACGCCATCACGTCGCCACAGCACGAGATCACCAACAGCGGCCCGTGTCGTGCGCTGTTGTCCGTGGAGGCGATCGTCGAAGACAATGTGATGGTCGCTGGCGGTCATGCGGACCCTGAGCGCTGTCTCTGCCGTACGGCTTCCCCGGGCGCCCGCAAGCCACGCGTCGAACGCGGCCTCGTCGAGCACATTGGCGCGGCAGGTGCCCGGGTAGGGTGTGCCTGGCATGAGTTCGCGGCGCGAACAGTGGCAGGCGAACACGAGGCCTCGTGAGACAAGTTCCCGCGTGGCTTCCCGATAGTGCTCAAGACGCTCCGACTGACGCAGTGTCGCATCGGGTTCCAGCGCGTGATCACGAAGGTCGGGTACGAATCGCTCGATGGCGCCCACAACGATACGCGGGGTATCGGTGTCGTCGATGCGCAGCAGCCAGCGGCCTTTCTGCTGACGTGCATCGACACAGGATGCCAGCGCGGCCACGAGCGAACCCGCGTGCAGCGCACCGCTGGGTGTCGGTGCGAAGCGGCCGGTCAGCACGGCGTCGCTACGCGGCGTACCGGGCGATCAGGCGATCTGACGCTCGCGGATTTCTTCGAGTGTCTTGCAGTCGACGCAGAGTTCGGCCGTGGGGCGGGCTTCGAGGCGGGCGATGCCGATCTCGTCGCCACAGGCTTCGCAGTAGCCGTATTCGTCTTCGTCGATGCGTTTCTGTGCATCGTTGATCTTCTTGATGAGCTTGCGCTCACGGTCGCGGGTGCGAAGTTCGAGGCTGAACTCCTCTTCCTGCGTGGCGCGATCGTTGGGATCGGGGAAGTTGGTCGCATCGTCCTTCATGTGGCCGACGGTGCGGTCAACCTCTTCCATCAGTTGCAGTTTCCAGGCGGCAAGCTTGTCGCGGAAATACTGCAGTTGCTCAGGCGTCATGTAGTGGCCATGGCGCTCATAGCGCACCAGTTGCGGTTTGCGGCTTGCGCCGGCTTCGGCAAGATTCACGTCATTGCTCTCGTCTTTGGCGTCCTTCGACTCCACGAGTGCATCCTTGTTGCTGTCACTCGAGGCATTGGCCGACTTGTTGGCGGCCGATGCTCCGGAAGCCTTAGCCGCGGCAGAGGGTTTCCGCGATCCGGTCTTGCCGGCGGTCGTGGACGACGCCGTCTCTTTCGCGGCGGTCTTGCCCTTTTTCGTCTTGCTGGCGGTTGTCTTGCCTGCTGCCTTCCTTTTCGCCGTTGTCTTGCTGGCCGAGGCCTTCTTCGCGGTGGCTTTTTCAGCTGCCGCCTTGCTGCCCGCTGCTTTCTTCGCCGCTGCTTTCTTCGCCGTTGCCTTCTTTGCCGCTGTCTTCCTTGCCGCTGTCTTTTTCGCTGCCGCCTTCTTCGTCGGTGCCTTTCCCGAGGCGGTTTTCTTCGCCGTGGGCTTCTTGCCACCGGTCTTGCTGCCCGTGCTCTTGCCGGCGGCCGCCTTGCTGGCCGATGCCTTTTTCGCCGCGGTCTTCTTCGCCGGGCTCTTGCCCGTCGCCTTCCTTGCTGCCGGTTTCTTTCTTGCAGTGGCCACGGTGTCGGCCGCCGTCTTTCCTGCCTCGGTGCTGCCGTCTATCTTCTTGCTGGCAGGGGCCTTTCTTGCGGCAGCCATGACCTTGCCGGATGCGGAAGGGGTGGAATCGCGATGCGTGTCGCGATCGGCGGAACAACGATCAGAACTCGATGCCATGAGGATTTCTGCAGAAGGAAGATCGGATTCGCGTCGACTCGAGAGCCGGTCGAAAGCAAGCCAGGCGTTATACAGGAATCGAAGCCATTTTGCAAGTGTTTCCACTCCGTATCAAGGGTTGTCATCAGGGCAGGGCCGCCGCGTGACGAGACAGGTCGGTGCGTGTTTTCAGTCCGTGGCCGGTGGATGTACCGTGGTCACGGTCGCGTCGAGCCGGCCATGGGCAAGGCGAATGCCGAGCGCAGCCCCGGTGGTGACTTGCGTGGCGTCACGCAGCGCTCGCTCGTCGTGCGTGACAATGGCGTAGCCACGCTCGAGCACCGCCAGAGGACTGACCGTATCGAGCGTGCGCATCGCCAGCACGAGTGACTGACGTGCTGTCTGCTGGCGGGCTCCCATGGCATTGCCGAGGCGCTGTTGCAGCATTGCAACCTTGCCGGTTCCTGCGGTCAGTTCTGCCTGCATGGCCGGGGCAAGGCGTCCCTCGAGCGCCCGCAGCGCGGCGCGGTGCAGCACGAGTTGCTGTACTGGTGAGTGCCGGGCGAGGTGGGCCTCGAGTGTTGCCAGTCGCGCCCTCGTGTTTCGGTGGCGTTCCGCGAAGGCGCGCCGGAGGCGGGCGTCGAGTTCGTCCACGCGCTGACCACGTTCGTTGATCAGCCGCTTCGGATGGCGGGCCTCGAGTCGTGTGGCAAGATCCGCGAGCCGTGCACGATGCTGTGCGAGCGTCTGGCGCTGCCAGCGGCTCAAGGCGGCATCGAGCGCCGCCACGCGTGACAGCACGAGGCTGCCGTCGGGGGTGGCCTGCTCGGCGGCGGCCGAGGGCGTGGGCGCGCGCAGATCGGCCACGTGATCGGCAATGGTCACGTCGACTTCATGGCCGATGCCGGCAACGATCGGAATCGGGCACTGCCGCATCGCCTCGGCCACCGACACCTCGTTGTAGGCCCAGAGATCCTCGAGCGAACCACCACCGCGCACCACCAGCAGCACATCGGCCTCATGGCGGCGTGCGGCACGCTCGAGCGCCCTCACCACGTGTGGTGCGGCCTGCGCGCCCTGGGTCTGGGTGGGGTAGAGAATCACGCCGGCCTGCGGGTAGCGCCGCGCCAGCACCTTCAGGACATCCTGCAGCGCGGCACCGGTTGGCGAGGAGACGATGCCGATGGTCCGGGGCGCGGCCGGCAGCGGCAGCTTGTTCGCCTGGTCGAAGTAGCCGGCGGCGTCGAGTTGCCTGAGCGTTGCTTCGTAGGCTGCCTGCAGGCGACCGCTTCCCGCCATTTCCATGTGCTCGACGATGAGCTGGTAGTCGCCACGGGCGGTGTAGATGCCGAGGCGCCCGCGGGCTTCCACGGCGTCACCGGCCGCGGGCTGGAAGTCGAGATGGCGGTTGTTGCCGCGGAACATCGCGCAGCGGATCTGTGCCTGGCTGTCCTTCAGCGTGAAGTAGATGTGGCCGCTTGCCGGGCGCGAGAGATTGGAGATCTCGCCCTGCACCCAGAGCGTGCCGAAACTGCCTTCGAGCAGCCGCTGCACCTCCTGATTCAGCCGGCTGACGGTATAGACCTTGCGCGCGCGAGTGCTCATGCGGTTCGAGTATAATTCAGGCGCATCCTGAGCCATGTAGACCGAGCCCTCACCATGCAGCTAGTCCAGGAAGCACTGACCTTCGATGATGTCCTGCTGACACCGCGTCATTCGACCGTTCTGCCGCGCGATGTCAGTCTCAGAACCCGCCTGACCCGTCGCCTCGAATTGAACGTGCCGCTGCTTTCCGCGGCCATGGATACCGTCACCGAGAGTCGTCTCGCCATCGCCATGGCGCAGGAGGGCGGGCTTGGCATCGTGCACAAGAACCTTCCGCCGGAGGGCCAGGCGGCGGAAGTCTCGCGCGTCAAGAAGCACGAGAGCGGGGTGGTCACCGAACCGATCACCATCAGCCCGGAAACCACGGTGGGTGAAGTGCGCGAACTCACCGCACGTCACGGCATCTCGGGCCTGCCCGTGGTGGGAAGCGACGGTCGCCTTGCCGGCATCGTCACGCGTCGCGACATCCGTTTCGAGACCGATACCGAACGCAAGGCTGCCGAGATCATGACGCCCGAAGCGCGTCTCGTGACCGTGCCGGAGCATGCCAGCCGCGAAGAGGCCATCGAGAAGCTGCACCAGAACCGCATCGAGAAGGTGCTCGTGGTCAATGATGCCTTCGAACTGCGCGGCATGATCACCGTACGCGACATCAAGCAGGCGCAGTATTACCCGCATGCCTGCAAGGACAGCGAAGGGCGCCTCCTTGTCGGTGCCGCCGTCGGCACGGGTGGTGACACCGAAGAGCGCGTTGCGGCACTCATCGACGCCGGTGTCGATGTGCTGGTGGTCGATACGGCGCACGGGCATTCCGAAGGCGTGCTCGGGCGTGTCGCCTGGATCAAGGAGCGCTATCCCGACGTCGAGGTCGTCGGCGGCAACATCGCCACCGCTGCCGCAGCCCGCGATCTCGTCGCGCGGGGTGCCGATGGCGTCAAGGTGGGCATCGGTCCGGGGTCGATCTGCACCACGCGCATCGTTGCCGGAGTCGGCGTGCCGCAGATCACGGCCATCGCCAATGTGGCCGAAGCGCTCGCCGGGAGCGGCGTGCCACTGATCGCCGACGGCGGCATCCGCTTCTCGGGCGACATGGCGAAGGCCATCGCCGCGGGCGCCTCCTCGGTCATGGTGGGCAGCATGCTCGCCGGCACGGAGGAAGCACCGGGCGAGGTCATTCTCTATCAGGGGCGTTCCTACAAGTCCTATCGCGGCATGGGTTCGGTCGGGGCGATGCGCGCCGGTTCTTCCGATCGCTATTTCCAGGACGACGAAGACGTCGAAGACAAGCTCGTGCCCGAAGGCATCGAGGGGCGTGTTGCCTACAAGGGGCCGCTCGCGGCCATCATTCACCAGATGATCGGTGGCGTGCGTTCGAGCATGGGTTACTGCGGTGCGCCGGACATCCCCACGATGCAGCGCGAAGCCGAGTTCGTGAAGGTGACGGGCGCCGGCATGCGCGAGAGTCATGTGCATGACGTGCAGATGACCAAGGAAGCGCCCAACTACCGACAGCAATCATGAACGGTGCCGATGGAAACGCCGCGCCGGCGCCTGCCGTCGATGCCCCCGTGCAGCGGACAGACAAACTGGCAGATGACGTGGCAAACGACGTGGCAGACAACCCGGGAGACAGCGTGGCAGACAAGGTGACGGCGGACGCCCTGCATGAACAACGTGTGCTCATCATCGACTTCGGCGGACAGACCACGCAGCTCATCGCGCGGCGCGTGCGCGAAGCGGGCGTCTATTGCGAGATCCTGCCCTGGCAGATTGCCGATGACACCATTCGCGCCTTCCGTCCGCGCGGGGTGATCCTCTCGGGTGGCCCCGAATCGGTGGCGGCAGACGGTGCCCCGGTCATTCCGGCAGCCGTGCTCGAACTCGAGGTGCCGATACTCGGCATCTGCTACGGCATGCAGGCGCTGGTGCAGCAATCGGGCGGTGAGGTGCGGTCGCTGCAGGCGCACAGTGAATTCGGCCATGCCGAGATGCAGCTCGAAGGTGATGATTCGCTGCTCGCCGCTCTCGCCGCGGGTTCCGGACTCGACGGAACCGGGGTTCGCACCGTCGACGTCTGGATGAGCCACGGCGACCGGGTCGAGGTGCTCCCGGAGGGTTATCGCACCATCGGGCGGAGCGCCAATGCGCCGCACGCCGCCATCGTCAACGACACCCTGCAGCGATACGGCATCCAGTTTCATCCGGAGGTGACGCACACCAGCGGGGGCGATGCGCTGCTCACGCACTTCGTCAGGGCGGTCTGTGGTCTCGACGGGCTCTGGACCGCGGGCCACATCGTCGATGACGCCATCGCGTCGATCCGCCAGCAGGTCGGTGACGAAAAGGTGTTGCTTGCACTCTCGGGTGGCGTCGATTCGTCGGTAGTGGCGGCGCTCATGCACAAGGCCATCGGTGATCAACTCGTGTGTGTCTTCGTCGACAACGGGCTGCTGCGGCTCCACGAAGGCGATCAGGTCATGCGTACCTTTGCCGAGAACATGGGTGTGACGGTCATTCGCGTCGATGCCGAGGCACGCTTTCTCACGGAGCTTCACGGCGTTGCCGACCCCGAGGAGAAGCGCCGCATCATCGGCAGGCTCTTCATCGAGGTGTTCGAGGAAGAGGCCGGAAAGCTCAGCGACGTGGCCTGGCTGGCTCAGGGCACGATCTACCCCGACGTGATCGAATCGGCCGCGAGCGCACACGGTTCGGCGCACCTGATCAAGTCGCACCACAACGTCGGTGGCCTGCCGAGCGAGATGCGGCTGAAGCTCATCGAGCCACTGCGGGAACTCTTCAAGGACGAAGTGAGGAAGATCGGTGTCGATCTCGGGCTGCCGGCGGCGATGGTCTACCGCCACCCCTTTCCGGGCCCGGGGCTCGGCGTGCGCGTCCTCGGGGAAGTGCAGAAGGAATACGCCGACATCCTCCGCGAGGCGGATGCGATCTTCATGCGGGCGCTTCGCGAGAGCGGCTGGTACGACAAGGTCTCGCAGGCCTTTGCCGTCTTCCTGCCCGTGAAATCGGTGGGTGTGACCGGTGACGGCCGACGCCACGACTTCGTGATTGCGCTCCGAGCCGTCGAAACCATCGACTTCATGACGGCGCGCGCGGCCAGGTTGCCCTGGGAACTCCTCGAGTCGGTGTCGCGCGATATCTGCAACGCCTGCCCGCGCGTGTCTCGTGTCGTGTACGATACTTCCAGCAAACCGCCGGCAACGATCGAATGGGAGTGAGCCTCACCGAGCCATGACGACACCATCCCCGACGCACTCGAGATCACGGCGCGCGACGATGACGGTCAGGCGCTCGTCGACGGTGGGTTTCGGATGCTCACCGGACTCGACGCCAGCGGCTGTTTCATCGCCGGCGACAGGCAAGTCACCACCTTCTTACCACTCCGAGGGCTTCCTGCGGTGCTGATGTTGCTGCGACGGTGGCGGTTTCACCGGCTCTCGCATGCGGCCGCTGTCCATGTCCACGGAACCCGATAACCTCACTTCATGATGAGTTTGCAATCAATGCCAACAACCCTGATCCCTGTTCGTACCCTGGCCGGCCTTGCCGCCGTACTCTATCTGCTCTCGGCCTGCAGCGGCAATCCCGAACGTGCCGACGACGCGAATGCTGCTCTCGATGGTGCCACTGGCGACCCGGTCAGTATGTCGGAAATGGGCGATGCCGATCAGAAAGGCGACACCGATCAGACACCCGACGCCAGCCGGGATGGCGACGCCGATCAGACACCCGACGCCGACCAGGACGGTGTGCCCGAAGAGTTCGACGAGTGCCCCGATACGCTGAGTCCCAGGCCGGTGGACAAGCGCGGCTGTGCGGTACTCGACGGTGTGCTCGAAGGCGTTGTGTTCGCACCGGGTGATGCCATGCTCGATGCCGATGCACAGTCGGCGTTGCTCGATCTCGTGGCTGAACTGAAAGCCTACCCGCGCACCGTGGTGCGTATCGAAGGTCATACCGACAATCGTGGCATTGCGGCCGACAACCTCGAGTTGTCCAAGCAGCGCGTGCTTGCGGTGGCGCGCTTCCTCGTGGCCAACGGCATACCGGCATCGCGGCTCAAGCCCGTCGGCTTTGGCGAATCACGTCCGCGTGCGGTCAACGCCACTGCCGAAGGCAGGGAACTCAATCGGCGCATCGAGATCAAGGTGGTAGCCGTTCTTCCCGCCGAGAGCTGAAGCGAACCTTCTTTCCTGCTAGTCTCACCCCCATGTCGATATCTACCCGCACCATGCTCCGCCTGTCCCTTGTTGGCCTGCTCTTTCTCGGCGCCTGTGCCAGTTCCGATGGTGCGCGCAAGGGCGCGGGTTCGGCACAGACCATGACGCGCGAAAACGCCATCAGGGATGTTCGCGTCGACACCGACGAGCAGGAAGTGGCGCAATTGTGGGATGCGGCCGAGCGCGCGCGGCGCGAGAACAACGATTCGGTGGCACTGAGAATCCTCTACGAAGCGCTCGAGATCGACCCGCAGAGCCCGATTCTCTGGAGTCGTTCGGCAGAAATCCAGCTAGACAACGAGCAGCCTGCGCAGGCCGAGAACTTCGCGATGCGATCGAACAGCTTTGCGAAGGACAATCGCGCGCTGCTGCATCGGAACTGGATGATCATCGAACACGCGCGCAACCAGCGAGGTGATCTACTCGGCGTGCGCAGCGCTCACAAGAAGGTTCAGGAATACCAGGCTCGTTAACCCGCCGCTTCGGCGATGGCGGCAACCGACGCAGGGAGGCGACGGACATGCCACGCATTGACATCATCAACAGCGAATCGATCAGCGAGATTCTCGGCGAGGATGGACCCTTTGCCGACGTACTCACGGGCTTCAGGCCGCGCGAGCAGCAGCAGCACCTCGCCGAGGCCGTACAGGAGGCACTCGACGCGGGTGGGCAACTGATCGGCGAAGCCGGAACCGGCACGGGCAAGACCTTCGCCTATCTCGTACCCGCCATCCTCTCAGGCCAGCGCGTGGTCATCTCCACTGGCACGCGGCACCTTCAGGATCAGCTCTACCACAACGATCTGCCGCTCGTGAAGCGTGCGCTTGGCGAGGGTGTCAGCACGAGTCTCCTCAAGGGGCGCGCCAATTACCTCTGTCGTCACCGGCTCGAACTGGCGCTCAGGAACCCGGCCATCCGCGAGCCCGAACAACGTGCCCAGCTCAACGCCATCAGCGACTGGAGTCGGGAAACGGAGAGTGGCGACATTGCCGAGGTGCTGACGGTGCCCGAGGGCGCACCGATCTGGCAGTACGTGGTCTCCAACGAGGACGTCTGTTCCCAGCACGATCCGGACGATCTCGACGACTGCCTCGTCACGCGTGCCAGGAAACGCGCCCAGCAGGCCGACATCGTGGTGGTCAACCATCATCTTCTCTGCGCCGATCTCGCGCTCAAGGAAAGCGGTTTCGGGGAAATCCTGCCGAGCGCCAACGCCTTCATCATCGACGAGGCACACCAGCTTCCCGATATCGCCGCACAGTTCTTCGGGCAGCGCCTGAGCAGCCGCCAGCTCTTCGATCTCGCGCGAGACACGCGCATCGAACAGAAGGTCGATGCCAGTGACAATCCGGCGCTCGCCGACATGGCCGATGCACTCGAGAAAGCCGTGCGGTATTTTCGTCTGGCCTTTCCGCTCGATCCCGAGCGCGGCAGCCTCGACGAAATGCGTGAACCCGGCAAACTCGACCGTGAACTCGACAGTCTGGCCGATGCGCTGGCGGCCTTGCATGCCGAACTCGGCGACATGGCCGAGCGCGGCAAGGGGCTCGAAAGCTGTCATCGCCGCGCCGCAGCGCAGATGGAGGCACTGAAGCTCCTCGATGTCAGGCGCGGAAACGTGGACAACCCTGCCGGCGAAGGCGAAGGTGGTCCACGCGACGAATACATCCACTGGTACGAAACCTTCCGCTCCGGTTTCAACCTCAACATGACCCCCCTGAGCGTGGCCAGGCCCTTCCAGCGCGCCATGACGTCGCTGCCGGCGGCCTGGGTGTTCACCTCGGCGACGCTCGCCGTCGCGGGTGACTTCACGCACTTTCGCGATCAGCTCGGGCTTGCCGATTCCGCGCGCATGGTGCAGGTGGACAGCCCCTTCGACTATCGCCGCAACGCGCTTCTGTACCTGCCGAAGCACCTGCCAGAGCCACGCGAGCGGCACTACACGCAGGCGGTGCTCGACGCCACGATACCCGTGCTCGAGGCGAGTGGCGGGCGCGCTTTCCTGCTGTTCACGAGCCATCGCGCCTTGCAGGAAGCGGCCACCGTGCTTGCCGATCGGCTCGACTGGCCACTCCTCGTGCAGGGTCAGATGCCCAAGCGGGAACTCATCGAGGCCTTCCAGTCGGTCGGCAACGCGATTCTTCTCGGTACCGGCAGTTTCTGGGAGGGGGTGGACGTTCGCGGCGATGCACTGTCACTGGTCGTGATCGACAAACTGCCCTTCGGCTCGCCGGGCGATCCCGTGCTGAACGCGCGTATCCGTCACCTCAAGGCCAATGGCGGTGACCCCTTCGTCACCTGGCAGATTCCGCAGGCGGCCATTGCCCTGAAGCAGGGCGTGGGGCGGCTGATCCGCGACGTCACCGATACCGGGGTGCTGATGCTCTGCGACCCGCGAATCCGTGGGCGCGACTATGGCGAACTCTTCATCGGCAGCCTGCCGGCGATGCCGATCACACGCGATCTGGACGAGGTCGAAGCCTTCTTCGCACGCGACACCGATGCACTCGAACTCGAGGTATCGTCGTCGTGAACGTGCTGGCCTTCGATACCTGCAGCGATGCCTGTACGGTGGCGCTCAAGCGTGACGACAGGGTGTTTGTCGATCATCGTGTGGCCTCGCAGCAGCACGCGCAGTTGCTCTTGCCGATGATCAGTGCCTTGCTCGAGGAAGCGGCACTCACTCCGCCCGAACTCGACGCACTGGTGGTGGGGCGTGGCCCTGGCAGTTTCACCGGCGTGCGCATCGGCATTGCGGCGGGGCAGGGACTTGCGCTGGGCACGGGTGCGGGGGTGGTTCCCGTGTCCACGCTCCTCGCCGTTGCGGAAGCGTGCCGGCGCGCGGCAACGGAGCAACTGCAACCGGCACCCAGCCATGTACTTGCCGTCATCGATGCACGCATGCAGGAAGTCTATGCCTTGCTGACACGCATCGAAGGCGACCGGCTCGTGCCGCTGAGCGAGGAAATGGTGCTGCCGCCGGCGGCGCTGGCCGGACGTCTGGTCGTGGAACATGATTCCGGTGTTCCACACATCAACGAGTTTCCCTGGCCGGCAGGCGAACTCGTGATCGGCGGCAGTGGTGCGGCGCTCTACGCTGACCTTCTCGAGGCCTCGCTCGGCATCGACAGCGCGCACAACCTCGGCGAATTCCTGCCCGAAGCGAGTGATCTGCTCACCCTTGCCACCGACACGCTCGACAAGGGCGCACTGCTGCCGGCGGAAGCCTTGCAGCCGGTCTATCTGCGCGACAAGGTGGCCGACACGATGGCCGAGCAGGCGGCAGGGCGCTCGGCAGGGCGCGCGCACGCGAAGTAGTGGGAGAAGCGAAGCTGCGGGGGAAGCCGCTGGACGCTGCCGTCACGACACCACGAGTGCATCAGATTCCCGGTCGGGCTGCTGGTGCCTGGCCAGAGTGCCTGGCCGGGGTGCGTGAACCGGGTACTGGTTTCGTGGGGGTGCTGGCTTCGCGTCATCGTTGGCTGCGACCCGGCCTACCCGCCAAGGGTGTCCCGGTATTCGTCCTCCCTGAAACCGATCAGCGGCTGCCCGTCGTGGATGAGGATCGGGCGCTTGATGAGACTCGGATTCTCGAGCATCAGCCTGCGTGCCACGTCGCCATCGATGTTTTCGCGCACCTCTGCATCGAGCTTTCGCCAGGTGGTGCCACGGCGATTCACGAGAGCTTCCCAGCCGAAGGTGTCGATGAAGCCATCGAGCAAGGCGCCGTCAAGGCCAGCCTTCCTGTAGTCGTGAAAGCTCACTTCGTGGCCGTGGTCGAGCAGCCAGCGGCGCGCCTTCCTTACCGTGTCGCAGTTGGCGATGCCGTAGAGCGGCGTCATCCGGTTGTGTGGTGTGTATCGGTCTTGCTCGATGTGGGCGTGATGTCTGTCAGTCGACGATGCGAAGCAGGTCGTTGATGCCGGTTCTGGCGCGGGTTCTTTCGTCCACACGCTTGACGATGACGGCGCAGTAGAGGCTGTATCTGCCGTTTTCGGCCGGGAGATTGCCCGACACCACGACAGACCCGGCCGGCACGCGACCGTAGCTCACTTCATCGCGCTCACGGTCGTAGATGCGTGTGCTCTGGCCGATGTACACCCCCATGGAAATCACCGAACCCTTCTCGACGATCACACCCTCGACGATCTCCGAGCGTGCACCGATGAAGCAGTCGTCCTCGATGATGGTCGGTGCGGCCTGCAGGGGCTCGAGCACGCCGCCGATACCGACACCGCCCGAGAGATGCACGTTCTTGCCGATCTGGGCGCAACTCCCCACCGTGGCCCAGGTATCCACCATGGTGCCCGAATCGACGTAGGCGCCGATGTTCACGTAGGAAGGCATGAGCACGGTGTTGGCGGCCACATGACTGCCCTTGCGAGCCATGGCGGGGGGAACCACGCGTACACCGGACTGCTGGAATTCAGTGGCGCTCGTGTCGCCGAACTTCGACGGCACCTTGTCGTAGAAGCGGGTGAAACCCCCGGCCTCGATGGGCTGGTTGTCGCGCAGTCGGAATGACAGGAGCACGGCTTTCTTGAGCCACTCGTTGACCTGCCAGTTGCCCGTGGAGATGGGTTCGGCCACTCGCTCGGCACCACTGTCGAGCAGGCCGATCGCTTCCTCGACGGCGTGTCCGACGTCCTTTTCGGCATCGGCCGGGGAGAGGCTTTCGCGTGCCTCCCAGGCGGCATTGATGGTGGATTCGAGTTCGGCGTGCGCCACATTGTTCTCCCGTGATCTGCTTCTGGGCGCATTGTCCTGCGCCGGGCGGGAGAGTGTATCAGGGGCGATGTGTCGGAAGCGATGTGTCGGAAGCGATGTGTCGGAAGCGATGTGTCGGCGACGGCGGTACGGTCACGTCGCCAATGCGGCGGATGACCATGGCATCGAACTCGACTCCCGGTGCGGCCGCCGACACGGTAACGACCGGAGTACCCGCGGACGCCAGTTCGAAATGCCGCTCCCGGGCATCGCAATCGCTCCAGGTCCAGCGCTGGCGAATACCGCAGTTGCCGGGACTTGACAAAACGACAGACCGGTTATCGAAAAGCTCGCTTTGCCGAGATCGACGCGTCCGGGGCAGGCCGTTTCGTCGGAATAGTCGTTGATGGGGTCATTGCCACACTGGACGTCGTCGTAAATGGGGTAACCGTCGGGTCCCGGCCCCGAACCGATTGCCGCACAGACCTTGCGTACCGTACGTTCGCCCGCTGCTGTCGAAATCGGCACGTCCTCGATGCCGTGATCGAAATTGGATTGGCAATAACATTGGTCGCCGACGGAGTAGCTGTCGACCCAGCTCTCCACAGTTGTCAATGCCTGTGCCAGAGTGTTGCTCGATGCAATCGCGATTTGCATCGGGACAGGTTTTGGTGAATGTAAAGTAATGTGATTAAGTTCGCGTTTCAGTCATTTCAATGCCAACGTGTCGTTACCATGCGTAGCAGGCACCGGTAGAGATTGTGCCGGTTTCCACTGACCGCGAGAGGAAAGCCATGTTGCCTGCGCGATCCATCATTGCATTCCTGCTGCTGATTTCGACACTCTGGACGACGACCGCATTCGCGCTCGAATCCCCGCAGGTCAGTGCTCGACGAGACGGTTCCATCGTTCGGCTTGTGGTGGCCAATGGCGATGCGTACAGCGGCTACAACATCTACCGTGATGGGAAATACACCCTGACAGTGCGGCCGTCCGGCAGTATGCGCTCGTTCAATGTGCCCGCAAAGGTCGGGCAATTCTGCGTGGTGGGTTTCAATGACAGCAGTGCTCCGACACGCTACAGCACTTGCAGCAACACCCTGAATGTGACCGACAGCGACGGTCCGCTCAGTGTCAACAGCAACGGTGATGACTCGGATGGTGCCGGTAGTGATTCGGACGGTGGCAGCGACGATGCGGGTGGCAATGGTGGTGGTACCGTTGCTGCGCCGGCAAATCTGCGCGTCCAGCGCTACTCTTCAACCGCAGCGGAACTCTTCTGGGCGCGTCCGAATGGCACGGCGCCGGTCAGGTATCGTGTGCTCAGAAATGGCAGCGAGGTGCTGAACAGCCATGTGTTCAGTTACTTCCAGGAAGGCCTTGATCCAGCGACGACCTACCGCTACGAGGTCCAGAGCATCGCTGCCGACGGTTCGAAGAGCGCTGTGGCAAGCGTCGAGCTTCCCGGGGTTGGTGGCTCCGGTAGCAACGGCGGCGCTTCCGGCGACGATTCGGGAAGCTCGGGTGGCAACGACGAGCCATCCGGCAGTGGTGGTGCCGAAGTTGTGGTGAAGCGCAGCGACATCGTGCTGACCGAGGGCGAGCCTGTGGCCATCACCGTGCCGCTCGAGGTCACGCGCGACGACTCCCGGCTCGGCGCGGTGGAATTGTCACTCGAGGCCGTGAGCGGCGACGCGCTCGATAACATGAGCGCCTGGTTCGAACCTGAACGGCTCGAGCGTGGCAAGTCGAAAAGCAAGCTGCGGATGCGGCTCGAGATCGACGTGGCGCCGATCCTCGAGCACGAGCGACGTTTCCGGCTGGTCGCGCGAGCCGGTGACGGCAGCGATCGTGTGCTTGCCAGCAAGGAGTTTCCGGTACGCATGTTGCCGGTCAGCGCGCCGGATGTGTATCTGCTGATCGGCCAGAGCAACATGGAAGGGTACAGTGAGTGGGACGCGCGCCAACGCTGGGAAGGCGGGCTCGATGCGCCGCATGAGCGCATTCGCCAGCTCAACGTGCGCCAGAACAACCGCGGCATCTTCAACGCCGACTGGAAGTTCACCAACGAGGGCGAGAACATCCATCACCCCACCTACATCACGGCCGAGGATCCGCTGCACGAACCCTGGTCGGAGTGGCAGGGATACAAGAGTGGCAACCATATCGGCCCCGGCCTGACATTCGCCAAGAGTGCACTTCGTCATACGAGCCAGACCATCTATCTTGTGCCTGCGGCCTGGGGTGCAACCGGTTTCTGCGCGAACGTGTTCGGCAACATCGCCTGGAACGCCAGGCCGAGAAGCGAGTCCTGGCTCGGCAACACGCTGCTCGCTGATCGTGCGTTGACGCGCCTCAACATGACGCTGCGCGACACGGGCGGGATATTCCGCGGCATCCTCTGGCATCAGGGCGGTGCCGACTCCAACGACGCCAACTGCGCCAATGCCTATCGCGACAACCTCAAGGCACTTGCCAGACGTCTGCGCAGCGAAGCGCGTGAAGATCGTCGTGGCAAGTCAGCGAGAGGTGAAGATTCCGATGTGCCCTTCATCGTCGCCACGCAATCGCGCGGCAAGGACGAGCGCGGTGACTACAGCGTGTTCAGTTCGACCAAGCGTATCGTCGACAGGGCGCACCGCGAAGTGTCGACCTACATCCCCCACAGCGACTACGTCGACAACGATGATCTCGTGCCGCCGTCCTACCCCTGCGGCTCCAGTTCCTGCGTGCATTTCGGTGCGGCAGCGTACCGGGAGACCGGGCGGCGTTTCAGCGCGGCACTCCGCCACGTGGTCGAGCACTAGCGCGACGCGTTCGGTGCATCTGCTCCGGTAGGGTGCACCGCCACCGCCAGGTAAAACCCCGGCCCGATCAGTGTGGCGCGCGAGCCCGGGAGAGCTTTCGTTCCAGCGCAAGGTCGCGGATTCGCGTCACACCTTCGAGGCAGTCTTCGGGAGTCGCGACGAGGGCGAGCCTCAGATGTCCGAGGCCTGGGTTGGCAGCCGCAGCCCCCGTGTCGCGCGCAAGGAAGTGTCCGGGCAGTACGCGCACATTGGCACGCGCCAGAAGCTCGCGAGTGAACGACTCAATATCGTCGTCGAGCGTCGGCCAGAGATAGAAGCCCGCGTCCGGTTCGGCCACTTCCATGACCTCCGACAACAGCGGCACGGCCTCGGTGAATTTCCGGTCGTAGGCCAGGCGATTGGCTGCCACGTGGGCGTCATCGCACCAGGCGGCGATGCTGGCGGCCTGTACCGGTGGTGGCATCGCGCAGCCGTGATAGGTGCGGTAGCGCAGAAACGCCGCGATGAATCGTGCATCCCCGGCAACGAAACCCGAACGCATGCCCGGCAGGTTCGAGCGTTTCGAGAGGCTGTGGAAGACGAGGCAATTGCGGTACTCGGTGTTGCCCATCTCGAGCGCCGACTGCAGGAGGCTCGGGGGTGGTGTCGCTGTCTCGCGGTAGATCTCGGCGTAGCATTCGTCGCTGACCACCACCACCTCGTGTTCGATTGCCCGCGCGATGAGCCGCTGCATCGCGGCGCTCGACAGCACCGCACCGGTCGGATTGCCGGGCGTGCAGATGAAGATCAATTGTGCGGCAGCGAGTGTGTCGTCGCGGATGGCATCGATATCGGCGTCGGCATTGGCGCTGATGGTGTAGTAGGCGGGCTCGCAGCCGGCAAGCAGCGCGGCTCCTTCGTAGATCTGGTAGAAGGGGTTCGGCATCAGCACCTGACGGCGCTTTGCGGTGCGATCCAACAGGCACTGGGCAATGGCGAAAAGCCCCTCGCGCGTACCGTTCAGGGGCAGAATCCGGTTTCTTGCCAGTGCATCGGTCACGGGCAGGCCGAAGCGGCGTCCGAGCCAGTCTGCCATCGCCTCACGGAGCGCATCGTCACCCTTCGTCGCCGGATAGCGGGCAACACCCCCGAGCGCGTCGGTCAGTGCGTCGAGTACCAGGGTGGGAGGCGGATGACGTGGCTCTCCGATCGACAGTGCGATCGGCGACAGTGACGCGGGTTCCACGGCGTCCAGCAGTGTCGCGAGACGCTCGAAGGGATAGGGTTGCAGCCGGTCCAGGTCGCGATTCATGTTCGGGGGTCTGATATCTTGAAGGACGCGATGCAATCGTTGCACGCGGTCCGGGTTGCCCGCAGGATGAGTGCACCGCGGGGGCCTTTCCGGGTTGTCCGCTGGATGAGTACATCGCGGCAGCGTTGCCGCGCAGACGGGAAACAGCTCGATGAAACAGGGTGGCAGCGCATGGGAGCAGAGGGAAAACCACAGGTGACAGACGATTCAACCGGCGCCAGTTTACCGATTCCCGAGAGCAACGATGACGGCGAGGTTCGCGAGGCCATCTGGTGCTGGCTCGACGGCAGTGTGATCGGTCTTGATCTCTGCCCTTTTGCCGGTCATGCGCGGCGTCATGGACACATTCGTATCACGTTCATCAAGTCCGACACCGTCGAGACGGCGCTGGCCGAGATTGCCCGCGAAATGATCGAACTCACCGGCAATGAAGATGCCGATGCCACGGTGCTCCTCGCACTCACTCGAGTGGCCGCGGATTTCGAGGACTTTCTCGATCTTCTCGCGCTGGTCAATGCTCTGCTCACGGATCTCGGTCTCGCCGGCGAGATTCAGGTCGCGAGCTTCCATCCGGAGTATTGCTTCAGCGGTGCCTTGCCCCAGGCACGTGGCAATTTCACCAACCGCTCGCCGGTGCCGATCCTGCATCTTCTGCAGGAAGCCTCGGTGAGTCGGGCGCTTGCGCATTTCGACGGTGATCCTGCGGCGATTCCGGTGCGGAATGTGGCGCTTCTCGAAGGGATGAGCGATGAGGAATTCGAGCGAGTCAGGAAAATGAAGCAGAAAAAGGGCTGAAAGGCTGTAAAGGAAAGGGCAAGGGCGCTGCACATGATCCCGGGGGCACAGGCCGAATCCGCTGTGCCAGGCTGCGAGCGCAGCGGAATCGACCTTACTTTCGGAGCCGTGCCGGTTGAAGGGTGAAACCATCCATCAGGCGGCATGGTGTTTTCGTGTCACGGCGCGAACAGTGCTGTCGCGTCGGGTCTGATCGGCCCAGAACAGCATGATGGGTGACATCCGTGCACACCCATCAGAGCTCGTGCTCAATGCCTACTGGCTGCCGCGAGCGGCGCCATGGGGCGGCAGGTCGGGATGATCGTGAAGGGCCGTCCAGTCAACTTCCACGACGCTCTCGCCCGCATCGTTCTGCAGTGTGGCCGAGGCCGTGGACGGAATACCGTTGTCTGCCTGGAGAAGGACAGTACTGCCATCCTCCGCCGTGATGCGGAGCTCGCCCGTGAAGTACGCGCCTTCCTCTGCGGCATTGCTGATATCTTCGGCGGAATAGCCCGCTATCTCGATGTTGGTTGACGATGTAAAGGGTTGCAGTGTTTCCACGGTGAGCTTTGTTCCATCCGTCATCTGGCCCTGCAGGGTGAAGCTGCCGCTCGACTCCACCATGCCCTGATAGGCGTAGCTGGTATTTGTGGTCGCACTGCCGACGTTCGCGGTTTCGGTACCTTCGGTTGTCACCGACAGACTGAAGTTGTCGAGCGACAGATAGGTGCCGTTGGCGTTGTTGCCATCCGAGAAGACGCCACCGTACGAGAGCTTGCGCGTCGCTTCCTCGATCGTCAGATTCTCGAACACATCCTGATAGACACCGGTGGGATTCTGTCTGTTGGAATAGCTCCCTTCATAAGTTCGGCCATTCTGCTCGCACGAAACGAAGCTGGCCTGAAGGTACGAACAGCTTCCCGTGCTGCCGCCTTCCGGGTAGGCATACATCTGCAATGACGCCGTGCCGCCGTTGTCACACTGCAATTCCTGCACGGCGGATTCACTCTCATGCGGCTGATCGGTGACTGGTGTGTCGCAATTGAAACTGATCTCGGAAGGCACTTGATAGGCGACTTCAGACCAGGCAGGGAAATCAGTATCAGACGTCCCCATGAAATCGGCATCCAGCACGCTGAAGGCAGCGGTAAGCATGCGCACGAGGTTGTCCTCGGTAAGAGTGCCGCCCGCATTTCCACCTGCGGTGTCCCCACCCGAGGTATCTCCACCCGTAGTGCCTCCGCCCGTGGTGCCTCCGCCCGAGGTATCTCCACCCGTGGTGCCTCCACCCGTGGTGCCACCGCCCGTGGTGGTTTCACCGGTGGTGTTTCCATCCGTGGGAGGATCGTCATCATCGTCATTGCTGTTGCACGCCGACAGCGCCAGCGTCAGCGCCACGGCCAGCACGCTCGTTTTCATCAGCAGGGAGCCCGAGGTGACTGGGCTTGATGTTTCAGGGTTTGTGGGTCTGCGTTTCATGATTGATATATCTCCGTGTTTGCCAGAATGTATAGTGGATTGCGTTTTGGTCAGATTGAACAGGGAATTCTTTCGTTCGGGGCCGATGGCACTCGGGTAATGTCAAGCGATTGAATGTACTGTCGAAAAGAAGCGTTGAAAGATTGTTCCGATCCACTATCATCGGTTTGTTCACTTTCAGAAGCAACCGGTGAGTTCCCGCCTGGTGACATTTCAGTCGGCAAGGATCACCATGGGGTTGTTCCTGACGCGATCAGCTGCAGCATCTACATCCATGCTGCTTCTCCATTTTAAATAAAGAATTACCGTAACAAACGAGCAGCGCAGCTGCAAGTCTGCACCGTTCCTGTTATTGGCCATGGCCCCTGAATAGTTGCACAAAGACCTTGTGAGAGAATGGTATTATTACCGAATAGAGTCACCCCGAAGACGACTCAACAGGTTATTGACCACAGTTTCACGATCGTTGCAGCGAAACGGCCGACAACGGTCAATACAGTATCTGAACCAATATGGTTGTGGAGTTTTGCAATTTGGAAAGTTCGTTGCAGCGAAAACAATGCATGGGCTGGTCAGGCATTGTTTGCCGAGTTGCCCCGCATGCCGGCCGCCGCATCAGAACTGCCTTGACAGAGTGATATCCACCGTCATCTCGTGCGAGAGGTCTTCGAGTGTCCTGTTCATGGTGTCGGTGCTGACATCGTTCGGCACCAGCAGCCGCGCTTTCGCCGTGAAGAGCTGGCCGCCCGCCATCGAGGCATCTTCGCGCACGGTGTCGAACTTCTCGATGCTGATGCCCACTTCATGGAGTGCTGCCGAGATATCCCTGACGATGCCGGGGTGATCCTGACCGGTCAGCTCGAGGCTGACCTTGCGCTGACCTTCACTGCGGGTGCTCGCCGAACTGCCTTCGAGCACCACCACCTGGAGGCCTCCACTGCTCAATGCCTCGAGCGCGGCTTTCAGCGAGTCGACTCTGTCGGCCGCGAGTTCGAATTCCACCACCCCGGCGAACTTGCCGGCAAGATTGGCCAGATGGCTTTCGAGCCAGTTGGCGTTGGCATTGGAGGCGCATTCGGCAATCGCGTGAATGATGCCGGGCTCGTTGTCGCCGACGATCGTTGCTACCAGTGTGGCCATGAGGATCTCCCTGAACGTGCTGGTCGTTGGGTGTGGTGGTGGTCGTGCGAAGCTGCTGTCATCGTAACCGTTTCGTGCCGGAAAATCGCCTTTTCGAAACGGCAGCGAAGGATGCGCCTGCCTTGCTCGTGGCGCAGGAGCTCTCGCCACGATGAACTACACTGGAGTCCGGCAGGGATCGTCAAGTAACTTGCACTACCTCCTTGCCGAAGAAACGGGTACGCTCGACCAACTCACCTGACATCTCTGCTCCCATCCCGCGATGCAACCACAACAATGGCCTGAATGGCAGGCGCTGGAAGCACACCAGCACGACATGCAGTTCGTCAGTCTGCGCGAACTCTTTGCCGACGAACCGGGGCGCTTCGAGCGCTGCCAGGTTCAGGCCGCGGGGTGGTTTCTCGACTATTCGAAGTCACATCATCGGGTGGAAACGCTCGAGAAACTCTTCGCACTCGCACGCCAGAGCCCGCTCGAGGCACGGCGGCAGGCGATGTTCTCGGGCGAGGTCGTCAACCCCACCGAGAGCCGAGCAGCCCTGCACACGGCGCTGCGCAACCGCAGCGACAGGCCCGTCATGGTGGATGGCGAAGACGTCATGCCGGCGGTACGCGAGGTGCTCCGGCGCGCCGGCGATTTCGCCGAGTCGGTGCGCGCGGGCAACTGGCCAGGCCACAGCGGCAAGGCCATCACCGATGTCGTGAACATCGGTATCGGTGGTTCCGATCTCGGTCCGCTCATGGCCGTCGAAGCGCTGGCGCCCTTCGGGCATGAGCGTCTCGGCTTCCATTTCGTTTCCAACGTCGACGGTGCGCATCTCGCACGCGTGCTCGACAAGGTCGATCCCGAAACCACGCTGTTCATCATCGCCTCGAAAACCTTCACCACGCTCGAAACCCTGACCAACGCGCATTCGGCAAGACGCTGGTTTCTCGAATCCGGTGCCGACGAAGCAGCCATCGCCAGGCACTTCGTGGCCGTGTCCACCAATGCCGACGCAGTGGCTGCCTTCGGCATCGATACCGACAACATGTTCGGCTTCTGGGACTGGGTCGGTGGGCGTTATTCGCTCTGGTCGGCGATCGGTCTGCCGATCATGCTTGCCGTGGGTGCCGAACGCTTCGGTGAGTTTCTCGATGGCGCGCATGCCATGGACGAGCATTTCCGGGAAGCGCCGCTGGAGAGGAACATGCCGGTGATCGTCGCGCTCCTGACGCTCTGGTACGTGAATTTCTGGCAGGCCGGAAGCCATCTCGTCGCACCCTACGATCAGTCCCTGCATCGCTTCCCGGCCTACCTCCAGCAGCTCACGATGGAGAGCAACGGCAAGTCGGTTCACACCGACGGCACGCCGGTCGAGATCGATACCAGCCCGGTGGTCTGGGGCGAGCCCGGCACCAACGGCCAGCATGCCTTCTTCCAGCTCCTTCACCAGGGCACGCACCTCATACCCACCGATTTCATCCTGCCGCTCGAAAGCTTCCATACACTGCCCGATCATCACCGGCTGCTCGCGGCCAATTGTCTGGCGCAGTCCGAAGCGCTGATGATGGGCAAGAGCACCGCGGAACTCGCCAGCGAAATGCAGGCAGCAGGTGCTTCGGAAGACGAGATCCGGCGTCTCGAAGGTCACCGTACCTTCGGTGGCAATCGACCGAGCAACACGCTTCTCACGCATCGGCTCACACCCTTCGCCCTCGGTGCCCTGATTGCCCTTTACGAGCACAAGGTGTTCGTCGAAGCGGCCATCTGGGACATCAACCCCTTCGATCAGTGGGGAGTGGAACTCGGCAAGCAGCTCGCAGGCACGATTGCCGATGAACTCGAAGGGCAGGCCACGGTGACTTCACACGACAGCTCCACCAATGGCCTGATCAACCGTTTCATCCGGCAGGACAACCTGCTGGCCTGATCCGCCCGATATCTCGGAAAGCGTTCGTTGCCAACCTGATCCTGTTCGTTCAGACCCGTCGACAATTCTGCCGGCCTGACCCTGTCGATTCAGGCCGGCTCACGATTCACCAGACCTGAAGATGCCAAGCACAGAAGATACTTTCGTCGAGGAGTTGTCGCTCGTCGACTATACCGAGAAGGCCTACCTCGACTACTCGATGTACGTCATTCTCGACCGGGCCCTGCCGCACATCGGCGACGGCCTCAAGCCCGTTCAGCGCCGCATCGTCTACGCGATGTCGGAGCTGGGCCTCTCGGCCGTGTCGAAACACAAGAAGTCGGCGCGCACCGTCGGCGACGTGCTCGGCAAGTTCCACCCGCATGGTGACAGCGCCTGTTACGAGGCGATGGTGCTCATGGCACAGCCCTTCACCTACCGCTACCCGCTCATCGACGGGCAGGGCAACTGGGGCTCGCAGGACGACCCGAAATCCTTTGCCGCGATGCGCTACACCGAGTCGCGCCTCGCGAAGTTCTCGAAGACGCTGCTCCAGGAGCTCGGCCAGGGTACGGTGGATTTCGTGCCGAACTTCGACGGCACGCTCACCGAGCCGGCACTGCTGCCCTCGCGCCTGCCGCACGTGCTTCTGAACAGCACCACGGGCATTGCCGTCGGCATGGCAACGGATATCCCGCCGCACAACCTCGGCGAAGTGGCGCGTGCCTGCATTCACCTTCTCGACAAGCCGAAGGCGAGCCTCGATGACCTCATGGGCTACATCGCGGGGCCCGACTACCCGACAGCGGCCGAGATCATCTCTTCCCCCGAAGACATCCGCCGCATCTACGAAACGGGCAACGGCAGCCTTCGTTGCCGCGCCGTGTACACGAAGGAAGAGGGCGACATCGTGATTACTGCCTTGCCCTTCCAGGTATCGGGGTCGCGCGTGGTCGAGCAGATTGCCGCGCAGATGGAGGCGAAGAAGCTTCCCATGGTCGAGTTCGTGCGGGACGAGTCCGACCACGAGAACCCGACGCGCTTCGTCATCGTGCCGAGAAGCAATCGTGTCGACACCGAAGCGCTCATGCAGCACCTCTTCGCCACCACCGATCTCGAGCGCACCTATCGCGTCAACATGAACGTGATCGGTCTCAATGGGCGGCCGCAGGTCAAGTCGCTCGTGCAGATGCTCAAGGAGTGGCTGGAGTTTCGCATGACCACGGTGCGCCGCCGCCTCGAGTGGCGCCTCGACAAGGTCGAGAAGCGGCTGCACGTGCTCGCCGGCCTCATGATCGCCTACCTCAACATCGACGAGGTCATTGCGATCATCCGCAACAACGACGAGCCGAAGCCCGTACTCATGGAGCGCTTCGGCATTTCCGACATTCAGGCCGAAGCGATTCTCGAACTGAAGCTACGTCACCTCGCACAACTCGAGGAGATGAAGATTCGCGGCGAGCAGGACGAACTCGAGAAGGAGCGCGACAAGCTCCAGACCACACTCGGTTCCGAGCGCCGCATGAAGACGCTCGTGAAGAAGGAACTCAAGGAAGACATCGAGTCCTATGGTGACGAGCGCCGCTCGCCGATCGTCGCGCGGGAGGCGGCGCAGGCGATTTCGGAAGCCGAGCTCATTCCGAGCGAACCGATCACCGTGGTGCTCTCCGAGCGTGGTTGGGTGCGCGCGGGCAAGGGCCACGAGCTGGATCCGACGCATCTCAACTACAAGGCGGGTGACGCCTTTCAGAGTGCCGCCCGAGGGCGTTCGAACGGCACGGCAATGTTTCTCGATTCCACGGGGCGCGTGTACTGTGTGCCCGCGCACGGTTTTCCGTCGGCGCGCGGGCTCGGTGAGCCGATCAGTGCGCGTTTGAAGGCGCCCGATGGGGCCACCTTCGTCAGCGTCATGATGGGTGCCGACGACGACCGTTATCTCTTTTCGACCACGGCAGGCTACGGCTTCGTGGCGCGCCTCGGCGATCTGGTCAGCCGCAACAAGAGCGGCAAGGCCGTCATCAGCGTGCCCGCGGGGGCAACGGTACTGCCGGCTGTTCCGGTCGGTTCCCTCGTCGACGACCTGGTGGCAGCGATCAGCAGCAGTGGCAGCCTCCTGAGTTTTCCGGTTGGCGAACTACCCGAGATGGCGCGCGGCAAGGGCAACAAGATCTTCAACGTCCCCCCAAAGGCCTTCAAGGCGGGTGACGAATCGATGGTGGCGGTGGCCGTGGTGCCGCCGAAGGGCAAGCTCCGGGTGAAGAGCGGCAAGCGCCACACCGTGGTGAAGTTTCGCGAACTCGAAGAGCACTACTTCGGCAGCCGCGGCCAGCGCGGCAGGAAGCTGCCGCGTGGCTTCCAGAATGTCGCGGGCGTGTCTCTGGAATAGCGTGGAGGCCGCCGGTCGAACTGCGTATCGATTGAGGCGCTCGAAGCCGGGGTGTCAGGCCTGAAAGGTCGTCAGGCACTCGCGCTTCAGTTCCCGGTGGTCGCGCCGGCGCCTTCCGTCTCGAGTGCATCGACCGCTTGCTGCAATTCCTCGACGGCCTCGGCGGCCTCCCTCTTTTCTTCCAGCTTCTCGGCTTTCTTCCGTTGACGAAATTCCGCCGAACGCGCTTCGGCGGCGAGCGCGCGGCTCTCGATGCCGGGGTGGGTCGAGAGGTACTCGCCGGTCGCCTCGCCGAGCTTCTCGAGACGCTTGCGTAACGTCGCCAGGTGCGCGGCCCTCTCGGCTTCCGCTTCGGTCGTCGCAACGTTCGCTGCGCCGTCGCTTGCTGTCGTGTTGTCTTCGGTTTTCGGTTTGTCCGTCTCGACCTTATTGCCTTCTTCCCCTTCCTCCTCGTGCTGCAGCATATCCGAGAGAGATGCCGAAGACTCATCCGGCGCACCGAGCTTGCGGATGATGTTGGCGAAATGGATCGGATCCATGTCGATCTCTTCCATGTGATCGAAGGCGAATCTGTCGGCATCGGTTTCGTTCTGGCGTGAATAACCGTTCTGCAGAAGCAGTGTCGGGATACCCGTGGCAAGGTCGCCGATGCCGCTCACGTCGCCCAGTGCCATGGCGATGAATACCGAGGTGGAGGTGGCGCGAATCGCATGCTGCATGCCGTGCCGTTCGAGCACGTGACCGATCTCGTGGAGCATGACGGCATCCACTTCGCGTGGATCGTCGGCCAGTTCCAGCAGTGCGTCGGTCACCACGATGTCACCACCGGGGAGGGCGAAGGCGTTGGGAACACCGTCCATGCTGCGTAGATGCAGCCTGAACGTGAAACCGTCGGACGGGATGTCAGCGGTGAGCGCCGCGAAACGCTTCTTCATCTCCTGTTGCCGTTCTTCGGGCAGATGGCTTGGTTCGAGCAGCCAGTCGTCGAGTGTTTCCAGCGTGCCGCGCGAAACCGTTTCGTGCGCCGACACCGGCAGCGCGTAGGCGATGTGCCGGGCGCCCATCGGCAGGCCCCAGCGAAAGAAGGCGAAAACGCCTCCGACGGTAACGAGGATGGCGAGCAGTGCGATGCGCATGCTCTTCTCGAACCGATGTGACCAGAGACCGTGCCGTGCGTCATGCTTAGCGCCGACGAGAGCCTCGTCGACGGCATCGTTGTTCTCGGTTTCGAACATCTCGCCCGTTGGCCAGCGAATCTGGCGGCGGATATCGCCGACGCGCGACGATACCTCGAGCGACGAGAACTTCCCGGCGAGTTGCACGCCGAAATCGGTGCCGAGTTCGTAGTTGTCGCCGTTGATGTCGAGCACGGCAACCTGCCGTGACGAGCTTTGACCGTCGAACCAGACACCATTGATGCGGATGGGTCTGGCTCGCAGTGAGGCGGTAGCCATCAGGCGCCTCCGTCTGGGGTGTGTCCATGTATTCTATGGGTAGACCGCACTTGGTGCCGAAGATTCTCGGCAGGAAGCCCTGCTTCACACCGGCAGCGGCCACCCATCCGGCCCCGTCACCCTGAACCGTCGACGCTCGTCATCCGCATTGGCCGCGCACAGCACTCGCCGGACGATCATCAGCCCGGGGAACGATGTGGTGGGCTTCGTGACAGGCTTCGGCAGTGTGATCGTGTTCGCAGGAACAGGCATTTTCCGGTTCACGTGAACCGTTTTTCGGCGCTGAAGCGTGACTGACATCACGGAAACCGGCCTTTGACGGTTCACGTGAATCGTGCTGATGTCGTCACGATCACTGCGCATACGCGCGATCTCCTGCTCGAGGATGTGCACGGGCAACTCCGAATCGGGTTCAGATGCCGATACCCATGTCGAAATCGAAGGCTTCGCCCACTTCTTCGCCGAACGCGGTGCTGCTATCGCGGCTGTCGCCGACAAAGCCGTCGAGCGTGTCCGGGGAACTGATGGTGGTGCATGCAGCGAGGTAACGCGCCACGCGCACTTTGGCCCAGGGGATGAACAGCCCGAGAGTGAAGATGGTCGCGAGAAGATTCGAGACGTTGATCCAGGTCAGCTTCACCGGATTGAGTTCCGATGTCAGTGAAAGCCTGTCGAGCGTCGTGTTCCCGAACTGATAGTTTCGCATGAGCGCGTGGTGGAAGGCGGCGAACACGACGCCGAAAAGGGCGAACATGAAATAGAAGACGAAGGTCATGCCCACGGTCAGTAGTGAAAACAGTGCTTCGTTTTCGACCAGAGCGTCGATGTCATCGGGCAGGATCGTCAGTGCATCGCCCAGCATCAGATAGATGCCGCCACCGATCACGCCGAGAATCGCACAGACCATGATCGAGGCGATGATGGCGGCGATGTAGGCCTGGAGATAGATCGCGAAATAGTTGCCCGTCGAGAGCTTGCTGACGAAATGTGTCTCGCCATAGCGATGTCTGTCGATGTAGTGGCTGTGAAAGCTCTGCGTGAGCCAGACGTAGTAGATCACGTACGCGATGACAAGGACGGCTGGCAGCAAGCTCCCGATCAGACCGAGAGCGACTGCTGTCGATCCGCTCGCGATGCTGGCGAACAGGGCTTCGAGATCGAAGCCACTCATGAGTGAGCCGGTGACCAGCAGCACAGCTGCGATCAATGAGAACGGTGCCAGTGGCAGCACGAAGAGATACAGATAGTGTTTCCAGCAGGTTCCCTCGAAACCGAAACGTACGTTGCGGTAGCTGGACATCCTGGCGTTGAAGATGGTCGAGCGCCATAGCGCCCAGGGGGCAATGAGCACCACGAATACCGTCGTCACGATGAACACGACGGGGTGGATCATCGAACCGAAAGTCACGAGAGCAAGCAGCACGATGGCGACGATGCGGCCGACAAGAATCTGCAGTGGCCGTGCGTGGTATTCGAAACTCGAACCGTCGAGTATCGAATTGCCGTAGAAATAGCGCTTGTTGCGTACTTTCGCCCACGCCGAATAGATGCCGAGCGTGAGCACCGTCAGGAAGATATTGACGATCCAGATCTTGAAATACTCGGAACCTGTGCCCGTGAACGTCACCGGGTAATGGTTCAGGGTGTCGGTGCCGGGCGCGACTGCGGCAGACTTCGGGCCGGGTGTCAGGTCAGATGTCATGATTGTTGGCAGGTTCGTATGTCCGCGTCGCTGATTGATCCTGGTGCGATCGTCTGGCATCGAACTTTAGCAGGTGATCCCGTCTGTTCGGGGGCGGTGGCTTGCCTGATGAGCTGTCAGCGCAGTGTGCCGAGTCCCAACGTGGCGGTGTCGTCGCTGTCGTCGTCGTCACGAAGGCTCTGCTGCTCGACGCTTTCGGCCACGGCTGCAATCGACTCGAGCCGTTCCATGAGTTGTGCCGCGGTCCAGGATTGTCCGATCAGCGTCAAGGTATCGACGCGAATCTCGGTGCTTCTTTCGATGAGCCCGCCGAGTGTGCCGAGGGCGCGATGAATGCGTCGCGCGTGACGGCGAGAGGTGGCCCTGGCGTCGCGCGTCAGCACCAGTATCTGCCGGAGCGAAGTGCGACCGACCACCGTGCTCTCGTCGTAGAGCAGCCCGAGACGTGAGGCCGCGCGAAAGGCCATGAGGTCTTCGATGGTGCGATCGATGCCACTGCCGCCTTCGTCGACGCGGATGCTCGGCAGACTGATCAGGAAGGCGGTGTGCCGCTCGTAGGGCGAAGTCGCATCGAGAAACTCCTGCGCCAGTGCCGCCGTGGATGCGCGAACCGGAAGCCCTGTGGTGGCATCGGTTTCGAGTGCAGGCAGGCTGCTGCCCGATTCGGCCAGGGCAAAGGTCATGAGCCAGGCATGTTCGGGCACCTCGCCGATACGTTCGGTCCTGAGCCGGTAGCGTTTTCCGTGGCGGCAGACGACCTCGGTTGGCGGCGTTTCGCCGCGCTCCAGATCGCGCAGCAGGCTGCCGTACTTCGGTGCCAGCCAGCGCGTGATCCAACTGGCGAGCGTGCGCCCATCGAGTGCGCCATCGGGTGTCGTTGCCGGCAATGCCGGAGTCGATTGTCTGCGTTCGGGTAATTCCGGTCCGTATTCCACCAGCGGTATGAGTGTCGGCAGATCGATGTCCTCGTCGGTATCGACGCCGGACCAGCGCAGAAAGGGGGTGTCGTGTGCCTTGCCTTCACTGAGCGATTCCTGCAGGAGAGCCAGTGCACGGGCGTTCAGCAGGTTCTCGCCGCCCGAGGAAAACAGCATCAGGGGATGCGGGCTGGCGTCGAAAAGCCGTGCGCGGAGTTCGGCGCTCATGCGGATCTGGCGCTCGGCCTCGACAAGGCGCTTCCCCGACAGGCAGCGATCGATGAGCATCACGGTGGCATGCTCGATCGCGTCCCAGTCGTCGGCCGCTACCGCCTGCCAGGCCCCTTGCTGGAGCCAGTTCGGCAGAGGTGTGGTGTCGCCCTGGGCCGTTAACACGAGCAGTGGCAGGTCGCTGAAGCGGCGAAAGATGCTGGGTAGCCGCTCGCCGGCCTCATCGAGCACCAGCACCACGAAGGCATAGTCGAGCATCTCGAGCTGATGCTGCAACGCGTGGCGATCGTGCACTACCTCGAGTTCGCCGATGCGCCGGCTGCGCTCGAGCACGCGCTCGACGCCGATGACGCGATGTGCGTCGCTGGCGTACACGAGACCATTGATCTGGAGGCGCTGACTGGACACCGTGAAGGGCTCGAGGCTGTATTCTGACCATATTGAAGGTACCGCAAAGATAGTGTAGACGGCTGCCGCGCGCTGGCAAGCCCGACAGGTGATGCGGGCGGCGGCCGGAGGATTCGGCACTGGCCGGCACCAGCGCTTGCGGCCGAGTCGGCTAGAATGATGCCTTTGCAGCATTCAGACGAAACAGAGTTCCCACCATGGCGAGTTACGGTACCAACGAATTCAAGGGCGGCCTCAAGATCATGCTCGATGGTGATCCGCATACCATCGTCAGCAACGAGTTCGTGAAGCCCGGCAAGGGGCAGGCCTTCACGCGCACGCGCGTGAAGAACCTCAAGACCGGTCGCACCGTCGAGCGAACCTTCAAGTCCGGTGAGACGGTCGAGGCGGCCGACGTCATGGATACCACCATGCAGTACCTCTACACCGATGGCGAGTACTGGCACTTCATGGACCAGAACACCTTCGAACAGCTTGCGGCCGACAAGAATGCGGTCGGTGATGCGCATCTCTGGTTGCAGGATGAAGCCATCTGCGAACTCACACTCTTCAATGGCGTGCCGCTGGCAGTCACGCCGCCGAATTTCGTCGAGATGGTCATCACCGAAACCGACCCCGGCATCCGCGGCGATACCGCAACAGGTGGCACCAAACCCGCAACGGTCGAATCGGGCGCGGTGGTGAAGGTGCCGCTGTTCGTCGAGGAGGGCGAGAAGATTCGTATCGACACGCGTAGCGGTGAGTACGTGTCGCGCGTCAAGGACTGAAGCCTTGCACCGTGCGGCAGGCTGGCAGCCGACTGCCTCGTTCGGCGCGCTCGAAGCCGCTGCACGGCTTCGCGCGACCATCCGCGACCGGATGGCCGCTGAAGATATTCTGGAGGTGGCGACGCCCGTACTTTCGGGTGCGGCGGTATCGGATACCGCGCTTGCTTCCTTCGAGGTTCAACAGGGCCCGGGCGGACGGGCGGCCTGGTTGCAGACTTCGCCCGAGTTTCCGATGAAGCGGCTCCTTGCCGCTCACGGCCGCGACATCTACCAGTTTGCCCCGGTATTTCGCGGCGATGAACTCGGGCGCCATCACAACCCTGAATTCACGCTGCTCGAATGGTATCGCGTCGGCTTCGACCATCATGATCTCATGCGCGACATGGCAGCGCTGCTCGAACTCGTCTGGCAGCGTTTCGATCGCCAGTGGCTGGGCGTCGATACCGTCAGCTATCAGGATGCCGTGACTTCACTTTGCGGTGATGCCCCCGATGCGCTGTCGGTGGCCGACATCGTGGCGGTCTTTCACCGGCATGATCGGCATTGCCCGCCGTTCACGGAGCACGAACGGGATGCCGCGCTCGATCTTCTTGTCGATACCTTCGTGTTGCCGGGCTTCGCTACCGACCGTTTCACCTTTCTGACGGAGTATCCTGCATCGCAAGCCGCACTCGCCCGCCTCGGCATCAGTGCGAAGGGGCTTCCCTGCGCCGAACGCTTCGAATTGTATTACGGGGCCATCGAACTCGCCAACGGCTTTCACGAACTGACGGACGCCGTCGAACAACGCCGGCGCTTCGAGGCGGATCAGGCACGGCGTGAAGAGACAGGCATGCCCGTGAACCCACTCGACGAGCGTTTTCTTGCAGCGCTGGACGCCGGTCTTCCCGATTGTGCAGGGGTGGCCCTCGGGATCGAGCGCTTGCTCATGGCGCTGCTCGGCACCGAGACGCTTGCCGAAGTCGTGAGTTTCGCGGACGAGTGCGCCCCACCCGTCGACGCGGCACTGGCGGACGGACAGCTGACCCAGGCATGAAGACACTAGATTCTCATGGCCGATCGGGTACCGGGCTACGGGCGTGAAGCCATGTTCCGGGACATGGATGCCTGGGGGTATTCCTTCCGTCTCGGGTCAGCAAGGCGCTGGTTCGAGGAGGATGCGGAAGATGCCTTGCGTTTTCTGAAGGATCGAAGTGACAAGCTGCTCGATACCGTTCCTGATGAACAGATCCTGCAGTTTGACCGGGTCTGAGACATTCAGTCGAAACCGGGAAATCCGATCAGGTCCGAGGACAGGATGCCGGAACCGGTGACGCCAGCGCTTCCCCCATTCTGACGCCACTGCCGGTTGCAAGCCCCTCGCGCCAGGCAAGCGGTTTTTCGAACACCATCACGATCGTCGATCCCATGTTGAAGCGTCCCATCTCGGCACCCTTGTCGAGGGTGATGGCATCGTCACCCGTGTAGTCGATCCGCCTGACCACCTTTCCGGCAGGCGGTGTCACGAGTCCGTGCCAGACGGTCTCGATGGCGGCGACGTTGATCGCGCCGACGAGCACCAGCGCCATGCGACCGTGTTCGGTGGCGAATTCCGCCACCACGCGCTCGTTCCGGGCGAAGAGCTTCGGCAGGGCGCGCACGGTGTGCGGCGCCACGCTGAAGAGCCTGCCAGGCACGTGTGTCTGCGAGAGCAAGGTGCCCGCAAGTGGCATGTGCAGGCGGTGGTAGTCACGCGGAGAGAGGTAAACCGTGGCGAAGCTGCCGCCGGTGTAGCAGGTGCTGGCGGCAGCATCGGCGAGGAGAGCGTCGAGCGAGTAGGTGACACCCTTGGCCTGCACCACCGTGCCGGCGTCGATCGGGCCTGCGGCGGACAGGGTGCCGTCGGCCGCACTCACGACGATGTCGGCACCTTCGGCAATGGGTCTTGCACCGGCCTTGAGCTTGCGGGTGAAGAAGGCATTGAAGCTCGGGTAAGCGGAAACCTCGGGGTCGGCCGCATCGTTCATGTCGACGCGAAAAGCGCGCACGAACCGCCGTATTGCCGGTGTGACCAGCGGACTCTGGCGGCGCGTCAGCCAGAATACGAGGCGGGAAATGGCGTGATGCGGCAACGGCACCAGCGCCAGGGTCTTGAGCCTGTCGCCGATGCTCGTGCCAAGGTTGTCCTGCAGCAACTGGGCGGGCTGTCAGTTGCTGTCCTGCATCTTCATGTCGTCGGGCTCGGCAGGTGGCATCTCGCCGTTGCCCTGCATGTCACTGTCCTGCATGTCGTGACCCTTGTTCATGGCAGGCTTGCCCATGCCCATCGACTTCACCACCGGCACCGTCAGTTCGATGTCGCCGGCGCTGCTCGTGAGCGTCAGCGAGTATTCGTCGCCTGCGGTCAGCGAGTCGATCAGGCCGATGAGCATGACGTGGTAACTGCCGTGCTTGAATTCAAGCGATTCACCAGCAGGAATGACGATCTCGGCCTGCTCTTCCATCCTGGCAACGTCGTCGACAACCGACGTGAGATGCAGTTCGGTGTTCTCGGCGGCGCTGCTTTCGGCGGCCGTGAGCACGAGGTCTTCGTCGCTGGTGTTGTTGACGACAAAGAAGGCGGCCGCCACGTTGGCACCCGGGGGGGGCTCGGGGGTGCGGATGTTGTCGAAGCTTGGCCCTTCGGCGTGGGCCGGGCTGCCGAACAACATCGCAAGGATGATGGCGGAAGCAGCGAAGGCGTGCTGGATGGTGTTTGATTTCATTGGAGAAAATACCCTGTCGGTGCGAGGCGGATGATTGGCAGCAGCACGGATTCAGCTGCCAAGCGCGCCAGTAAGCGCAGTGTAGTCCTTGACGATGTTCTCGACTTCATGCGGCGAGTTGAGCTTGCCGCGAATGCGTCCTTCGGGATCGACCACCAGCATCGAGGCCGTGTGGTCGACGATGTAGTTTTCGGGGTCGTCTTCATTGGCGGTGACGGCGGAGACGATGCCGAGTTCGCGCGAGAGTTCGTGGATGGCGGCCTCGTCGCCCGTGATGCCGAGAAAGTCCTCGTTGAAGTAGCCCACATATTCCTTCATGCGTTCTGCCGTGTCGCGCTTCGGATCCACCGTCACGAACACGACCTGAGGTGCGACCACACCATTCGCTTCGAGTTCGGCGGTGGCAAGCTTCATCACGTGCAGCGAGATCGGGCAGACGTCGGGGCAGTGGGTGTAGCCGAAGAACATCACGTTCCATTGACCGGCAAGCACCGATTCATCGATGGGCTCGCCATCGGCACTGGTGAGCGAGAAGGCCGGAATGCGCTTGAAATCCGCCGGGAACACCTGTGTGTTCACGAGTTTGTCCTGGAGTTCGACGAGTGCCGGCTCCAGAGCGCCCTTGCTCGAAGAACCCGAGCCGCTGTGACGGGTCTGCAGGCCGGTAAAGACGCCGAACGCAAGACCGATAACCGCGATGGCAATGATGGGAAGAAGGCGCGAGACTTTCATGGCGCCATTATACTGCGTTCATGAATGCTGTCGTCCGTGAGAATGCCACCATCGAGGATGCGATCCGCACCGTGGCGAAAGCCTTGCGCACGGGTGATCTCTACTACGGTCATGGTACCGACAACGCCATCGACGAAGCCGCGTGGCTGGTGCTGGTGGCGGCGGAACTCTCGCCTGTGCTCGAGCCGAACTACCGGGCCAGGCTCTCGCCCGAAGCGGCGGAGCGCTGCAATCGGCTCCTCGAGAAGCGCGTCCGGGAGAGAAAGCCGCTCGCCTACCTCACCGGCAGCGCCTGGTTCGCCGGGCACCGTTTCATGAGCGATGAACGTGCGCTGGTGCCGCGCTCGCCGCTTGCGGAATTCATCGTCAATGACTTCTTCGGGGTGCTCGATCGCGATCCCCTGAGGATTCTCGACCTGTGCACCGGTGGCGGTTGCATCGCCATTGCCTGCGCCTATCAACGGATGGATGCCGAGGTGGTCGGCAGTGATCTTTCGCCCGATGCGCTCGAACTCGCGGCCGAGAACGTCGCATTGCACGGCATGCTCGATCGAGTGAGTCTTGTCGAGAGCGATCTCTTCGCATCCATTCAGGGACGGTTCGACCTCATCATCTCGAACCCGCCGTACGTGGATGCGCTGGATCTTGCGGCGATGCCCGCCGAGTTTCGACATGAGCCGACGCTCGGGCTTGCCTCCGGGGTCGATGGGCTCGACATCACCCGGCGGATTCTTGCGGAGGCGGCCAATCACCTCACGGTCAATGGTGTGCTGGTGGTGGAAGTCGGCAACAGTGCCGAGGCGCTCGAGCAGGCGATGCCGGAACTGCCTTTCCAGTGGCTGACGTTCGAGGCGGGAGGTGGCGGTGTCTTCCTGCTGCATCGCAAGGATCTGAACGCACGATGAGGTCGGTCAGAAAAAAAACACGGCTGGTCACGAGAACCAGCCGAAAGGGGTAGCCATGGGACAACGTAATGCTGTTGCTGGTTACAGCATGCCGAGCTTGTACTGAAAGAAGATCACGGCATTGTTGTCATACTCGCCGTAGTCGACTTCCGGTGAGCCGCTGACGTTGAGCGTGGAGCGGTTGCCGAGCTTGAATTCGATCGCGGGCAGCGGTACGAACTTCGTTTCGGGTTCGGCGTTGAGCTTGTATTGCTTGTGCAGGGCAGTGGCGCCGAGCAGCAGTCGCACGCGGCCGAAGAAGAAGGGGCGGGTGGCGTAGTTCAGTCCGACATACCAGGCCTGGTAACCGAAACTGTCCGAAAGCGTGCCGACGTGCCAGCCGATGCGGTTCGATGGCGAGTACTCCCAGCCGATACCCGGCGTGAAGTCATTGCGTTCATCGGCGTTCTTGAAGTGATGGGCATAGGTGTGAAACACCAGATGGCCATCTTCGGCCTTGGCAAGTGATGCCAGACAGCTGAACAGGAACAAGGTGGAAGCCTGCGCGAGACGACGGGTCATTGTTGTTTTTCTCCGTAACAAGTGCGTCAGTGCCGATTCCGGGTCGGCGTGGTGATATGCCTCTTCCTGCTCATCGTCAGGAAGTTGTCGCGCACTGTACTGAGCTGCCACTGGCAATGCAAACCGCCAGGGAAGTTACGAAAAAACTAAATAAAACAACAAGATATGTTAATCAAAATGACCGTCGAAATGACGACGCCGTTGCCCGGGAAAGGCAACTTGTTGAAATTCAGGGAATTACCGGATTCTCCTCCATGCCCTGCAACTTGTCCGAGTCGTGAAGCCGTTCAGATTCCCGAACCACCGCCGGGCGTGACTGTGAAATGTCTCTCAGTCACTACCCGAGTCGGCAAGGCAGATTGCGTCGGGAAACCGTCGGTTGCAGTCGTGCCGACGTCGTCATGACGCAGCGTCGTCCGGGCCGGCAACCTCATCGAGAACCGGCGCTTGTTCGTCGTCGAGAACCGGCGCTTATTCGTCGAGCCAGCTGACGATGGTTTCGTCCGCGTCAAGCTCGCCGATGATGCGATCGAACATGTAGCTTGCGAACGCGTCCCATTCGTCGTTGTCGCGGTTCGCGTCGTTGTCGGGCATGGTTACGCGAACCTTCAGGAGCGTGCCCTCGTGCTCGGTCTGGTAGACGAGGGTGTAGGTGGCGAGGTTCTGTTGCAGGTAGGTGGCCTGCACACGGGCTTCGGTGCGAACGCCGTGGCTGCGCATGGCGGCATTGACCAGGTTGAAGTTCGCATAATGGCCGCTGCCGGCCGCCTGGCTGATCGCTTCGATGCTTGCGCGCGTCGAGCCGAGCACGAGTGACTGATGATCGAGCTTCGCGTTCTGTTCGGCCACGGGATAGACGTAGACTTCGGCGAGGCGGTGCTTTCTGCGGTTGCCGTAGCGGAGCGTGAAACCGCCCGATTCATCGCCGAACCAACGGTGGCCTTCGTAATCGAAGGTTGCGAAGCGCGCTGGCAGCGCGTCGAGAATGCCGGGTTTCGGTGCGTTGTCGCTGGCGTCCATGTCCGAAGTGTCGACGGACGAAGCCCGTTCGGTGGAAGCCAGTACATGTCCGGCTTCGCTGCTGCTCGACAGGGCCGAAGCACCTTCGGTGTTTGCCATCGTGCTGCCATCATCAGCCTTGGGCATGGCCCTGGCTTCGATCACGGTGGTGTCACGTGTAGCGGTTGTTGCCGTCGTCGTCGCTCCGGCAGCGCTCGATGCGGGCAGGTGAGTGCAGGAACCGAGAAGCAGCAACGAGGACAACAGTGCGTGTGTGGGACGGAACATGACGGGGCTCGTAGTGAGGTTGCCCCTGCCTCGCAAGTTTCACGCCCGATGGAAAGCCGTCGTCCATGGCGACCTTGGTCTGTGCCTGGTATGCTCTCGAGCATGATCAGAACCGTCGGATTCCGACCACCCCGCTCGGCGGTGTTGCCGTTGCTGCTGCTCGCCCTGCTGACCAGCGCCTGTGCGACCGCACCGCCTCGCAATACCACCGATGTCTGCTCGATCTTCAAGGAGAAGCGCGGCTGGCACAAGGCGGCGGTGCGTCTGGAGAAGAAATGGGGAGCGCCGATGCACATCCCGCTTGCCATCATGGAGCAGGAGTCGGCCTTCCGTTCGCGTGCCCGCCCACCGCGGAGGAAGCTGCTGGGATTCATCCCGTGGCGTCGGCCGAGTTCCGCCTTTGGCTATGCCCAGGCGGTCAACAGCACCTGGGCGGCGTATGTGAGGGCGCGAAACGAGCCCTGGCGGGATCGGCGCAAGTTCGCCGATGCGCTGGATTTCATCTTCTGGTACACGGGCGAGGCCGCGCGTCGCAACGGCATCCCCCGGCATGACGGGTATTCGCTGTACATCAACTATCACGAAGGCGTGGCGGGTTATGCCGGAGGGAGCCATCACGGCAAACCCTGGCTCGACAAGGTCGCCAGAGGGGTTCAGATCCAGTCCCAGCGCTATGCCGAGCAATACGCGGCGTGTCGCGAGGATCTCAAACCCGGTTTCTGGGGCAGGTTGCTGGGCTGGTAGCCTGGTATCGTCTGGACTCGGGCTCGGCGCATTGCGCGGGCAGGTGGACATGCGCGGGCGTTGGTGCAGCGCGACGGCCATTGGTAGGATGTTCGCTGTCGAATTCACGAGGTAACTGCCATGGCAGGCTTTCTGAAACAGCTCTTCGGCGGTGGAGACAATGCCGCAACCGATCCGATGGCGGCAACCGATGCCGAGAGCGAAGACTACAAGGGCTATCGCATCATCGCGGCGCCCTTCAAGGAAGGCGGCCAGTTCCGAACGGCGGGCCGTATCGAACGCGAGATCGACGGCGAGATGAAATCGGTGCGCTTCATCCGCGCCGACAACCACGCCGCGCTCGACGGGGCGGTGGCCTTCTCGCTGGTCAAGGGGCGGCAGATCATTGACGAGCAGGGCGACGGCATCTTCAAGGCCGAGCGCGTCTGAAGCGGCCGTCGGCATGCAAGTCTTTCCATGAGTTTCAGTACTTCATGTTGCGTTCAGTATGTACCTCATGTTGCGCTCAGCACCGCCCCGGTCAGCGCCCGCTGCTGACGCGTCATGAGCCAGAGCAAGGGGCCGAGCCGCTCGATCGGCAGCGGCGCTTCCTCTTCGAGTTCGCCCGGAAAGCGCGCTCTCCGAAAACGCGTGCGCATCGGTCCGGGCCGATAGCCGTTGATGGAGATCGCCGGTGCGCCGCTCGCATCGGGGGTGTCGTACTCGTCGGCGAGAATCTCGAGCAGCGCCACGAGCGCGGCTTTCGACACGCCGTAGGCGCCCCAGTAGGCCTTGCGACGGTCATCGAGAAGAAAGCTCACGCTGGCCGTCGTCGAGTCCTTCAGCAGCGGCAGCAGTGCGAGCGTCAGCAGCCGCGCGCTGCCGAGGTTGACCTGCATGATGCGCATCCAGTCGTCGTGGCTGATGTTGGCCATCGGGGTGATGACACCGCCGTCGCTGGCCGTGTGCACGAGCATGTCGAGCCCGCCGATCTCGCTGGCAATGAGCGAGGCTGCCTCGGCACAGGCGGCTTCGCCGGCCTTGTCCTGTTCGAGCGGCAGCATTGCGGGCGTGGCCTTGCCGAGTGAATCGACCACGTCGTAGAGCTTTTCGAGTTTTTCCTCGTTGCGTCCGATCAGCACAAGTGTTGCGCCGGCTTCGGCGCAGTAGCGTGCGAGCGCGGTGCCGAGTCCGCCCGTCGCGCCCGTGATCGCAATGGTGCGTCCTGGCAGTTCCTCGCGGGCAGGGCGGAAGTCACGAATGTCCGGTGTAGCCTCGATGTTCATCTGCTTTGACTGGTGTTGTGGAATTCGATGGCCGGTGCAGGCCGGTGCAGGCCGGTGCGGGCCGGTCGGGCTGGTGCGGGCTGTTTCAGCGCTTGAAGGTCGCCACCATGTAGTTCACGTCCACGCCGGGCCCGAGGTGATACGCGTCCTTCAGGGGGTTGTAGTGAAGTCCCGTCATCGCGTCGAGCGTGAGTCCCGCGGCGCGGCAGTGCTGATCGAGTTCCGCGGGCTTGATGAACTTCCGCCAGTCGTGCGTGCCGCGCGGCAGGATGCGCAGCACGTGCTCGGCACCGACAATGGCGAACAGCCAGGATTTCGGGTTGCGGTTCAGGGTGGAGAAGTACACCGGAGCGCCCGGCTTTGCGAGCGTTGCCGCCGCTGTCACGATCGAGCCGGGGTCGGGTACGTGTTCGAGCAGTTCGAGACAGGTGACCACATCGAAGCTTGCGGGTGCCTCGGACGCGAGCGCTTCTGCCGGCATCTCGCGGTAGTCGATGTCGAGGCCGCTGTCGAGCGCATGCAACCGTGCTGCCTCGATGGCTCCGGTGGCGAGGTCGATGCCGGTGACCTCCGCGCCGAGGCTGGCCATCGCTTCGGCGAACATGCCGCCGCCACAGCCGATGTCGAGCACCCGCTTGCCGTCAAGGCCACCGGCATGCTTTGCCACCCATTCAAGCCGCAAGGGGTTGATGCGGTGCAACGGTGCGAATTCGCCCTCGAGATCCCACCAGTGCTCGACGCCCTGATCGAACTTGCCGATTTCCACGGGGTCGGCGTTGATGTCGGAGGCTGGCTCGGGATGGGCCGTGGCATGGTTGGCGCGGTCAGTCGCGGCCGCGTCAGGCCGGCTTTTCAGGTCGGCATCGTTGTCGGTGGGAGTATTTGCAGTCATGGTACAATCGATCGGTTAATCAATAGCCTATGTGGCCTGTTGTAACGGCCCCGGAATCGACCGTCCTGCATGTCTGATTTTGCCAAAGAAATCCTGCCGATCAATCTCGAAGACGAGATGCGGCAGTCCTTCCTCGACTATGCCATGAGCGTCATCGTGTCGCGCGCCTTGCCCGACGTTCGCGATGGCCTGAAACCCGTGCACCGGCGCATTCTCTACGCCATGCACGAGCAGAATTATGACTGGAACCGTCCGTACCGGAAATCGGCGCGCGTGGTCGGTGACGTCATGGGTAAGTATCACCCACACGGCGATTCTGCCATCTACGACTCCATGGTGCGCATGGCGCAGCCCTTCAGCATGCGCTACATGCTCATCGACGGTCAGGGCAACTTCGGTTCGGTCGATGGCGATCCACCCGCGGCCATGCGTTACACCGAGGTGCGCATGGAGAAGCTCACGCGCGAGCTTCTCTCCGACATCGACAAGGAAACCGTCGATTTCATCCCGAACTACGATGGCTCCGAAGCCGAGCCCGCGGTGCTGCCCTCGCGCATCCCGAACCTGCTGGTCAACGGTGGCACCGGCATTGCCGTGGGCATGGCCACGAACATCCCGCCGCACAACATCTCCGAAGTCCTGAATGCCACCATCGCACTCCTCGACGACCCTGAACTCACCGTCGAAGGGCTCATGCAGCACCTCCCCGGCCCCGACTTCCCCACGCACGGCATCATCAACGGTGCGCGCGGCATCCGCGAGGCCTACGCCACGGGCCGCGGCAAGATCTACCTCCGCGCCCGCGCCGACGTCGAGCACAACGAAAAGACGGGCCGGGACGTCATCGTCGTCACCGAACTGCCCTATCAGGTGAACAAGGCGCGCCTGCTCGAGAAGATCGGCGAACTCCACAAGGACAGGAAGATCGAGGGCATTTCCGAACTTCGCGACGAATCGGACAAGGACGGCATGCGCGTCGTCATCGAGATGAAGCGCGGCGAGTCGGGCGACGTCATGCTGAACCAGCTCTACAAGCAGACGCAGCTGCAGGTGGTCTTCGGCATCAACATGGTGGCGCTCGACGACGGGCAACCGAAGCTCCTGAACCTCAGGGAGATTCTCGACGCCTTCATCCGGCACCGGCGCGAAGTCGTGACCCGTCGCACGATCTTCGAACTCCGCAAGGCGCGCGATCGTGCCCATGTGCTTGAAGGTCTTGCCGTCGCGCTTGCCAACATCGACCCCATCATCGAACTCATCAAGGCCTCGCAGACGTCTGCCGAAGCCCGGGAAAGGCTCGTCGGCCAGACCTGGGAGCCGGGCATCGTCTCGGGCATGCTCGAACGCGCCGGTGCCGAGTCGTCACGCCCCGAGGAACTCGACCCGCGCTTCGGCCTTCACGACGGTCGCTACCAGTTGTCCGAAGTGCAGGCTCAGGCCATTCTGGATCTGCGCCTGCACCGTCTGACGGGCCTCGAGCAGGACAAGATCATCGAGGAATACAAGGAAATTCTCGAGAAGATCGAGGGATTCCTGCTCATCCTCACCGACCCTGATCGTCTCCGCGAAGTGGTGCGTGGCGAACTGGTCGAGCTCATCGAGCAGTACGGCGATCAGCGTCGCACCGACATCCAGATCGATCACTCCGAGATGACGGTCGAGGATCTCATCGCCGATGAAGCCGTGGTGGTCACCCTGTCGCACAGTGGTTACATCAAGGCGCAGCCGCTGTCCGACTATCGCGCGCAGAAACGGGGCGGTCGCGGCAAGTCTGCCACCTCCATGAAGGAAGAGGACTTCGTCGACAAGCTCTTCATCGCCAGCATGCACGATACGGTGCTGTTCTTCACGAGCGTCGGCAAGGTCTACTGGAAGCGCGTGTTCGAACTGCCCGTGGCGAGCCGCAATTCCCGCGGCAGGCCCATCGTGAACCTCCTGCCGCTCGAGGAAGACGAACGCGTCAACGCCATACTGACTGTTCGTGAATACAGTCATGATCAGTTCGTGTTCTTCGCGACGAGCAAGGGCGTGGTCAAGAAAACCGCGCTGACCGATTTCTCGCGCCCGCGCACCAACGGCATCATCGCCATCGACCTGCGCATCGACGACTACCTCATCGATGTCGCGCTGACCGACGGCAACAGCGATGTCATGCTGCTTTCGTCCGCCGGCCGCGCCATGCGCTTCAACGAAGACAAGGTACGTCAGATGGGGCGTACCGCGGCGGGTGTCCGTGGCATCCGCATGGACGAGAAGGACACGGTCATCGGGCTCATCGTCGTTCAGGACGGCATGGCTGTGCTCACCGCCACCGAACACGGCTACGGCAAGCGCACGCCGATCGAGGACTATCCCGCCAAGGGTCGCGGCGGTCTCGGTGTCATCGACATCAAGACCACCGAGCGGAACGGTGCGGTCATCGGTGCCGTGCAGGTTGCCGAGGATGACGAAATCATGCTGATCACCGACGCCGGCACGCTGGTGCGCACGACGGTTGCCGAAGTGTCCACGGTTGGCAGGAATACTCAGGGCGTACGCCTGATCCGCCTTTCCAAGGGGGAGACCCTGGTCGAGATCACTGCCATCGACGAGCACGACGATCACGACGATCACGACGCGATTGCCGCAGAGCGGAGTAACGACCACACGGTCGGTGCCGAGCAGGGCCACGACGATCGCGACGCGACTCCCGCAGCGCAGGGCGGTGACGGTGACGGTGACGACGACGCAGAGCAGGGCAGCGACGACGTCAGTGCGGAGCAGGACAACGACGCCGACGATGACTGAGGCCGCTACCCGCCTCGACAACTTCAACCCGGGCCCGGCGGTGTTGCCACTGCCGGTGCTCGAACGCATCCGCGACGAACTCCTCGACATGAACGGCACCGGCATCTCGGTGCTCGAGATGGGCCATCGCAGCGATGCCTTCGGCGCCATCGCCGCAAAGGCCGAGCACGATCTCCGGTCGCTCCTGGCCATTCCCGACAACTACCGCGTGCTGTTCATGCAGGGCGGTGCCACGGCGCAGTTCTCGCTCGCAGTTCAGAACCTCGATCACCGTGGCAGGGTCGCCTTCGCTAACACCGGCCACTGGTCGGCGAAGGCCATCGACCACGCTTCGCGGCTGACGGAAGTGTCCGTCGTGGCCGAGCTCGAGTCGGTTCGGGAAGCCGGGGAGCAGCGGCTGTCGGTGCCCGATGTCTCCCGCTGGCGCATTCCCGAAGACGCATCCTTCCTGCACGTCACCGATAACGAGACCATCGGCGGCATCGTGCTCGACGCGCTGCCCGAACTCGATGATCGTGATCTGCCCATTGTCTGCGACATGTCGTCCTCGATCCTCTCGCGCCCGCTCGACGTCAGCCGTTACGGGCTCATCTACGCCGGTGCGCAGAAGAACATCGGGCCGGCCGGGCTCACCCTCGTCATCGTGCGCGATGATCTGCTCACGCGAAGCGCCGGGAAGAACCACCTGCCGCCCGTGTTCGACTACGAGGCCATCGCCGATGCCGGTTCCATGCTCAACACACCACCCGTGTTCGCCTGGTACGTCGCCGGGCTCGTGTTCGAATGGCTGATCGAGCAGGGCGGGCTCGAAGCGATGGCCGCGCGCAATCGCCGTCAAAGCGAAGCGCTGTATGCGCTCATCGATGCCGAAGCGCTCTACACGAACCCCGTTGCCGCCAGGAACCGAAGCTGGATGAACGTGCCCCTCACGCTGCCCGACGCATCGCTGACGAGTACCTTTCTCGCGGCATCGGTGCACGCGGGCATGGTCGGGCTCAAGGGGCACAAGTCGGTAGGCGGGGTGCGCGTGAGCCTCTACAATGCGTTGGAAGATGACGCTCTCGAGCGATTGCTTGCGTTCATGCGCGAGTTCGCCGAGGCGAACAGGAATACGCCTGCATGAACCACACGCCGCCCGACCGGAATCCCGATGCTCAGCCAACCGATCTCGCCGCCGTCCGTGACGAGATCGATCGCATCGATGTCGAAATCCACGAACTGCTGAATCGCCGCGCCCGGGCAGCACTCAAGGTTGCCGAGATCAAGAAGGCCGCCGCCGGCGAGCAGACCATCAACTTCTATCGACCCGAGCGCGAGGCACAGATTCTTCGCGAAGTGGCGCGCCGCAACGACGGGCCGCTTGACGACGCCTCGGTGCAGCGCATCTTTCGCGAGATCATCTCGGTGAGCCTTGCGCTCGAGCAGCCGATGGTCATCGCCTACCTCGGTCCCGAAGGCACCTACAGCCAGACCGCCGTCGACCGGCACTTCGGGCATGCCGTGGTGCCGCAGCCAGAGGCGACGATTCCCGACATTTTCGCGGCTGTGGAATCGGGCCGCGCGCGTTTCGGCGTGGTACCGATCGAGAACTCCACCGAGGGTGCGATCAACCAGACGCTCGATCTCCTGACCGAAACCCTGCTGAAGGTCTGCGGCGAAATCGACCTTCGCATTCAGCACTGCATCCTGAGCCGGGCCGCCTCGCTCGACGACATTCGTGCCGTTCACGCCCATCCGCAGGCACTTGCGCAATGCCGTCGCTGGCTCGACACCCACATGCCGAAGGTCGAGCGTGTGGCCGAGAGCAGCAACGCCGTTGCCGCGCAGATTGCCGCCGAAAACCCCGCGGTTGCCGCCATCGCCGGAGAGTCCGCGGCCGAACGCTATGGCCTCAACGTGTTGCAGCCCGGCATTCAGGACGAAAAGAACAACACCACGCGCTTCATCGTCATCGGCAATCAGGAAGTGCCGCCGAGTGGCGACGACTGCTCGATGCTGCTCATCGGCGCGCCGCACAAGCCGGGGGGGCTCCGGCGTCTGCTCGAGCCGATGGAGTCGGAAGGCGTGAATCTCACGCGCATCGAATCGCGGCCCTTTCGCACGGCGCTCTGGGAATACGTGTTCTTCATCGACGTGACCGGCCACAAGGACGACGACCGGCTTGGACCGGTGCTCGAGAAACTCGCCGATGTTGCGCCGATGGTGCGCGTACTCGGTTCGTTTCCGCGTGCGCTCTGACCGGTGAGGACGAACAAGGACACCGCGGGCAAGGTTGCTGCGGATACGGCGGCCGCCAACACGCCGATCGACTTCACCGGCACCACGCTCTGCATCAGTGGCCTCGGCATGATCGGCGGCTCGCTTGCCGGTGCCCTGAAGGCGGCAAATTGGCCGGGCGAGATCGTCGGCGTGGTGCGGAACGACGCGGTTGGCGAGCGGGGTATCGAACTCGGCTACATCGATCGCTACAGCACCGATCTGGCGGCGGAAGCCGCACGGGCCGACATCATCATGCTGGCCGTGCCGATGCTCGTGATGGGCGAGCAACTTGCCATCGTCGCCCGGTCGATGCGCCCCGATGCCATCGTCACCGATGCAGGCAGTTGCAAGGGCGAGTTCGTCGAGAAGGCGAGGGCAGCGTTCGACACGCTTGCGCGCGTGGTGCCCGGTCACCCGATTGCCGGGCGCGAACGCACCGGTATCGATGCCGCCGACCCGGCCCTCTTCCGCCATCGGCGCGTGATTCTGACGCCGGTTCCCGAAACCGCCGTCGATGCCGAACAGACCGTCAAGGCGCTGTGGGAGACCGCCGGTGCCTCGGTCGAAGCCCTCTGCGTCGAATACCATGACCGCGTGCTTGCCGCGACGAGCCATCTTCCGCACATGGTGGCCTTTGCACTCGTGCATGCCCTGGCGGATCGGCAGGAGGCCGAAAACATTCTGCGCCACGCCGCCGGTGGTTTCCGGGATTTCACCCGCATCGCCTCGAGCGACCCCGTCATGTGGCGCGACGTGGCACTCACCAACCGTGCCGCCATTCTCGAATCGATGGATCAGCTCGATGAACACATGAAGCTGCTCAGAGCCGCGATCGATCAGGGCGATGCCGAGACCATCGAAGCGATGTTCGCACGCTCGCGTGATGTACGCGATGCGTATCTGGATGCGCCGGAAGGCTGATCACGGGGCTGGCGTGCCGATGCCGCGATCGTGCCTCGTCTTTTCTCAGGAACTACCCGACAAGATCATCAAGACGGGCATCATGGTACTGCCGGAAGCGGTGCTCGGCAATGCCGAGCCAGTCGGTGAGCATGCGATCGTAGAGACTGCGATAGTCGGTGGTGTAGACAAGGTCGTCATCCTCGAGCTTCTCGAGATCCGGTGCCTCGCTGTGCAGTCCCCCCCGGACCCTGCCGCCGATCACGAAGTGCGGTGCGGCGGTGCCATGATCGGTGCCCCCGGAGAGATTCTCGCGTGCGCGCCGACCGAACTCCGAATAGCTCATGATGATGGTGTTGTCCCACTCGCCATCGGCGATCAGTGCCTCGCGAAAGGCCGCCAGTGGTACTGCAACGCGAGCAAGCTGTCGCCAGTGCCTGTCCCATTGCCGCTCGTGGGTGTCGAATCCGTCAAGACGCACCCGATAGACCGGTGTATCGATGCCGGCGCGGATCAGATGCAGGACATCAGCCAGTTGCGCACCGAGTTGATCATTGTCGAGTGGTTCCACGCGCGGGGTTTTCTCGAGCCGAGCGGCGATGTCGCCAATGAGTTCATCGGTCGCGGCAACGTGTGTGCTGACGGAGTCGAGGAGTGGATTGTCGGACAGTGCGTCGAGTGGCATCGTGTCGTTGCCGATGGTGGGTGTGGCCATCAGCGACAGGCTGTCCCTGATCGAGAGGTAACGTCCACCTGTGCTTTCGAAGAGGCCCATGTCGGCCACCATGCTGATGCCGTGGGCATGTTCGATGGCGTGCGGAAGGCCTGTTTCGAGCGCCTCGGTCATCCAGCCGTTCCTTGACTGCCGCTGGCCATCGCCACCGGTTTCCCAGAGGGCGATGGAGGTGAAGTGCGAGCGGTTGGGGGACGGATAGCCGAGCCCCTGAACCCAGGCGAATTCACCGTGATCCCAGGCTTCCATGAGCGGCGTCATGGCCGCATGCAGACCGTTGTCGGCATCGAGATCGACGACATCGTCGCGACCGAGCGCAAGCCGTGGTCTCAACTCCCGGTAAAGATCATGTCGCCAGGGCACGAGCGTGTTGAGCCCGTCGTTGGCACCCATGAGTTCGACCAGCACGAGTCGCCGCGGGGAGCCTTGTCCCTGTGTGGCGAGTGCCTTGCGAGGCAGCGACAGGCCGGTGCCCGCAAGGCTCGTGAGCGCTGCGGCCGCAGCGATGCGCAGGAGTTTGCGGCGCTGCCGGCTGGCAGGAGGGCGTCGTTGAGCGTGCAGATTGCTTCGCTGGATGATCGGGTGTTGAGGCATGGCGATTTCTCCGCTCGGCATCGACACCGAGCGCGGACGCGTCAGAGCAACTGGAACCAGGCTTGGGCCGTCAGCCGTTCGAGTTCACGCTGCGTTTTGCTGGTCGGCGTCGGGCTTTGCGGTGAATTCTCCGACGGGCCTTCTGACTGACGTTCTGACGGGTTCTCTGAAGGACTTTCCGACAGGATGTCCTCGCTCGACAGTTCGACACCAGGTGCGAGCAGTTCGAGAAAACCGCTGTCGAGTTCGTCAAGCCTTGTCGAGAGTGCGGAAGGCGTCGGGTAGGTGATGGGTGGTGGCTCGATGGTGTAGAAGCCTTCTGCATCATCGTCGGGCTCTTTCACCAGCACCAGGGGTGTGTCTCCCGTTGCCGGGGAGTCTGCGATTGCTTTCTGCCAGAACGCATGGATTTCGGCGAAATCGTCGTCGCTGGCCACGGCCAGTGCATGGTCGAGGGCGGCGGGAAGACGCGCCAGCAATTCCGGAATCCAGTTGCCTCCGGTTGCGGCATCGAAGGCCTCGAGCGGGCAGACGAACGCCATCGAGGAATCGGGTGAGTCCGAACCGAGGTCAAGCCGCAGGATGCGCAGATCACGCTCCTGTTCATCCCGGCCCGAACAGAGAGGCCAGCGGCGCATGCAGTCAGGCCAGCACTGGTTGGACACGACCTGCATCACGGGTCGTCCCTGAATCATGTGCAGATCGACAACGAGGTTGTAGAGTTCGGTGTCACCGGCACGAAGGTTTTCCACCAGCAGGCGAAGCTGTTCCTCGCCGGGGGTGGTGTCCGGTTCATCGTAGGGGCGGATGGCACTTGCGCTCGGTTCGGTGTCCGGGCCTGTGGGCAAGGTCGACACGGCCCGTTCGGAGGCAGCAATCGGCAAGCTCAGCGTACCGTTGCAGTAGAGCTGGCCCGTTACCGAACGGCCCTCGCAGTCGTCCACCTGCGAGGCATCTTCGAGCGCCAGTTCCTGTTGACCGAAACGCACCTTGCGCACGTAGAAGTTGCGATCGCCCCTCTCGTCGGCAAGGTCGTTGACGAAGCTCACCTGCAACTCACGGCCTTTGTCGGCAAGCACTGCGGGAACGGTGAATTCCACTCGCTGCCAGAGGTCTTCCTCGAACATCGACTGGCCGAGCGTCGAACCATCGATGGCCCAGGTGACATCCGCAGCTGCGCTCTGCCACAGTGGCTTGCCACTGTCGTCACGCAACGACACGGTATAACGTGGATCACCCTGCCAGGCATCGCCGGCCAGTTCGAGCGAGATGATCGTTTCGTTGGAGTCGCTGCCGGCTGCACTCGGGGACATCATTGCGGTGTCCGCACCTGCGGCCATCATCATGCCACCGTCGGTACCCTCGGCCATCATCATGCCGTTGTCGGTGCTTTCGGTCATCATCATGTTCGCATCACCCTCGGCGAGCATGAGGTCATCATCGGCGGTGTCTGCATTGCCATCTGCCGCCAGCAGCAGCCGCACGCCGTGCTGGCGCTGGATCAGCCGGTCGGCACGCAACCAGGGTTCGCCTTCCTTCCAGCCAGCGACATTCGGCGGATTGAAGAGCTGCATGCCGGTTGCGGCCATCATGGCCGGTATGAGCTTCCACTCGTGTTTCGGGTAGTCGAGGCTGCGGGCAAGCCCGATGAAGAGTTGCGCAGGGGATTTGACGATGCTTGCCCGATTGGCTGGATCCCAGAAGGCTTCGCTTTCGAAAATGGCGCGGTACAGCGTGGGGAGGTCGTAGTCGCTGTCGCGGAACGCGGCGGCGATGTCGTCGATGGCTGCATCGTCGATGTTGGTCTCGCTGACGAAGGCGCGCCAGTATCGTTCCGTGAGATGACGCGCAGCCTTGGGTTGCGCGAGAATGCGATCGATCAGTGCATCGCCGTCGTGTACCGCAGTCACGCCGAACAGTTCGGTTTCTCCGTCGTGCCGAAGCCGTCTGTCGAACACGAAGCGATAGTCACGATGGGTATTCAAGCTGTAGCCGGTCAGCGCGAGCGCTGCCTGACGGACCACGCTTTCGGGGTAGTTGCCTTCACCGAGCGTGAACAGTTCGAGAAGTTCGCGGGCAAGGTTCTCGTTCGGCGCCTCGGCGTATGACGTGTCGTTGTCGAGGTAGTCGAGCAATGCCGGCTCGCGAATCATCGCTTTCAGGAAGTCGCGCCAGTTGCTGCCGACGTGTTCGCGGAACACCCGGTTCTGCCGCGCCAGCAGGAAGCCCCTGTCTTCGAGGTCGTCGATGGCACTCGCGAAGTGGTCGTGCCAGAACAGTACCAGGCGCTCGGTCTGGGGGCTGTCGGTCATGAGCATTTCGCGCACCCACCAGAGTCTCAGATCATCGAGTTCCTGCTGGCGTGCCGCGCGAAACGCCTGTCGCGGTTTCGTCGGCAGACTGTCGATCGCGAATGAGCGCGGCGCCGGTTCATCGACGATTGGCAGATAGGGCTGAAGGGGTTGCTCGGTGAGGTCGTCGATCAGCTGGTCGATGGCATGCCGGCGCGATTGCCCGACAAGAGCCCGCAGTTCGTCGGCCGAGGCACCGAAGCCCGTGCGGTGAAGGAAGTGGCGGGCGTCGGCCAGAGTGAGTTCTGACCAGAGGTGCTCCGGAACTGGCGACTCGGCGACGGCCGTCACCGATGTCAGCGCCAGAGGGAGGGCAAGCAGCAGGGTTCGCAGGCTCGTCGAAGAAGCCGGCTTCCTCGCACCGGCGTGCCGGCAAGGTCTGAAGATGCTCATCGGTCGTGGCCTTTCTCTTTCACCCACCTGAAGGTGTTTCAGGAAGGTCTGCACTCCTCATGGTCTACCCGAAGCGAGGCGTCCTGGCAAGCCTGACCGTGTCGGAGTGCTCGGTGTAACATGACTTTCACTCTCTGAACAATACCCGATCACCCCCCGATGACATCCACCGACGCAGCCGCGGTGAGCTATTCCCTGCAACCGGCAAGTGCGCTCAAAGGCCGCTTCCGCGTGCCCGGTGACAAGTCCATGTCGCATCGTGCAATGATGTTCGGCGGCATTGCCGACGGCGTTACCGAGGTATCGGGCTTTCTCGAGGGCGAAGACTGCCTGCATACGCTCGAGGCCTTCGAGGCACTCGGCGTCAGAGTGGAAAGGCCGGGTGCCGGGCAGGTCGTGCTGCATGGCGGTGGCACCGACAGCCTTGTGGCCCCGAAAGCGCCGGTCTACCTCGGCAACTCGGGTACCGGCATGCGTCTCCTGACAGGCCTGTTTGCCGGTCTGAACCTGCCCGTGACCTTCACGGGCGATGCCTCGCTGAGCACGCGGCCGATGCGCCGCATCACCGAGCCCCTGGCCTTGATGGGTGCAAGAGTAGGCACCACCGACGCCGGCACGCCGCCACTCGAGATCGTGCCGGGTGACACGCTCGTGGGCATCGACTACCGAAGTCCGCTCGCCAGCGCGCAGGTCAAGTCGGCCATCCTGCTGGCCGGTCTGCATGCCAGCGGCCGCACCACGGTGCACGAGCCTGCCGTCACGCGCGATCACACCGAGCGCATGCTCCGTGGCTTCGGTGTCGAGGTCGACGTCGATGGTCTGAAGGTGTCGCTCGAAGGTGGGCAGAAGCTGCGCGCTACCACACTGACCGTACCGGGTGACATCTCCTCGGCCGCCTTCTTTCTGGTGGGTGCGGCGATGACGCCGGGGTCGGAGCTCACGGTCGAAGGCGTCGGCGTCAACCCGACACGCACCGGCATCGTCGATATCCTGAAGCTCATGGGCGCCACCATCGAGCCTCGCAACGAGCGTGAGGTGAGCGGTGAGCCGGTGGCCGACCTGCACGTCGTGGGCGGCAGGCTCCGTGGCATCGATGTTCCCGAGCGGCTCGTCTCGCTCGCCATTGACGAGTTTCCGGCGCTGTTCGTCGCGGCGGTCGGTGCCGAAGGTATCACGCGTGTTACCGGTGCCGAGGAGCTTCGCGTCAAGGAGACCGATCGCATTCAGGTCATGTGTGACGGGTTGCGCGCACTCGGCGCCGATATCGAAGACTTTCCCGATGGTGCACGCATCAACGGGGGCAGACTCGATGGCGGTGAGGCCGATTCCTGCGGCGACCATCGTACCGCCATGGCCTTCTCGATGGCGTCACTGTTGGCCGACGGGCCTGTCACGGTGCGCGACTGTGCCAACGTGAATACCTCTTTCCCGGACTTTGCCGTGCTGGCGAAACGTGCCGGGCTTGCCATCGAGGTGTACTGAACGATCATGGCTGCCGAATTGCCGAAGGATGCGAACGCGGTGCCGGTCATCACCATTGACGGTCCGTCGGGTGCCGGCAAGGGCACGATCGCGGAGAAGCTCGCGGAGCGGCTCGGGTTTCACCTTCTCGACAGTGGTGCCGTGTATCGCGCGGCGGCCGTGCAGGCGATACGCGCCGGAGCCGACCTCGACAATGAAGCCTCGGTCCTGGCGGCGCTGGAGCCATCCGCGATGCGCTTCGAACCGGGTGAGGGCGGTGTCCGCGTGTGGCTCGGCGCAGAAGACATCAGTGGGGAGCTGCGTACCGAAGGCACTGCGGCAGGGGCGTCGCGAGTTGCCGTCATGCCGGAACTGCGTCAGCGCCTTCTGCCCCAGCAGAGGAGTTTTCGTCGGGCCCCGGGGCTCATCGCCGATGGGCGCGACATGGGCACGGTGGTGTTCCCCGATGCCACGCTCAAGGTGTTTCTCTCGGCCAGTGCCGAGGTTCGCGCAAGGCGCCGCCTGCGTCAGCTGCGCGAGAAGGGCGAGCATGCCAGGGAGGCGGATGTCATCGTGGAGATTCGCCAGCGCGACGAGCGTGACGCCAGACGCGTTCATGCGCCACTGCTTGTGGCAGAAGGCGCGCTCGAAATCGATTCCAGCGACTTGAGCATCGACGCGGTTGTCGAGCGGGTGCTGGCCGCTTACCGTGGTTTTTCACAGATCTGACAATTTGCCGTGATTCTGCAGCAATCTGCAACATAACAATCTTCCGCAGCGAACTACACTGGCGCGCTCGTTGTAGCTGCTGTGGAGTTCGATCGGTGGAAAACCTGCAAATCACGACCGCGTCCGATGTTTCGGTCATCGTCAACGGCAGTCCCGTTCAGGCGCCTTCGACAGGCAAGGTAGCCCGTCAGGCACCGGCGGCCGAACGCTCGGTCTATCTGAGTGAACGGCTGTTGCAGACACCCGATCGCAACCTGTTCAATCACGTCAAGTTTCATCTGGTGAAGCAGGTGTTGGACCGGATCGGGATCGACAATCCCGCCATTCTGGACGTGGGTTGCGGCACCCAGGTGGCAAGGCGTTATCTCACTGAGATCGGCCTGCAATTCAGGTATTTCGGTATCGACTACGAGCCTGATTTCAAGCCCGACGCGCTCGTCGATCTGCTCAATCCCGCGCCGCCCGCCGGACGCATGCCCTGGCAGCCGGATGTGGTGATGATGCTGGATGTGCTCGAACATCTGACGGAAGACCGGGACGAACTGGTGCGTATTCTCGACCAGCTGTCGAGCTGGATTCCCGACACTGCAACCGTGATCGTGACGCTGCCGCAGATGTACCGTCTCGATCGTTTCAAGCTGCCGCACCTGCACTATGCCGAACACAAGATTCGTCTGCGCCGCGAGGAATGGATGGACATTCTCGGCAATGGCTTCGAACTGCAGTTCACGCAGGGTCTCGGCTACCTCTCCGTCATTCCCTATCTGCCGATGGCCAGCCGGCGCTACCATCCCGAGAATCGTCTCGGTAGCCTGTTCAACCATCTGCGGTCCCGCACCTTCGAGTGGGGGCCCCTGAAACCCGCCGATCTGCTGCTGTCGAACTCGCTTGGGCGCCTGCCGTTCTGCAAGGGGGCGGCCAACGACGTGCTGTACGTGCTGAAGCCGCGCCGATCGTCATGAATGCGCATTACCCGGATTTTCTCGGTGAAACGGCGAAGCGCATCGGTCTTCGCCGGTATCCCGAGGTGCGGCAGTTCGTGGTGCAGCATCTCTACGCAGACACGCTGCGGCTGCTGTTGCTGCTGCATCGGCACGTACCGATCGATGTGGTGATCGGTATCGGCTATTCGGGTCAGGATACCGTCGTGCAGCAATTGCGCGAAGCCGGCATCCGTGTCGTCACGCCTTCCTACGAAGCGCTGCGGCAGACGGTTGCAGACGAGCTTGGTGCGAGTCTCGCCCGCTGCCGTGACAGCGGCAGGGAACTCCTCATACACGAGGTCGGTGGTTACGCCATTCGTGCATTGCACGAAGCCTTCGCCGATGACATCGACCTCGTTGCCGGTGCCGTCGAAATCACCAAGCAAGGCGTCTGGGTCGCCGAGTCCCTGCCGGAGTTGCGCATCCCGCAACTCAACTGTGCCCAGACGCGACTCAAGGAAATCGAGGGACGCATGGTCGGTGATGCCGTGGCGGCCTCGATCGATACCGTCCTCCGAGAACTCGGCCTGTCGCTGAGTGGTCGTCGTGCGACATTGTTGGGTTACGGCTGGGTCGGCAGCGGTTGTGCCCGAGGTCTGAGCGCACGGGGCATGCAGGTGTCCGTGCACGACAGCGACGACATCCGTCAGGTAGCAGCGGCCGTGGACGGCCATGTCCTGACGACGCCGACGGTCAGCGAACCTGCACCGTTTCTCGTGCTGGGTGCGAGTGGGCACTGCTCCATCGATCGCGAATGCCTTCAGTCATTGCCCGATGGTTGCTTCATTGCCAGTGGCGCCTCGAAGGATCACGAAATCGATCTCGACAGCCTTCGTGACGGCAGCGAAAGAATGGAGTCCATTCACCCGCATGTCGATGCCTGTCACATGCGCGATGGGCGTTGTCTCTACCTGATCAATCAGGGCTTTCCGGTCAATTTCATCGCCAGCAGCGTGCCTGACGAGATTGTCGAGTTTCTGTTCGCGGAGTTGATCATGCTGGTGCCGGAACTGCTCGACAAGCGACCGTCACCGGGCATCTGGCCACTCTCCGAAGAACGTGAACGGCTGGCGGCGCGTATCTGGCTGCAGTTGCGTTGAGTGATCTCCTGCGACCCCGGTGACGGTGGCTTTGGTAGCTGCTCAAGCCGCTCAGGCAGCGTGTCCGAGCGGGTGTTGATTCGACCAGCGTTCGAGGAATCGGTCGCAGTCCGTCGGTGACATCGGTTTCGCGAAGTGAAAGCCCTGCATCTCGTCGCACTTGTTGTCCTTGAGCCATGCGACCTGCTCGGCCGTTTCGACGCCTTCGGCGACCACGTTCAAGCCGAGCATCCTGCCCATCTGCAGGATCATCGAGGCAATGACCATCTGGTCGGTGTTGATCATGAACGAGCGGTCGATCTTGAGGCTGCTGATCGGGTATCTCTGCAGATAGGCGAGATTCGAGTAGCCGGTGCCGAAGTCGTCGATGGCCAGGTGATAGCCCGCATCATGCAGCGACGTCAGGATGCTGGAGACGTCGTTGTTGCCGAGCAGCATCGATTCGGTAATCTCGAGTTCGATGTTGCCGGGGTCGCATCCCACGGCTGACTGCACCTGGTTGATGGTGTCGATCAGATTCGGGGAGTTGAACTGAACCGGTGAAATGTTGACCGAAATCCGCACGGAGTGACCATTCCTTTGCCAGTGCAACTGCTGGCGCATGGCGTTCTCGAGCACGAAACGTCCCATCTCGATGATCAGTCCGGTTTCCTCGGCGACCGGGATGAAGGCGCCGGGGCTGACCAGTCCACGGGTGGGGTGACGCCAGCGCATCAGCGCTTCCATGCAGATCACCTCGAGACTGGCCGTGTCGATGCGCGGTTGGTAGAAGACCTCGAACTGTGCGAGTTTCACGGCGTCCACGAGATCGTTCTCGAGTGCGAGTCGATCGGCGATGCCGGTATTCATGCTCGGCTCGAAGAAGCAGCGTCCGCTGTTGCTGTTCTTGGCCTTGTACATCGCGAGATCGGCGTTTCTCAGCAGTGTCGATACGGTGCTGCCGTCGATCGGGTAGCGGCAGATGCCGAGGCTCGGTACCACATGGAGACGGTGATCGTCGACATGGTAGGGTTTGCCGAGACGTTCGAGCAGCGCGTTGCAGTATTCCTCGAGCGCATCGCGCTCGATGATTTCATCGAGTACCAGCACGAATTCATCGCCACCGAGACGCGCGACGAACAGTTCGCTGCCGTCGGTGTGCTTCCTGAGCCGTGAGGCCACGTTGATCAGCAGCGAGTCGCCGACCGAATGACCGAGTGTGTCGTTGATGAGCTTGAAGCGGTTCAGATCCATGAACAGCAGGCTGAACGGAGCAGGGTGGCAACAGCGGGTCTTGAGTTGTTGCACCAGTGACACCCGGTTGGCCAGTCCGGTCAGGTCGTCGGTATACGCCAGTCGATTCGCTTCCTGCTGCATGAGCCGGCGCTGGGTGACGTCAGTGGCGCTGCAGAGAATGGAACGCCCGCCGGTATGGGCGTTGGCGGTTTCCTCGAACACCATGTGGTGCCAGGCCTCGCCATTGCGGGTATTGACCACGACTTCGGTATCGTACTCACCGTTCTGCTCGAGCTTCAGCAGGATATGCTCGAGATCCTGCCTGTCCCGGATGCGCTCGTTCAAAGGCTCATTGGTGTGATTGGCGACGCTGCGCGCTGCCGGGTTGGCATAAAGCAGCGAAAGATCGGTGTCGTAGAGCGAGATCATGGCCGAGGTGTGCAGCAGGGCCTGAGTGCTGTGAGCCGATGCCGAAGCGCACTCCTTCTGATCGAAGAATTTCACGTGCACGAGCAGCGCAGTGTGTCCGTCGACACAGACAACGGGTGACAGCACTACATCCGTCGCCGTGGATTCTCCTTCCGGAAACAGCGTCCAGCGTTCCTCAACCGAACACTGCGATTCGTTGCACTCACGAAGAATCTGCTGCAGTCGATTGAGCGCGGAACGGGAAGTGTCGGAGAGGTCGCGTGATCGCAGTTCGTCCAGCGATTCGGCGTTCCAGAACGCCAGGCCGGACTTGTTGGCCCAGAGGAAGCGAGTGTTCTCGACATCGAACACCCAGATGGGCACGCTGAGGTGCGCCATGGTTCCTGCAAGTTGATCGTCGATACCCGTTGGTGATGTATGCACTGCTCGAAACAGCGTGGTGAGACATCGGAGTCTAGCGGCGGCTGATGCCGATCATGGAGTGGAAAAACGAGATGCCGGGCACACTTCGATGCCGCGGTCTGACCAGGGGGGTCAGAACACCAGATTCAGCATGACCAGCGACACCACGAGGAACAGGATCGACATGCCGCCACCGGCGCGCACGAAATCGCTGACGTGGTAGCCCGCCGGACCCATGATCAGTGCATTGACCTGGTGCGTCGGAATGATGAAACTGTTCGAGGTCGAGATCGCCACGGTGATGGCGAAGAGCGCGGGGTCGGCGCCGGCGGCAAGCGCGATGGATATCGCCAGTGGTACGAGCAGTACCGTGGCCCCCACGTTGGACATCACGAGCGTGAAGCTCGTGGCGAGCAACGCGATGCCGGCCTGCAGCGACCAGGCCGGCCAGCCATCGAGCAGCGCGATGATTCGCTGTGCAATCCAGGCGGCGGTGCCCGTGTCCTGCACGGCCCGCCCGAGCGGAATCAGACTCGCGAGCAGGAATACGGTGTTCCAGCCAACGGCGCTGTAGGCTTCGTCGATCGACAGCACGCGTGTCAGCAGCATGCCGACCGCGCCCGTCAGCAGACACAGCGACAGGCGGATGTCGGTGAAGAGAATCAGGCACAGCGAGATGGTGAAGAACAGCAGCGCCGGTGCGACCTTGTTGGGACGCAGTTCCTCGTAGGGAAAGTCCGAGGTCACGACGATGTAGTCGCGGTTTTTCTTGAGGCGGCTGAGGTTTTCCCAGGTGCTGTGGGCAACGAGGAGATCACCCGCCTGAAACTCCATGAGACCTATCCTGGAGGCGTCATGGTTGTTCGACTGCACATGGCTGTAGATTTCATCACCACGATGGATGGCAAGCAGGGAAAGCCCGGTGGTCTTGCGGAGCAGAAGCTCACGCGGGCTCATGCCGATCGCCTTGCTGTCGGGCGCGATGACCACTTCGGCGATACCCGAATTGTTGGTCGAGAAGGCATCGGCGAATACGTCGAGGCGCGCATGCAGTTCGAGCCCGTATTCCCGGCAGAACTGCTCCACCACCGAACGCTTGCCGATGATGGCAAGCCGGCAGGGAGTGGCGATTTCCGCATTGAGCACCTGCACCATCGAGAGCTTGCCCCGGTAGAAGGTGGAGATGATGTAGAGATGGTTCTCGTAATTGATGTCGGCGAGGGTCTTGCCGATCAGTGCGCTGTCATTGGGTACCGAAACCTCGAACACGTCGGAATGCAGTCCGTACACGCGCTGGAGGTACTCCGACATGCCGCGCGTGCTGCGCGATTCGTTCTCGTCGCGTGACGGTACCACCCACTTGCCGAACAGCACGAAATAGATGATGCCCGAGGCGACGAGGGCAAGGCCGACGGGCGTGACCGAGAAGAGTCCGAAGTGCTCGATCTGCTGTTCAGGGCGCAGGCTGGCGTTTACCGACTCGATCAGATCGTTCAGCAGAATCAGTGGCGACGAGCCCACCATGGTCATGGTGCCGCCGAGAATGGCACAGAAACCCATCGGCATGAGAAGACGGCCGATGGGGATGGCGGTGCGTCCTGAAATGCGGCTGACGACAGGCAGGAAGAGGGCTGCGGCACCGACGTTCTGCAGAAAGCTCGAGATGATACCGACCGTACCCGATACGATCGGAATGACGCGCGCTTCGGTGGAGCCGCCGCGTCTGACGATCATCGCCGCCACCTTGTTCATGATGCCGGTCTTGTCGAGTCCTGCGCCGACGATCATCACGGCGATGATCGAAATGACGGCGTTCGAGGCAAAGCCGTCGAAGATATGGGTGGGATTGGCGAGGTTGTGAAGCCCGGGTAGGTAGCTGGCGAGCCCGAGCAGCACCAGCACCACGATGGCGGCAAGGTCGATGCGGACGACCTCGGTCACGAACAGGAACACGGTGAAGGCGAGTACGGCCAGTACGACGCCCATTTCATGGGTGAACACCACTTGTTCCATTTTGGCCCCACTGTTGTGACAGGCCAATAGCATGGCCTGAAAGCGTCGATCCCGCAAGTGGGTAGGCGAAACTCAACTGGAGAGAAAGGCGATTCGGCCCTGGCCGTAGTTCGGAATGGTGACTTCGTAATCCGAGCGCGCTGCCATGCTGCCGGCATCGCACTTCTGCTCCGCGGGCACCTCACCCGGAGAGGGGTAGGTCCTGTCGAGGCGCAGGTGCGGGGTACGGTTGTTCATGAAGAGTCGCGAGCAGATGTTCATGATCTCGGAAACGTTGTCGAGTACCGGCTTCGAGAAGTCACCGTTCGCAGCGGCTTCTTCGGCCACACCCTTCGGAATCATGGTCAGCGAAGCGCCCGCGTAGGCGGCAAAGGCGTGATCGCAGGCGCAATAGGCCACCGGGGCATCATCATCGTCGATGAATACCGCCATCAGGGTCTTGTCGGCATCGGCCGTTGCCAGCGCTGCGGTACTGGGCGCGATCTCGAGGTCGCTGAACAGCATGCCGAGAATCTGCTTGACGTCCTGTTCCTTGGGAACAACGAAGTTGGCCATGGGTTCTACTCCTGGGCGTTGCGTCTGGCGACCCGGAGCGCACGCTGCCGTCGAGTCGCCCGACTGGTGGGATCAACGGATGTACTTGCCGATTTCGGCGCGGAAGGCATCAGGCGTGAAGGGCTTGGCGATGAGAAAACGTGCACCGAGTTCGCTTGCCTTGCTGCGCATCTCTTCGGTGCCTTCCGTGGTGATGAAACCGAAGGGAGGGTTGATGTTCTCTGCCTTGATGGCAGTGAGGAGCTCAGGGCCGGTCATGTTGGGCATGTTCCAGTCACAGAGCACGAGGTCGGGCACGCTTTCCTTGATTTTCTCGAAAGCGATGGCGCCGTCTGCGGCCTGATCGATGTCATGACCGTCAAAGCCGGCTTCGCGAAGTGTCTTGATGACGATCATGCGCATGGCGGTGCTGTCGTCGACGACGAGAATGTTCATGAGTGGTACCTGATGTGCTGTTGAGAAGAAGTGATCTTGACGGTTTGTCCGATGCGACGGAAGTGAAACAACTTACGTGCCAAAACGCACTTGCTGGCGCGTCAGGTAATCAAGTCGAGCGGCGACCTTGTCGAGCGGGATCACCTCATCGGCGGCACCGAGCTTGACGGCGGCACCCGGCATGCCCCATACCACGCTGCTCTTCTCGTCCTGACAGATGGTGCGCGCGCCGGCTTCCTGCATCTCCTTCAGCCCACGTGCGCCATCGTCGCCCATGCCGGTCAGGAGAATGCCGAGGGCATTGGGCCCGGCGCATTGTGCAGCGGAGCGAAACAGGACATCGACCGAGGGGCGGTGGCGGTTGACCGGTGGCCCGTCGCTGAGTGCGCAGTGGTAGCGAGCGCCGTTTCGCTTCACGAGAAGATGACTGTCGCCTGGTGCGATATAGGCATTCCCGGGCAGGATGTGTTCACCGTCTTCGGCCTGGCTGACCCTGATGCGGCACAGTTTGTCCAGACGCTCGGCAAAGGGAGCGCTGAAGTTGCCGGGAATGTGCTGGGTGATGACGATGCCGGGTGAGTCGGCTGGCAGTTGCGTCAGTACCTCCTTGATGGCTTCGGTGCCACCGGTGGAGGAGCCGATGGCCACGAGTGCATCGGTCGTGATGTATCTGCCGCCCGATGCGGGATCGATGATGACATCCGCACTGTGCTTTTCGTCCACGGCCATCGCCTTCTCGCTGACAGGCAAGGTCCTGCTCGTGCGGGCTTCGACACGGGTGCCTGCAGCGGTTCGCAGTTTCGTGATCAACTCATCACGGTACTCGGTGAGACCTTGAGCGATACCGAGCACCGGTTTGCTGATGTAGTCCACGGCGCCGATTTCCATCGCCTTGAGGGTCACGTCGGCGCCATCGCGGGTCAGGCTGGAAATCATGATCACGGGCATCGGTCGAAGACGCATGAGGTTACGGAGAAAGTCGAGGCCGTCCATCTTGGGCATCTCGACATCGAGCGTGAGTACATCCGGATCGAGTTGCTTGATCTTCTCGCGTGCCTGGTAGGGATCGTGGGCCGTGCCCACGACTTCCATGTCATCGGCCGAGCCGATGAGTTCGCTGAGCAGCTTCCGAACGAGTGCAGAATCGTCGATGATGAGTACGCGGGTCTTTCTGCTCATGTCTGGGTCTCGAGGTTGTGGCGGCGCAGGCTGTGCGCTGCGTAGCTTGTTCAGGAGAAATCGGAGTCGGCTGCGGGCAGCCGTTCTTCGAGGCGGGAGAGGTAACTGGCTTCCTCGCGGATGACGTCATTCCCTTCACTCACGGGCAGGCGTTTCACGAGTACGCGACCCGTTGCCGGAAAGTAGAGAAGGCGTCGTGGATTGACACCACCCAGATCCCGGCCAGCCAGCTGCAACCGTCCGGAGGCAAGATAGGCGAGTGCGAATTCGATGTTGCGCCGGCCCACTTCGGTTCCGGAGGGCAACACCTGAGCACCACCGAAGAGCTTGACCTCGAGGCGTTCGTGTTGTCCGCCGTGCGCGACGATCGTGTCGATGAGTTGTTCCATCGCACAGCTGCCGTAGCGCGCCCTTGCGTCGAGTTCGCAGTTGGCGAGCGGATCGCTGTCGGTTCTTTCCGGCAACATGAAATGGTTGATGCCACCGATGCCGGCGTCTGCATCGCGAATGCAGGCGGTCACGCAGGATCCGAGCACGGTGGAAACCACCTCGTCTCCGCGGGTGACATAGAACTCACCCGGAAGGACGCGTACCGCATGGCGCCGGAACTGGCTGTCCCACCAGCTGGAAAGCGACTCGAAGCCGGACAGAACCACCATTCGTTCGGGATGGTTCAGGCGCGAGCGAGCCTGCATCGATGCTTTTGCCGTCGTCATCAGGCTTGTTTCCGGTAGACCGTCTTGCCGATCAGCGAATAGCGATCGCTGAGGCTGTGCAGGTTTTCGGAGTGGCCGATGATCAGGTGCCCGTCGGGGGGGCTCTGGTTGGCGAATCGCTCGAACAGGGATGACTGGGTCTGTTTGTCGAAATAGATCACCACGTTTCGGCACATGATCAGATCGAAACTGCCCCGCATGGGCCAGGGATCCATGAGGTTGAGCCGGCGAAAACTGATCAGGCGCCGGAGTTCCTCCCTGACCCTGACCTTGCCGTGATTCCGACCGCTGCCACGCTGGAACCAGCGTTTGAGCCGTGCTGCCGGCAGTCCTGCCACGCGGGCGTCGTCGTAGACGCCGGCTTCGGCGACTGCGAGGACGCTGCTGTCGATGTCCGTCGCAAGGATGCGTACATCGAGATTGTCGATGTGCGGTATCGATTCGCGCAGGGTCATCGCGAGCGAGTAGGGCTCTTCTCCGGTGGAACAACCCGCCGACCAGATGCGCAGGCGTCGTTGTCGTCTGGTATCGACGAGCTCCGGCAGGAGTTCGTTGGCAAGAAACTCGAAATGGTGGTTCTCGCGGAAGAAGGCGGTCAGGTTGGTGGTAATGGCATTGGTGAAATGCTCGAGTTCCGTTTCGGGGTTTTCTTCGAGAAACGTACAGTAGTCATCGAAACTCGTCAGTTCGAGCTTGCGCAGTCGCCTTGCAAGGCGACCATAGACGAGGGTGCGCTTGAAGTCAGAGAGGCTGATGCCCGTCTTGTCGCGAACGATTTCCCGGAGTGTCTCGAAGTTCCTGTCGGTGAAGGCGAAGTCCTGTACTTCGCCTTCACCGAACTTCCTTGCAGCCTGTGCAGCCATTGCCGTGACTCAGAATTCGGTCCAGTCGTCGGTGCCCGTCTTCGGCGCCGAGGCTCCCTGATCTACCGCATCGGAACGGTTGTCGTTGGCCGCATTCGGTGCATCCGCCCAGGGGCGATCCTTGCTGCGCCGCTCGTCGCGATTGCCGGCAGCAGGTGCCACCTGAGCAGCTTGGGCGCCGCCGGCTCCCTGTCTGGTGGCAAAGAAGCTGACCATCTCGTTGAGGTTGTGTGCCTGCTCGTCCATCGACTCGGAGGCCGCGGCCGCTTCCTCGACAAGCGCGGCGTTCTGCTGCGTCACTTCGTCCATCTGGGCGATGGCGTTGTTGATCTGCTCGATGCCTTCGGACTGTTCCTGCGAGGCTGCCGCGATTTCGGCGATGATGTCGCTGACCTTCTTCACCGAGTTGACGATCTCTTCGAGCGTCTTGCCCGATTCGTCGACGAGTCGCGAGCCTTCCTCGACCTTGGTGACGCTGTCCTCGATGAGGTCCTTGATTTCCTTCGCGGCCGTCGCAGAGCGGCCTGCCAGGTTTCTTACTTCGCTGGCAACGACCGCGAAGCCGCGACCCTGCTCGCCGGCACGGGCTGCTTCGACGGCAGCATTCAGTGCGAGCAGGTTGGTCTGGAAAGCGATTTCGTCGATGACGCTGATGATGGCCGCGATCCGGTTCGAGGATGTCGTGATTTCGCTCATCGCCGAGACGGCGTTGTTGACCACGTTGCCACCGGCTTCGGCCTGCTGGCGAGCACTCGCGGCCAGCTGATCGGCCTGGCGTGCGTTGTCGGCGTTCTGGCGAACCGTCGATGTCATTTCTTCCATCGAGGAGGCGGTTTCCTCGAGGTTCGAGGCTTGTTCCTCGGTACGTTGCGAAAGGTTGGTGTTGCCCTGGGAGATTTCCCGGGCACCGTTCAGCACGAGGTGAGCGCTTTCGCTGATGCCGCCGACGACTTCGGTCAACTTGCCGATGGTGGCATTGACATCGTCCTTGAGCCTGCCGAAGGATCCCTCGAAGTGATTGTCGACGGTGTGGGTCAGGTCGCCCTTGGACATGGCGCTGACGACTTCCACGGTTTCGGTGATGACACGGTCGCTGATGTCGACGAGCTCGTTGACGCCGATGCTGAGTCTTTCGTAGAACTCTTCCTTGTCGGCCAGGTCGATGCGATGCGAGAGATCACCCCTCTTCGCATTGTCGATCATGCTTTGCACCTCGTTCTCGATGGCGAGTTGCTGGGTGCGATCGAACCACTCGGATACCATGCCGAGGCGTTCGCCGTCTGCGATGATCGGCGTCACGATGATGCGCAGGTGACGATTGCCGACCGGTACCTCGGCCACGTAGGTGTCGTTGAGTTCGGCCAGCAGTCGACGCTGGTGCGCCGGGTCCTTGTGAAACTGGTCGATGTTTTCGCCGACAAGCGCCCCGGCATCGAATCCCGGGATTTCCTTGCGGATCTCGGATTCGGCATCCTTCATCATCGATTCCATGGCGCGGTTGACGTAGGTGATGCTGCCGTCGATGTCGGCAACCATGACGTTGCCGGTGACGGCATCGAGGGCCTGCCTCAGTCGCGTGTTTCGAATCGCGGCCTGTCGCTCGGCGTTGATGCGAGCGGCGAGCTTCTCGCGCATCGCACACATCGACGCGTATACACCTTTTGCGGAGTCGGCATCAGTCATCTCGATATCGAGATTGTCGTTGGCGATCGCTTCCGTCACCACCTGCAGATGGCGGGGCTCGGCACCCAGCTGCTTCATGATGCTGCGCGTGATCAGAAGACCCGCGACGATGCTCACCAGCAGCGCGATTGCGAAACCGACCGCCTGCACGATCTCAGCCGTGTGTTCGCTGGCCTCGGCTTCGAGTCTCGACTTCGATTTTGCGGTGCTTGCCCTGATCTCTTCCAGCAGGGTGACGAGGCCCTGCCGGAGTTCCTTTCCTTCGTGTTCCGCGTTTTCTGCCGCGGCCTCTCCCTGTTGCAGCTGACCCTGTTCGTAGAAGGCAAAGGCTTCCCTGGCAAGCTTGACGTAAGTCTCGAACGACGTACGCAGTTCCTGCAGTTTCGTTATCTTCGCTTCGAACACTGCAGCTTCCGTGGCTTCGAGGTTCAGTGAATCAACGCTTTCCGCCAGCGTGTTGATGGCGTCGAACTCGGCGTACAAGGTTTCGGTCTTGGCGTCGAATTCCTGGAGGTGGTGCCGGAAATGCTCGTGAGACCCCTCCGGTTCGGCATCGTGCCCGTGTGCGCTCGGCGAATCCTTGTCATGCTGTTCGTTCTGCATGGCGTCGCCATGCCGGATGGTTCTTTCGAAGTTGATCGCCTGTTCCAGCTGATGCACCGTTACCGCAGAGGTGAGGTTGGCCAGCGGCAGGCTGACCTTGGCGACCATGGAGACGTCGTTGCCGAGCGTGCGGAGCTTGATCAGGGTGGTGACACCCATGGCCGCCATCAACAGCGGCAACAGGATCACGAGTGTGGTGATCTTGGCTCTGACGGTACTGAACATGTCCTTCATGTGATTGATCCTGTGGTTGTGATTCGGGAAGGGAGAGGGGGTCGGATGGCCGGGTGTCGGGGCGCTGTTCACGCCGCGTTGCCGGTAAAGGCGATGTGTTTCATGATGCCGTTGCGAAGCAACCTGTCGATATCGAGCATGATGATCATGCGTTCATCGATCGAGGCGAGGCCGCGGATGGCATCGCTGTCGACGCCGTCGCCGAATTCCGGAGCAGGCTTGAGATCTTCCTTCGGAATGTTGTGTACTTCGGACACGGCGTCCACGACGATTCCCATGGTGCGCTCGCCGTGTTCTTCATCGCGTACCTTGACCACGATTACCACCGTGGTCTTGTCGAAGGTGGCGTCGGCCATCCGGAAGTGGCGACGCAGGTCGATCACCGGTACCACGGTGCCGCGAAGGTTGATGATGCCGAGCACGGCGTCGGGCATGTTGGGCATGGGGGTCACGCCTTCCCATCCCTTGATTTCCTGCACGCGCAGGATATCCACACCGTAGTGTTCGCCCGCCAGCACGAACGTCAGAAACTGATCCATGCCGTTGGTGTCGTGAAGGTTGCTGTCGGAGACCTGGGGTGATGCATTCATTCTCTTGATTTCCTTCGAAGGCTCAGGCGACATTGCTCAGCCGCTGTTTGCGGATGCAGCATTCGTGATGCCGCTGGATCAGGCCGGGTACATCCATGATCAGCGCGACCGTACCGTCGCCGAGAATGGTGGCCCCCGAGATTCCCTGTATCTGCGTGAAATTGGATTCGAGACTCTTGATCACGATCTGCTGCTGGCCGAGAAGATCGTCGACGAACAGGCCAACGCGCTGGCCATCGGCCTCGACCACGACAAGAAGGCCGTCGCTGAAATCGTGTGTGCCGCCCTGCATGCCGAAGAGTTCGTTCATGCGAATGACGGGGATGTATTCGTCGCGAAGTCTGTAGAGCTCGCTGCTGCCGGCGACGCTCTTGGTATGTTCGGGCTGCATCTGCAGTGATTCGACGATCGATACCAGCGACACGATGTAGGTTTCTTCGCCGATGCGCACGAGCTGTCCGTCGAGGATGGCGAGGGTCAGCGGCAGGCGGATGGTGACGGTGCTGCCGGCGTCGGGGTTGTTGGCGATGCTGACGTGGCCACCGAGGTCGCGAATGTTGCGGCGCACGACGTCCATGCCGACGCCACGGCCGGACACGTCACTGATCGTGTCGGCGGTGGAGAAGCCCGGCTGGAAGATCAGATTGAACACACGCTCATCGGAAAGCTCCTCGGCTTCGCCGACGATGCCGCGTTCGATGGCCTTCGAGAGAATCCTCTCCCGGTTCAGGCCGGCGCCGTCGTCGATGACCTTGATGATGATGTCGCCACCCTCGTGGTAGGCCTGCAGGGTCAGGGTGCCGGTGTCAGGCTTGCCTTTTTCCCGGCGTACCTCGGGTGTCTCGATGCCGTGATCGAGCGAATTGCGAACCAGGTGAACCAGCGGATCGCCGATCTTTTCGAGCACCGTCTTGTCCACTTCGGTCTGTTCGCCGATCATCTGCAGATCGATCTTCTTCTCGAGCGTCTTGCTCAGATCGCGGACGAGGCGTGGGAAGCGGTTGAACGAGAAGCTGATCGGCAGCATGCGAATCTGCAGCACGCTTTCCTGCAACTCGCGCGTATTGCGTTCGAGTTGGGTAATGCCGTCGAAGAGTTTCTCGATCATGTTGTCGCCGCCCTCATGCAGGCTGCTGCCGATCTGGCTCAGCATGGACTGGACGATGACGAGTTCACCGACCTGATTGATCAGTGCGTCGATCTTGTCGATGCCGACGCGAATCGAACCCGAATCCTGTTTCGATGAGCTTGCAGCCTTCTTTTCGGTTGCCGATTGCCCCTTGACACTCTTCTCGGGCGGGGCGGCGGAGCTGATTGCCGGATTGGCATTCACCACCGTGCTCGATTCGCTGACCGGATCCTTCGCCGGCTCGCTGGCCGTTTCGCTGGCCGTTTCGCTGGCCGTTTCGCTCGCCGTTTCGCTCGCCGTTTCGCTGGTGGCATCTGCGGCAGGCGTGCCGTCGGGTGCGCCGGCGTCGCCGCTCTCGAGCATGTGTTGGAGCTTCTTCTGTACTTCGGCAATGCGTGGGTTTTCGCTCTCGTCACTGGCACGCACCGCGTCCATCATCTCCCGCAGGACGTCCACCGATTCGAGCAGCAGATCAACAACCGGCTGGCTGACCTCGCGCCGCCCGTCACGCATCTCGTCGAGCAGTGTCTCCATGACGTGCGTGAAATCGGCGATGTGCTGGAAACCGAAGGAACCGGCGCCGCCCTTGATCGAGTGCGCCGCGCGGAAGATCGAGTTGATCTCCTCGACATCGGTGCCATGATCGAGTTCGAGAAGACCCGATTCCATGACGGCAAGGCCTTCGTCGCATTCCTCGTAGAAGATGTCCAGGAATTCGGAGAGATCGATGCTCATCTACTGTTTCTCCCGGGCGTGGTGATCCGTGATGCTGGTGACGTCGAGTGCTTCGACACCGTTTTCGGTCAGTGCAATGCGGTAGCCCGCTGCGTCAAGGGCGCAGGAGGCCGTCTGCCGCACGCAAGGAGAACCATCGACTATCGTTGTTCTTGACACTGCTGTTTCCGAAGTACGTTTGTCTGGGACGAGCAACAAGCGTGCCGCTGTCGTCGGCAACGACCGTTCGCCCCGACCCCCATTGCGATAATGTGATTCGGACAGCAGAAACCGGTCGTGACAGTGGTCACTGATCGGTGTAGTAGCGGCAGGTCTCGGGCACGCTTGATGCCTCATGGCTGGCGGGATATAATGCTGTGCTGGATACTCCGTCGAGTGCCGCCACGTCGATGGAATCGCTGGACCGCGTCGGTCCCGGGGCAGTTCGGGGCCGGCTCACGGCCAGCTTATGGTCAGCCCATCGCGAGGTTCGGGTTGGCCGGCAGTCTCGAACAGCCGTGGCAGGAGCCATCGGTTTCCCATTCAACCTTCTCTCTGCCGGGATGGCAGGGCGTCGCATCCTTATCTTCAGGTCTATCAACTCCAATGTCTGAATCTTTCGCGGAGCTCTTCGAGGAGAGCATTTCCAACACCCAGATGAATACCGGCTCCATCCTCGAGGGAACCGTTGTCGACATCACCGGTGACTTCGTCATCGTCAATGCCGGCCTCAAGTCCGAGGGCGCCGTGCCCAAGGAAGAATTCGAGAACGAGAACGGCGAAATCGACATCAAGGTGGGTGACACCGTCGAGGTGGCGCTCGACTCCATCGAAGACGGTTTCGGTGAAACCCGTCTTTCGCACGAAAAGGCGCGCCGCGCCCGCTCCTGGACCTTCCTCGAGAAGGCACAGGAAAACGACGAAATCATCAAGGGCAACATCACCGGCAAGGTCAAGGGTGGTTTCACCGTCGAGGTGCACGACATTCGCGCCTTCCTGCCGGGCTCGCTCGTCGACGTGCGTCCCGTCCGCGATACCAGCTATCTCGAAGGCAAGGAACTCGAGTTCAAGGTCATCAAGCTCGATCAGCGTCGCAACAACGTCGTCGTGTCGCGCCGCGCCGTGGTCGAATCCGAGTACAGCGCAGAACGCGAAGCGCTTCTCGAGAATCTTCAGGAGGGCCAGGAAATCACCGGTATCGTCAAGAATCTGACTGACTACGGCGCCTTCCTCGATCTCGGTGGCATCGATGGTCTCCTGCACATCACCGACATGGCCTGGAAGCGCGTCAAGCATCCGTCGGAGGTGGTCGAAGTCGGTCAGGAAATGAAGGTCAAGGTGCTGAAGTTCGACCGTGAGCGCAACCGCGTCTCGCTCGGCCTGAAGCAGCTCGGTGAAGATCCCTGGGTCGATATCACGCGCCGCTACCCCGAGCACACGCGTCTCTTCGGCAAGGTCACGAACATCGCCGACTATGGCTGCTTCGTGGAAATCGAAGAAGGCGTCGAGGGTCTTGTACACGTGTCGGAAATGGACTGGACCAACCGCAACGTCAACCCCAACAAGGTCGTGGCGCTGGGCGACGAGGTCGAAGTCATGATCCTCGACATCGATCAGGAACGCCGCCGCATCTCGCTTGGCATCAAGCAGTGCAAGCCCAACCCCTGGGAAGAGTTCTCGCACTCCTTCAACAAGGGCGACAAGGTTTCCGGCACCATCAAGTCGATCACCGATTTCGGTATCTTCATCGGTCTTGAAGGAGGCATCGACGGCCTCATTCACCTCTCCGACCTCTCCTGGAACGAGACGGGCGAAAAGGCCGTGCACAACTACAAGAAGGGCGATGAGCTCGAAGCGGTCGTGCTGGCGGTGGATCCCGAGCGCGAGCGTATCTCGCTGGGCGTCAAGCAGATCGATCGCGACCCCTTCGGCCAGTTCGTTGCCGACAATCCGAAAGGCAGCATCGTCAGGGGGACGGTCAAGGAAGTCGAACAGCGCTATGCCGTGGTCGAACTCGGCGAGGGCGTCGAGGGCATGATCCGCGCGAGCGAAATCTCGCGCGACCGTGTCGAGGATGTGCGCCAGGAGCTTCGGGAAGGCCAGGAAGTCGAAGCGAAGTTCATCGGCACCGACCGCAAGTCACGCATGCTGAGCCTCTCCATCAAGGCGAAGGATTACGCCGAGGAGGCCGAGGCCATGAGCGACTACAACGAGCAGTCGAGAGAATCCGGTGGTGCAACGCTGGGTGATCTCCTGAAGGAACAGCTCGGCAGTCTCGAGAAGAACGACTGATCATCGGTCGGTTCGTCGATCTCGGCAGGAACGGGCGGGGCGAGAGTCCCGCCCGTTCTGTTTACGGACCCGGTAAATCCGCCACTTCGCGCTGAACCCGCTATCATCAAGTGTGAGGGCTTGCAGACCGAGGAGCAGGATCATTGACTGATTATCACCCGACAGGAGGGAGCTGCATGAGCGGCGATGACACCACAGGCGACAGCAGGGCAAGAGCTGCCAGGAGTCTCACCAAGTCGGATGTCATCGATGAGCTGGCGCGCCACCAGGATCACCTGCCGCACCGTGATGTCGAACAGGCAGTGAAGCTGCTGCTCGAGAAAATGAGTCAGGAACTTGCCTATGGCGATCGCATCGAAGTGCGCGGCTTTGGCAGCTTCAGCCTCCACTTTCGTCCCGCACGCATGGGACGCAATCCCAAATCGGGAGATGCCGTGGCACTCCGCGGCAAGCACGTACCGCATTTCAAGCCGGGCAAGGAACTTCGGGAGCGGGTGAATCGTTCCGGCGGGTATCCAAGTCAGGCCGAGAGCATGGAAGAGTAGGCCGATGAACGAACTGCTCTGGTTTCTGCTGCCTGTGGCTGCGGCGGCAGGGTGGTTTGCCGGTAAACGCAACCAGACGCGCGCGACCGCAGCCTGGAACTATGCCAACAACATTCACAAGGACGTGAACCTGCTGCTCAGCGAACGCACGCTGAAACCGGACGAGCTTCTCGACAGCCTTGCCGAAACCGATGGCGAAGCGGCCGATACCTATATCGCACTCGGCAATCTGTTTCGGCGGCGAGGTGATGTCGACAAGGCCATCCTCCTGCATGAAAGCCTTCTGAACACGGTCAAGCTCGAACCGACACTGCGCTCCTCGGCCATGGTTGCGCTCGCGCAGGACTACGATTCGGCGGGCCTCATGGATCGCGCCGAAGCACTCTACCGCAAGCTCATCGCCTCGAACCCGGCCTTCCCCGACTACTGGATATCGCTGATTCATCTCCACGAGCGCGAGCACGACTGGGCAGCAGCGATCGAATCGGCCCAGGCCATGAAAGCCGCCATTCCTCCCAACAACAAGACCATCGAAAAAGCCGACCTGCCGAGGCGGCTGGCGCACTTTCATTGCGAGCTCGCGCTGCGTGCCGCTCACGATGGCTATGAAGAGCAGTTCGGCGAGCTTCTCGAGAAAGCGCTGTCCTACTACCCCGAGAGTGCTCGTGCGCACATCATGCTCGGCCAGCGCGCACTCCGGAAGGGGCGCAATGACGATGTGCTCGAACATTTCCGGGCAGTGGAAGCGGCGCGTCCGGCGCTCCTCCCGGAAATCATCGACGACTGGTTTGCCGCTCTCCGGGGCGCGAGCGACCCGCAGGCCCTCGATGACTTCATCGAGCACATCCGTGGTCGCCGCAATGCCTATTCGGTGATTCGTACCACGCGCGATGTCATTGCCGAGCGGGAAGGCGAAGCCGAAGGTGATCGTTTCCTGAAGGAGCAGATCGTGCGCCGCCCGTCGTTGAAGTCGCTGCGCGACTGGGTGCACGATCAGGTACAGGTTGCACGACCCGAGGAGCGCGAGAACGTGCAGGTGGTGGCGACGATGCTCGATCAGGTGGTCGAGGAAAAACCGCTGTATGCCTGCAGGGTCTGTGGCTTCAACGGCAACGTGCTGCACTGGCAGTGTCCGGGTTGCGCAAGATGGGACACAGTTACCACCATCGTTGGCATCGAAGGTGAATAATCAGGTCAGTTCTTCACGTGAGGAGGTTCTGTCCGCCATGTCGGTTTTGCTGCAAGCCCGCTTCGCCTGTTCTGGATTGTTCGCATGCCTGCTCGTCACCACGACCATCGATGTGGTGCATGCCGCCAGCTTCGAAGGTTCGGCCTGCGCCAACCCGGATGATGCCGCCGTCTGGTTCGGCGATGACCCCGTGAACTCCGACGTGACACAGGCGGAGGCGCCGCTGGATCGCGAGGTGACGGTTGCCGATGGGACCGGTGCAGCAGGCCTGTTCCAGCTTGCACAGAGTGCCACCCTGCGCCTCGAAGCTCGGGTGACCGGAAGCGGCGATCCGGTGCTGACGCTGTTCAGCCAGGACGGGGAACTCATTCATGCCGACGATGACTCGGGCGGCAATGGTGATGCGTTCATGGAAGTGCCGCTTTCCCCCGGTGCCTACTGTGCGCTCCTGACCTCCTACGACGACACGCCACTCGAAGGCACGATCAGACTCGGTCAGCTGACGCACGCGCAACTGACTCATGGTGCTGGTGAACCCGAGGGATGCGACGCCGAAAGCGACGCGGAGTTGCTCGCCGAGGGGGCGCTCGATCTGTCTGCGGACGAAGGACTGCAGCGCATGGTGTCGGTGTCTCGCATGCCGCGTTTTCGCTTCACGCTTGACGAACCGCAGCGGCTGATCCTGCGTGCCGAGAACCAGCAGGCCGATCCGGTACTGAGTCTCTATGACGCCGCCGGCAATCTCCTCTTCGAGAATGATGATGCCAACGGTTACAACGCCGAAATCGTCGTGGATGAACCGCTGCCGGCAGGTGATTACTGCCTCAAGGTGGGCGCGGTCGGCAACGACGCTCTGGGCATTCGGCTCACGCTGCAGCGCCATTCGGAAAAGGCAATGCTCGAGAAGCTGTATCGCAGCGGCGAAGCCAGTCCCGTCATTGACGGTGACTTCCCGATCGACGCGCTCGGATCGCTCAAGGCCCGGCAGACGATCATGAGTATTGTCGACGAGGGCTTTCGCTGGTATGCGTTCGACATGAGCGCGCGCAGCTATCTGCTGGCCGACGCCATCGGCCTCGGCAGGGTTGATCCGGCACTGGTGCTGTACAGTGACACCGGCGAGCGGCTCGCGCAGAACGATGATCGTGGTAGCGGTGTCACCGATGCGCGCATCCTGACCGAACTCGTTCCTGGCCGTTACCTTATTGGCGTGGGCCTCGTGCGCGACGGGAAGGGCATGGTTCGGGTGAACCTGAAGCGCCTCGTCGAAATGAGCGACTGAGTGCTGCCGATTCGGCTTGCGCCCCGGTCTCGTGCTATCGTGCGCGACGAATCCATCGAGTGCCTGGGCGCGGCTTCGGTATGAAGCAGATGTTCGACGAGGAATACGACGAGACTGATCTCGTTCTCGATGTCGGCCGGCAGTTCCGAAAGGCGTTGCCGCGCGTCACATGATCGAACCGCCAATGCGTTGATGCCGGCGCCACTGGCGAATGCGCCACGATGGCACGATGCAACCGGAGACAGAGCGAGAAGGCATGGTCAGAATCATCACGGCGCTGGATCTTGCGAGCGAGGAAGAGGCACATCGCCTGATCGAGAAGCTCGATCCGGCACTCACGCGCCTGAAGGTCGGCAAGCAGCTTTTCACGTCCGCAGGCCCGGCCATCGTCAGGTACTGCCAGGACGCGGGCTTCGATGTCTTTCTCGATCTCAAGTTTCACGACATTCCCACCACCGTGGCAAAGGCGCTCGAAGCAGCCGCAGCCATGGGTGTGTGGATGGTCAACGTTCACGCCAGCGGCGGGCCGAACATGCTCGCCGCAGCGCGCCGTGCCGTTGACGCTGCCGAGTGGCAGACGCAGCTCATCGGCGTCACCGCCTTGACGAGTCTGGATGCGTCGCAACTCGCGGCCATCGGTCTGCACGAGGAACCCGAAGACACCGTGCGCCGCCTGACGACACTCTGCGTCGACGCCGGGCTCGACGGGGTGGTCTGCTCGCCGCACGAAGTACCGCTGATTCGGGAGCTTGCACCACGGGGTTTCCTGTGTGTGACGCCGGGTGTACGCATCGAAGACGGCGTTGTCACGAGCCATGGTGGTGGCGCCGACGACCAGCGTCGTATCATGGGGCCGGCGGCTGCGATCGCGGCCGGCGCCGATCATCTCGTCATCGGCCGACCCATCACCCAGGCGCAGGATCCGCTGGCGGCGCTGCGCGCCATCGTCGACAGTCTGCCTGCATAGCGCCCCTGTTCACGTTAGCTCACGTACTCACTGATCACCAGACGTCATGACCGACTCGCCTCCCAAGGTCTACATCTCGGCCCAGCAACTGCTCGAGGATTCACTCGAGATCGGCCGGCAGATTCTCGCCAGCGACTTCCGTCCCAACTACATCGTCGGCGTCTGGCGTGGCGGTACGCCGGTGGGCATCATGGTGCAGGAGTTGCTCGACTTCTACGACGTCAAGACCGATCACATCGCCATACGCACCTCGTCGTACAGTGGCATCGACAAGCGCTCGGGCCGGATTCGCGTACATGGGCTCTCTTACGTGACCAACAAGATCAACGCCGAAGACTCACTGCTCATCATCGATGACGTGTTCGACACCGGTCTGAGCGTCAACGCGATCCTCGACAAGCTCCGGGCTCGTTGCCGGAAGAACCTGCCCGAAGATCTCCGTGTGGCGACGGCCTATTTCAAGCCGGGGCGCAACCGTACCGATTTCAAGCCCGATTTCTATGCGCATGAAACCGATGACTGGCTGGTGTTTCCCCACGAAATCGACGGGCTCACGCTCGAGGAAATCCGCGAGAACAAGCCCTATCTCATGAAGGTGTTCGAGTCGCTGCCGGAGCTGCCATCGAAACTGCGGAGTGCCTGAGCCTGCCGGCCACGTCTCTCAAGCCTCCTGCGACTCGCGCGCCGCGATGATCTCGCTGGCAAAGGCTGCAAGGCGGTTCTCCTCCAGCGCCCCGCGAATCCCCTGCATGAGTTCCTGGTAGTAGTGCAGGTTGTGCAGGGTGTTGAGGCGCGAGCCGAGAATCTCGTTGCACTTCGAGAGGTGGTAGAGGTAGGCGCGGCTGTAGTGGCGGCAGGTGTAGCAGCTGCAGTCTTCGTCGATCGGCCTGCTGTCGGTGCGAAAGCGCGCGTTGCGCAGGCGGATGTCGCCGTGGCGAGTGTAGATGTAGTCGTTGCGTGCGTTGCGCGTCGGCAGCACGCAGTCGAACATGTCGATGCCGCGGGCGACAGCGGCAAGGATGTCTTCGGGTTTGCCGACTCCCATGAGATAGCGTGGGTGATCGCTCGGCAGAAGAGGGGTGGTGAATTCCAGTACCTCGTCCCGCAGCGACTTTTCCTCGCCGACGGCGAGTCCGCCCACGGCGTAGCCCGGGAAGCCGATGTCGGTCAGGGCCGCGGCCGATTCCCGACGCAGGTCTTCGTACACGCTGCCCTGCACGATGCCGAAGAGCGCATTGGGGTTCTCGAGTCGTGCATGTTCGTCATGGCAGCGCTGCGCCCAGCGCATCGAGAGGCGCATCGAGTCGGCGGCTTCCCTGTGCGTGGCCGGATAGGGTGTGCATTCGTCGAAGGCCATGACGATGTCGGAACCGAGCGCCTTCTGGATCTGCATCGATTCCTCGGGACCGAGAAACACCTTCGAGCCATCGACGGGAGACTGGAAACGCACGCCGCTCTCGTCGATCCTGCGGAGCCTGGCGAGGCTGAATACCTGGAAGCCACCCGAGTCGGTGAGGATGGGACCGTCCCAGTGCATGAAGTCGTGCAGGTCGCCGTGGAGCCTGATGATCTCGGTGCCCGGGCGCAACCACAGATGGAAGGTGTTGCCGAGAATGATCTCGGCACCGATCTCGCGCAACTCTTCGGGCGTGACCGACTTGACCGTACCGTAGGTGCCGACGGGCATGAAGGCGGGGGTTTCCACGGTGCCGCGGGAAAAGTGCAGGCGACCGCGCCGCGCCCGGTCATCGGTGCCGAGAAGTTCGAATGTCATCATCGGGGCATTGTACGGTGCGGCGCTGAGCCACACCACGCCAGCATCGCATCCCCGTAGCTGAAGAAGCGATAGCGCTCGCGCACGGCTTCCCGATAGGCGGCGAGCGTTTCCTCGAACCCCGCGAAGGCCGCCACCAGCATCAGCAGCGTGGATTCGGGCAGGTGAAAGTTGGTGATCATGCCGTCCACCACGTGAAAGCGTGAACCCGGACGGAGGAACAGGCGCGTCTCGGCATCGAAGGGAGCGAGTGTGCCACCGGCGGCCTGCGCCGCGCTTTCCAGCGTGCGGACACTCGTTGTTCCCACCGCGATGATGCGTCCCCCGCGCGCTCTTGCCGTTTCGATCGCGGCTACGGTCTCGGGCGGCAACCGCGCCCGTTCGGCGTGCATGACGTGCTCCTCGGGGTTGGCAACGCGAACCGGCTGGAAGGTGCCCGCGCCCACGTGCAGGGTCACGAAGCTGTGGCCGATGCCGATCTCGCCCAAGCGTTCCAGGAGCGCGTCGTCGAAGTGCAGCCCTGCGGTCGGTGCGGCAACGGCACCGGATGCACGCGCGTAGATGGTCTGATAGCGTTCGGCATCGCGGGCATCGGGTGGGCGCTCGATGTAGGGAGGGAGGGGCAGTGCGCCGTGCCGGTCGATGAAGGCCGCAAGCGGATTCCTGGGGTCGCCTTCGAGCACGAACATGCCGCCGTCGCGGTCCACGACGGTGGCCGGGCACTCCTCGCGAGTGCTGCCGGACTGGCCCTCGATTGCATCATCGTCGGTATGGTCAGGTTCGCTGCCGGTCCTGCCGCTGCCGGTCCTCTCGCCGCCGAAAAGCAGAATCCGGCTGCCGATCCCCGGCGATCTGCTTGCTTTCAACTGGGCCACCACCTTGCCATCGGGTTCGATGCGTTCGAGCATGAATTCGATGCGTCCGCCGCTTTCCTTCCTGCCGAACAGCCTGGCGGGAATCACGCGCGTGTCATTGAATATCAGGTGATCGCCCGGCCGCAGGAGTGCCGGCAGGTCGGTGAACCGATGGTGAGTGATGGTGCCACCACGGCCGAGTTGCAGCAGGCGGCTCGCGCTCCGCTCGGCCAGCGGTTGCTGGGCGATGAGTTCGGGCGGGAGGTCGAAGCGGTAGTCGCTGAGCGAGAAGGTGTCGTCGGCTGACACGTGTTGAGATGGAACAGCAGGGTCAGAATGTACAGGGCGGCATCATGGCGTGTCGCCAGCGGGAGTCATCGTCTGCCATGAGAAACAGGAGCTGCTCACGGCATGGCGTCATTTACACGACGCGTCCTTGTAACATCCTGATTGTAAGGAAATGGTGTGCCGGAGGCGAGACTTGAACTCGCACTCTGTTTCCAGAACCGGATTTTGAATCCGGCGTGTCTACCAATTCCACCACTCCGGCCGAGCGCGCCCAGTGTAGGGTGTTTGCGCACGCGAGACAAGTGGCAGGGCTCCCTGTGGCATAATCATCGGTTGCGTTCGTGCCACGCTTCTTTTCCTTGAAAAGTGTCCGTGGACGCTCCGTTTCCCCCGATTTCAACGACTTCCCCCGAGCTATGGACTTCTTCATCAGCAATGCCTACGCGCAGGATGCCGCTGCGTCACCGAACCCCATCATCAGCATGTTGCCGCTGCTGCTCATGCTGCCGATCCTCTACTTCCTGATGATCCGTCCGCAGCAGAAGCGCGTGAAGGAGCATCGTGAACTCATTGCCGGGCTCAAGAAGGGCGACGAAGTCGTGACCTCGGGCGGCATCGGCGGCACCATCACCAAGGTAGGCGATGCCTTCGTGACGGTGCGCATTGCCGACAACGTCGAAATGAATGTGCAGAAGCACGCCGTGACGGGTCTTCTGCCTGCGGGTACCCTGAAGGCAATCTGAACCCTGTCGATGCAATCCTTTCCGTGGCTGTCATCGGTGCCACGGAAAGGGGGATGTCTTGTATTCGGGGCGGTTGGTCCTACTCTTGTAGCGCAACTCCTCGAACTCCTCTGACTGAACTACTCAGACGGCGCCGATTCGAAGCGAGCACGGTGCTTCGCTGGTCCGTCGTCGGAATTCTCCCTGCATGAGCAACACCAATCCTCTCTGGAAAGTCGTCCTGCTGGCCGTGGTCCTGGTGGTCGGTCTCCTCTTCGCGCTGCCGAACCTGTTCGGCAGCGATCCGGCGGTGCAGATCAGTGCCCGTGGTGGCGGTGAACTCGGTGCCGACAGTGTTGCCGAAGTACGTGCAGCGGTCGAGGAAGCCGGGCTCACGGCCGATGAATACCGCGAGGAAGAAGGGCGGCTGCTCGTGCTCTTCCCCAACGAGGACGAGCAGTTGAAGGCGCGTGATGCCATCGTCAATGCGCTGAACCTCAAGGAGCACATCATCTCGCTGAACCTCGTGCCGGCAGGCCCGGCCTGGCTCAGGAGCTTTGCCGAGCCGATGTATCTCGGTCTCGATCTGCGTGGCGGTGTGCATTTCCTGATGGAAGTGGACATGTCGGCTGCCATTGCCTCGGCCGAGGAACGCTTCGTGCCAGACTGGAAACGTCAGGTGCGCGAAGCCAGCATCCGTGGCGTTTCGATCCGCCATGTCGACGGTGTGCTGACGGCGCGCTTTCGCGATGTGGCCGCGCGTGACCGGATGCTCAAGGCATTCCTGAAGCACGGCGGGGACCTCGACTTCTCGACACGCGAAGAAGGCGAGTATGCCTACATCGAAGCAAACCTGACCGATGCCGCTGCCGAAAACGAGAAGCGCCTCGCGTTGCAGCAGAACATCGTCACGTTGCGCAACCGCATCAACGAACTGGGCGTGGCCGAGCCCGTCATCCAGCAGCAGGGGCTCGATCGAATCGTGGTGCAGCTTCCGGGTGTGCAGGATACCGCCCGCGCCAAGGACATTCTCGGCAAGACGGCCACGCTCGAATACCGGCTCGTCTCCACCGATTCCGATGCACGCGCCTACAAGCGCCGGCAAGACGGTTCCACCGTCATGCTCGATCGCGACATCATCGTCACGGGCGACCAGATCACGAGTGCGTCTGCCGGTATCGACCAGCAGAGCGGTACGCCCGCCGTGTTCGTCAACCTCGACAACGCCGGTGCCAGACGCATGCGTGAGGTCACCGAGGTCAATGTCGGCAATCCGATGGCAGTGGTCTACATCGAAAACGTCGTCGACACGCGCATGGTCAACGGTCAGGAAGTACACCGCAAGTCGAAACTCGAGGAAGTGATCAGCGTGGCGACGATTCGCGACGTGCTGAGTCACCGCTTCCAGACCACGGGCCTCGGCTCGCAGGAAGCGGCCGATCTGGCGCTGCTGCTGCGCTCGGGTGCCCTCAAGGCGCCGGTGCAGATCGTCGAGGAACGCACCATCGGTCCGAGCCTCGGGCGCGACAACATCCGCCTGGGTTTCCTGTCGGCGCTCGCGGGGCTTGCCGTCGTGCTCGTGTTCATGGCCTGGTACTACCGCGTGTTCGGGCTCATTGCCGGTGCGGCGCTCATCATCAACATCATCCTGATCGTGGCGATTCTCGGTTCCCTGCAGGCAACGCTGACGCTGCCCGGCATAGCCGGTATCGTGCTCACCACGGGCATGGCGGTGGATGCCAACGTGCTCATCTTCGAGCGCATACGTGAAGAGCTCCGATCGGGTTCGACCGTGCAGACGGCCATTGCCGCGGGTTACGACAAGGCCTTTTCGACCATCGCCGATGCCAACGTCACCACGCTCATCGCGGCGGTGGTGCTGTTCAGCCTCGGTACCGGTCCGGTCAAGGGCTTTGCCATCACGCTCAGCATCGGCATCCTCACCTCGATGTTCACGGCCATCTTCGGTTCGCGTGTCATCGTCAACGCCATCTTCGGCGGCAAGCGCCTGAAGACGCTTCCCATCTGATTCCGAGTCGAGAACCATCATGCGAAATCTGATTGCAGATCACTCTTTCGACTTTCTCGGCAAGCGACGTTTTGCGGCGATCATCTCGGTGGCCCTCGTGGTGTTGTCGCTGGTGTTGATTGTCTCGCGCGGACTCAATTACGGCGTCGATTTCACGGGTGGCTACACCATCGAGGTCGGTTACGAGCAGGCGCCCGATCTCAATGGCATTCGCGATGCACTGGCCGCGGCGGATCTGTCCGACGCCGTGGTGCAGGCCTTCGGCAGCAGCACCGATGTGCTGATCCGGCTTGCGCCGCGCGAAGGTATCACCAGTGCCACGCTCGGCGACGAAATACTCCAGTTGCTCTCGGCCGACACCGAAGGCAGGGTGGAAATGCGTCGTGTCGAGTTCGTCGGCCCGCAGGTCGGGGAAGAGCTTCGCGAGAAGGGCGGCCTTGCCATCCTCTCGGCGCTCGCCGCCATCATTCTCTACATCTGGATACGCTTCGAGAAGAAGTTCTCGGTGGGTTCCGTGCTGGCGCTCGTGCACGACGTCGTCATCACCGTGGGTGTGTTCGCGCTGTTCCAGTTCGAGTTCGACCTGACCGTGCTGGCTGCCGTTCTCGCCGTCATCGGCTACTCGCTCAACGACACCATCGTTGTCTTCGACCGCATCCGCGAGAATTTCATCACGCTCAGAAGCGGCAAGCCCATCGACGTCATGAACCTCTCGATCAACCAGACGCTGACGCGAACGGTCATCACCTCATGCACGACGCTCTTTGTCGTCCTCGCGCTACTGCTCTTCGGTGGTCAGATCATCCAGAGTTTCTCGATCGCGCTTCTTGTCGGCATCGTCGTCGGCACCTACTCCTCCATCTTCGTCGCGAGTGCCGCCGTGCTCGAACTCGGCGTCACCAAGGAAGACCTCATGCCCGTGGAGAAGGAAGGGGCGGATTCGGACCTCGACGCAAGGCCCTGAATCCGGTGTCCTGAACGTGATGTCGTGAACATGACGTCGTGGAGCCAGCCATTGCTGCATCGGTGACTGCCTGACGCGTTGATCCCGACGCGCATGCCGGTTCGTGCTGCGGTATGGTTCGATTTCCCGTGGTTCACGGTTCGGGAACTTCGTGTTGCCGCCGCGACTCCACAGAACTGCAATGCAGTCCAGATTCTCTTTCAGGAAACGTATTTTCATGAAAAAACGCACTACTTCCCGCGCTTCCTTCGTGGCGGCAGCCGCCCTTGTCGCCAGTTCGACGGCTTTCGCCGGCCTCGGTGACGTGCCCTCGGGCAGTTATTCGGTCGATGCGACGCACGCCTACATCGACTTCAGCTACAACCACCTCGGGCTTTCCAGACCGTCATTGAGCTTCGATGACTTCACCATCGACCTCGAATTCGACAGCGAAAACCCCACCGACTCCAGTGTCAGTGTCGTGGTCGAAGCCGAGAGCATCGAAGCGGGTTCCGAAGTCTGGCAAGAGCATCTCAGTGGTGTTGATTTCTTCGACATGGTGAAATACCCCGAGATCACCTTCAAGTCCACCTCGATCGAGTCGGTCGGCGACAACAACTACTCGGTCACCGGCGAGCTCACCATCAAGGACGTTACCCGGCCACTCACGCTCGATGTCACCATCAATGACGCCATGAGCCACCCGATGACGGGAAATCCCGTGATTGGTTTCGATGCCACGGGCTCGCTGTTGCGCTCGGAATTCGGCATGGACAAGTTCACGCCGGCCGTCGGCGATGAAGTGCAGATCAACATCAGCGCGGAGCTTCTCGCCAACTGAACTGCATTGCCGGGATCTGTCTCGCCGGCAACCTCGGCATGAATGGCGGGCCGGTTCGCGACGATACCGGCCCGTTGTACATTCGATGGTCCATGCCACAGTGGTGATTGCTGGCCATCCGAAGCCGACAATGACGACAAGTCCGGGCCAGTCCGTGAACCGTTCCGTGTCAATCCAGCGCTACAGTGACGTCGCCATCATCCTGCACTGGCTGATGGCTGTCCTGTTCATCGGCCTTCTGGCAGTGGGCAAGTACATGGCATCGCTCCCTGAAGACAGTGCCGAAACCTTCACACTCATCCAGTGGCACAAGACCTGCGGCGTTCTCGTACTGCTTCTTGCGGTGCTCCGGCTGCTCTGGCGATGCACCCACAAGCCACCACCTGAAACCGATGCCATGCCCGCATGGCAGCAGGGGGGCGCGAGTGCGGTGCATTTCTGTCTGTATCTCGCGATGTTGCTGATACCGTTGTCGGGCTGGGTCATGGTATCGGCCTCCGAACTCGGCGTGCCGACGCTGCTTTTCGATGTCATCGAATGGCCGCACCTGTCACTGGTGGAAAATGCTGCGAACTCGCGTACCATCAGCAGCAATGCGCATCGCGCGCATGAACTCCTCGCGAACGTTGCCATTCTCGCGCTGCTTGTCCATGTCGGCGCTGCGATCAAGCATCGTCTCGTCGACCGTGATGGTGTCATGCAACGCATGCTTCCGGGGAAGGGCACCGGATTCGGTGGCAAGCTTCTCGTGCTCGGCTTGCTGGTGGCAGCGGGTGCTGCGCTCGTCAATGTGCTGGACGCCCGGAACAGCACACCGACCACGGCTGGTGCCGAGAGTGTCGTCGGTTTCGTGGCCACGATCAGTGGTGAAGCGGTCGGCGGGAATTTCACCGAGAGCAACGTCGATGCGCTGATCGATGCAGACAACGCGGCCGGCAGTCACATTCGCGCCGAAGTGCAGACAGGGAGCGTGATCAGCGACAACGCGCAGGTGGCAGGTTCATTGCCCGATGCCGACTGGTTCGACGCGCAGGAACATCCGCTGGCGGTGTTCGAATCCACGGCAATCACGGCGACATCGGCAGACCGCATGAGCGTCGAAGGCGATCTCACCATCAAGGGCATCACGCAGGCCGTGAGTTTCGAGCTCCTGCTTGATGAAGAAGGTGCCGAAGATCGACATGCCCACGGTGAGTTCACGGTCGATCGTCGCGACTTTGCAGTCGGTCTGTCCCAGCAGCCCGACGACTCGATGGTGGCCTACGAGGTAATGATTCGCTTCAGCTTCTCGCTGGAACAGGCCTGAAAACCCTCTGTGGTGCCGATCATCTCCCGCCAAAGTGAGCGGGGCGGGAAAGAATCAGTGGCGTTTTCACGACCGGGGTCGGAATGCTCTGATGTGGCGGTTGTCGAATCGAACCTGCTGCAGATTACCCAGTCAGTGAGGCCAGAAAGGCCGGCAGGTTTGCGGACATGTGCGCAATGATTGCATAGGCGTTGTTGTCGTGTTTTTCCTGAAAGTATCCTGCAACAATACCCACCACGAATGCGCCGACAAGAACGTTGGTTACCAGAGGAATGCTTGCTCCCATGGCAAGGAGGCCCAGATGAGCCAGTGAAAACAGAAATGCGCTGATGATGACGGGCGCGCTGATTTTCCTGTTGAGGATGCTCAGATATCTGGCCTTCAGGGGGCTTATGATGTTCATGAAGAAGCCCCGACACAGCAGTTCTTCCGTGATGCTGGCCAGCAATACTATCATCAACAATGCTTGCAATGGGCTGTGTGCAGAAAATATTTCTCCGATCTGTGTTTCCGTTTCGGGGGCTGGAAAAAGTAAATCCAAGGTCAGGTGGATCATGATGCTGGACAGGGCGCCGAAGAAAAATGCCCGGAATGCCGTCCCGGGTTTCGGCAGTGCTATCCTGTAATTGACTGCATTCCTGAAGATGAGAATTGCTGCCACGGAAAGAAGGATCATTATCGGCCTGACCATGAAATCCGGCGACGCGAAGCCCAGAGTCATTGCAATGATTTGCGCAATCATTGGCGAAATCAGGAATATAAAAAGCGTTACCGTCGTTCCGACAAGCAGGCGTCTGGAGTTGCTCATGTCATTTCTCATGCCGGAGTGTCATTGATGGTGTTTGTTGCTGCCTCTGTTTTTCAGTGATTGTCACGCTGCCGATCATATCCCCGCCGGGGGCGGGGAGGGTTCAGCGGCGCTTTTGCGGCCGGAGCCGGAATGCTCTTGTTCTGGCGATTGCCGAATCGAGCATGCTGCAGGTCACCCAGCCTGCAAGACCAGAGAGCCCAGGAAGGGCGGCAGGTTTGCGGACATGTGCGCAATGATTGCATAGGCGTTGTTGTCGTGTTTTTCCTGAAAATATCCTGCAACGAGACCTGTGGCGAAAGCGCCGACAAGAAGGTTGGCTGCCAGATGAATGCCTGCTCCCATGGCAAGGACTCCCAGATGAGACAGTGAAAACAGAAATGCGCTGATGATGACGGGTGCGCTGATTCTCGTGTTGAAGATGCTCAGATATCTGACCTTCAAGGGGCTTATGATGTTCATGAAGAAGCCCCGAAACAGCAGTTCCTCCGTAATGCTGCCCAGCAGTACTGCTGTCAATAATAACTGCAATGGACCTTGTGCAAGAAAAAGTTCTTCGATCTGTGTGTCCATTTCGGGATCCGGGAACAGTAGTGTTATGGGCAGGTTGCCTATGATGGTGGACAGGACGCCGAAGAAAAATGCCCAGAATGCCGCTCCGGGTTTCGGCAGTGCTATCCTGTAATTGACTGTGTTCCTGAAGATGAGAATTGCTGCCACGGAGAGAAGAATAATTATCGGGTCAGCCGTCAAGTCGGGCGACGCAAAATCCAGGGTCAATGCAATGATTTCCGCAATCAATGCCGCAATGAAGAATATGGAAATCACTACCGTCGTTCCGACAAGCAGGCGTCTGGAGTTGCTCATGTCATTTCTCATGCAGGAGTGTCATTGATACCGTTGCATCAGGTGCAATGGCCATTGCGCCTGATGAAACCATGCTGATGGTGGCGTTCGAAGCAGCATGAACATCCGTTGTTGCTGATGAGTTGTCCGTTTTTGAGAGCGGCGGATCAGTCCAGGCGGGAGATATGCGCCTTCAGAGCATTCACCGAGGTGTAGTGCGGATGGTCAGTGACCGTCTTCGGTACGATGCCGCGGATGCTGTCGTACATGCTGCGGGTGGCGGTGGATGCCTGCTCGTGCAGTTCGAGGTAATCGAGCGCCTGGGCAATGGCCATGAGTTCGATGGCCACGACTTCAAAGGCGTTGTCGATCACCCGTGCCGTGATCAGCGCCGCGTTGGTGCCCATGCTCACGACGTCCTGATTGTCGTTGTTGTTGGGAATGCTGTGCACGTACATCGAATTCGCCAGCATCTGGTTCTCGGCAGCGGTGGAGGTGGCCGTGAACTGCACGCCCTGCAGGCCGAAGTTGAGCCCGAGGGTGCCGAGGTTCGTGAAGGGCGGCAGCACATCGTTGATCTTCGGGTTCATGAGGTAGTTGAGCTGGCGCTCGGCGAGCGTGCTCATTCGTGTGACCACGAGCTTCAGCTTGTCCATTTCGAGCGAGACGTAGTCGCCGTGGAAGTTGCCGCCGTGATACACGTGCTGACCGGCCACATCGATGATGGGGTTGTCGTTGGCAGAGTTGAGTTCGTCGACAAGCACCCTCACGGTGTTTTCGAGCGTGTCCTGTACCGGGCCGAGAATCTGCGGTACGCAGCGGAGAGAATAATACTCCTGCACCTTCTCACGGAACACGTCCGACTTCGCCTCGGCGGTGTAGAGATGCTCGCCACGGTCGCGTACGAGGGTGCTGTCGGACAGGTGCTCGCGCATGCGTGCGGCAACCGCCCTTTGTCCCGGGTGGCGTTTGGAAGCATTCAGACTTTCGGAAAGATGATCGTCGTAGGTCTGCACGAGTTCGTTGATGGCCGCCGAGCACTTGATCATCCAGCCCAGCAGGCGCCTGGCGAGAATGCAGTTCACGAGACCGATGCCGTTCATCGATGAGGTGCCGTTCATGAGTGCGAGTCCTTCGCGAATACGCATCCTGAGCGGTGACAGCCCTTCCTGTGCGAAGACCTCGGCGGTGGGTGCGCGCTGTCCATCCTTGAATACTTCGCCTTCACCGATCAGAACCAGGGCGAGATGCGCGAGTTGCACGAGGTCGCCGCTCGCACCGACACCACCATGCTCGTGGATGAGCGGAGTGATGCGTTTGTTGAGGAGTGCCACGAGCAGTTCCAGGGCGTTTCGATGGATGCCTGAAAAACCGAGTCCCAGGGTATTCAGGCGCGCAAGCATCGTGGCGCGAACGTGGGTCGGTGACATCAGCGCACCGGTACCCGAGGCATGACTGCGGATGAGGTTCAGTTGCAGTTGCTCGCGGTTCGCGTCATCGATGCGGTACTGCGCCATCGGGCCGAAGCCCGTGTTGACGCCATAGATGATCTTGTTGGCCGCGAAGGCCTCGAGAAAGGCATGGCTCGTGTCGACGCGTTCCAGCAATGGCGCGCCGAGCGTCACTTCGCGTGCGTTGCAGACGACGTCGTTGACGTCGTCGAGATCGAGTCCTTCGTTCAGTTCAAGCATGGGGTGTTCGTGGCAAGGAGGGCAGTTGTTCGTGTTGCCCGCAACAGCCGCCCATTATAGGCTTCGGCTCATTCGGACCGAGACTGACGAACTGCTGACTTATCGAGATATGCTGGATTCCGTTGCGGCCAACCACTGGTCGAAACGCTCACGGCGGAGCTTTTCGGTGTTGGCATACCAGACGCTGTTGCGGAGCAGGGCGCGGCGCATGTGATGCGGTGCGGTGGGAAGCTGCGAGAGCATGGGGATACCGCTTGCGTCGTGCACACCGATGCGTGTCAGGGCCTCGAGTTGCGTCGGTCCGTAGGGAATGGCCTCGGCAACCGCAGCCTGTCGTGCTGGCGCCATGGCGAAGCGGATGAATGCGATCGCGAGTGCCGTCTCGTGGTCTTCTGCGGTCACGGGCACTGCCCAGGCCGAATAGTCGATGAGTTGACCGTCCCAGATCAGTACCAGCGGAATGTTCTCGAGTTGTGCGCTGAAGAAGCGGCCGTTGTATCCCGAGCCCATGCTCACTGCACCCGACGCCAGGAGATTCACCGACTCCTGTGGCGTGTCCCACCAGAGTATGTGCTCGCGGATGCTGTCGAGTTTGCGAAAGGCGAGGTCGAGTCCGCGGTTGGTGCTGAGCAGGTCATGTACTTGCGAGATCGGAATGCCCTCGGCCATCAGCGCCCATTCGAGAACGGCATCGGGATTGCGTTCGAGGCCACGCTTGCCGGGGAAGCGTTCGAGGTCGAAGAAGTCTTCGATGGTATCGGGCTTCACTCCCGGGAACGCAGCATCGTTGTAGGCGACGAGAGTGGCGTAGGTCGAATGGGCGATGCTGCAGGGTTGGATGGCGTGGCGGATCAGTGCCTGCCGGTCGCCGGTCGCATCCGCCATTGCGGAGGTCGGGTTGTCCGTGACGGCTGCTCCCCCGGCGTCGCTCTGGTGCCGATCTTCAAGCAGACCCGAGAGGGTGGCGATGAGCCCGCCGCCCGGAACAGGGAAATCGGCGTCGAGTCCGAGTTCGGTCAGTGTGTGGAGCAGCCCCTTGTCGCAGGCCAGCAGGGCGTCGCTCTGGGTCATGTCGATCAGTGACGGCTTCGGCGTGATGGCGTCGAGGTCGAGCCCACCCGTATAGGGGCTGGTGTCGACGGTGACACCGCTGGTTCTGGTGAAGGGGGCGAACAAGGCTCGGGTCTGCGCTGCTTCGTAGGGGCCACCCCAGGTGGCTATGACAAGCCTGTCCCCCGAGGCCGATGCGTTCGACAACAGCAGACACAGACAGGCGAGGCAGCCCGCCGGTCCGAACCGGCGAGCGCGGTGCCTGCGAGGTTGGAGGTTACAGCGCATGGTGTTCCTCGCGCCTGAGTCCATGCATGGTCTGCAGATAGGCTTCGATGATGCGACGTTCGGTGATCACACCCAGCACCTTGCGGGTGTCGGCATCGATCAGCGGCACGGCATCGCCGACGAAGCTCTCGAGTCCCTGCATGGCCTGCCACAGCGAAGTGTGCTGATCGAAGACGGGCACATCCTCGTCGAGCAGTTTCTCGATGCTGATGTTCGCGACGGACGGGGACGAGTCGCTTGCCGACGCCGGGTTATGCGCATGTTCGACGGCACGATGCTCGTCGACCGATGCCGGTTGCCGCGCCAGTGACTCACGCAGCCTGCTCTGCCGCAGCAATCCCTGATAGCGGCCGGTAGCGTCGACCACCACGGCTTCGTTGCGGCGCTGTTGGTCCATGATGGCGAGTGCCTCCCGACGTGGCGTATCGACGGGTAGCGAGAGGTAGTCGTCAGTGACGTGCTCGCCGAGGTGGTGGTGTTCGAGTATGGCGCGGTCGCGACCGTCATCGAGGTGCACACCCCGGGCGGTGAGCTGCACGTCGAAAAGCGAGCGGCCGAACCAACGAAAGGCAAACAGGTTCGAGAACACCACGGCCACCATTGCAGCGATGGTGAGATCGTAGTTGCGGGTGAGTTCGAAGACGATCAGGATCATCGTCAGCGGTGCGCCGATGACCGGGCTTGCCATTGCCACCATGCCACTGATGGCGTAGGGCACGACGCCCGCATTGCTGATACCCAGAGCGTCGATGCTCTGCCAGAAGAATGCCCCGAAGAGAATGCCGATGAGCATCGCCGGACTGAAGACGCCGCCGGCGAAGCCCGCCGCGATGCAGAGCGCGGTGAGAACGAGCTTGGCAATCACGAGCAACGGCAGTTCGGCCGGATGGAAGGCGCCTTCTATGGTCGCAAACCGCAGCGCCTCGCGGCCAACGCCGAGGACGTCCGGCAGCATCAGTGCCGTACAGCCGACGAGGGCGCCGGCAGCAGCGGTACGCAAGTAGGGGGCAAGCGACAGTGTCTTCACCCGGGCCTGGGCAGCGAGGATCAGGCGCATGAAGCCTACCGCGAGCGCGGCGGTGACGACACCGAGTATCGCAAAGAGAACGAATTCATGGCTGTTGGAAACACCGGCGAATTCGACCAGGAAGAGCGGATCGCGCTCGAACACGATGTTGGCGACGACGTAACCCACCACAGAAGCCACCGTGGTAGGTGCGAAGGCCTGCAACGAATAATGGCGCAGGATGAGTTCGTGCGCGAACACCATGCCGGCAATCGGTGCGTTGAAGGCGGTGGAGATCGCTGCGGCCACACCGCAGGCGATGGCAATGGCCGATATGTTCGGAATGCGGAGTTTCAGCGCATTGGCCCAGTTGCCAATCATGGCCCCGAGGTAGACAAGTGGCCCGTATTGCCCGACGGAGGCGCCACAGCCGATCGACAGCACCACGGCCAGTGTCGATACCATGCCGTCGCGGGTTGACGGCATGGTGGAATGGAGTTGCACGGCGTGGATGACATCCGGGGGGCCTGTGGGGCGCCCCACGCGCGAGCCATGCTGCAGCAGAAGTCCTACCAGCAAACCGCCGAGCGCCGGCACCAGCACGGTTGCCGGTATCAGCAACCAGGCGTTTTCCACCTGCGCGCGGGCATGGTGGGAGATGAGCACGGCGTCGTTGAGCCAGGCGATGCTCTCGACGAAGGCGATCGCGGCAAGCGATACCAGTGCGCCGATCACGAGCGCAGTCAGCGTCAGTGCAAGGATGCGATAGAGGGCGCCGCCGTATCGCGGATCGTGGATGGCTCGCTCGGGGATGGGCACGTGCCACGGACTCCCTCCGGTGTGCTGTTGACTATGAGAATAACCTCATGTGTCGGCAACGGCCAGAAATACCGGCCATGCGCTGACCCTTGCCCGGCCATGCCGACCAGGTGTCGGCATGGCCCGTTGACAGGTCGGCCAGGCGTCGGCCTTGCCCGCTGACAGGTCGGCTTAAGCGTCGGCCTTGCCCGAGCCAGCCAGCCCCTGCAGCATCTGATGCTGAACCTTCGGGCTGGCGGCAACGATCTCGCCTCCGTTCATCCAGCCGTCACCGCCCGAAAAGTCGTTCACGAGGCCGCCGGCTTCGCGCACCATGAGGCCACCTGCAATGACGTCCCAGGCCGAGATACCCATCATCCACATGCCGTCGAGTCGCCCGGCCGAGACGTAGGCAAGGTCGAGCGCGGCCGAGCCGAGTCGACGGATGCCGGTGACCCTCTCGGTGAAATGGCGCGTCATGGTTTCGTAACGATCGAAGGAAAGGCTCGGCTTGTGCGGAAAACCCGTGCCGATCACGGCACGTTCGAGCGAATTCGCGCCGGATACACGGATGCGCTTGCCGTCGAGAAAGGCGCCTTCGCCCTTGCTTGCGGTAAAGAGTTCCTGGCGCATCGGGTCGTAGATGACTCCCTGGTAGGGGCGGCCATTGCGCAGCAGGCCGATCGAGACACTGAAATGCGGAATGCCCTGGATGAAGTTCAGGGTGCCGTCGATGGGGTCTACCACCCAGCGATACTCGGCATCTTCGCTGCCATGCAGACCACTTTCCTCACCGAGAATGGCGTGATCGGGGTAGGCCTTGTGGAGAACCTGGATGATGCTGGCCTCGGCCTGACGATCGAATTCGGTGACGTAGTCGTTCTTCTGCTTGCGGCTGATGTTGCTGGCATCGACGCGGTCGACGTTCTGGGTGATGACGCGGCCGGCCGCGCGCGCGGCACGGACGCCGATATTGAGCATCGGGTGCATGAAGGAGGCCTTCTTTTGGCAATGAGCGGTTGCCGACGCGAGTGGCCGGCCAATGGTGACAAGTCTAGCGCTGCTGCGCCTTGGTTTCACTAGCGAGCGTCTGACCGCCAGGCCCGCGAAACGTTGAGCGTGCCGGTGCCGGTTTTCTCACCCACAGCCAGGGTTATCAGTTGGCGGATGCTGCGTTTGTTTTGAAAGAGTTCAGGCATGGACGGTATATTGGCGTTTCCAACATGCCCGCAGGTCCTGCAAGTGAGCGATTCCGACACCCCGCCGAATGCCTCGGCCAGATCCGATGCCGATGCGGCCACGGCCTCGACCGCATCGACATTTCCCGCACCCCGCATCATCTTCATTCTCGTCGGCACCACCCACACCGGCAATCTCGGTGCCGCGGCACGGGCAATGAAGACCATGGGCTTCACCGAAATGCGCCTCGTCGACACCTGTTCACCGCGCACGGCCGAGGCGCTGGCGCGTTCGGCGGGGGCCAACCACGTGCTCGAGGAAGCGAAGTACTATACGACGCTCAAGGATGCCGTGGCCGATTGCCATGTCGTCATCGGTACGAGCGCCCGCGCGAGAAGCATTGCCGTACCGATGCTCTCCTGCCACGAGGCCGCCGAGCATGTGCAGGTGCTGGCCGCCGCAAGCTCCGAGCCCCTTGCCGTGGCGATGGTGTTCGGTCAGGAACGATCAGGACTCGGCAATGCGGATCTCGATCGCTGTACACGGCTGCTGCGCATTCCCTGCAACCCCGAGTTCTCCTCGCTGAACCTCGGCAGTGCGGTGCAGGTCGTGGCCTATGAACTCTCGCGCACCCTCGACATCGTGCCGCAGGGTGCACCGCAGAAGATGCCCGGCAAATGGAAACCGGAGGTGCTCGAGCCCAGTGAAGAAGCGGTAACCGACAGGGATCGCATGCCGGCGACGAGCGAAGCCATGGAGCATTTCCATGCACATCTCGATCGCATCATGGTCGAGACCGGGTTTCTGAACCCCGAGCAGCCTCGGCTGCTGCGTCGGCGTGTCAGGTGCTATTTCGAGCAGAATCGCCCGAACGTCAACGAACTGGCGATTCTGCGTGGCATCCTCTCGGCCACCGAGAAGGCCACCGAGAAGGCCACCGAGAAGGCCACCGAGAAGGCCACCGAGAAGGCCACCGAGAAGGCCACCGAGAAGGACCACGACAAGTAGTTCAGCGAGCGCCATCTCCGGACAGGGTGCGTGCTGCTTCGGCCTCGGCACCGAAAGCGTGCAGCATGCGCTGTTCAGCCGTACAATGGTTTCAGGATCCGTCGCGGGAAGACTTCCCATGTTCGACCAGATAAAGGAAGACCTGCGATGTGTGCAGGCACGTGACCCCGCCGCGCGTGGGTTATTCGACGTCCTTACCGTGTACTCCGGTGTACACGCACTGCTGTTTCATCGCATCAACCACTGGCTATGGCAGAAGGGAGCGAAATGGCCGGCACGTTACTTCGCGAACGTTGCCCGCTGGCTCACGGGCATCGAGATTCACCCGGGCGCGGTCATCGGGCGGCGTTTCTTTGCCGATCACGGCGCGGGCATCGTCATTGGCGAAACGGCCGAGATCGGTGATGATGTCACGCTCTATCAGGGGGTCACGCTGGGCGGCCGCAGTACCGATTCGGGCAAGCGCCATCCGACCATCGGTGACCGCGTGGTCATCGGAGCAGGGGCGAAGATTCTCGGGCCGTTCACGGTCGGGCACGATGCGCGTGTCGGGTCGAATGCCGTGGTGCTCGAAGCGGTGCCCGAAGGCGCCACGGTCGTGGGTGTGCCGGCGCATGTTGTCCGTTGCCGCAGGGAATCCGATGATTGTGTCGAACACGATGAGCGCCTCGGGCATCTGCGCGATTTCGACGCTTACGCCGTAGCCGGCAAGATCGAGGATCCGAACGACGAAATCATCGACAATCTGCGCCGTCAGGTAGCCGAGCTGCGTGTCGAGGTGCAGCGCCTGTGCGCGGTCATGGAGGGTGTGCCTGATTGCCCCGGCAGCCAGTCACCGCGTGAAAATGCCTCGGATGGGAGCGCAGAGGTTTCCGTCGACGACACCTTCGTCGACGACGACAGCGTTCTCTCACGGCTCGAAGCGCCGGGCAGGACGGGTACGGGAGGCGCCTGAAAGGGGTTCGAAGACCGGTCAGGGGGAGTGGCAGGGATGGCGGATTCATGCACCCATGAGGGTGAGCACATGGCAGGCTCGTATTCTTGATAATCCATGCCAATACTTGACCAATTCACTTGGTCATGCAATCATTCCCCACAGTTGGAAAGAGTTGCCGGGGGATGCTGCCATGAGATTGACCACCAAGGGGCGTTATGCGGTCACGGCCATGCTGGATCTTGCCCTGAACCAGGGCGGCCGACCGGTACCGCTGGCCGACATTGCCGAGCGGCAGGAACTGTCGCTGTCCTACCTCGAACAGCTCTTTTCGAAGTTGCGGCGCACCGGTCTTGTCGTCAGCACGCGTGGCCCCGGCGGGGGCTATCGGGTGGCGCACGAACTCTCGGAGGTGTCGGTGGCTGACATCATCGCCGCGGTCAACGAGTCGGTCGATGCCACGCAGTGCGGTGGGCGGGAGAACTGCCAGACGCACGGGCGCTGCCTGACGCACGATCTCTGGGAAGCCCTGAGTGAGCAGATCAAGGGTTTCCTTGCCGGTATCAGTCTGCAGGATCTGATCGACCAACGCATGCAGGTGTCGCCCGTGGTTCCGGAACAGGTGCTCGTACACCGGAGCATTGCCGGTTGAGTGCGTCCTGTCGGATAGTCGCCCTTCAGGCTGTCGATGTCTGCAAGTCCGCTTTCCGGACAAGGCTTGATGTGGTAATCATGATCAGCTGGTTTCAACAGTGAACAATTCTCGATTCGAGGTCAAAAGTACGTGAGTACCCTGAACATTCCCGTTTACATGGACTATTCGGCCACCACGCCGGTGGATGAGCGTGTCGCCAGCAAGATGGCTGAATGCCTGACCCGGCAAGGCCATTTCGGGAATGCGGCATCGCGTTCGCACAGCTTTGGCTGGAAGGCCGACGAACTCGTCGAGGAGGCGCGTGGCCATGTCGCGGCGCTCATCGGCGCCAACCCGAAGGAAATCGTCTGGACGTCCGGCGCCACGGAGTCCGACAATCTCGCCATCAAGGGTGCAGCGCACTTCTACCAGAAGAAAGGCAAGCACATCGTTACCCTGAAGACGGAGCACAAGGCAGTCCTCGATACCTGTCGCCAGCTCGAACGCGAGGGCTTCGAGGTCACCTACCTCGACCCCGAGTCCAACGGCATGCTCGACCTCGAAAAACTGAAGGCGGCCCTTCGCGACGACACCATCCTCGTCTCGGTCATGCACGTCAACAACGAAATCGGCGTGATACAGGACATCGCCGCCATCGGTGCCATCACGCGCGAGAAGGGCATCATCTTTCACGTCGATGCCGCGCAGAGCCCCGGCAAGGTGGAAGTCGACGTCAACGCCATGAATGCCGATCTCATGTCCCTCAGTGCGCACAAGGTCTATGGCCCGAAGGGTATCGGTGCGCTCTATGTGCGCAGAAAGCCTCGCGTGCGACTCGAAGCCATCATCCATGGCGGTGGTCACGAGCGTGGCATGCGTTCGGGCACGCTGCCGACGCACCAGATCGTCGGCATGGGGGAAGCCTTCCGCATCGCGAAGGAAGAAATGGCTGCCGACAACGAGCGTTTGCGCATGCTGCGCGACCGGCTCTGGAACGGCATCAAGGATCTCGAAGAGGTCTACCTCAACGGGGACGAAGAGCACCGTGTGCCCGGCATGCTCAACGTGAGCTTCAACTTCGTCGAAGGCGAGAGCCTCATCATGTCGATGAAGGACATTGCCGTCTCGAGTGGTTCGGCCTGTACCAGTGCGTCGCTCGAGCCGTCCTACGTATTGCGTGCGCTCGGTCGCAACGACGAACTGGCACACAGTTCAATCCGCTTCGCGCTCGGCCGATTCACCACGGAGGAAGAAGTGGACTTCGCCATCGCCGAGACGCGAAAGGCGGTTGAGAAGCTCCGCGAGCTTTCCCCGCTTTGGGACATGCACAAGGAAGGGGTCGATCTCGATACGGTAGAGTGGGCACATCACTGACGTCGATTGTCGACGGAAACGTGTCACATGATCGGTCTTTCGCGGAAAGAGTGTCCTTTCGCGGAAAGAACAACAGATAGATTGCCGGTTCACCGGCACCCAGGAGAAATCACATGGCATACAGCGACAAGGTTCTCGACCACTACGAAAACCCGCGCAACGTTGGCGTTCTCGACAAGGACGATCCCAACGTCGGCACCGGCATGGTGGGCGCACCCGCCTGCGGTGACGTCATGCGTCTGCAGATCAAGGTCAACGACGACGGCGTCATCGAAGATGCCAAGTTCAAGACCTACGGCTGTGGCTCTGCCATCGCCTCGTCATCGCTCGTCACCGAAATGGTCAAGGGCAAGACCATCGACGAAGCGCAGCAGATCAAGAATCGGGACATTGCCGACGAACTGGCACTGCCTCCGGTGAAGATCCATTGCTCGGTGCTCGCCGAAGATGCGATTGCGGCAGCGCTGGCCGACATCCGCGCCAAGCGTGGCGAAGAAGAAGCCGCTCCGGTCGCGGAATCGGCCTGACACCGCTGCGGTTTCCGGTACACATTCATTCCGCGAGTCCGTCATGAGTATCACGCTGACCGATCGTGCCGCCGAGCACGTCAGGAGCTATCTCGAGAAGCGCGGCAAGGGCATCGGGCTGCGGCTCGGTGTTCGCACCACCGGCTGTTCGGGCATGGCCTACGTGCTCGAGTTTGCCGACGAGGTGGCGGCCAACGACGCAGTCTTCGAGAACAACGACGTCACTGTCGTCGTCGACAGGAAGAGTCTCGTCTACCTCGATGGCACCGAACTCGACTTCGCCAGGGAAGGGTTGAACGAGGGCTTTCGTTTCAACAACCCGAACGTGAAGGACGAATGCGGTTGCGGTGAATCGTTCAATGTCTAGAGCGAAGCCCGGATCGAGGTCTGAATCGCAGGCTTGCATCCGTCATCCGTTCGATCATCGAAGTTGCCGTCAGAGCGATCGGTCCGAGTGGTCAGCCACCGGGCCGATTGCCCTGCATCCACCGAGTGCCACCGCGTGTCCATCGATCTCACCAGCAATCATTTCGAACTCTTCGAACAGCCGGTTGGCTTTGCTGTCGATACATCCGCGCTGACGGCTCGCTACCACGAACTGCAGTCACTCCTGCACCCCGATCGCTTCGCCACCGCCTCGGCGGCCGAGCGGCGCTGGTCGGTGCAGGCCGTGAGTGTGGTCAACGACGCCTATCAGACACTCGGTGATCCACTGCGACGCGCGATATACCTGCTCGAACTGAATGGTATTTCGGTCGACAAGGAAACCGATACGGCCATGGATCCGATGTTCCTGATGCAACAGATGGAGCTTCGCGAAGCACTCGAAGCCGCCGAATCGGCCAGCGACCCCTACGCCGCCATCGACAAGCTGCGAGCCGAGATCAGGGCGGGTGCCGATGAACAGCGGGACACCTTCATGACGGCAGCAGACAACGAGGATTGGGACGCCGCACGCACCGCGGTGCGACAATGGCAATTCCTCGACCGCATCGCCGCTTCCGCTTCACAGCTCGAGGCACGGCTCGACGACGAAGCCTGATCGTCAACCACCACCGAGGGAACTCCTACCGTGTCACTGCTGCAAATTGCCGAACCCGGCCAGTCTTCTGCGCCGCACCAGCACAAGCTTGCGATCGGCATCGATCTCGGCACCACCAATTCTCTCGTGGCGAGTGTGCGTTCCGGCGAAGCATGCGTGCTCACCGACCACGAAGACCGTGCCATGCAGCCTTCGGTGGTCGCGGTTGCCGAGGATGGTTCACGTACCGTGTCGCACGCTGCACTGACCGTCGAGGTACCCTCAACCAGCCGCATCCACTCCGCCAAACGGCTCATGGGGAAGGGTGCCGAGGATATTGCCGGCAGCTGGTTGGCCGATCACTACGATTTCGACACCACATCAGCGAGTGTGCCGCAGTTCGAGACCATTGGCGGCAAGCTCAGTGCCATCGATGTCTCCGCCGAGATTCTCTCGCACCTGCGCGGCATCGCCGAGGCGAGGCTCGGCGGTGAACTCGCCGGCGCCGTCATCACGGTGCCGGCCTATTTCGACGATGCCCAGCGCCAGGCCACGAAGGATGCTGCCGCGCTTGCGGGCCTGCAGGTGTTGCGCCTGATCAACGAGCCAACCGCGGCAGCCGTGGCCTACGGACTCGATCAGGACGAGGACGGCGTGGTTGCCATCTACGACCTCGGCGGCGGCACCTTCGATATTTCGCTTCTGAAGATGCAGAAAGGCATCTTCGAAGTGCTGGCCACCGCCGGTGATACCGCGCTCGGGGGCGATGACATCGACAACATCCTCGTCGGCTGGCTTCTCGGTGAAGCGGGTATCGACGACGCGTCGAGCATCGATGCCTCGGCCCGTGCCGCACTCAAGGGCCATGCGCGTGGCGTCAAGGAAGCGCTCTCGAGCAGCGAGCGTGTCGAGATCGATTTCCATGAGCACGGGCTCGACATCAGGTGCACGCTGACGCGGGAAACCTTCGACGCGCTCGTCGAACCCTTGCTCGGGCGCACACTGAAACCCTGTCGTCAGGTGCTTCGGGATGCCGGCATCGACAGAAGCGACGTGCATGCCGTGGTCATGGTCGGCGGTTCGACGCGGGTGCCGCTCGTGCGCAGGCGAATCGGCGAGTTCTTCGGCCGCGAGGTGCTCACCGACATCGACCCCGATCAGGTGGTAGCGATCGGCGCGGCGATTCAGGCCGACACGCTCGTCGGCAACAAGCCCGACGATGCGCTCCTGCTCCTCGACGTGACGCCCCTGTCGCTCGGGCTCGAAACCATGGGCGGTCTGGTCGAGAAGGTCATTCCCCGCAACACCACGATCCCGGTGGCGCGCGGTCAGGAGTTCACCACCTACAAGGATGGCCAGACGGCGATGTCGCTGCATGTGGTGCAGGGCGAGCGCGAACTCGTGGCCGACAATCGGTCACTGGCGCGCTTCGAACTGCGCGGCTTTCCACCCCGCGTTGCAGGTGCGGCGCGTATCCAGGTGCTTTTTCAGGTGGACGCCGACGGGCTGCTCACGGTCAGCGCCATCGAGAAGGAGAGCGGTGTCGTGGCCAGCGTCGAAGTCAAGCCTTCCTACGGCCTGTCCGACGGTGAGATCGAAGCGATGCTCAGGGAATCGATGGATCAGGCGGATGATGACATGCGCGCACGCGCCCTTGCCGAGCAGCGCGTGGAAGGCGAGCGCGTGATCGAAGCCATCGAAAGTGCGCTCGCGGTCGATGGCGATGAGCATCTCGATGCCGATGAACGTGCTGCCATCGATGCCGCCGTTGCATCGTTGCGCGCGGCCATCGCAGGCGACGATCGTGACGCCATCAAGGCCGCCGCTCACGAGGTGGAGACGCGCAGCGAAGCCTTCGTCGAAAGGCGCATGAACGCGAGTGTGCGCCGCATGATGGCCGGGCGCGAACTGGCCGATGTGGAAGCCGAAGCAGTGGCCTCGGATGAAAGCTGAGCCTTGCCTGCAACCATTAATTCCGCCGGACTCGCGAGAGTCGGGCAACTACAGACAGAACCGGAGTTTCAGGATTCGATGCCGACGATAACCGTCAAACCGCACGAGGAAATCTGCCCGGAAGGCGCGACCTTCGACGTGGATCCGGGTATTTCCATCTGCGATGCCCTGCTGCAGAACGGCGTACCGATCGAGCATGCCTGCGAGAAGTCCTGCGCCTGTACCACCTGCCACGTGCACGTCAGGGAAGGAGGCGAAAGCCTCGATGAAGCGGACGAACTCGAAGAGGACTACCTCGACAGGGCCTGGGGCCTCGACCCCGACTCGCGACTCAGTTGCCAGGCGATCGTGGCCGATACGGACCTCCTGATCGAGATTCCCAAGTACACCATCAACATGGTTTCGGAGAACCACTGATGCAACTGACGTGGACCGACAGTCGCGAGATCGCCATTGAACTCGCCGAAGCCCACCCGGAGGTCGACCCTCAGTACGTGCGCTTCACCGACATGCACGACTGGATCTGCGCCCTCGAGGATTTCGACGATGACCCCGAGAAGTCCAGCGAGGGCATTCTCGAGGCCATCCAGATGATGTGGATCGACGAGATGGATTGATCGGTGAGGTGGATTGATCGGTGAGAAGGACTGATCCGGAAGGTGGACTGATCGGAAGGTGGACTGATCGGGAGGTGGATTGATCGACAAGGTGGCTGACGGCAAGCAGTGCAGGCCGCTATAATCAACGGCCGGTTCGGGGCATGGCGCAGTCTGGTAGCGCATCTGCTTTGGGAGCAGAGGGTCGGCGGTTCGAATCCGTCTGCCCCGACCACTTCACCGCTCATTCCCGGGCGCGAGTGCTGGGTGTAGTGTCCGGTTTGACGGCAACGAACCGCAAGCGCACATAGTCCGCCGTCCACGCACCATCTTCCCCTTGCAGTTCCCCGGCGAGTCTGTCCCGTACGGCAAGGATGAACCGCTTGCGGGTGTCCGCATCCAGTGCTTGCGTGATGCTCGCCGTGAACACATCCAGCCAGGCTTCGATGCCGGTCGTCAACAGCGTTGGCCGCGGAATCAGTTCAGCCGATACCACCTCGAACCCGGCGCGCGCGAGTTCGGCAGAAAAGTCCTCCGGGCTGGGGTAATACCAGGGGTTCACGAATTCGCCGTACTCGGGATGAGCCGCGAACTCGGCTTCCATGGCCTGAACGATTGCGTTGACGTTCCCCTTGCCACCGAACTCGCCGACGAACCGTCCACCGGGCTTCAGCGCACGACAGCCTGCGGCGAGCGCCTGGCCGATATTGCCGACCCAGTGCAGGGTGGCGTTGCTGAAGAGGGCGTCGAAGCGATTCTCGGCATCGAGATCCTCCGCGGCACAGACCTCTGCATCGAGGCCCTTGTCGCGCGCCAGCCCGATCATGGACGGGTCGGCATCGATGCCCGCGACCGTTGCGCCGGTTTCCGTAATCACCTGCATCAGTGTGCCGTCACCGCAGCCGATGTCGAGGATATGCTCGCCTGCCGCGGGTGCGAGCAACTCGACCACGGGCATGCCGTGCTTCGACACATAGCCGATATCGCGCTCGTAACGCTCGGCGTCCCACGCCTGTCTGGCCTGGCTCTTGCCCTCTGACATGCGGTGTTTAGCTCCGACGGCTGGTAGAATGCGAAGTCAACGCCGATACGCGCTCGTAGCTCATGTGGATAGAGCATCGGCCTTCTAAGCCGAGGGTAGCAGGTTCGAATCCTGCCGAGCGCGCCATTTCCGGGTTCACGGCATGAGCAATGCCGGTGCGCACACCTGTCCGGTTCGGCATTTCGCACATGTCATCGACACCGGGTTCCTCCGGCATGGGTGCTGGTCTGAGCAGCACGCCTTCCGGCGTGGTTTCCACGATCAATCTGGTACTCGGCCTCCTGTGGCGGGATAATCGAATCGGAAACTGCCGGGTTTCGATTTGCCGGGCGCCGATCCAACCCGACATGCAGCAGGAAGGACACCAGCGCACAGGCCAGTACGGGGGCGAGCACCAGGCGCGGTTCCGTGAACAGGAAGGTGCGGTATTCATGGATCATCGCCCCCCATTCCGGGCGGCCTGTATCCGCCGACAGACCGATGAACCCCAGCGAGGCCACCAGTACCACGGCGCGGCCCGCATCCGCTCCGGCAAGGGCAGCGATGGCGGGCCAGGCGTTCGGCAGCATGTGGCGGCGCACTGCGACGGGCAGCGTCACCCCCATGGCCTCACTCGCCCGCCAGTACACTTCGCCCCGGATGCGGTCGAACAGTGCGGCGACGGTCAGCGCATAGGGTGCCCATGAGGTCAGGAGCATGGCTGCCGCAACGGTCAGGATCCCGGCCCCCAGCAGCGCCGACAGCACCAGGGCAATGACCAGCGTCGGCAGGGAGAGTGTGGTTTCGGCCAGCCACGACACCCCATGCCGCAGGGCCGGTGGGCCAACGGCAATGATCCCGCCGGCAGTGACGCCGAGTCCGATGCCACCCACCAGCACGATGCCGATGGCCATCAGCGACGGCAGTCCGCCCGCGATGACTCGTGTCGCAAGGTCGCGGCCCAGATGGTCGGTGCCGAGGAGATGGTCCCGGGAGGGCGGCGCGAGGCGATGTGTCAGGTCGATCGCATGAGGATCACCCAGAACGCCCTGGCCCGAGGCCAGCAACAGGACCCCGACGGCCACGAGAACAAGGAACAGGATCGCGCGTTTCATGGCGGCCGAGGGTCGAGCGTCAGCCGCAGCAGCCGCGCGCCCTGAAGTGTCAGTGCCACCCAGAGGGCGACCAGCGCGATATAGGGTTGCAACACGGCGTAGTCGCGATGGTTGACGGCCTGCACCACGCGCTCCGACAGGCCGGGCACACCGAAAACGATCTCGGCCACCGCCGTGCCGCCGACGATCCAGGCGAGTTCCGGGGCCAGCCCGGCGATCAGGGCCAGCAACCCGAGGCCACGGCCATGAAACCAGAGTGCGCCGAGCCGCGAGCGTCCCTTGGCAAGGGCGGTGAGGTAATAATCGCTGGTCCTTGCCTCGAAAAAGCCGGAACGAGTCAGGCGCGACAGCGATCCGACCGAGAAGAACGCCACCAGTGCCATGGGCAGGAGGACACGCTCCAGCGGCCCGCCGCCAAAGGCGTTGATCCAGCGCAGTTGCACGCCCAGCACCCACAGCATGACCAGCCCGACGGCAAACGCCGGCAGCGCCTGTCCGGCGATGGCCAGCGCGCGCGTGAGCACATCGACCCAGCCACCCGGGCGATGGGCCGCCATGAAGCCAAGCCCGTAACCCAGAACGACTGCTGCTCCCATGCCGCCAAAGCCGATGGCCGCGGAATACGGCAGGCGCGAGCGGAAATCCTCGGCGATGGCGACCCCCGTTTCATAGGACACGCCCCAGTCGAGCGTCAGAAACCCGCCGAGCCAGCGCAGGAATTGTGTGCTCAGCGGTTCGTCCAGACCCCACTCTGCGCGATAGGCGGCGACGATATCGGGGCCGGAGCGGATGTTGACATGCGCCAGGAACATCTCGACGGGGTCGCCGGGCATCAGGCGCATCATGAGAAAGGCGGTCGCCACGACGGCCAGCCACGACAGGGTCAGCCGTCCGAGGGTCGAGGCGACCGCCTTCACCATCATTCAGCCACGGTCAGGTCCGGGCGGATGACGTAGTAGTCCGAGCCCCACGGCGTGTAGTCGGCCAGTGCGGGAGACAGGCCCACGTGCCACTCGGGCGTCATCAGGAACGAAACCGGCGCTTCGGCCGCGATCAGTTCCTGTGCCTTCAGGGCCAGGTCGATGCGCGCCTGCGGATCGCCTTCGGCCCGCAGATCGTCCATGAGCGCGTCATACTCGGCATTCGACCAGCCGCTGTAGTTGCGTTCGGCGTCGGTTTCGAAGAACAGCGACAGGAAGAAGCCGGGATCGCCTGCCGGTGCGGTGTGTACTGCCCAGAGGAACAGATCGTAGTCACCGCTCGAGGCCTGGTCGCCGGGGGTTTCCGTGACTCGCGTTGTCACGGCGATACCCAGTTCCGCCAGCGCGGCCCGCACGACCGGCTGAAAGGTCACGAGATCGGGCCGCTGGGGATAGGCATAGAGGACCAGTTCCAGCGGCTGGCCGTCGCGGCTGCGCATTCCGTCGTCGCCCACGGTCCAGCCCGCCTCGTCCAGCAGCGCGGCGGCGGCCTCCGGATCGTGGGGCAGGGCATCGGTGGCGGCGAACGGGAAACCCTCGGCAAAGGCGCCCGTGGCCGGAACGCCCGCCTAGGCAGCGCTCACGAGGTCAGCGCGGTTCATCGCCATGTCGATGGCCCGGCGCACGCGCACATCCGCCAGCGCGGGCGATTCTGTGTTCATCCACATCATGTATTGATAGGCGACCGGGAAGGACACGACTTCACCTTCGGTGTCCTTCAGCATGGGCAGAGTCTCGACCGGCAGGTTGAACGCCATGTCCAGTTCACCCGAGGCAAAGGCCAGCGCCAGCGACTGTCCGTCCGCGATTCGGCGAAGGGTGATGTTCGGACGGTCTTCGGCCCCGGCGTAGTGTGCGTTCGGCACCATCTCGATTGCCCCGTCCGGCTCGAAGCTCTCGACCGCGAAGGGGTCGGTAAAGATCAGGTCTTTGCCGTCCATCCGGTAGACCGGAAAGGCCCATTCCGCGAGGATCGATGGCAGGATGGCCGTAGGCTGTTCGCTGTCGACGGTCAGCGTATCGTCATCGGCTGCCGTGAACTTCAGTCGCCCCGCGCTTGCCTGTGCCGAGGGGTTGGCCTCGCTGGTACGGTTCAGGGCCTCGGCCACGGCCTGCGCCGTCACCGGCGTGCCGTCCGAGAAGAAGCGGTCCGCGGCCAGTTCGACGGTCCAGCTTCCGTCTTCGTTGTGGGTGGCAGAAGCCGCCAGATTCGGCACCACCGTGCCGTCGCGGGACACCTGGAACAGCTGTTCCGCAATGCCGTGGCTTACCAGCGCCCAGCCGGTCGATCCTTCGGCCGGGTCGAGGCCTGATGCCAGGAAGGTCTGGCCGATGGTCACGTCCCTGGCCTGTACGGACAAGGGCAGGATCGCCGCGGCCAGAACGGCCGTTGCAGCGAGTATGGGTTTGAAGCGAAACAGGGCCATTGGCGTTCGGTCTCCGTCGTCTGTTGCGAGAGGTGAGGTGGATCTGAACAGCATTCCTGCCGGGCCACCTCATCCGGATCACAGCCATTCCCGGCGAGCAGGTGACAGGGTTGTATTGAGGAGTGCCTGTCGGGTTTGATTGTTGCTGGCCGCAGGATCCCCTGCCGCCGTACGACATGA
>PDPU01000022.1 GCA_002746645.1 Gammaproteobacteria bacterium | reverse complement strand
CTGTCCTCTGGTTGACGCATAACTGCTTGGTCGTACTTGCATTTATGCCTCAGAGCGGGGCCTTTTTCAATGGTGGGGTGAGATTTCCGGGCTAGCCTTTGCGCCCGAGCCATCCAGACCTGCCCGCCCCGGAGCCAGGCAACAGTACGCTCTCCTAGCCCATCATGCGACGCGACACTTCATCCAGAAGCACGTCGAGATCCCCGGCGGCAGTGTCCTGCTCCACCTTGCCGTCGATCATCAGAAACGCCAGGCCGTGCACGAAGCTCCACAGCATCAGGGAGCGTTTTTCCACTTCGGCATCAACCGTCTGACGCCCGAGACCTCGCATGACCTCCTGCTGCAGCAGCGCGTAGTTGGCTTCGCCCTTCTCGGTCAGTTCGGGATCATCTGCATTGGCACCGAAGGAACCGAACAGGAGCCGGAATACACCTGGCTCCTCGCAGGCAAACCGGATGTATACACGCCCGAGCGCCTTGATGCGCTCATGCCCCTCGGCCGAATTCTCTGCCAGTGCTGCCTGCATCTGTGCCTGCTCGCGCGCCAGTCCGCCGAGAGCCACGGCCTTGAGCATGTCGGCCTTGTCACGAAAGTGCTTGTAGGGCGCTGCGGTCGACACGCCGGCAACGCGGCAGGCCTCGCTGACCGAAAAGTGGTCGGGCCCCTTCTCCTCCACCAGCTGGCGCGAGGCTTCGACCAGTTGAGCGCGCAGATTGCCGTGGTGATAACCGGCCTTGCCGGCAATGTGTCGGTGCATGTTCATGTTCTCGTCAAATTACCGTCTCCGCGCCATGGCATCAACACTCGGTCGGTCATCGTGTCTTGCAATTTCCATGTAAGACGTTCTAACATCAATGTTAGAGATTCTAACCTGAGGCTGGGAGCCATGATGACATCATCCGAGGCAGAGCCGACGACCAGCCCGGAAGAGCGGCGGGGATGGGGTGGCCGCCGCGGCAGTGCGTTCATCACCCTGGGTTTCATGGCGCTTGGCGCGGTACTCGTTACCGTCGGTGCGTGGATCATGGGTGCCCATGCCGAGAACGTGCTCGCGCCCGAAGCGGCCAAGCCGATGTCGGTATCGGTCACGCCCCTCACCATGCTCGACGGCTACGAGGTCGAGCGTCGTTTCATGGGGCGTATCGAAGCGTCACGCACTGCCGATCTCTCCTTCGATGTACCGGGTCAGGTACTGAAGGTGCTTGTCGATGAAGGGGACAGGGTTGCAGAAGGAGACACCCTCGCAATCCTCGATACCCGCCTGCTCGATGCGGAAGCGGCGCAACTCGATGCGCACAGACAGTCCATCGAAGCGCGCCTCGCGTATGCCGAAAAGGCACTGAAGCGCAGTAATGCGCTCTCGGACCAGGGTTTCAACAGTTCCGATCAACGCGAAAACGCACTGGCGAACCGCGATGCCACATCCGCAGACATCGCCGAAATCGAGGCGCAGCGTGCCGCGGTTGCAGTGCGGCGCGACAAGTCGACACTCAAGGCGCCCTTTGCCGCTCGTGTTTCCGCCGTGCACATCGAAGGTGGCGAGACCGTCAACCCCGGCACCCCGGCAATACGTCTCGTCGATATCGAGTCTCCGGAGTTCCGCGTGGGTCTGCCGCTCTCGATCGATGTCGACGCACATCCAGTGGCGCGAGCGATCATCGACGGCGTCACCACACCGGCGCGCCTCCGATCCACCCGGCCCGAAATCGACGCCCGCACACGCACTCGCAGTGCAGTCTACGAGATCGACACCCTGCCGGGACTTGCCACCGGCCAGAGTGCCGTGCTGAGCATGACGCAACACGTCGACGAGCGCGGCGCCTGGGTGCCGACCTCGGCCATCGAAGCGAGCAGTGGCAGTCTCTGGCAGGTGCTGATCGTCGATGACGGCATCGTCAGAAGCGCGGCCATCGAAATCCTGCATGCGGAGTCCGACCGCGTCTATGTGCGCGGCAGTTTCAGAGAAGGCGATCAACTCATCGATCGCGGTCCCCAGCGCGTGACCCCCGGCCAGCACGTCCGCGTCGCCGAGGGGAAATGATCCATGGAAACACTGACTTTCCGCCAGCCGCGGCTCGTCGTGCTGATTCTGCTCGTGATCATCTCGGCAGGCCTGTCGTCCTTCCTGTCGCTGGGGCGTCAGGAAGATCCCACCATCACGAACATCTTCGCCATCGTCACGACGGCCTTTCCGGGAGCCGACCCCGCACGGGTCGAAGCACTCGTTACCGAGGAGATCGAAACCGAGCTCGAAGCCATTGCCGAAGTCGACATCATCAAGTCGGTGTCGCGCGATGGCGTCTCGGTGGTGTCGATCGAACTGATCGAAACACTCGATGAAGACACCATCGAGCAGGTCTGGTCGGAAGCGCGCGATGCGGTCGAAGACGCACGCCGGAACTTCCCTCCCGGGGTGCTGGCTCCCGAATTCGATGCCGAGGGCATTGCAGCCTACTCGGCCGTCATCGCAGTCAGCGCCGAACACGACGACGTGCCACTCGAATTGCTCTCACGCCATGCCGAATCCCTGGGCGATGTACTCAGAAGCATTCCGTCGACACGCGCGGTCGATCTGTTCGGCGTGCCTGAGGAAGAAGTACTGGTCGAACTCGACCTCGAACGCACGACGGCACTCGGACTCGGGACTCAGGACATCTCCTCGCGCATTCTCGCCGCCGATGCCAAGGTGCCCTCGGGACGTCTGCAACACTCGCGCAATGATCTCGGCATCAGTGTCTCGGGAGAGATCGAGGATCTCGATCGACTGCGCGACGTGGTGCTGCGCACGTCGGCAACGGGTACCGATCTGCGCCTTGCCGATGTGGGAAAAGTCACGCGTGGCGCACGCATGCCAGCCGAAGAACTCGCCTACGCGAACGGGCAGCCTGCCGTACTGATCGGTGTTCTCGCTCAGGACGGTGTTCAGATCGATCGCTGGCTCGGGTGGATTCGCGATGAGCTGGCCTCCCGCAACGCCGCAGTGCCTGCCGGCATCACCGAAACCCTGCTGTTCGATCAGAGCACCTACACGCTTGATCGGCTCGGCGATGTGGTTCGCAACATGGCCATCGGCATCGTGCTTGTCGTCGTGGTGCTGCTGTGCTTCCTCGGCATCCGTGCCGCGGCCATCGTCGCCATCGCGCTGCCGATCGTCTCGCTGGCGACGCTGGCCAGCATGAACGCCATCGGTCTGCCGATCCATCAGATGTCGGTCTCGGGTCTCATCGTCGCGCTCGGCCTTCTCGTGGATGCGGCCATCGTGATGTGCGACGAAGTTCGGCAGAGGCTCAACGAAGGAATGAGCCGCGAATCCGCCGTTGGCCGATCGGTACGGCGGCTCGCCGCTCCACTGTTTGCATCTACGGTGACAACAGCCCTCGCCTTCACGCCGATGATCCTGTTGCCGGGGCCCGCGGGGGACTTCGTCGGTTCGATCGCCATGGCGGTGGTGCTCATGCTGATGTGGTCGTTCGTGATCGCGCTGACCGTGACGCCCGCGCTGGCGGGCTGGCTGCTCGCCTCGGGCGATTCCCGGTCGGTGTTGCAGCAGGGGCTGCAACTCCCCGCGCTCGCCAGAGGCTTCGGGCGCACCATCGAAGCGGCCGTACGTCATCCACTGCGTGCGATTCCCCTTGCACTCGTCGTCCCCCTGATCGGCTTCGCGGCTCTCCCCACCCTGACGGCGCAGTTCTTCCCGGGCGTCGATCGCGACCAGTTCTACGTGGAAATCGACATGGCGCCCGGCAGTGCCATCACCGACACGGAACGTGTCGTTCGCGAGATGGATGCGTTCATGCGCCGCGACAGCCGCATCGAATCGGTCTACTGGAGCATCGGCCGATCCGGACCGGCCTTCTACTACAACATCCGGGGTGGTCGCCAGCGGGAACCGGGCTATGCACAGGCCATGATCAAGGCCGACTCCGATGCCGCCACCCGTGAACTCGTACCGCTCTGGCAGGAATACTTCGATACGCAGTTTCCCGAGGCGCGCGTCATCGTGCGTTCACTGGTGCAGGGGCCACCGGTGGATGCGCCGGTCGAGATTCGACTGCAGGGGCCGGACACCGCAACGCTGCTGCGCCTCGGCGACGAGGCCAGTGCCCTGATTGCGGACCTCGACCTCGTCACCCAGACTCGCACCACCATGGGCAGTGGCGCGCCGGAGATTCGTTTCGACATCGACGAAGGACTGAGCCGCCAGCTCGAGCTCGATCTCACCAATGTCGGTGCACAACTCGATGCGGGGCTGGTGGGATTGACAGGTGGATCGCTGGTGGAAGGTAACGAGCAGCTGCCCGTGCGCGTGCGCTTCGGCGATGACGCGAGAAGCGATCTTGCCAGCATCACCGACATGCCGATCGTGCTGCCCGGTGCCGATGCCATTGCCGCCGGTGGCGAGCTTCCGCTGGTGCCTCTGTCGGCGCTGGCCACACCCGTGATCGAACCGGCGGAAAGCGTGATCCGCAGACGCGACGGGGAACGCATCAATACCGTACAGGCGTTCATCGTGCCGGATGTCCTGCCCGAAGAAGCCCTCGCCGACGTCATCGCTGCACTCGACGAAAGCGGCTTTTCACTGCCACCGGGTTATCGTCTCGAACTCGGCGGCGATTCCGGTGCCCGCTCGAACACGATCAGGAATCTGCTGGCCTCGGTCGGACTCATCGTGACGCTGTTGATCGCATCCATTGCCCTGACCTTCAACTCCTTCCGCCTGACATTCGTCTCTCTCGTCGTGTGCGGGCTTTCGGCCGGCCTTTCACTGTTTGCCCTGGCCGTGTTCCGCTACCCCTTCGGCATCACGGGCATCTTCGGCATGATCGGCTGCATCGGCGTGTCGATCAATGCCGCGATCATCATCCTGACCGGACTGAAGGCAGACGCCGCCGCCGTGGCAGGCGACTACCGAAGCATGTCGGAAGTGGTACTGCAATCCAGCCGCCACATCTTCGCCACGACCATCACGACATTCGGCGGCTTTCTGCCGCTGATCCTCGATGGTGGTGGCTTCTGGCCGCCCTTTGCCATGGCCATTGCCGGCGGAGTACTGCTCTCGTCGGTGGTGTCGTTCTATTTCGTGCCGCCGATGTTCTCGCTGCTGTATCGGCGGTGGTTCACTGCCGATCGGCACGACACGGGCACGACAAGCCAGGCCGAGGCCGATCTTCCGTCATGACCGTCGAGTGTGATTGTCGCCCAGTCGGCAATGCAGTTACCGATCTCGGGGTCCATCGGTGACTGGATTTCGGATCGTATCGACAACAGACCGGGGGTGCCCTCAACCGTCCTGAGCATATGCGTCATGTTGTCGATGATTCGTGTGGTACCGATTCCGGGATTGAGTTCGGCAATGAGCGATGCACGCTCGGCGCGGCATTGCAGATCCTTTTCTCCGCCGATGGTCAGGAAAGGATGCTTCAGGCCTGCATAGTGCTCCTCGGGGTCGATCTCCAGCATTTCCCTGATCCATTTGACGTTGATTCGTCTGAGTTTGTGTCTGATGGTATCCGAACGGGACGCCTTGACCTTTTCAAGGAACCTGGACTGGTTCCTGAGCATGTGTTTGCTCGGGAGAGCCCGCAACATCAGGCCCTTCAGGCCTTGCATGCCTTTCAGTTCCTTCTGAATCTGTGTCAACTGACGTATGAGGGTCTGCTCGAAGGTGTCGCAAGGTGGCGCCAGAAAGACGAGTCCGTCGATCAATTCCGGGTGCGACTTTGACAATGACGCGGCAATGAGACTGCCTTCACTGTGTCCCAGCAGAATCACGTTGCCATCCGGATCGGTTCGCCTGTGCTGCTTCAGTACCGCAAGAGCGTCCCGAGCAAGATCGTGATGTCCTGCGGTTCTGAAGTCACCACCACTTTCCCCACATCCACGCTTGTCGTACCGCAGTGTCGAAAAACCCTGTTGCAACAGGAATGCCGACAGTTGTCGAAAGACATCCGTTTTCAGTTTCCGATGGTTGCTGTCCCTGTCGAGCATTCCACTGCCGTGGATGAACAGGAAGGTGGTGTCGTTGCCACACCGCTCCGCCGGACAGGAATACACACCGCTCAGCACCGCAGTCCCATCTTCAATGGGAACCTGTATTTCGCGAACTGTTTCCTTTTCAAGCGGCATCTTTCTCGAGTGCGTGCTCTCACGCAACCGGATCAGGCGTACATTCAGTCTACCGCAGCGTCGGCAGCAGCATCGAAGGACATGATGCTGCAAGACCTGTCAACGTTGTCACAAAGGCGGCAAGGCCGTGACCGACGCAGAACATGCCTCACCCTCCTGTGCCATCAGTTGCCCGGTTTGATGCCGCTCTCGAGATCTTGCTTTGCCGAAACCAACAGGAATCTGCCAACGAGTCAGAGCAAGCCAACTCCGATCAAACAGATGCAGTTTCCCGGCTCGAACTCCGGTTTTCGCCAACGGTGGCGAGATCTCGATGAGCCCCACCGACACAGCCGTGTGCAACGATCCCGACGATCGTAAACCGCCTGCAAATGAATGGCGGAGTTGGACAAACGATGCAACGGAATTCATTGCCGCAATGCAATACAGCTGAAACATGAGAATCGCAGCCTCTGATAATCGAGTAGGCATCCATCATTCGCGCAGGGCATCCGTCAGTCATTTCCAATCCTGAAATGAGCCTGAACGAGGGTTGAGAAGGAGTCGGTTCAGGCGACCGAGTCGTGGGGTTGAAAGAGGCGTTGGAAGAGTGCC
>PDPU01000027.1 GCA_002746645.1 Gammaproteobacteria bacterium | reverse complement strand
ACTGCGAGAGGCAGCGTGCCCCGTGGAGCTTCCAGCCCCGGGTGCGCTCGAAGGCCGAGAGCGCCATCAGGAAGCCATGGAGGTGCCGGTCGATGCTGGTGGCGTGATGGCGGAGGGTGGCGGCGAGGCCGTCGATGACGGACTGCGTGGCGTCGTCGGGGGTGACGGTGTGGGTGGAGCGGTAGTGGCTGCGCGGTTCGGCGACGTGGTCTGCGCCGGGTGTTTCGGTTGTCGCTGGTGCTGCCGCTGCATCAAGCATGTGCACATTCCCTGTGATTGAGCTTGACAGCTAGTATATATCAACAGTACGATTCATATCCACAGCCTTCGGGCGGCCAGGCAAGGCCATCTTATCCACGTCCGGCAGTTCTTCGAGGAATCCATCATGGCCATGCCGCTCGCGGTGGCACTGATCCATACATCGTTTCTGTGGTAAGCCCGAACTTGTCCGGGTACACTGGCCGCTCTCGACCCTGTCCAGGAGGCGCATGATGTCCCGGTTCGGTGAGACGCGGCAGGTGGTGGTGCTCGGTGCCGGTATCGTCGGCGTGTCGGCGGCAACATGGCTGCGCCGTTCCGGGCATGAGGTCACACTGATCGATCGCCTGCCGCCCGGTGAAGCCACCTCGCACGGTAACGCCGGTATTCTCGCAGCCAGCGCCAACGTGCCCGTGACCACGCCGGGGCTCGTCCGGAAGGCACCGTTCTACCTTCTGGATCGGCATTTCCCGCTGTTTCTCGAATGGGCCAGGCTGCCGTCGCTGGCCGGCTTCCTGCGCGAATACCTTGGCTACGCCAACGATGCCGATACACGCCGCATCGCGAGAGATCTCGCCTTCATCGTCGGCGACAGCGTGGAGCAGCACACGGAACTGGCCGGCAACACGGCCGCCGACCGGTATCTGCGGTCGGACGACTATCTCATGGCCTACCCCGACCGGCAGGCACTCGAGGCCGACGGTTACACCTGGTCGCTGCAGGCCGAGGCGGGGTTCACACCGGACATTCTCGAAGGCGACGCGGTGCATGAGCGCGAGCCGATACTCGGCCCGGGTATCCGGTGTCTGGCGGTGATGAAGAACCATGGCTTCGTCACGAGCCCGGGCAATTACGTCAAGGCGCTGGCCGAGGAATTCCAGCGGCTCGGTGGGACGCTGTTGCAGGGTGACGTGGGCGCTGCCGAACTCGTTGACGGGCGCGTGCGCGCGGTGCCGACGAGTGTCGGGCGCCTCGACTGCGACACCCTCGTGGTGGCCGCGGGCGTCTGGAGCGCGCGCTATCTCGACTTCCTCGATCTGCGCGTGCCGATGCAGACCGAGCGCGGGTATCACATCGTCTTTCGGAGCCCGAACATGAGGCCCGTTTCGCCGATCATGCTGACGCCAGCGAAGTTCGTCGTCTCGCCGATGGATGATGGCGTGCGATGCGCCGGTACCGTCGAGTTCGGCGGGCTCGAAAGCGGGCCCTCGAAGGCACCGCTGGCCTTCATCCGCAGAAAGGTGGCCGAGTGGTTGCCGGATTTTCGCTGGCAGGCGGAAGAGGAATGGCTCGGTCACCGCCCGGCCCCGGTCGACAGCCTGCCCTTCATCGGCGAGATTCGTGGCAGTGGGGTATACACCGCCTTCGGGCATCAGCATGTCGGCCTGACCGGCGGGCCGAAGACAGGGCGGCTGGTGGCGGAACTCGTTGACGGTCGCATGGATCCGGCAGAGCTTGCAGCCTATGATCCGATGCGATTTTCGTGACGAGCCAGGTATCGGCCCGGCGGCGGAAGTCAACCGTCTTTGTCGTCTCGACGGGGTGGCCAGCGGTGAGCACGACCGTCGGGGCCATCGTCGTTTTCGCCGGCATCGCTGGTACGGTACGCAGGCTTGCCGGTTCCGGCACCGCCTTGCCAGGGTCTTTCGCCGGCGATGTCGGGGTTGTCGTTTTCGAAAAAGCCGGCCTTCGCGCCTCGGAAGGCTGCGGCAAGACGATCGACGAGTGTCGAGAAGCTCGCTGGCCGGCGCAGATCAAGTCCGATGCGGTCACCCCAGATTACGTAGGCGATCATCGCGGCGGAAAGGGGCCAGAACCCGAAAAGAAACAGCAGCACCATGATGGCGATGTTGACGGGCGTCCATTCCGGACCGAGTTGAGTGCTCAGATTGTTCATGTTGCCTTCTACGCTGACTGAATTGCTGGTTCCGGACATTGTTGGCCCGAAGTCGGTGACTGCCGGCAGCAAGTTCGCTTACAATACTATGCAACGATGGCGTTTGAAGGGCCTATACTCAAGACAGTGGCTTGATGGCCGCTTCCCTTGTTGGCCTGCGAAATCAGAAACAAGGCAGAGTTCACGTTTGAACTCCGATTGCATCGCATCGCCGATTTTTTCGACATGGCAACATGATGGAGTCCCCGCCGGGTTCGGCGGCGAAGTCCGTGTCGCACCCGCGCGTTGGTCAATATCCCGCGCCAGTATGTCGCTTGCCAAAGTGAGCATCCCCGTATCAAGTCGAGGAAGAGTGAACACATGGTTGTTTCAGGCATGGTTGTACGGTCATGAGCAATTCAGAGGAACACGCCGCGTCGGCTGAATCGCCGGCAGCGCGTAGCGGTGCGGAAGGTAGTGCACCGGTCGCGGAATCGAAGAAACGCACCACACGCGTCAGAAGCAAGGCGACTGACAAGAGCGATGCCGGAAGCGACAAGGTCGCATCGAAACCTGCATCGAAATCCGCATCGAAATCCGCATCGAAATCCGCATCCAGGGTTGGTGGCGCAAGGAAAGCGGCATCCAGGGCCGAGGGTGACGGTAAAGCGGCATCGAAAGCCGCGAGTGATGGCAAGGCCGCATCAACAGCGAAAGCCGCGGGTGAGGGCAAGGCCGCATCAAAAGCCCGGAGTGAAGGGAAAGCCACCGCGAAGACCAATGGTGCCGGGGAAGCGGCGCCGAGGGCGAAAGACGGGGCAAGCTCGGTGGCTTCGGCGAGTGACCAGACGGCCAGCAAGAATGGCGACAAGGGCGAGACGCGCCCGGCCCGCAAGCCTCGTGCCCGGGCTGCCAATGGCAACGCCGGTGGCAACAAGCGGCCCGGCAACGCCGGCGGGCAGGGCAATCGACAGAAGTCCGGTCGCTCGCGCAAGAACCGCCGTGATGACGACGACAACATCGGCAATCGCCTGACGCCGGCGCAACGCCGCGAACAGGCGCGGCTCGAGGCCGAGATCGACGACGATATCGGCAACCGCGCCCTGGCCTGGGACGACGAACCCTTCGAACACGAAGACGACAACTTCGGTAATCGCGAGGGCATGAACGTCAACAATCGCTTCCCATCCGACAGCAATCTCATCGGCATGGAAGACCCCTACGCCGTCGGTAATCTCGCTTTCGGCAATACGCGTTCGAAGCGAGGCGCGCGCGCTGCGCAGAACCGGCGCAAGGCACAGCATGGTCGCAGGAAATCGGCGCGCAATCAGGGTGGCAGGCCGGTGGGTCACAAGGGCGGCAATCGCAACAAGCAGCGCCATCGTAACCAGAACGCCCAGGGCAATCAGCAGGGTGGCAATCGCCAGAAGCAGAACCGCCGGCGCAAGAACACATCGCGCGGAGAGGGTGGCAGCCCGGGCGGAGGTGAAACCGCCGGCACGTAGGTCCTGCCCGAAGTTACGGGCCTTTGTGCGTCTTGATGCGTGCCTGTCTGCGCGTATGTGTCCTGCGCTGTTCTACATGTTCGGATAATTCGGACCGCCGCCGCCTTCGGGCACCACCCAGGTGATGTTCTGGCTCGGGTCCTTGATGTCGCAGGTCTTGCAGTGGATGCAGTTCTGCGAGTTGATCTGGAAGCGCGGCAGGTCGTCTTCGGTAATGATCTCGTAGACGCCGACCGGGCAATAGCGTGTGGCGGGTTCGGCCCACTTCGGCAGGTTCACTTCGATCGGGATGCTCGGATCGATGAGCCTGAGGTGAACCGGCTGGTTTTCCTCGTGGTTGGTGTTCGAGAGATACACCGAGGAGGGCTTGTCGAAGGTGAGCTTGCCGTCGGGTTTCGGGTATTCGATGGGTTCGGCGCTGTTCGCGTCTCCGAGCGTGGCGTAGTCGGGCGTGGTGTCCTTCAGATTGAAGGGCAGATGGAAGATGTTCTGATCGATGAAGTTGTAGGCGCCACCGAGCAGCGTGCCGAACTTGTGCAAAGCTGCGCCCCAGTTGCGCGAGCGCTTGAGTTCCGCCCCGGCCCAGGTGTCGAGAAAGGCGTCGCGATAGTGCGTGAGATCGGCCGGCGCGTTCTCGCTGGCGAGCGCGTCGGCAATGGTTTCGGCTGCCACCATGCCGGACTTCATGGCCGTGTGCGTGCCCTTGATCTTGGCAAAGTTCAGGGTTCCCGCGTCGCAGCCGATCAGCAGCGCGCCCGGCATGCTCATGCGTGGCAGTGAGTTCAGGCCACCCTTGGCAATCGCGCGCGCGCCATAGGCGAGGCGCTTGCCGCCGGTGAGTACCCTGGACACTTCCGGATGTCGCTTGAAGCGCTGGAATTCCTCGAAGGTGCTGAGATAGGGGTTCGAGTAGTTCAGGTCGATGATGAGGCCGGTCACCACCTGATTGCCTTCGAGGTGATAGAGAAAGGCGCCGCCACTTGCGCCCGATTCCTTGAGCGGCCAGCCCGCGCCGTGCATGACCAGTCCCGGCTCGTGCCTGTCGGGCTCGACTTCCCAGAGTTCCTTGATGCCGATGCCGTAGTGCTGCGGCGCAGCATCGGCGTTGAGGTCGTAGCGTGCCATGAGTTCCTTGCCGAGATGCCCGCGACAACCTTCGGCGAACACCGTGTAGCGCGCATGCAGTTCCATGCCGGGCTCGTAGCCGTCCTTCGGCTTGCCTTCGGCATCGACACCCATGTCGCCCGTGGCCACGCCCTTGACGCTGCCATCGTCGTGGTAGAGGATTTCGGCGGCGGCGAAGCCCGGGAAGATCTCCACGCCGAGTGCCTCGGCCTGCTCGGCCAGCCAGCGCGTGAGATTGCCGAGGCTGGCGATGTAGTTGCCGTGGTTGTGCATGGTTTTCGGCACGAGCAGGTTTGGCATCTTCAGCGACTTCTCGGCGCTCGTGAACAGGAAGATTTCATCGCGCGTGACGGGTGTGTCGAGTGGTGCGCCGTTCTCCTTCCAGTCCGGAAAGAGTTCATCGAGCGCGCTTGGTTCGATGACGGCACCGGAAAGAATGTGCGCTCCGACCTCCGAACCCTTCTCGAGCACCACCACACTGATTTCCTGTTCGCGCTCGGTCGCGATCTGCATCAGGCGGCAGGCGGTGGAGAGACCGGCGGGGCCGGCGCCGACGATGACCACGTCGAACTCCATGGATTCTCTTTCTTCACTCGTACTCATGGTTGTTGCTCGTTGAGAATGCGGTTGTCACACGTTGTGTCGGCTGCACGAGGCAGCGGGTTGACCGCGCATTTTGTCAGATTATGGGCGTTTCCACGGCCTATGGCTGCGGTTGTCTGCGGAGTGCCAGCAGATCGGTGGACTGCCCGCGGCGGGCGATCCGTGCGCGCGCACCGAGTTCGCCCTCGAGGCGTCCGGCAAGTGCCTGCATGGCATGCCTCTCGCCGTGCACCAGCAGTACCGGCGGGCGGCCTTCGAAATGGCCGTACCACTCCATGAGGCCTTCCTGGTCGGCGTGGGCAGAAAGCCCGCCGATGGTGTGGACGGAGGCGTTGACGGCGATTTCCCGTCCGTGAACCTTCACGTGGCGCGCGCCGTCGATGATCTTCCTGCCGACGGTTCCGGGGGCCTGAAAGCCCGGGATGATCAGGTGCGCGTCATCACGCCAGAGGTTGTGGCGGAGATGGTGCACGATACGCCCGCCGTTCATCATGCCGCTGCCGGCGATGATGATGGCTCCCTGGCTCATCTCGTTGATGACCATCGATTCCTCGGCCGTGCGTGTGAGCTTGAGGTTGGGAAGCGAAATGAGTGACCCTTCGGCGTCGTGCCAGTCACTGGCTGCTTCGTCGTAGAGGTGGTGGTACTTGAGGTAGATGTCGCTGGCCTCGATGGCCATCGGACTGTCGAGGAAGATCTGATAGCGATCCAGTTCCCACTCCTTGAAATAGCGCGCCATGGTGTAGAGGATCAACTGGGTGCGGCCGACCGAAAACGCGGGAATCATGATGTTGCCCCGTTCGGTCGCCATGCGCAGCGCGATCGACTTCACTTCCTCGAGCGTGTCTTCCCAGTCACGATGCAGCCGATCGCCGTAGGTGCTCTCGAGCAGTACCATGTCGGCCTTTTCGAGACGCTTGAAGTCCTTGAGGATGGGCGAACCACGGTGACCAAGGTCACCACTGAAGGCAAGGACGCGGGTTTGCCCCTCGTCTTCCATGGTGACCTCCACCATGGCCGAGCCGATGATGTGCCCGGCATCGAGCAGCCGCGCGACAAAGCCCGGTGCCACTTCGGTGGGTTCGTCGTAGCGCACTTCGCGAATCTGGTCGAGTGTGCGTGCGACATCGTCTTCGCTGTAGAGCGGCGTGAGCAGCGGCTTCCCGGCGCGCCTGCGGCGGCGATTCTCGCGCTCGACATCGCGCTCGTTGAGGCGTGCCGAATCCTTCAGCAGAATGTTCACGAGTTCGGCGCTCGCCGGATGCGTGTAGATCGGTCCGCGAAAGCCCTGGCGCACCAGTACCGGCAGGCGCCCCGAGTGGTCGATGTGGGCATGACTCAGCACCACGGCATCGACTGCTGCCGGATCGAAGGGGAAGGGATCGTGGTTGCGGAGTTCGTCCTTGCGCCGCCCCTGAATGAGGCCGCAGTCGAGCAGCACCTTGTGACGGCGTGTTTCGAGAAGGTGGCAGGAACCCGTGACTTCCTCGGCCGCGCCGTAGCTCGTGAGTCGCATTGTATTTTCCGGCTTGTGAGTACAATGGATGATTGTAACCAGGCGGCCCACAAGCCGGTGTAAGTGTCTTCATGCTCGATATCTATGTCACCTGCGCAGCGGCAGTCGCGCCCGTGCTCGTTCGCGAACTCGGCGCGCTCGGCATCGTGCGTGTGCAGGAGGCCGGCGCCGGTGTGCGCGTGAACGGCAGACTCGAGACGGCCTATCGCATCTGTCTCGAGTCGCGTGTTGCCGACCGTGTGCTGCTGCCGATCCACAAGGGAAAGGCGGTCGACGCCGAAGCCCTCTATGCGCTGGTGCGCGAGGTGGACTGGTCGCAGCACCTGTCGGTCGACGGAACGCTCGCCGTGGATTTCTACAGTTCTTCATCGACCATCACGCATACCCGCTACGGGGCGTTGAAGGTCAAGGACGCCATCGTCGATCAGTTTCGCGAGCGTGAAGGTCGTCGGCCTTCGGTCGATCGCTTCGCGCCCGACGTGCGCATCAACGTGTATCTCTTCCGCAACCGGGCGCGCATCGCCATCGATCTCTCCGGTGGTGCGCTGCACCGCCGTGGCTATCGCCACGTGCACAAAGGGCGCAGGCATCTCGCACCGCTCAAGGAAAATCTTGCGGCTGCGCTCCTCATTCACGCTGGCTGGCCCGAAGCCCTCGAATCCGGTGTCGCCCTGGCCGATCCGCTCTGTGGCTCGGGCACTCTCGTGTGCGAGGCGCTTCTCATGGCACGGCACGAGGCCCCGGGCCTGCTGCGCGAGCATTTCGGTTTCACGGGCTGGAAAGGGCATGACGCGGCGCTCTGGCAAGGCCTTCTCGACGCGGCGCAACGGCGCAGGCGGGTCTCGCCGGTGCCGATCTTCGGCAGTGACATCGACGCGAGGGCCATTGCCGAGGCGAAGGCCTCGCTGGCCTTTCTCGGTGCCGAGGACGAGGTTACCCTTGCGGTTGCCGATGTGCTGAGCGATGGGGCAGGTTCCGCATCGTTGCCGGGTGAGAGGTCAGATGGCAGTGAGAGCGAGCGGGTGCCAGCCGACCTGCCAGCCCGATTCGACGACCTGCCGGCCCACGGGCTCGTGGTCGGCAACCTGCCTTACGGGAATCGGCTCGAGCGGCAGTCAGGCTTCATGCAGGGTCTTGAGCTTGCACTGTCGAAGCGCTTTGCGGGCTGGCGCTACGGCCTGCTGATGCCCGCCGAGAGCAGGCTCGCGCTGTTGCCGGTCGAGCACTCTCTGGCGCTGGCAAACGGTGGCATCGATTGCCGCTTCCGTGTCGGGGCGGTGCCGTCGAAGCGTGCCGGCAGTGGCGAGCCGTCTGTCGCTGCTGCAGCCTCGGTGGCAGCGGAGCCGCCACCATCGGCGGCTATCGATATCGAGGGTTTCGCCAACCGCGTGAAGAAGAACCTTGCGCGCCTGAAGGGCTGGCGGCGCGAGCAGGACATCACGGCGTTCCGTCTCTACGATGCCGATCTGCCCGAGTTCGCCGTGGCCATCGATGTCCACGACACCGAAGACGCGGGCCGTCAGGTGGTGCTGCAGGAATACCGTGCACCGGCGAGTGTCAACGCTGCCATGGCGGCGTCGCGGCTGAGCGCGGTGATTGCGGTACTGCCCGAACTGCTCTCGATCGAACCCGTTTCGCTGCACGTCAAGGAGCGCAGCCGCCAGCGTGGGAGCGAGCAGTACCGGCGTGACACGGCAGCGCCGGGCATCACGGCAACGCTCCGGGAAGGGAACTGTCGCTTCATACTGAATTTCAGCGATTACCTCGACACCGGGCTGTTCATCGATCATCGGCGGATACGGCGACATTTCACCGAGATCGCGAAGGGCAGACGTGTGCTGAATCTCTTTGCCTATACCGGCAGTGTCAGCGTGGCGGCCGGTGTCGGTGGTGCAGACGAAACCCTGTCGGTGGATCTCTCGGCGAACTACTGCCGCTGGGCCGAGCGGAACCTGGCGCTGAACGGCCTTGACGCCGCGGCCGGGCATCGCGTGCTGCGTGCCGACGTGCCCACCTGGTTGCAGGAGGCCGGGGCCGAATGGCACGAGCATTTCGATCTCGTGTTTCTCGACCCACCTACCTTCTCGAATTCGAGTCGCACCGACAAGGACTGGTCGGTGCAGGATCATCACGCCGGTGCCATTCGAGATGTACTGCAATTGCTGGCACCGGGCGGTACACTGGTGTTTTCCTGCAACTACCGGAAATTTCGTCTCGACGACGCCATCGCCGGCGGGCTCGATGGCAGTCTCGAGGTGGAAGACCGGACCGACTGGTCGATCGATCGTGACTTCCATCGACAGCGGCCGGTCCACCGTTGCTGGTTCCTGCGCAAGCGCGATTCCCGACAGGCACAGCAGTAGCCGACTTTCCGATACCGACTTGACCCCAACCATCCCATCTCATTCCACCCGGAGGCACAGTGGCGGAGTTCTTCTACAGCTATGGTCTTTTCCTGCTCAAGGCCCTGAGCCTCGTTGCCGTTGTGGTGCTGGGCGTCGTTGCCGCCGTGGCAGCGCTCTCGCGGAACCGCGGCAGTGGTGTCGATGCCTCGGTCGATCACGGTCATCTCGTCATTCAGAAACTCAATCGTCAGCTCGAGACGATGCAGGATGCGCTGAACGATTCGCTCCTTGAACCCGCAGCGAGAAAGCAGGCCGAGAAGGCGCGTGCGGCCGAGGACAAGGCCGAGACCAAGGCAGCCAAACGCGCGGCACGACGTGCCAGACGTCTGCGCGGCAAGGCCAGGACCGTGGTGCCGGAAACCGGGCGGCGCCGTGTGTTCGTGCTCGATTTCGATGGCGACATTCGTGCCTCGGCGGTCGAGAAGATGCGCCGCGAGATCACGGCCGTGCTCACCAGCGCACGGCGCGAGGACGAGGTGGTCGTGAGGCTCGAGAGTGCCGGCGGCATGGTCGTGGGCTACGGACTGGCCGCGGCCCAGCTCGAGCGCATACGCGAAAAGCGCATACCGCTGACCGTTTGCGTGGACAAGGTGGCCGCAAGTGGTGGCTACCTGATGGCCGTGGTCGGTAATCGAGTCATCGCCGCCCCCTTTGCCATCCTCGGTTCGATCGGCGTGGTGGCACAGATTCCCAATCTGAACCGGTTCCTCAAGGAGCACAACGTCGATTTCGAGCTGCTGACGGCCGGCAAGTACAAGCGCACCCTGACGGTTTTCGGCGAGAACACCGCCGAGGGACGGCAGAAGTTCATCGAGGACCTCGAACGCATCCACGAGCAGTTCAAGGAATTCGTCGGCAGGCATCGTCCCGATATGGACGTGGAGCGCGTAGCCACCGGCGAAATCTGGTCGGGTGATGATGTGCTCGAACTCGATCTTGCCGATGCGCTCGGCACCAGCGACCAGTACCTGGTCGATGCCTGCCGGGATCGTGATGTGTTTCTCGTTTCCTACCGGCCGAAACGCAACCTCCTCGAGCGTATTTCCTTCGGGCTGCAGGAGAGCATCGACGGCGTCGCATTTCGCTGGCTGGACCGGCTGCTGTCGAGCAAGTCAGGCCTCTACTGAGCGTCATTGCCGGCGGGCGCTGGTGGTTCAAGAATGCCAATCGACAGTCGCTAAAGATCGCAGGAGCATGAATCCGGTCGACCTGAATGCCGCCCAAACCCATCTCGCAGTCTCTTGTAGCCGCCGCCTTCTACCTGGCGCTGCTGGCTGCATCCACTATCGACATGAGTATCCAGATGCACGCCTTCTGGCTGTTTCTGGTGATGGTGCCTCTCGTCATCTGGTTCAGCCAGGGTAGGAGCGCTGTGCCCGGACAGGCGAGGGTCGACAGGGAAGCCGTGGCGGCAGGTTCCGCGACAAGCGCCACGCAGGCCATGCACGCTGCGGCAGAGGCCAGTGAACTCGCATTGACCGAGGAGCTTCGCCGCCTGCGCGAGATCGGCGATGACATTGCCGGACAGGTCTCGCAACTGACCATCGATCGCCTGACGGGTGATGCCTCGCCGTCGACGGGCAACGATGGCAGACCCGGCGATGAAGACTGAGTGATCGCCATGAGTGCAGTGGATCCGGACACCTTGCTGGACAGGGCCGCGTGAACGAGGGCCGCGTGAACGAACATCAGTCCATGGAGCGCGGTGATGCCGTGTTGCTGGTCGATGATGACGCGACCAGTCGGTTGCTTGCCGAGCGTGCTCTGGTCAGTGCCGGGTTCGTGGTGCTGTGTGCCGGGAACGGTCGCATGGCCATCGAGTTGTTCGATGAGCACGATCCCGATCTTGTGATCATGGATGCTGACCTGCCGGTGACGGATGGCTTCGAGGCCCTGGCTGCAATCCGCTCGCGTGCCGAGGGAACTCACGTACCCATTCTCATGATCATGGACCCCGACGATCACGACGCGATCACGCGCGCCTATCACGAAGGTGCCAGCGACTTCCTGATCCGGCCGGTCGATATTCACGTACTGCCACACCGCTTGCGCTATCTGCTGCGTGCCCGTCAGGCGGCCGACGCCCTGCGCGCGAGTCAGATGAGCCTTGATCGAGCGCAGCGTATCGCGAGGCTCGGCAACTGGGAGTGGGATACCGTGAGCGGGCAGCTCGAGGGCTCGGTCGAGTTCGATCGCCTGTTCGAGGAAGGTGGTCTCGCGCCGCCGCGCAACTGGCAGGCACTGATCGGTTGCATCGACAGTGATGAACGCGAGGCCGTTGCCAGCCAGGCGGAATCTGCCGTGGCTTCGGGCAGTCCGCTGGCGATCGAACTGAAGCTGGATCCGGGAAGTGGTGACGGGCATGTATTGTTTCTCGCCGCCGAACCACGCCTTGACGAAAACGGCGATTGCGTCGGCATGCTCGGTACCCTGCAGGACATCACCGAGCGCGTCGTCACCCAGCAACGGATTCATGACCTTGCCTACACCGATGTGGTGACGGGGCTTGCCAATCGTGCGCGCCTGCAGAGCGAACTCGACGCGACCCTGGAACGGGCGCGACGAAACCACGACACCTTTGCGCTGCTGTTTCTCGACCTGGATCATTTCAAGCAGGTCAACGACACCCTCGGGCACGATGCCGGTGACGAGCTGCTCTGTCAGGTGGCCGGGCGGCTCTGCTGCGTGGTCAGGGAAGCTTCCGATGACGCCGAGCGCCGGACCAGGAGTGAGCGGGAAGGCACCGATACCATCGCGCGCCTCGGTGGCGACGAATTCGTGGTGCTGCTTGGTCAGATCGACCAGCACGAGGATGCCGCACGCGTGGCCGAACGCATCGCCGCAACGATCGCCGAACCCTATCGCCTCGCCGATACCGAGGTGTGCGTGACGACGACCATCGGCATCAGTGTGTTTCCGGCGGACGGCAAGGATGCCGAAACGCTCATGAAGCACGCCGACATTGCCATGTACGAGGCGAAGCAGCGCGGCAGAAACGGTTTCCAGTTCTATTCCAGACGCATTCACGAAGCCGCCATCCGGCGTTTCGAGATGGAGGCGGATCTGCGTGACGCGATCGAGAACAACGCCTTGACACTCGTCTACCTGCCGAAGCTCGATCTCGCCTCCGGGCGTGTGTCCGGTGCCGAAGCCCTGCTGCGTTGGCGGCACCCGCAGCACGGTGACGTGAGCCCGACGGTTTTCGTGCGCATCGCCGAGGAGAGTGGTCTGATCGTGCCGCTGGGACGCTGGGTCATGGTGCAGGCCTGCCGCCAGATGCAGAGCTGGGTCGAAGCCGGGGTTGCCATTGATTCGGTGGCGGTGAACTGTTCGGCGGTGCAGTTCGTTCGTGGCGACATGCTCTCGGACATTCACGAGGCACTTGCCGCCAGTGGCCTCGATCCGACACGCCTCGAGATCGAACTCAACGAAAGCCTCCTGATGCAGGACATCGAACTCGGCATCCAGGCGCTCGGCAAGGTCCGGGCTCTCGGTGCGCAGGTGGCCATCGATGACTTCGGCACGGGTTTCTCTTCGCTGGCCTACATCAAGCGCCTGCCCGTGGACAAGCTCAAGATCGACCGGAGTTTCATCGACGATCTCGACAGCGACAAGGCTGACCGCGCCATCGTGCAGTCGATCATTCTTCTCTGCCATGAACTCGGGATCAAGGTCGTTGCCGAAGGCGTGGAACACCAGACGCAGCGGACGCTGCTCGAACGCTACGGCTGCGACGAGATTCAGGGCTATCTGCTGAGTCGTCCCGTGACCGCCGACGAGTTGATCGCGTGGATCGACACGGTACAGGCCGGGATGAAGAAGGCCAGCTGATTCGTCGGCCTGATCGACTTTCCGATCCGTCTGTCCGATCCGTCTTGCGGTGATTCGTCGGCCCGCGCCCGAAGCACGCCGACACCTGGTGTCCCCCCGGCGCATGGAGTAACATCACGATGCCAGTGCTTCGGTCCCCACTTTTCCATGCCTGTCTACAATTTCGGTTCGATCAACATCGATCACGTCTATCGTCTGCCGCACATCGTGCGGCCGGGCGAGACGCTCGCGAGCACGGCGCTCGACATGGTGCTCGGGGGCAAGGGCGCGAATCAGTCGGTGGCACTGGCGCGTGCCGGTGTCACCGTCAGGCATCTCGGGCGCGTGTCGCGCGACGATGCCTGGGCCATCGACGCACTCGCAGCCTCGGGCGTGGATGTATCGCTCATCGAAGCGGTGGCGGGCGTCAGCGGTCACGCCATCATCCAGGTCGATGACGGCGGTGAGAATGCCATCGTCCTGCATGGTGGCGCCAATCGGGGTTTCGATCGACACTTTCTCGAGGCAGGCCTGAGCGAAGCCGGGGAAGGCGACTGGCTGCTGCTGCAGAACGAATGCGATGAACTCGCTACGGCCATGAGCGTGGCGTTCGAGCGCGGACTCGCCGTTGCGTTCAACCCCGCGCCGTTTTCCTCGCTGGTTGGCTCCCTGCCGCTCGAGAAGGTGGCGGTGCTCTGGGTCAACGAGACGGAAGCCAGTGAACTCGGCGGGGTTGATGATCCGCTCGTGGCTCTCGCGGCACTGGGTGAGCGGCTGCCTGCGACGCGGGTGGTACTGACGCGGGGCGCGGCGGGTGTGGTTCAGCTTCACCGCGGCGAGCGCATCGATGTTGCCGCACCCACGGTGGATGTGGTCGATACCACGGGGGCAGGCGACACCTTCGCAGGCTATCATCTTGCGGGTATCTGCCAGGGGCTCGATGATGGCGTGGCGCTCGAGCGGGCGGTGGCCGCGGCGGCGCTGGCGGTGACGAAGGCGGGCGCCAGCCCGGCCATTCCGCTTGCTGCCGCAGTCGATTCATTTCTCAGGTGACACGAAGCATGACTCTCAAGCTGATCCTCGACACCGATCCCGGCGTGGACGATGCCATGGCCATTGCCTATGCCATTGCCCACCCCGACATCGAACTGCTGGCCCTGACCACCGTGTTCGGCAATGCGTCGGTGGATCTCACCACGCGCAACGCACAGTACCTGCTCGAACGCTTCGGCGCCCGTGATGTTGCCGTTGCGCGCGGCGCCGCGAAGCCGCTGACGCGTGAGCCACTGCCGGCGCCCTGTTTCGTGCATGGACATGACGGGCTCGGCAATGCCTATCCGGGCAGTACGGAAACGGCGGCGGCCGAGTCGGCGGTACCCCTCGATCCCGATGCGCGCCATGCCCATGTCGCGGAATCGGACGCTGCGGATTTCATCATCGCGGCATCGCATGCACACCAGGGCGAACTCTGTCTCGCGGCGGTCGGACCGCTGACCAACATCGCCGAAGCGCTCCGCCGTGATCCCACCTTGCCCGAGCGCGTACGCTCGCTCGTTGTCATGGGAGGCACGCTGCTCGAACCCGGCAACGTCACGCCGCTGGCCGAAGCGAATTTCTTCAACGATCCGCACGCGGCCGATGAAGTCGCAGGCGCGAACTGGCCCTTGACCGTGGTCGGACTCGATGTCACGCACCAGGTCATGCTGTGCGATGCTGACATCGCACGGCTCCGTGATGGCGCGGGTGACACGGGCCAGGTGATCTGGGACAGCAGCCGTTTCTATATCGATTTCTACTCGAAGGCAGGTGCCGCGGCGGAAGAGGTAGCGGCGGGCGGCGAACGCGCCTGTGCCATTCACGATGCTTCGGCGCTCGTGTACCTGACGCTTGCCGACGCCTTCGGGTATGTCGAGGGTACGGCGCGTGTCATCACCGACGGTCTCGGCAGCGGGCAGATGGCCGTCAACCGGCGGCCCTTCCTGAGCTATGTGTTGCCGCACTGGAACGATCGACCGATGGTCGCTGTCTGCATGGATGTGGATGAAGCGCGCGTACGCGAGGATTTCATCAACACGATTCTCGACGGTCATCGGACATGAACGGGCTATCAGACAGAATTCGCGCATCGCGTGTGACCGGGATCACTGCCCTCCGAGGCGCAGCGGCGAGCGAACAGGCCGGCGTCACGGGTCTGTGTCGTTCACTGGCAGCGGTGGGGCTCGTCACCGCGCTTGCCGGTTGCGGCTGGGTGGATTCCGGTGGGGCGCAGTCGGCGGACGAAGTGCCGGCAACGGGTGCGCCGATCGACGACGCGCCGAGCAACGGTCCGGTGCCACTGCAGGAGAAATCGAATACGGCCGTCACCTATCATCTGCCGGGTGCCGCGAGTGAAGGCGCACGGATCGTGATTCAGGAAGAGCCCGCGGATCAGGGCGCCATCGCCGGATGCATGGGTGCCAACGGTTTCGAAGACCCCTGGGTGGCCGATTCGCTCGCCACCGCCTGTGCCGACCCGCTCGACTGCGCGCTCGGATTTCAGACCGAACTCGTCGATTCGGAGGCCGACACCGAGGCGGTTCGATTCGACATCAGCGTGCCGGCACTCATCGCGCCGATCGGTGTTCGCCACCGCATCGAGGTCATCGGCAGCGACGGGCGAGTGCTCTCTCGCAACGAGCCGATCTTCTGCCTTGCGGCCGTCAACGAATCGCCCAGTGTCGCTGCCGACAGCTATCAACTGGTCGATGGGCAGATGATTTCCCGTTCCGCGGACGAAGGCTTCCTGGCCAACGATAGCGATGACGAAGATGTGCGCAATCAGGAGTTGAGTATCGTGGAAGGCAGTGTTTCCCTGCAGCCGCCGGGTGATGGTCTCGTGGTGAATGCTGACGGTTCCTTCGAGTATCGGCCTGCACCGCTCGCGGGCTCCGCCGCGCGCGTCGACACGGTGCAATTCGAGGTCAGCGACGGCTACAACGACCCGGTGTCGAGCGTCGCCGAGTTCGAGGTGACGCCGGTCAACCGGCGACCGGCACTGGTGGTGGTTCTGTCGGTCTACGAGGCCGTCGAAGGCGTGCCGATCGAGATCGATCTGACCGAACTTGTCGAAGACCCCGAGGGGCAGCCACTGGTGTTCACGCTTGTCGATGATGATGGCCTCGACGGCGTCGAGTTAGACAGCAGCGGGGCGCTTGAGATCACCTTTGGTCTGGGCGAATCGGGGTTTCACGCGCTGGCCTTCGAGGCCAGCGATGGCGAACTGGCGCTTGGTTTCGAACTCGAGTTCAGCGTCGAGATGGCACTGCCCGGCATCTTCAACGAGCCGCCGGTATACGATGAGGAGGAAAGCGTCGTGTTCAGCCAGGAGGTGGAACTCGGCGAGCGGATTCGCCCACTCGTTCCGGTCTTCGTCGACCCCGATGGCGACCTCCTGACCTATTCGATCATTGGCGGCGAACTGCCACCCGGCGTGCTCATCGATCCGACCTCGGGCGTGGTCAGCGGCCGGCCGCTGGTGGCGGGAATGGTACGGGACTTGCGGATCGAAGCCAGTGACGGGGACCTGACGGCGGAATCCGTGAGTTTCGATATCACCGTCGAATGATCCCGGCCTCCTGACACCGCGCCATTGCCGCCTTCACGTACCATCAACACGACCCGGATGTTCGACCGGCCGCACCGGCGGCACAGATTCATGTCCAGCAAGCCAATCGACAAGCCCTACCTCTTCGTCAAGCATTCGCAGAACTGGAACGTGGATCGGTGTACGCGCTGGATGGAACGGCAGGGGCACGCGATCAACTGGTGCTATCCGGTGGAGGGGGACGTCTTTCCCGACCCGCGCGAGTGCGCCGGCGTGATCGTTTTCGGCGGCGCCAACAGTGCCAACGATTGTCGCGATCACGAGTGGGTGCGCCGCGAGATGGACTTCATCGAACGTTGCCTGAAGGAAGACCTGCCGTTCTTCGGCATCTGTCTCGGGGCGCAGATACTGGCCCGCGTGCTGGGTGCGTCGGTCGGGCCACATGACGATGCAGCCACCGAAATCGGCTTTCTCGAAGTCAGGCCGGTCGCGAGTCAGAACCGGTTCCTCGAGCGCCCGCTGACCGTCATGCAGTGGCATGCGGAGGGTTTCGATCTGCCTGCGGGTACCGCGCGCCTTGCCGAAAGCGATCTGTTTCCGAACCAGGCCTACGCGCTCGGGGAGAAGGTCATCGGCGTGCAGTTTCATCCGGAAGTGAACCCCGAGGTGCTCGCCATCTGGCATACGCGCAACAAGGAAACGCGCCCCGAGCAGTTCACCGATGTCGACAGGGCGGTGATGATGCGTGATGCCATTGCGCACGATGCGGTCATCAGCGACTGGCTCGATGGCACGCTGCAACGCTGGCGGGATTGCACCGCCTGAGAGGGGTGGGCACAATGCGGGGTGTCCTTATCGGAAACTGCCCGCCGTGCGTAAACAGTTCGTTGTCTGGTCGATCGCCGTCATCGTCTTCATCGGCCTTGCCGGTGTGTTCCGATCGGGTTTCTGGTGGTTGTATCTGCTGGCCCTGCCGCTGATCGGGGTGGGCATCCACGACATGACCCAGCAGGAGCATTCGCTGCGGCGAAACTTTCCGCTCCTGAGCCGTGGGCGCTGGTTGCTCGAGAGTCTGCGGCCGTTTCTCCGTCAGTACCTCTTCGAATCCGACACCGATGGCGCACCGGTGTCGCGCATGTACCGCTCGGTGGTCTATCAGCGAGCCAAGAGTGTCAGCGACACCGTGCCCTTCGGCACCCGCATCGATACCTATGCGGATGGCTACGAGTGGCTCTCGCACTCGATCGGCGCGGTCCGGCATCTCGGAGAGGCCGGCGACCTGCGCGTCGTCGTCGGTGGCCCCGACTGCAGGCAGCCGTATTCGGCCAGCGTGCTGAACATCAGCGCCATGAGTTTCGGTGCCCTGAGCCCCAACGCCATCCTTGCGCTGAACCGGGGTGCTGCGGCCGGTGGCTTCGCGCACAACACGGGCGAAGGGGGTGTGTCGCGTTATCACCTCGAAGGGGGTGGCGACATCATCTGGCAGGTCGGTACGGGGTATTTCGGCTGTCGCGCCGCCGATGGCGGTTTCGATGCCGAGGCCTTCCGGCGCACCGCCGCACTTGAACAGATCCGGATGATCGAGATCAAGCTCTCGCAGGGTGCGAAGCCAGGCCATGGTGGCATTCTTCCCGGCGTCAAGAACACCATCGAGATCGCTGCCGCACGCGGTGTCGAGCCCGGCACCACGGTGGATTCGCCGCCGCGGCACAAGGCCTTCGGCACGCCGGTCGAACTGCTGGAGTTCGTGCAGACGCTGCGAGAACTCTCCGACGGCAAGCCCATCGGTTTCAAACTCTGTGTGGGGCGCGAGAGCGAAGTGGTCGCCATCTGCAAGGCCATGGTGGCCACGGGCATCCGCCCCGACTTCATCACCGTCGACGGCGGCGAGGGTGGCACCGGGGCCGCACCGCTCGAGTTCACCAACTCGGTGGGCATGCCGCTCAGGGATGCACTGGCTTTCGTCTGCGACTGCCTGACGGGCTTCGATCTCAAGCGGCACATCCGCGTGATTGCCTCGGGGCGCGTGTTCACCGCGTTCGACATGGCGCGGAACATGGCGCTGGGTGCCGACATGTGCAACAGCGCACGCGGCTTCATGCTCTCGCTTGGCTGCGTACAGTCGCTGATCTGCAACACCAACCACTGCCCCACCGGCATCGCCACGCAGGATCCGGAACTCGCGTCTGGCCTCGTCGTCAACGACAAGAGCGAACGAGTGTGTGCCTTTCACGACGAGACCATCGCACGCCTTGGCGAGATGCTGGCCGCTGCGGGTCTTCGCTCGGCAGCCGATCTCAACCGTACCCACGTCTACCGCCGCACTGGACAGCGCGAGATACGGCGGTATGATGAACTCTTCGAGTATCTGCCCGTGGGCTCGCTGCTCGAGGAGCCCTGGCCGCCCGAGTTTCAGCAGCAGATGGCCGAGAGTTCGGCCGAGACCTTCCTGCCGGCCAGCTACGTGGCGCGGCATCGCGGCGAAGGCGTCATGGAAGTGCGTCTCGAACAGCGTGCCTGATCTGCGTTCACGAGGCGAGGGCAGCGGCGCAGTCGGCATGAATGCCGCGAAAAGCACGAGGTGAGACATGAAGGGAAATGACGTTGAATCACTGACGAAACTGCTGAAAGCACACGATGTGGGCATTTCGGCGGTCAAGGCCAACAAGCTGCTGCTATCGCTCGGCTATCTCGAAGAGGTGAGTCGCGAGAGTTCGACCCGGCCCGGTGTCATGAAGCAGTACAAGGTGGTGACCGAGAAGGGGCTGGATTTCGGTGTCAACGAAGCGAATCCGCAGAGCCCCGAAACCACGCCCTACTGGTACAAGGACAGCTTCGCCGAACTGGCGGACATTCTCGGACGCGCGGCGGAGAAGGCGGAGAGTGCCGCATGATAGACTCGGGCGGAACCAGCGTGCCGCGCTTGTCGTCTCGCTTGTCGTCCGGCCGCCATTCATTGCACGTTACCTTCCCTGAGGAAACCTTCATGACCCTTTCCCGTCTTGGTGCTGCCGTGTGCGGCGGTGTTGCGCTCCTCGGCGCGTCCCTCGTTCAGGCCGACGACTTCAAACCTGCCGTGGTCTTCGACATGGGCGGCAAGTTCGACAAGTCCTTCAACCAGAGCGTGCACGAAGGCGTCGAGCGCTTCAAGGAAGCGAACGACATCGACTACCGCGAATTCGAAGTCACCAACGAAACCCAGCGGGAGCAGGCGCTCCGCCGCATGGCCCAGCGTGGCGCCGACCCGATTCTCGGCGTGGGTTTCGCTCAGGCCGGGCCGATGGAAACCGTCGCCAGGGAATTTCCCGACGTCCGTTTCACGCTCATCGACGGCGTGGTCGATCTGCCGAACGTCAAGTCGGTGCTGTTCAGGGAGGAGGAAGGTTCCTTTCTCGTCGGCATCCTCGCGGCCATGGCATCCGAAACGGGCAAGGTCGGTTTTGTCGGCGGCATGGATATCCCGCTCATTCGCCGTTTCGCCTGTGGTTACGAGCAGGGTGTCAAGCACGCCAACCCTTCGGCCAAGGTCATCCAGAACATGACCGGCACGACACCGGCCGCCTGGAACGATCCGGGCCGCGGTGGCGAACTGGCCAAGGGTCAGTTCGATCGTGGTGTTGATGTCATCTACGCGGCGGCCGGCGGCACGGGCGTCGGTGTCTATCAGGCGGCAGCCGATGCCGGCAAGCTTGCCATCGGCGTGGATTCGAACCAGAACTACCTGCACCCGGGTACAATGCTCACGTCGATGATCAAGCGCGTGGACGTGGCCACCGAGCACAGCTTCCAGAGCGCCCTGGAAGGCACCTGGGAGCCCGGCATCGAAGTGCTTGGTCTGGCCGAAGGCGGTGTCGACTGGGCGCTTGACGAGCACAATGAATCGCTGATCACCGACGAGATGAAGGCGGCTGTCGAAGAGGCGTCGGCGGCCATTGCCAGTGGTGAGCTCAAGGTGCATGACTACTCCGAAACCAGCAGCTGCGACTACTGAGTTGCGCAGTGTTGATTCCGTCGATGTCACGGTGCCTGGCGGTGTGTCTGCCACCGCGCATCGTCATCGCAACCGCTTGATCGAAACGATGTGATCGCTACGATGGCCGAGCCCGACAACATGGAAGATGCCATTCCCCCCGGCGGGCTGGCGGGGCCTTCGGCCGACGATCTGGCCATCGAGTTGCGCGGCATTTCCAAACGCTTCGGTGCGGTCAAGGCCAACCAGAACATCAACCTCAAGGTGCCGCGCGGCACCATCCACGGCATCGTCGGCGAAAACGGGGCGGGGAAATCCACCCTGATGAGCATCCTCTACGGCTTCTACCAGGCCGATTCGGGTGACATCCTCATCAACGGCCGGAAAGTGGCCATCCACAATTCGCGCGATGCCATCGCCGCAGGCATCGGCATGGTGCATCAGCACTTCATGCTGGTCGAGACCTTCACCGTGGTCGAGAACGTCATGCTCGGTGCCGAAGATCACCTGCTGATCCGGCCGAGCGCGAAGGATGCGCGCAAGGAACTCAAGCGCCTCGCCGACACCTACCAGCTCGGTGTCGATCTCGAACAGACCATGGCGGAGTTGCCGGTGGGCGCACACCAGCGCACCGAGATCCTCAAGGCGCTCTATCGTCACGCCGACATCCTGATCCTCGACGAGCCCACGGGTGTACTGACGCCGCAGGAGGCCGATCAGCTCTTCAACGTGCTCGATTCCCTGCGCGAGCGCGGTGTCACCGTCATCCTGATCACGCACAAGCTCCGCGAGATCATGGACATCTGCGACAACGTGTCCGTATTGCGTCACGGACAGATGGTGGCGCACCGGCGCACCGACGCCACGAGCATGAGTGAACTGGCCGAACTCATGGTGGGCCGCAAGCTCGAGACGCGAAATTTCCATCGTGCCACACCACTGCCACCTTCGGCCGAGGTGGGCCTTGCCGTACGCAATCTCGAGGTCATCGACAACCGCGGCAGCAAGCGCCTCAAGGGCGTTTCCTTCGAGGTGCGTCACGGCGAGATTCTCGGTGTGGCGGGCGTTGCCGGCAACGGTCAGAGCGCGCTCCTCGAAACGCTGGCCGGCATGCGCTCGCCGAGTGCCGGCGAATACGAGATCAACGACGTGACCGTGACCGCAGAAACACCGACCGATCCTGCCATGCTGCGCGATCATCAGGTCAACCACGTGCCCGAGGATCGTCTCAAACTCGGACTCGTGCGGCGTTTCTCGGCCTCCGAATCCTCGATTCTCGGCTATCAGGACCATGCCGATTTCACGCACGGCGGGCTGCTGCAACTCGGCACCATTCGCGATCACTGCCAGGAACTCATGAACGGCTTCGACGTGCGTCCGCCCGATCCGCATCTGAAGTCGGCTTCGTTCTCGGGAGGCAACCAGCAGAAACTGATCCTTGCCCGCGAAATCGAGCGCGCGCCGGAAGTACTGCTGGTCGGTCAACCCACACGAGGGGTCGACATCGGCGCCATCGAACTCATTCACGAGCGTCTCGTCGAGATGCGCGATGCCGGGTGTGCCATCCTGCTCGTCTCGGTCGAACTCGACGAGATCATGGCGCTCTCCGACCGCATCATCGTCATGTACGAAGGACGCATCGTCGGCGAGATGGCCGGGGCCGATGCCGACAAGACCACGCTCGGGCTCATGATGGCCAATGCCTGGCAGGGCGAGGGTGCGGTAGCGGCGGCGAACGGCACGGACATGGACATGCATGCCGAAGCGTTGCGTGCCGGCCCTGGCGGCGCCAGTGCCTCGCTCGACTACGATCTCGGCAGTGATTCACCATCGGCAGGTGACAACCCCTGATGAGCATCAATACCCACGCCATTGCCCTGCCCGCCTGGCTCGAAATCGGCCTCATCCCGATTCTGAATCTCGCGCTGGCGCTGTTCTTCTCGGGGCTCATCATGTTCGCGATCGGCGTCAACCCGATCGAGGCCGTGGGCATCATGCTCCGTGGGGCCTTCGGCTACGACGAAGCCATCGGTTACACGCTCTACTACACCACCAACTTCATCTTCACGGGTCTTGCCGTGGCGGTCGCCTTTCATGCCAGCCTCTTCAACATCGGTGGCGAAGGTCAGGCCTACATCGGCGGGCTCGGGGTCGGTCTGGTCTTTCTCGCGCTCGACAGCGTGCTGCCACCCATCCTGCTCGTTCCCGTCGGCATTGCCGCGGCCGGACTCGCCGGTGCGGCATGGGCCTTCATTCCGGCCTGGCTGCAGGCCTATCGGGGCAGTCACATCGTCATCACCACCATCATGTTCAACTTCATTGCAAGTTCGATCATGGTGTATCTCCTCGTCAAGGTGCTGATCAAGACGGGACAGATGTCGCCCGAAACACGCCTCTTCGACGAGGCCGGCTGGATGCCCTTCATGCACGAGATGCTCGCGCCCTTCGGCATCGAGATCACGCGCACGCCGCTGAACGCCTCCTTCCTGTTCGCGCTGCTCTGCTGCCTGCTCGTCTGGCTCTACATCTGGCGCACCCGCTGGGGCTACGAACTGCGCACGGCCGGGCAGAGCGAAGGCGCCGCGCGCTACGCCGGCATCCGCCCGAAGCGCGTCATCATCATCGCCATGTGCATCTCCGGTGCGCTTGCCGGTTTCGTGGCCGTCAACGAGATCATGGGGGTGCATCACCGTCTGCTCCTGAACTTCACGGCAGGTTACGGCTTCACCGGCATCGCGGTCGCGCTCATGGGCCGGAACCACCCGGTGGGCATCATCATGGCAAGCCTGCTTTTCGGCGTGCTCTATCAGGGCGGTGCCGAACTCGAGTTCGAAATACCGAAGATCACGCGCGAAATGGTGGTCGCCATTCAGGGGCTCATCATCCTCTTCAGCGGGGCGCTGGCACTCATGCTGCGTCCGATGGTGGTGCGCGCGTGGCTCAGATTCCGCTCGGTCGATGACGTGGAGCCTGCATGATGGACATGCTCCCGACCTTCTTTGCCATCATCGATGCCACGCTCCGGGTATCGACGCCACTGATCATCGCCTCGATGGCGGGGCTCTTTTCCGAGCGTTCGGGCATCGTCGACATCAGCCTCGAAGGCAAGATGCTCGCTGCGGCCTTCGTTGCCGCCTCGGTGGCGGCGGTCACGGGCAGTGCCTGGCTCGGGCTGCTCGCCGCCATCATGGTCAGCATCGGGCTGGGGCTCGTGCACGGTTTTGCCACCATTACCCACCGGGGCGATCAGGTGGTCAGTGGTCTTGCCATCAACATCCTTGCCTCGGGCCTCACCATCGTGCTCGGCATCGCCTGGTTCAATCGGGGTGGTCAGACACCGGCCCTGGCGAACGAAGCACGTTTCCGGCCCGTCGAATTGCCCTACGCGGAGTCGCTGGGTGATGCCGTGCCGGTGCTCGGACAGTTCTATCGTGATGTCATCAGCGGGCACAACGTGCTCGTCTACGCTGCCTGGGGCATCGTGTTCCTGACCTGGTGGGTGGTGTATCGTACCCGTTTCGGTCTCCGGCTTCGTGCCGTGGGTGAAAATCCGCTGGCCGTCGACACGGCCGGGCTTTCGGTGAGTGGTATCCGCTATTCCGCCGTGGCCATCTGCGGCGCGTTCTGCGGCATCGCCGGCGCCTATCTTTCCACCGCGCAGAATGCCTCCTTCGTGCGCGAGATGACGGCGGGGCAGGGCTACATCGCGCTTGCCGCACTCATCTTCGGCAAGTGGCGGCCGGTACCGGCGCTGTTCGCCTGCCTCATGTTCGGTTTTCTCGATGCGCTCGCCATCCGCATGCAGGGCGTGTCGCTGCCGGGCATCGGCGAGGTGCCGGTGCAACTCATCCAGGCACTGCCTTACGTGCTCACGGTGATACTGCTCGCGGGTTTCATCGGCAAGGCCGTGGCACCGAGAGCGGTGGGTGTGCCGTTCGTCAAGGAACGCTAGTGGAGCGTCGGCCTGCGTTCGTCCCGGATCGCCGACGACTTCCGATCTTCAAGACAACGTTCCGTTCGGGAACGTTCAGGTATTTCGTGCAGAAGCTACGTCAATGAGCAAGATTCTCCTCTCCCTACCGATCGACGAAAAGGTCGGCATTGCCTTCTCGGGCGGACTCGACACCTCCGCCGCCATTGCCTGGATGCGAAAGAAGGGCTCGATTCCCTACGCCTACACGGCCGATCTCGGTCAGCCCGACGAAGACGACTTCGACGACATCGCACGCCGCGCCAGGGAATACGGCGCCGAGGATGCGCGCACCGTCGACTGCAAGGAAGTGCTCGTCAACGAGGGCCTCATCGCCATCATGTGCGGCGCCTTCCATGTCGAGAGTGGTGGCAAGAAGTACTTCAACACCACGCCGCTCGGTCGTGCCGTGACCGGCACCATTCTCGTGCGTGCCATGCAGGAAGACGACGTCAACATCTGGGGCGACGGTTCCACCTACAAGGGCAACGACATCGAGCGGTTCTATCGTTACGGGCTCATGACCAATGCCAAGCTCCGTATCTACAAGCCCTGGCTCGATGAAGCCTTCGTCAGGGAACTCGGTGGCCGTGACGAAATGAGCGAGTTCCTGACCGAACACGAATTCGAGTACCGCGCCAGCAAGGAGAAGGCCTATTCCACCGACGCCAACATGCTCGGTGCCACGCACGAAGCGAAGGACCTCGAGTTCCTTGCCAACGGCATGAACATCGTCGAGCCCATCATGGGCGTGAAGTTCTGGCTGCCCGAGGTCGAGATCGAAACCGAAACCGTCTCGATCACCTTCGAGTCCGGCATGCCCGTTGCCATCAACGGCAAGCAGTACGACTCTCGCGTCGATCTCTTCGACGAGGCCAACGTCATCGGCGGGCGGCACGGGCTCGGCATGTGCGACCAGATCGAGAACCGCATCATCGAGGCCAAGAGCCGCGGCATCTACGAAGCCCCCGGCATGGCGCTGCTGCACCTTGCCTACGAGCGTCTCATGAACGGCATACACAACGAGGACACCATCGACAACTACCGCGTGCTCGGGCGCCGTCTCGGCAAGCTGCTCTATCAGGGGCGCTGGTTCGATCCTCAGGCGCTGATGCTCAGGGATTCCCTGCAGCAATGGATCGGTCAGGCCGTCAGTGGCACCGTTACCGTCGAACTGCGCCGTGGCGACGACTACTCGATCCTCGACACCGAGAGCGATGCGCTGACCTACGTGCCCGAGCATCTGTCGATGGAGCGCGTCGAAGACGAGCCCTTCAGTCCGATCGATCGCATCGGCCAGCTCTCGCTCAGGAATCTCGACATCGAGGACTCGCGCGTGAAGCTCCGCGAGTATGCCGCACGTGGTGCGCTGGCGGCGGGCGACTCGCTGAAGCCGCTGCTCGAAGACTGATTTCCGGCACGTCGGCAGTGGAACGGGCCTTTGCCTGATGGCGACTTGCGCACAGGCGCCGCTGTTCCGCATGCCGCAGGGTGGTGGCGAAGTCATCGGTGATGCGCTGCCACTGCTGCTCGCAGACAGACCCCTGGTCGATGTGCGTGCGCCGGTGGAATTCCGGCGCGGGGCCTTTCCCGCGGCCGTCAACCTGCCGCTGCTGGACGATCGCGAGCGGCATCTTGTCGGGGTGCGCTACAAGGAAGCGGGGCAGGACGCCGCCATTGGCCTCGGCGAAGAACTTCTGAGCCGCAGTGTTCGGCAAAATCGCCTGAACGCCTGGCTGGCCGAACTCGAGCGCCATCCCGATGCCGTGTTCTACTGCTTCCGGGGCGGTCTTCGTTCGCGTCTCGTGCAGCAGTGGCTTGGCGATGCGGGTGCCGCCGTGCCGATCATCCGTGGCGGTTACAAGGCGCTGCGGCGGCGCTGCATCGATACCCTGGCGAATGATCTTGCCGCCAGTCCCATGCTGCTGGTCGGCGGGCGCACGGGTGTGGGCAAGACCGCCTTCCTGTCGCGCCTCTCGAAAGCAGCCTCGCGCCACGGCGATGCGGGCTTCATCGATCTGGATCTCGAAGGCCTCGCACGGCATCGCGGTTCGAGCTTCGGCGGTATCGAGACGGAGCAGCCCGGCAACGTCGACTTCGAACACGCGCTGGTCATCGACTGGCTGCGGCGGGGTGGCCAGGGCAGGGCGCTGGTGCTCGAGGACGAGGCGAAGACGATCGGGCGCGTGGCCATGCCCGAAGCGCTCAAGCTGGCCATGCAGCAGGCGCCGATCGCGCTGCTCGAGGCCTCGCTCGAAGCACGTATCGAGAACTGCCTCGACGACTATGTGCGGGATCTTCTCGCGCGCTTTCAGTCGCGAGATGGCGAGGCAGCGGGTTTCGAGGTCTACGCCGAACACCATCGCGGCGCACTGGCGCGCATTCGCAAGCGTCTCGGTGGCCTGCGTCACGATGAAGCCAGCCAGCACCTCGAGGTTGCGCTCGCGGCTCACCGCCGCGGCGAGGGCGTTGCCGCATATCGGCCCTTCATTGCGCTGCTGCTCGAACACTACTACGATCCGATGTACGACTATCAGATTGCCGGCAAGTCGGCACGCGTGCTTGCATCGGGCGATGCGGAAACCCTGCTGGCAATCCTGCCGGAGGTCATTGCAGGCCTGGCACCTGCCGGCAACGCTGGCACATGAATTCGACCGATCGTATCGAACTCGATATCCTGCTCGTCGGCGGTGGCCACAGCCATGCCCTGCTGATTCGCCGCTGGGGCATGAAACCCTTGCCGGGTGTGCGACTGACCCTGATTTCAAGTGACGTCGACACCCCTTATTCCGGCATGTTGCCGGGCTACCTGGCGGGACACTACCGCCATGACGAGATGCATATCGATCTCGCGCGGCTGTGCCACTGGGCTTCGGTACGGTTCATCACCGCGACGGTCACGGCGCTTGATCTCGAGGCCAGGGAAGTGATGGTCGATGACGGCCGCCCGCCCGTCGGCTTCGACCTGCTGTCGATCGATACCGGATCGACCCCCGACCTGTCGGTGCCGGGCGCGCGCGAGCACGTCCTGCCGGTCAAGCCCGTCAGTGGTCTCGTCGACCGCTGGCGTACCTTGCAGGCGCAGCCCGAGCAACCCCGGAATATCGCCGTGGTGGGTGCCGGCGCCGGTGGCTTCGAACTGCTGCTGGCGGCGCGGCACGCGCTGCGGCATTCCGGGGCCGGCTTCCACTGGCTCATTCGTGGCCGGCGACCGATCTCCGACCGGCCCGAACGCGTCGGGGAAAGGGCTCTTGCCGCTGCCCGGCGTGCCGACGTGAACGTCGTGACGGATTTTGATGTGGAAGCCGTGCGCGAGGGGCTTCTGCTCGCCCGGGACGGCCGTCGACAAGCTGCCGATGCGATTCTCTGGGTGACGGCCGCGAGTGGTCCCGACTGGCCCGGCAAGGCCGGTCTGGCGACCGGCGCGCGTGGTTTCATCGCCACCAACGACTGCCTCCAGAGCGTGTCTCACCCGTTCGTGTTCGCCGCGGGTGATGCCGGCAGCCACGTCGAGAAACCCGTGCCCAAGGCCGGCGTGTACGCGGTGCGCCAGGCACCGATCCTGTTCGAGAACCTGCGTCGCATGGCAACGGGACAGGCGCTCAAGCCGTACCGACCGCAGCGAGACAACCTCGTGCTCATGGCACTCGGGGAGAAACGTGCCATTGGCACGCGGGGGCCTCTGGTGATCGAGGGTGGCTGGGTATGGCGCTGGAAGGATCATATCGACCGGCGCTTCATGCAGCGCTTCCGTGATCTGCCGGTGATGGAAACCGGGCGGACGGAACGAAAGATCATCCAGCCCGCCGCACCCACTGCGACCACTGCGACCACTGCGACCACTGCGACCACTGTGACCACTGCGACTACCGCACCCGCAGGGGTCGGTGAGGGGCCGGCCGATGTCGACGATATCGATGGCATGCGATGCCGGGGCTGCGGTGCCAAGCTCGGTGCTGAGGCACTCGACAGCGTGCTGGCTTCACTGTCGCTCTTGCCGGCAGGATTCACCGCCGACGCGCCCGGTGGCGACGCTGCGGCTCTGGATCTCGGGCGCGCGCGCCTGCTGCAATCGGTCGACCAGATCAATGCCATTGTCGACGACTCCTGGCTGTTCGCGCGTATCGCCGCGCTGCATGCCATCAGTGACATCGGCGTCGTGGCCGCCGAACCCCACAGCGCGCAGGTCATCGTCAGTCTTGCCGATGCCGTGCCCGCGGTTGCACAACGTGACCTGACGAGCGTGATGCACGGCCTCGATCGTGAACTTGCCGCCAATGGCTTCGCGCTCGCCGGTGGGCATACCGCCTTTTCGGAGACGCTCTCGCTGGCACTGGTGGTGAATGCACTGCCCGGAACGGCAGGCTCGCATTCCCCGGATGAGTCAGGTCGCTCCGGCGGTTCGCCGGGCGGGAGCGACGCATCGCGCGTCACGGCAGGCGACGCCCTGATTCTGACGCAGCCGCTCGGTATCGGAGTGCTGTTCGCCGGCTTCATGCGTGGCGCGGCTGCCGGACGCGATCTGCAACCCGCGCTCGAGGCCATGCTGCAGTCGAACCTGCCGGCGGGAAGGATCCTCCGCCGTCACGGTGCCAGCGCCATGACCGACATCACGGGCTTCGGCCTGCTGGGTCATGCCAGGCGCCTGTGCGACAGTCTTGCAGCGGACACGGCCGTTGGCATCACGCTCGACATCGCCGCCATGCCGGTTTTCGCGACGGCACGCGAACTTGCGGCGGCAGGTATCCGGAGCAGTCTGTGGCACGAGAACCGAAAGGCGCTCGCGGCAATCGAGAACCCGGCGGGAACGGCATTGCCGGAGAGCGAACTGTCACTGCTCGTGGATCCACAGACCGGCGGTGGCTACCTCGGTGTGCTGCCCGCGGCTGAGGCGGATGCCGCACTGGAAGCACTGGCAGTTGCCGGCTACCGCTCTGCGGCGGTGATCGGTCATGTCGATGCCCGGGCCGGTGTGCGTCTGGCATGATCCGGAGCGGTATGATGAACGGGTGCCCAGTATCGATCGAGTGCCGTCATGAACCAGGCCAACCCTGCCAGCGACCGTCCCCTGTTGTGGCTCCGTGACGAGGAAAAGCCGCACGAAGCGCGATCGCTCCTGACGCCCGATACCGCTCGGGCTCTGCTGGCGGCAGGGTATCCGGTGGTGGTCGAGGAAAGTGACACGCGTGTCTTTCCGATCCAGGCCTTTCGTGACGCCGGTTGCCGCATCGAGGCGGCCGGCGCCTGGCGTCGCGACGCACCTCCGGACGCGATCATCCTGGGGCTCAAGGAACTCGCGCCCGAGCGTGGTCCGTTCTCGCGTCGGCATGTGCATTTTGCGCATGTCTTCAAGGACCAGGCGGGTTGGCAGGATACACTCGGTGCGTTTCGGCACGACGGTGGGGTGCTGTACGATCTCGAGTATCTGGTCGATGACGACGGACGCCGGGTTGCAGCCTTCGGCTACTGGGCGGGCTTCGTGGGCGCCACGCTGGGGTTCATTGCCTGGTGTGCCCAGCAGGACGTCGCCGCGGCGGTCGATGTGCTCGGCAGGCTCGAACCCTGGCCCTCGAGCGAGGCCTTGCTGGCCGATACCGGACGCATGCGGGACGCCGCGGCGAGCACTGCTGCCGGCGGTGCTGCCGATGGTGCTCATTCTCCGCGCGCACTCGTCATCGGCGCCGGCGGGCGCTCGGGGCGCGGGGCCGTCAGTCTGTTCGAGGCGCTCGAGATTCCCGTGACCGAATGGGACATTGCCGAAACGCAGGCCGGTGGCCCTTTCGACGCGCTGCTCGAGCACGACATCGTGGTCAACTGCGTGTTCGTTGCGGCATCCTTGCCACCCTTCACCACACTGGAACACCTCGGCAGTGCCACGCGCCGCACGGCGGTGATCAGCGACGTGAGTTGCGATCCCGATGGCGACTACAACCCGCTTCCCATCTACACGCAAGCCACCACCATGACGGCACCGACACAGCGGCTTCTCGACGGAGGCCAGAACGGCAGTCCGCCGCTCGATCTGGTCGCCATCGATCATCTGCCCTCCCTGTTGCCGGCGGAAAGCAGTCAGGACTTTTCCACTCAGCTGCTGCCGACCCTGCTCGAGATCGGCAACCCCGAGGCACCGGTCTGGCGCCGTGCCCGCGAGCTGTTCGACCGGCATGTCGCGAGGCTCGACTGAAGGCAGCGGTGCAGAGTCCGATCCTTGCCAATCTCGACGAGTTGACCGGTTTCGTCGACAAGCGTTATGCGGATCTGCTGTCGAACGAGGAACATGACTGGCTGAGGCGTTTTCGCGAAGCGCCGCCGCCCGCGCGCCTCCTGTATGCACGGCTGCTGCTCAGACGTCCCGTCCTGTTTCGGGTATCGCGACTCACCTATGCGGAGATTCCCGACATCAGGGATGCGTTGCAGGTGCTGGCGAAGCTGTCGCTGGTCTCCACTGAACCACCGGCCGATATCCGTCTGCTCTTCAGTTGCTTCATGCGCGCCGAGATCGATGCCTTGCTCGAACACGAGCATCCTCGCCGGCTCAACCGTGCCGAGCTGCTCGATGCGCTGGCCGGTGAGGGCGTCGCGCGGGTGCAGGCGTATCGTCGTCGGCTCGTGGCTGCCGATGACTGGGTGACTGTGCAGGGTCATGGCGCCTTCGCCGTCTTCCGACTCTGCTTCTTCGGCAACCTTCATCAGGACATCAGTGAGTTCGCGCGTCAGGCGATCGGTCAGTTTCGCCACGAGGTGGTGCCACTTGACGACGGCAATCGCGCCTTTGCTTCACGCGAGGCGATCGAGGCGCATCTGCGCTGGTATGAATGCGAGCTGTGTCGAGGGAACCTGTCGGTGAACGACGTCGGCGCCATGATGGCCTTTGCCGACAGTCTGCCGTTGCCACTCGATGCCAGCCTGCAACGCCGTACCGATCGCACGCGGCTGGCACTGGCGCGTCGCCTGGCACAGCTCGGTGAAACCGACAAGGCCTTCAGGCTCTGTCGCGCCTGCAGCTCCTTCGCGGCTCGCGAGCAGGAAATCCGGCTGCTTGCACGCTGCGGACGTCCGCGTGCCGCGATGCTGCTGGCCGAATCACTCGCCCTGGCGACCCTGCGGCCACGGGAGCAGCGGCTGGCCCAGACGCAATTCACGCGCCTTGCCCGACAATCCGGTCGTCAGTTGCCACCCGTCAGGCCGTACAAGCCAGAAACCGCCACTCTGGTACTGACGCAGGACGGACGCCGTGTCGAGGAGTCGGCAGCCGATTTCTTCGCCCGCAGCGGCACCGCGCTGCACGTGGAGAATGCGCTGTTTTCGAGCATGCTGGGGCTGTTCATCTGGGACATCGTGTTTGCACCGCTGCCCGGTGCCTTCCACAACCCGTTCCAGAGCGCTCCGTCGGACTTCCACGATGACGAGTTCACCGAACGCCGCCGCGAGCTTCTCGCCGCACGCCTGACCGAATGCGACAATCCCGAAGGTTTCGCGGCTCGCGTGCGAGCGACCCATGAGGAAAAGCAGGGCATCCGGAACCCGCTCGTGCGCTGGCAGCGCATCGACCGGGATCTCATCGAACTCGCACTCGAGCGCATTCCGACAAGGCACTGGAAGGCATTGTTCGAGCACATGCTCGAAGACCTGCGGCAGTACCGGCGCGGTCTGCCCGATCTCGTTCACTTTCCCGACAGGGGCGGCTACGAACTGCTCGAGATCAAGGGTCCGGGAGATGCTCTGCAGACGCATCAACGACAATGGCTGGCGTGGATGCGCGACGCAGGCATTCCCTGTCGCGTCATCAAGGTTCGCTGGCGCTCGAGCAACACGGTCCGGCCAGCGTGACTGCATCAGCAACACGGTCCGGCCGGCGTGGCTGAATCAGCGACACGGACAACCAACGTGACTGCATCAGCGACACGGTCGAGCAGCGGGAGCGAAACAGCGCTCATCCGCGTGTCGGTGACCGAACTGGTTGCGTTCTGTTGCCGTCAGGGCGATCTGCATCCGGCCGGCCAGCTTGCCGGGCCCACGGCGCGTGAAGGTCAACGCGCTCACGTCAGGCTGCAAGCTCGGTTGCAGGCCGAGAATGACTCGTTGCAGACCGAAGTCGCGTTCTCGACCACCATCGACGTCGAAGGACTGCTGCTGCAGATCGGCGGGCGTGTCGATCTGCATGACGTGGCAGCCAACGAACTCGGTGAGATCAAGACAAGCCTGGCACCTGCCGACGAACTGGACTCTGCAACGATCGCGCTGCATGAGGCGCAACTGAAGGTCTATGGCTGGTTGTTCCTGATGGACACGGAATCGCCGGCACCCGTTGCCTGGAGCGATCCGATCTGGCAGCAGCTACTCGTGAAGCGTGAGCCACCACGCCTGCGACTTCACTACTGCAATCTGCTTGATGGACACATCGATTCACGAGACATTCCGGTCAGCAGTGCCGAGTTGCACGCCTTTGCGAAAGAGACTCTGGCGCGTTACGTTGCCTGGATGCGCCGTGTGCTGCGTCATCGTGACGCTTTCCGCAACTCGGCGGCCAGTCTGGGCTTCCCGCACAGGACATTTCGTCAGGGGCAGCGCGATCTCGCCGCCGCGGTCTACCGCACGCTTCGCGATGGCGGACAACTGCTGGTCGAAGCGCCCACCGGCATCGGCAAGAGCATCAGCACCCTGTTTCCGGCCGTCAGGATTCTTGCCGAGGGGCAGGTGAAACAGGTTGCCTGGCTGACGGCAAAGGTGGCCGGGCGTCAGAGTGCCATCGATGCACTGACATTGATGCATGACAAGGGCCTCGCTGCCAATGTCGCGGTGGTTCGCGCCAAGCGAGACAGCTGCTTCTGCCGAAACGGTCGTTGCGAGCGAGACGAGCATGGACGTTGCCCGATGACACTCGGCTTCTTCGACCGGCTGCCCGCCGCCCGTGACGAACTGCTCGACGCCGGCATCATCGACTCCGGCGTCGTGGACAGGGTTGCCGAAGCGCACGCACTCTGCCCCTTCGAGTTGTCGCTGCAGATGTTGCCGTGGATGCAGATCGTGGTCTGCGACTACAACTACGTGTTCGATCCGCTGGTCAGGCTCAGTCACTTCGACGAGAAGAGTGGCTCGATCGCGGTTCTGATCGACGAGGCGCACAATTTTCCCGAGCGCGCTCGATCGATGTATTCGGCAAAGCTGTCCCGCTCGCTGATCGAGTCGGTGCGCACGGAAATCACCGCGCTTGCAGAACGACCCTTGCTTGCCAGGCGACTCGCGTCGCTGTCGCGCTCGCTACTCGAAGCAGGCAATGATGGCGGTGGCAGTGGCAGTGGCAGTGGCGTCATCGATACGGCGCAGGGAGGAGGGGCCGGCTGGCCGGTCGCGGGCGAGCAGGCCAGCGTGCTGACATCGCCCCCCGAGTGTATCGATCGTCCGCTCGGACGTGCTCTGGAAACGCTGGTCGATGCCATGGCTGATGAACGCCCCCTGCCTGACAGTGCCATCGAGTTGTTTCTGCAACTCGCCCGCTATCGCGTGATTCGTGATCTGTACGGTGACAGCCGTCGCACACTGATCAGCGTCGACACCCGACGGCGCTTCCGCGCGGTGGAACTTGCCCTCAGGAGTCTCGATGCCGCGCCCGAGTGCCGAAGGCATCTCGACAGACTGCGTGCCTGCGTGGTTTTTTCGGCAACGCTCAGTCCAGCTGTCTTCTTCCGCGACCGCATCGGTCTCGGTGAAGACACCCGGACACTGTCGCTGCCCTCGATCTTCCCACCCGAGAATGTCGCCAGGTTCGTGGTGCCGTGGGTCAACACACGCTACCGTGCACGTCGTGCGTCGTTGCCGGGTCTTGTCGAGATCATGCACCTTGTGCTGACGGCGAAGCCGGGCAACTACATGGTGTTCTTTCCTTCCTGGCGTTACCTCGAAGAAGCCAGGCAGTTGTTTGCAGAACGCTACCCGGAGATCGAGATCTGGCAACAGCAACCCGGAGAGGACGAATCGACAAGGCGAAGTCGGCTCGAGCATCTGGCAACATTCGGTCATCGGCTTGGTTTCGCCATTGCCGGCGGTGGCTACGCGGAAGGGACGGACTTCAGCGGTGATCTTCTCATCGGCGTGATCGTGGTCGGCACGGGGTTGCCTGCCTTCGATCTCGAGAACCGATTGCGTTTCGAACATCTCCAGGCGGCGGGAGAGGCCGCCTACGAGATTGTCTACCTGTTACCCGGAATGGCGCGTGTGCTTCAGACCACGGGTCGATTGATCCGCAACGAGCATGACCGCGGTGTTCTCGTGCTCATCGATGATCGCTATCTCGGACCTGACTACCGCCGTCACATGCCGGTGGAGTGGCGTGGAGCGGGGGTCAGAAACATCGCGGAACTTCGACAACGACTAGCCCGCTTCTGGCATTGAAGCAGCCAGGCGTCTTCAAAGTTGGCTGGGCTTTCTGCCATCGAGTTGCCAAAGGCAACTTCGTCAGTGTCTGCCTGCGAGTGGTGTGATGACGCACCGTGGTTTTACAGGCCGTAATCTTGCAGGCGGTGGTCTTGCGGACGATGAACCTGCGAACATTCCCGGATTTCAACTCAGGTACCTCGAATTTGCGCGCAGGCGCGGGCAGAGGCTAGCAAATAGTGTGCAAATTCAGAAAAATCCGAGAAGTTTGTTACTGATGATTTCTGCTGTGGGTAAAAGAATCGACAAGAGTCTCAGGAGACTTTGCAACTTGCTCATCAGGCGCTGGTGGTTCTGGTGGAATATTGCAGGAATCCGACTGATGACGAAACATTTGTCTTGACTTGAGTGCTTGAATTCAACCCGCCGACGAGTGCCTTTGTCCGAGGGAATGCACCCGTTTGTGGCATTTTTCAGGGGTCGCGAGTATCATTCAGTGCGTAAACCGCACCTCATGAAGTGCCAGGGTTGTGTTATTCGTTCCAGGTGATGTCTGCGTCAATGCCGTAACTCTCTTGTCATGTTTCTGGGTGATCATGGCTTTCAAGCCAGTCGTACCCGAAGCCGTGATGTCATCGGGAACGCGAGCAGGAAATTGTGGTCGAAGAAGCTGGATGTCGTACACCTTTGGTGCCGAAGATGGTTTGTGCAGGTACTGCAAACAAGCAGTGCAAGAAAAAGGTAAAACCTGAACGAATTTTCGGCAAGGGATCACGCGACCCGCAAGGCGATGCGTCATACTATGAATCCATTGGCATATTGCCGTTGAAAACGATGGCGTTCTTCGCCGACACAACGGAGTCAGGTTGCAGGACCGTCTCTGCACGGTCGTAACAGCGTGTTGGCGTTGGCGGAAGTTGTGGAAATCATTGCAAGTACAGGGGGTAAACCAGGATGTTGATTTTGAGTCGAAGGACAGACGAGTCGATCGTCATAGGCGATGAAGTAACCATCACGATTCTCAGCGTGAAGGGCAAGCAGGTACGCATCGGCATCACTGCGCCACCGGATGTCAGCGTGCATCGGGAAGAGATCTACCAGCGCATTCAGGATGGCGAGGAACTCGAAGAAGTCCATGCAGATGACTGAGCCACGTTGAAGTGGCGCTGGGACAGCGGCATCCATCCTGATACATGAGAGAAAAAGACCGCTCAGGAGCGGTCTTTTTCATTGAGAAGAGCCATCCAAGTCCTTCCTTGACCGGTTCGTGAATCGTAGCTGTAGCAGTCTGATACTCAGGCAGCAGGGTCGGTCTGAAAGCGGTCCATCGACTCTGCCGCGGCAAGCGCGTCAGCCTCCTCGCCGGCACTGGTCAGTACCGCCGTACTGGCCAGATGCCTGTCGAAGTAGCGATCGGCAACCGACTTCACATCTGCCAGCGTGACATCGATGATGCGCTGACGCTGCTCGCGCTTGAAGTCACCGCTGCGACCGAAGAGTTCCGCCTGCCAGGCATGGCGTGCCTCACCGGCCGGCGAACCCGGCTTGTCGATGCCGCTGATGACGTTGAGAAGCGCCTCCTCGAGCTGTTGCTCGTCGGCCTCGCTGCTCTGCACCCATTCGATGGCACGGTCGAAATCGGCCAGGGTTTCACCGAGTCGTGGGTCGCGATAGCTGTAGAAGCGGAAGGACGCGGTATCGCTGTGCTGCGTCGCACCGCCACCGTAGGCGCCTCCGTTTTCCCGGATGGCACGGTGCAGATAACCGTTTCTGAGCATCGGGCCGAGCACGGCGAGGGCGGCCGCATCCTCGTGCGCCGGTGCCACGCTCGGATAGGCGCGGGCGCAGAAGTTGACTTCGGTTGACGTGGTCCATAGCTGCCGCCGCTGCTCGCGCACGGGGTCGAAGCGCGCAGCCTTGAAGTCCGTCGAGGCAGGGGCATCGCCGACGGCGTCAAGGAGCCGTTGCGCATTGCCGTCGAGTTGATCCTCTTCGGCAACGACCATGAGTTCGCGCGGAGCGCTCTTGAGCCTTGCGTGAATCTCCTCGAGCCGTGCGGCGAAACGCTGCAATGCGTGCTTGTCGGCAAGCGACTGATCCAGCGCGCGCAGCGTGGGAATGCTGGCAAGGCCAACGAGTCGATGATCGCTTTCGGCCACCGGATTCATGCCACTTGCGGCGGCCATCATCGCCAGCGAATGACCGCTGCCGGTGATGTGCTGCTCGCGCGCCGTGCGCGTCTGGGCAACGAGCTCGCGAAGCCGGTCGAGTTCGTCGAAGCGGACATCGAGCAGCGAATCCCGCAGCAGTTCGGCGAGGCTGCCCGCGTTGCGTGCCAGCGCCTTGCCTCTGAGAATGATGCGTGAACTCACGTTCTGAACGTCGTCGATGGCCCCTCGGGTGAGCGCGTAGGCGAACACGCCACCGGTCGTCCGTGCCGCGTGCATCTGGGTGTCAAGGTAGTTCCGTCCACCCGAGCCGAGATCGGTGAGGAAGCTCGTGTAGAAGGGCAGGAGCTCGGCGAGTTCCGTGGGCATCTCGGGCAGGCTCAGCGCAATGTGGTGGTAGACGAGCCCGTTGGTGCCACTGGCATAGGTGGTGACTTCGCCGCCACGGTTCGTCGGTTGCGGCGTGTCGATGGTGGCGGGAATGTCCACGCGGGTGACCTTCGGCAGGATTTCGGGATCGTCTTCCTGTGCCTGACGTTCGATGAGAGCCCTGGTGCGTTCGATGATTGCCTGTGCTTCGCCGTCCTCGAGTGCGACCTTCATGCGCTCGAGGCGCTGTTTTTCCGCTTCGACGCGGCGCTCGCTGAGATGGCCGTCGGGATGAAGCGTGAGCGTGATGCGATGCGGGTTGTCGAGCAGCAGACGCTTCACGAGCGTCTGTACGTGGTCAGGGGCTGCCACCTTTTCGCGCAGGCGTTCGAGGGCAGGGTCGAGATCGATGGCGGCGAGGGTGTCTCCGCCCTGCATGGCCGTGGACAGGCCACCGAGGAGCAGCGACAGGCCGAAGGGCATGCCATCGCCACGAATCTCCCGCTGACTCAGTTCGAGCTGGTGCAGCACTGCATCGATCTGCTCGCGCGGTACGCCGTTCCGGGCGACGTCCTCGAGCACATCGAGGATGAGTGTCTCGACTGCAGCGGTGTGCTCGGGGTCGGAGCCGTCGAGCCCGGCCATGAAGGGCATTTCCAGGGAGTTGTCATCCACCCCGCAGATCATCGACGGCGAGGCGCCGAGTTCGCTCTGTTCGAGCGCCTTCATCAGCGGCGAGGCGCTGTTGTCGAGAAGGATGCTCGAGAGGAAATAGGCCTCGAGACGCGCGTCGATATCGATGCTTTCACCGAGCAGCCAGGCGAGCACGATGTGTGTCTTGCCGGAGAGGTCCTTCTCCTGGTGGGCGTAGGCTTCCTCGACGCGCAGCGGCGCGTAGTAGCGCTGTGCGGGTTCGACCCGGACGTCATGGCCGAGGTGCCCGAAACGCGTCAGCACCCGCTCGTCGAAGCGCGCCTGCAGATCGGCTGGCAGCAGCTTGCCGAAGGTCATGAAGACGGCGTTGGAGGGATGGTAGTGGGTGTCGTGGAAGGCCTTCAGTTCATCGTAGGTGAGATCGGGGATGACGTCCGGATCGCCGCCGCTGTTGAAGTGGTAGGTGTTGTTGATGAAGAGATGCTTTCCGAGTGATTGCCACAGCATGCTGAGCGGGGAACTCATGGCGCCCTTCATCTCGTTGAACACGACGCCCTTGAAGACCAGCGGGGAGTCGGGGTTCTCGGGTTCGGCAAACTCCACGCGGTGACCTTCCTGCGCGAAGTCGAGTTCGTTGAGGTTGGGGAAGAAAACCGCATCGAGATAGACATCGAGGAGGTTGTGGAAGTCCTTCTCGTTCTGCGTGGCGAAGGGGTAGGCCGTCCAGTCACTCGACGTGAAGGCGTTCATGAAGGTGTTGAGTGAGCGACGGATCATCATGAAGAAGGGGTCGCGCACCGGATAGCGCTCGCTGCCGCAGAGCACGGTGTGCTCGAGGATGTGCGCGACGCCGGTGGAGTCCTTCGGCACCGTGCGCAGCCCCACCATGAAGACGCTTTCGGGGTGGTCGGCGGCGAGGTGGATGTGCCTGGCCCCCGTGCCCTTGTGACGGAATTCATGCAGGTCGATGTCGAGCGAGTCGATGTGGGCGCTGTGCAGGTGCTCGAACGCGTCGTGGTGGGCCATCTTGTTCATCGGTGCTGTGGGTTTTCCCCTGTTCCGGGTTTTGGGATGAGTTCGGTCAAGAGTTGTTTCCGAAAGCCGCTAACTGGCGATACACAGACCGAATCCGCGCTCCGGGGTTCCTTCGACAGGCGACCAGACAGACACGCAGACCGTGAAACTGATCATCATATTGCTGGCCATGATCCTTGCCGGGGCCGGCGCCCTGCACAGCTGGCACAGCCGCAATCTGTACGTACAGGCGGCGCTGCTGTCCGAGGCGTTCAATATTACCTCACCTGTCAAGCTGCGCGTGGCCGATCACTACGTGACGCAAGGTGTGATGCCGCATGACAATGCCGATGCCGACCTGCCACGCCCCGACAGCATATTCGGCACCAGTGTCAAGCGCGTGGCAATCAACCGTGGCGGTGTCATCATGGTGGATTTCGACGAGGAGATCGGTGCCCAGGCGATGGCCTTCACGCCCACCATCAGCACCGTCAGTGGCCTCCTGAGCTGGCGCTGCACGAGTGATTCGATCGACGAGGCCGTTCTGAAGAAGCTCAAGCCCGATTGCGACTATCTGCCGGCGACACTGGAAAGCCAGCTCATGAACGCGATCGCCAACCGCAACCTCGCACGGGTGGATGCACTTCTCGGTGAAGGCGCGCAAGCCGAGGCCGTGGTCTATGGCAACACGCCCCTCATGCTGGCAGCGAAGAACGGCTACCTCGAGATCGTCGAGCGTCTGCTCGAGGCCGGTGCGCATGTGGACAATGCCGCGCTCGGTACCGAGCGCCGCACGCCCCTGATGGTGGCGATCACGAGCAACCAGCCGGAAGTGGTGAGGCTGCTGCTCAGCCGTGGGGCTTCCGTGACGCGCAAGGACTACCGTGGACTGACTGCACTCGATCACGCCGAGATCACCGATCGTCGCCTGGGCGGCCAGCGTTACACTTTGATGGTGTCGGCGCGTTTCAACCCCCGCTTCGGTGGTCGAAACGACAGCCGGCGAACACCCGCCGTGGCGGATCCCGAACGACGGGATCGTCAGCTTCGCACGCTCTACGACGAATACCGTCAGGCGGCACGCGACTGTCATGTCCAGCGGCTTGCCTCGCTGTTTCGTTCGGAGAGCGATCTCGAATCGCCGGAGATCGTGGCCGGTCAGCCGCTCGCGAGGCACATCCGCAAACCCGAGTGCGTGAGCGCGCTGACAGCGCACGTCAGTGACAAGGACAGCTATCGTGAAGCTCTGCACGCCCGTTTTTCCGACGCCGTCAACAACTGCAACGTCAAGCAGGTGGACACACTGTTGCGTGACAATCCATGGCTTGATGTCGAGCGTGAATACCGTGGCCTTGCGCATTTCGATCGTGCAGTCGTGAAGGGCTGCGCTGGCGTGGTGCGGCTGCTGGTACGGGAGAAGTCGCTCGCCAGTCATCTTGCCGATGACGTGCTGGTCATGGCCATCAAGGACGCCCCTCAGGATAACCTCGTGACACTCGTCGGCAACCTCATTGCCGCCGGTGCCAACGTCGACGGCAAGGACAGTGACGGACGCACACCGCTCGGGGTGGCCATTGCCATGGAACAACCCGTGGTGGCGAAGTACCTTCTGGACGCCGGTGCCAACGTCAATGCGAGAACGCACAACGACAGCTACCCGCTGATCGAGGCAACCAAGAAGGGCTACCACCACATCGTGGTGCAACTCGTGGCCAACCAGGCAAACCTCGATGTGCGTGATTCACTTGGCCGCACGGCACTGCTGGCCGCCGTGGCAAGCAACCGCGATCGCATTGTCGATGAACTCGTGCGTGCCGGAGCCGACACCCGCATTGCCGATCACAATGGCATCAACGCGCTGATGCTGGCGGAAACGCGCAATTCGCGTGGTATCCGCAACATTCTCATGAGTGCCATCGACGGCTAGAAGACGGCGCAGTCCTGCCGCCTATTCCAGCATTGCCGTGCCCATGTAGCTTGGGTTCAAGTAGGTGTTGTCGACGTCGACATCGCCACGGCTCGGGTGTGCCCAGCCCCATTTGGCGTCACGTCCGCCGCCGTCGTCGTCGTCGTCGATCTGGAGTTCGAGTCCGAAGGGCTTGCCGGTTTCGAGTCCGATCGAACCGAGTCTGATGCGCAGTTCGTAGACATCCTGCTGCGGGCTCGCACTGCTGCCGCTGGCAGGCCCCTGCCCGGGCCCGGTGGCGAAATCGAGTTCGAGGCCCCAGGCGGAATTCATGCCGATGATCTCACCCGAGGTGACCCCCACCTCAGGGTCCTCTGACGTTGCCAGTGGAAACAGCACCTGGTAGTCGTTGTCGTCGTAGCTTTCCGATTTGCTGTTGTCGACGTCGATGAAGAGTTCGAGGGCGTCATCCTCCCAGATACTGCCGTTTGAATCACGGTAACGAATGCCGTTGTCGTCGACGGTCACCATGATGTAGAGGTATTCACCATCATGTACCGCAGCCCAGCGGCGACCGACGGTACCATCCTCGGCGTCGGCGTTCACGTCGATCATGAGGTTGTTGATACCGAGCAGACTGCCTCCGTGATCGACCTGAACGGCCGATGCCCATTCGCCCGCAAACTGTCCCTGGGTATCGACCATGACGTTCAGGCCATCGATGAGCGGTGCATCGGCGGCCGCAATGCGTGGTATCGCCACGTCAATCGAGTCCGACATGGCGGGATCTTCCGTGTCCGGTTTGTCCGAACCGGGTGGGGCGCTCGGGTCGGTGGGTTCATTCGGATCGGGAGTCTCGCCGGGTGTTTCCGAATCACCGGGGTTGTCGCCCGGGCCCGGGGGAATCGGCGTAAAGGGGTCGGTACCCTGTTCACGTTCGTTCAGGTTGCTGATGCCGTCCTGGTCTTCGTCCAGTATGTTGGTGTCGTAGTTGCCTTCGGCAAGGCCGCCGAAGGTCTGGGACGCTCCGTCGGAGCCGACCTGTACGACCTGTTCGCGTACCGCCAGCGCAAGGTCGCGAGCTTCCGGGTTGTTACCGGCCTCGCCGGCGTCGAGGCGCTCGATCCAGACGATGCGGATGGTGTAACTCTGATCGGGAAGGACCTGGATGGTGCCGCTCCAGCCGTTTCCGTCGGCTGAACGCTGCATCGTCACGGTCTGATTGCCGTTGATGGTGACTTCGGGTCGTATTGCCGTGCGGTCGATTCTGCGGCTCTCGAGCAGGAACCTCGGAGTATTCATCGAAAGATTCCCATCTTGCCCGACCGTCATCAGGTCATCGGAATCGGACGAGCAGCTGGAAATGAAAACAGCGCCGAGAATCGCGAGACTGCGCGCGATGTTGCCGCGTTTGTCACCGTGCCACGATACGCCTGACGACGTGTTCCTTGCCATGTTCAGAACTCCCCTACGTTGATTGTCAGCGGGACGGTGTTTTCCGAGCTGGACGAGTCGCTGTCACTGGTGGCGGCAATGACGGCGCCTGTTGCCAGCACACCGAGCACGATGTGCCAGGTCTTGATGCCACTGCCGGATTTCGATTCGGGTTTCACGAGAGGATCCGGCGCGGCTTGCGAATCGTTCGGTGTGCGCGAAATGGCCGTGCGCTTGTCTTCACCGGCCGTGGAATCTGATGCCGGCAGGAGTTCGCGGATGATGGGTTCGAAGGCGTAGCCACTGACACTGCGATTCCCTTTGGCGTCGCGCGCCTGGATGTAGTATTCGAAGGCGCGCAGATCATCGATGTCGGTATCCACCTTGGCCGAGAAGTAATTGCTGCCCGCGATGGGCTGCATGGGTATGGCAGTATAGGGAACCTGCCCCTTGCGCCGGTAGTAGAGGGTGACATCCTCCAGTTCGCCCTCTTCGGTGATGGTCGCCGTGAAGACCTGCGAGCGCGCCGCTGGGGCTTCCTTGACCGCTTCGATGACGATGGCGGGTGGTTTGGCGTCTGCAACCTGCGCATTCGCGTCCATGACCGGGTGCAGCAGAAGCGTCAGTACCAGTGAAACGGCGAGTGAGCGCCAGGCTCTGGCGCATCGGGAAGGCGATGTCATGCTGTTCATGCGGCCGAGTATACGAAGTTATGGATCGTTCAAAGGTCAAAAACGCACGTGACAAGGTACGCAATAACGCAGCTTTCGTCAGGAACACAGCACAATGCACCGAGATCGGTGACACCGCGACCACCGACGAAGACCTGCCGCATTGCGTCGAACACCCACTCGCGGGTGTCGTGGTGTTGCGGGAGTTCGCTGACGAAACGTTGCTCGGTGACGCACTCGAAAGTGTTGTCATTGCCGCGCCGCCGCGGCACATGGCATTGCCACGAGGGCGGCGCATGGCGGTCGCCACGACGAGCTGCGGAGATACGGGCTGGGTGGCCGATACCCGCGGGTATCGCTACAGCGATGTCGATCCGCTGAGTGGCGATCCCTGGCCTCCGATGCCTGCCTGCTTCTCCGAACTGTCACGAAAGGCGGCGGAATTTGCCGGTTTTCAGGCGTTCGAAGCTGACACCTGCCTGGTCAACCGCTATGCACCGGGTGTCGGCATGGGCGCCCATCAGGATCGGGACGAGCGCGATTTCAGCCAACCGATCGTATCGGTTTCGCTCGGCCTGCCGGCGCGTTTCTTCGTTGTCGGTGCGGAGCGAAAAGGCCGGTCAACGCCGATCGACCTCAAATCCGGCGACGTTCTGGTGTTCGGTGGAACTGCCCGGCGTTACTATCATGGTGTGCGGCCGGTGAAGCCGGGGCAACACCCGCGCTTCGGGTGCTGTCGCTGGAATCTCACCTTTCGACGTGCCCGCTGACGAACATGCCGTATTCGATGCCATATCCCTTTCATTCCGGAACAGATCATTCATGGACAGACTCTCCTGGGCAATTGACGCAACGTCGCGGAAGGTCCGCGGGTGCCGTCGGCCCAAGGTCGTTGCGAATTCGTTGCCCACGGCTGCCGCCGGCGTTGACGGCACTCGTGCGGTCGGTGGTGCTGACGAGACTCGCGCGATCGGTGGTGCTGACGGGATTGATCCTGTCGGAAGCGGCGCTGTCGGCACCGGCGCCGGCCCGGGATGACTCGGGTGGCAAGACCGGGGTCGCCCGCGACACGCCGGGTGTTGCATCCGTCGATGGCGCTCTCTCACCCGATGCTGACTCGAGCGTACTGCCGGGGCTCGCCCCGATCGGCATGCAGCACGTTCGTGTCGGTGAAGACTATGTACTCACGTTGCGGGGGCACCTGCCCGAAGGGCTGCCGGAGGATCACCCGCCTCCCGATCTGTTGCTGCGCCACTACGCCAGAGGCATGCATCTGGCGCCGATCACCGATGGCTGGTACGAACTCGCCTGGCGACCGGAGGCCGACCAGACAGGGTATCATCGCGTTCTCGTGGTGGTCACCGATGCGCGCGACTCCTGGCTGGAGTCGCATCGCTGGATCGAATTCGAGGTAGAGGCACCCGCAACACCGCACCACGCTCCGGGTTTCGATGCTTCTGCCTGGCGCGGCTCATTGCTTGACGGGGAGGGAATGAGCCGGGGCATGCCATGGCGATCGACGCCGGCGATGACTCCCGGCATGGGTGGATTCGAGGTGGCATCGCAGCCGATGCCGATGAACGTCGGTGGCAGCGCGGAGGAATGGCAGGGTGATGAATCCCAGGCCATCGGCGAGAGTGCCATGGAGGCGGCAGACGATTCGGTAGCGGACTTGACGTCTGTCGAGAAAGCCGATCTCGTACCCGAGATGACGAAGGTCTCCACCCAGATCGTCAGTACCGGTCACGTCGTGAATTTTCGTGTATCCGCGTCGGCTGCCGACGGTACGCCAGTGACGCTGCGCATCGATCGCCTGCCCGAGCAGGCCAGCTTCGACAAGCATCGTCTCGGTGGGCGTGAATTTCACTGGCAGACCAGCGAGAATGATCAGGGCGAATTCCGGTTTCTGCTTACCGCGATCCACTCTGCCTATCCGGACCTGCAGACCGAGCAGATCGTGCGCGTCATCGTCGGCGATCCCAACCAGAAGCTGGAAATTCCAGCTTCGATGGCTGAGCCGACGGGCGTCTCCGAAGCGTTGCCCGAGGCCACTCTCGACCGGGCCGGTGATGCCGAAACCGACGCAGAGTGGGAGGTGATATCGCCCGTCAGAGGTAACGAGAGCTGACTGCCGCGCGTAACGTCGCAGCGCCGAAGCGCCTGTCGATGTTCGGCAGATGGCCGGGGCGGCAGCGTTATCCGTTCTGTTCGACCTGTTTCCTGGCTTCGTTTTCCCGCATCTCCAGAGTCACGGCGAGAGCGTTGAGGCGTTCGGCGTAGTCGCGGTAGAGGTCGAGATCGCCCTTTCTGAGCACCACGCGGTGATCGTAGTTGCCCCTGGTCAGTTCATCGACGTGTCGCGAGAAGGGGCGCAATGGTCCCATGAGCTTGTGCGTATAGGCGATGCAGACGGCGGCCAGCAGCAGGATGTAGAGCACGAACAGGGCGCCGCAGTAGCGGAAGAGGTGCACGAGCTGGATCTCGATCATCTCGCCGTAGTAGCCGCTCGCTTCGGCCTTGCCCGTGAACACGGTGATGAGATCACTGAAGGCGAAGTAGAGGAAGGTGCCGAGGAGAACGGCCACGAGCGCGGTCGAGCCGAGCATGTACATCAGCAGCTTGAACTGCAGGAAGGGTTCCCATACGGCGTTGGCCAGGCGACGTTGATCATGCGGCTTTTCGGCTGCGCCTGCGGCAGGATTCGTCAGGGCTTCGGTTTGGCTCATGGTGGACGTTGCGGGTCTGGTTGATCTATCGCCGTTATCGGACGCGATCAACGAGTCTTGAGGCCGCTGCGGGCAGTATGCGGAAAAGCTGCCCGGGGGGTGCTGCAGTTGTGCAGACTGCGTTTGGTTTTGGTGGCATCGGCGCAGCGCGGTATCATCGCAGGCACTGAATACCTTCAAACCCGCAAACCCGCAACCGCGCAACCGCGCAACCGCGCAAGATGCCACGGTGTACCTCGGAGATTCCCGGTAATGCTCTATTCCCTTGCCGACCACAGCCCGCTCGTCGCGGCCAGCAGTTACGTGGCACCGAATGCTGCCGTGATCGGTCAGGTCTGTCTGGGCGAGGAGGCCAGCGTCTGGTTCAATGCAGTGATTCGTGGCGACAACGACAGCATTTCCATCGGCGACGGCAGCAACGTCCAGGACGGGGCGGTGCTGCATGTCGATGACGGCGTGCCGATCACCATCGGCAGGCGGGTCACCATCGGCCACCAGGCCATGGTGCATGGCTGCACCATCGGCGACGGCAGCCTCATCGGCATCAACGCCGTGATACTGAACAATGCCGTGATCGGGAAGCATTGTCTGATCGGCGCCAATGCGCTCGTCACCGAAGGCATGATCATTCCCGACAACTCGATGGTGCTCGGTTCGCCGGCAAGGACCGTCAAGCCGCTGCCACCCGAAACGGCCATGCAGCTTGACCGGGCAGCGCAGAACTACATCGACAGGATTGCCCTGTACCGCGAGCAACTGACGCCGCTCGGGCAGGGGTGAGCCGGCTACGGAGGTTCCGGAGGAACACCGGAAGAGCAACCGACATGCCGGCGCCGCTCGGGCCGCGCATGCCAGGATGATCCCCGGCTGGCCCGAACGACAGCGCGCCGTTTCCCGGTGACTCAGAGTGCCAGACCGGGTTCCGCGTGGTTGGCGATCCGGGACTTGTCGATGTTGGATTCGAAACCCTTGAGGCGTTTCTGAATCGACATCAGTTCGATGATGGACTTCCAGGAATGGACCAGATACTGGAATGAACTCTCCACCTGGGTGAAGGCATTCATGATCTGCTGGAACGCTCCGAACGTGACACCTGCGGCCACGAAGGTCGGGCCCAGTGCAATGAAGGGGATGAAATTTGCCCCTTGAATGTAGGCCCAGCGAAATAGATCGAAATACAGATAGTGGAAGTAGAGTCTGAAGTAGTTCCTGCGGACTCCGCCATAGAGTGTCCTGATTTCCGGAATGTCGGCACGGTCGGCATGGTCTTCGCCGTACACCAGTTCCTTGCGGTAGGCGGCCTCGACTTTCTGGTTGTTGAATTCCAGCCCCGGCAGCCGGACGCCGACGACGGCCAGCAGCACTGTACCGAATGCCGCTGACAGCAAGGCGAGAAAGACGAGTGAGCCATCGACTGCCCCGACGATCGGCAATTCCGTGACCTGTTGCGACAGCGTGTAGAGAAGGGGCAGGAAGGCAATCAGCGTCATGACCGAGCTGATCAGCCTGGATCCGAGTTGTTCCAGGATGAAGGCGAATCGCATCGTGTCTTCCTGAATGCGCTGGGAGGCACCTTCGATGTGTCTGAGGTGCTGCCACTGACTCATGTAGTAGTCGTTCATGGCGGTTCGCCAGCGAAACACGTAGTGGGAGGTGAAGAAACTGAAGAAGGCCAGCACCATGATGTAGGGCACGAGAATGTAGGCGGCTGTCTTCAGTTCACCGTAGTACTGTCCGAGCGTTATCGATTCCGGTTCGGTCAGGGCAACCTGTATCAGATCGTAGAAATCGCCATACCAGTTGTTCAGCCAGACACTGATCTGTACCTGAAAGTAGGTGACCACGAGAATGAATGCGCTGCCCACGACACTCCACCAGTACCAGCGGCTGCGAGCGATGAAGAACCAGAACACGCAGAACAGGATCGACACCAGCACGAGGTACTGATACAGCCAGACCTTGTCGGGCGTCAGGAACGCCGGCCGCTTGCCCTCGGGTACTTCGATGATTTCCTTCATCAATCCGAAGGACTGGGTCAGCTCGTTCGCGCCGCCGTACCAGATGGTCAGCGTGACGAGGAACCAGGCGAAGGCGGAAGCGAAAAAGAGTTTCGGTCGGGGGAAAAAGGAATCAAGCATGTCGACGGCTCGTCAAGTCGTTATTTCGGAGGCTCAGGTGACAGGCCCACGGGTTCGCGGTGCGTCTCTCAGACGCGCTCCGGCTGAAAAGGTGCCCGAGAGTCTAGTTCGTCTGTCCGATGTCGGCGTCGGGTTGTACAATCACGAACATTTCCATCGACCCCGTTTCCGGCATGGCCCAATACGTCTACACCATGAATCGCGTCGGCAAGATCGTCCCGCCGAAGCGTGAAATCCTCAAGAACATTTCGCTGTCCTTCTTTCCCGGAGCCAAGATCGGTGTTCTGGGCCTGAACGGCGCCGGCAAGTCCACGCTGCTGAAGATCATGGCAGGAGTGGACACCGACATCGAGGGAGAAGCACGGCCGATGCCGAACCTCAACGTGGGTTATCTGCCGCAGGAACCCGAACTCGATGCCGAAAAGACCGTGCGCGAAGTGGTCGAGGAAGCCGTGGACGAGGTCAAGGATGCACAGGCGAAGCTCGATGCCGTGTATGCGGCCTACGCCGAGCCCGATGCCGATTTCGATGCGCTCGCCGCCGAACAGGCACGGCTCGAAGCCATCATCGAGGCAGCCGATGCGCACAACCTCGAGCATCAGATGGACATCGCCGCCGATGCGCTGCGTCTCCCGCCCTGGGAGGCGAAGGTCGCCAACCTCTCGGGCGGCGAGAAGCGCCGCGTGGCACTGTGCCGCCTGCTGCTGTCCGGCCCGGACATGCTGCTCCTCGACGAACCCACCAACCATCTCGATGCCGATTCCGTCGCCTGGCTCGAGCACTTCCTGCACGACTACAAGGGCACGGTGGTTGCGATCACCCACGATCGCTATTTCCTCGACAACGTCGCCGGCTGGATTCTCGAACTTGACCGCGGCCATGGCATTCCCTACGAGGGCAACTACTCTGGCTGGCTCGATCAGAAGGCGGCGCGCCTCGAAATGGAAGCGAAGCAGGAATCCTCTCACGCCAAGGCGATGAAATCGGAACTCGAATGGGTGCGTCAGGGGCCGCGTGGTCGGCAGGCGAAGTCCAAGGCCCGCATGCAGCGCTTCGAAGAGATGCAGAGCCAGGAATTCCAGAAGCGCGCCGAGACCAACGAAATCTACATTCCGCCCGGACCGCGCCTCGGCGACAAGGTCATCGAACTCGAGAACGTCAGCAAGTCCTATGGAGATCGCCTGCTGTTCGAGAACCTGAGTTTTCAGGTACCGAAAGGTGCCATCGTGGGCGTGATCGGGGGCAACGGTGCGGGCAAGTCCACGCTCTTCCGCATGCTCATGGGGCGCGAGCAGCCCGACTCGGGCACCATCGACATCGGCGAAACCGTGAAGATGGCCTGCGTGGACCAGAGCCGCGATGATCTCGACGGCGACAAGACCGTGTTCGAGGTGGTTTCCGGCGGCTCCGATGTCATCACCATCAACAACTACGAGGTGCCGGCACGCCAGTACGTCGGGCGTTTCAACTTCAAGGGCGGGGATCAGCAGAAACACGTCAGGGATCTCTCCGGCGGCGAGCGCGGGCGTCTGCATCTGGCGCTGACGCTCAAGGAAGGCGCCAACGTACTGCTGCTCGACGAACCCTCGAACGATCTCGACGTCGAAACGCTCAGGGCGCTCGAGGAAGCGCTGCTCGACTTTGCCGGCTGCGCCATCGTCATCTCGCACGACCGCTGGTTTCTCGATCGCGTGGCCACGCACATCCTCGCCTACGAAGACCCGTCCGAAATCAACTTCTTCGCCGGCAACTACACTGAATACGAGGCCGATCGGCGCGAGCGGCTCGGCGAGGAAGCCACGCAGCCGAAGCGGGTTCGCTACAAGAAGCTCGCAGGCTGAGTCGAGCGGGATACATCGAAAAGACGCATGCCGGAACCGCAGCCGCTTGTAACATGTGGCTCGTGGCCAACGTCGTCGATCACATTTTGGTACCAGGTGAATCCATTCATGAACAACACATTCATGCTGCTGGTTGCGGCGGTCCTCGGCAGTGCGATGGTTTCCGGCTGTACGCTGCCCGCGCAGCGCGTGGAACTGCTCGATCGCATCGGCCGCGTCGAAACCCGGGACATGGGTGCGGCCACCGTTCACCGCTACCAGGGCACCGATGATGCCCACGTGAACTCGATTCTCATCGAAACCGACAACGCGCTCGTGCTCATCGATGCGCAGCACTTCCTGTCACGATCCATGGAACTGCAGCGTTACATCGATTCGCTCGACAAGCCCCTCGATCGCATCATCATCACCCACTCGGACCCTGAGAACTACATGGGCCTGCCCGCGCTCGATGCGGACGCTCCGGTTCATGCGGCACCCGAGACGCTCGAGAACATGCAGGCGAATGCCGAATCGCTGTTGACTCGCAGGAAGCAGCAGGGACGGCCCTGGTCGCGGCAATACCCCGATGAAATCCGCTACCCCACCGAAACGCTCGAGGCTTCGTTTGTCGTCGACGGCATCGAGTACCGCACGGAGAACCTTGCCGACTCGGAAGCCCCCGACCAGATCATCATTGCGATGCCTGCGCTTCAGGCCCTGCACACGGCCGATATCCTGCAACTCGACACACACATTGTCATCGTCGACCCTGATGCCTATCTGGCCGCGATCGATCGTATCGATGCGCTGATCGACGAAGGCAACTATCGCTATCTGCTCACCGGACGTGACGAAATCCTCGATGCCGCTGCGATCGAGTCGGTGCGCGTCTACGTGGAAGAAGCACGCGATATCCTCGCCGAGGATCCGAGTCCCGAAAAGTATCGCGCCCGGATCGAAGCGGCTTTCCCGAGCTACGGTGAAATGGGTGAAGTGCTCGACGCGATGATTCTGGCAGGGGCCTTCGACTGACGCAAGGCTGCCACTCCGTGCCTGCCGCAGTTCGTTGCCGCAGGCTTCCGGCTGGCGTTCAGGGGGTCAGATCTCGATCTGCATCCCGTCGAATCCCATTTCGAAGTCACAGTCCGCGGCGTTGTCGAGCAGCGTCTGCCCCATGTGCACCAGCACCACACGTCGCGCACCGACCGATGGCAGCTTGCGTTCGAGCGTGGCAAGGTCGAGGTGGGTGGGTACCGGAGTGCGATAGCCACAGCACTCACTGAGCAGCAGATCGGCGTTCCGGCCGATGGCGATGATGTTGTCGTTCCACTCGGTGTCGCCCGTGAACGCGAGTGTTCTGTCATCGGCTGCGATGCGATAGCCAAGACAGGTGCCCCCCGGTGCACTGTGTACCATGCGTTCGGCGCGACAGCTCAGGCCATCGAGTTCGAGCGTTTCGCCCGGCGAGATTTCCCTGCAGTCGATCCGGAAGCCGATCAGATCGAAGACATCCTTGCCGAAACTCAGATCAAGGAGCGCGGCAAGACGCGCTTCGAGGCCTTCCGGGCCGACGATGCGGAGCGTTCGGCTGCGCTTGCCGATGAAATGTGCATCGAGAATCAGGAACGGCAGTCCGAAGAAGTGGTCGGCATGGAAATGCGTGATGAAGATCGTGTCGATCCTGTCGCGCTCGATGTCTGCCGCGCGCAGTGCCGTCAGTGAGGTCGCCCCGCAGTCGAGCAGAAACCGCTGTCGGCTGGTGACAACGTGCAGACAGGTATTGAAGCGCCGGCCGCTGGCGAAGGCATCGCCGCAACCGACAAGAGTGATGTTCATGGTCGTCCTTGTGGGCGCAAGCCCCTTGCAGGTTCCAACTGCACATCATCCCATACTACCGCTCGCCAGCCCGGTAGAATGTACCAATGTGTACCTGTACCGCTGATGTGCGTGCTACTGATGCGTATGCCGGCGGAGGGCTTCCGTATCGACGAGTCACTCGACAGTGGTTCGCTGACGGACCGATGACAGGCCCCGGCGACGCCGCCGGGGCCCTGGTCGGGCGGGGGCATGGCGGATTACCGAAGGAGCCAGTCTATGCAACGACAATTCGACTACATCGTGATCGGTTCGGGGTCGGCAGGTGCCATCGTCGCCAGCCGTCTCTCGGAAGACCCTGCCGTGTCGGTGGCACTGCTCGAAGCGGGCGGTTCCGACAGGAGCATCTTCGTCGCCATGCCCACGGCGCTCTCGATTCCGATGAACATGCCGCGCTTCAACTGGGGCTATGCGGCAGAGCCTGATCCGGGGCTCGACGGACGCGCACTCGATTGCCCACGCGGCAAGGTGCTTGGTGGTTCGTCCTCGATCAACGGCATGGCCTTCGTGCGCGGTCACCCGCTCGACATCGAAGCCTGGGAGACGCTCGGCGCTGCAGGCTGGAACTACCGTAACTGCCTTCCGTACTACAAGCGTCTCGAAACATGGATTCACGGCGAGAGTCGTTACCGTGGCGGTGATGGTCCGGTGGGCGTCGGGGTCGGCAATGACATGGCACTCAACCCGCTCTACCGCGCCTTCATCGAGGCAGGCAAGCAGGCCGGTTACCCCTTCACGGAAGACTACAACGGATACCAGCAGGAAGGCTTCGGCCAGAAGCACATGAACGTTGCCGATGGCAAGCGCCAGTCGACGGCGCGATGCTACCTGCGTCCGGCACAGGGCAGAGGCAACCTCACGATTCTTTCTGACGCGACGGTCGAATGCATCGAGTTCGACGCGGGTACGGCGCGCACGGTGGTGTATCACTCGGGCGGGCAACGCAGGACGCTGCAGGCCAACGCCGAGATCATCCTTTCGGCAGGGTCGATCGGTTCGCCCTCGATCCTGCAACGCTCGGGCATCGGCCCGGCAGCAACTCTCGAGGCGGCCGGCGTGAAGCCCTTGCGGGATCTTCCCGGCGTCGGCGCCAACCTCAAGGATCATCTCGAGGTTTATTTCCAGTATGAATGTACCCAGCCGGTGTCGCTCAATCGGCAGCTTGCCTGGTGGCGCAAGGGGTTGATCGGCGCCAACTGGCTTCTCGGCAGACAAGGCCTCGGCAGTACCAACCACTTCGAGTCCTGCGGTTTCATCCGTTCGCGTGCGGGGCTCGAGTCGCCCGACATCCAGTATCACTTCCTGCCGGCCGCGATGCGTTACGACGGCCGTGCCGCCTTCGACGGCGATGGCTACCAGGTGCATGTCGGGCCGAACAAGCCGAAGAGCCACGGGCAGTTGTCGATTCGCTCGGCAGACTGGCGCGAAGCACCGCGTATCGTCTTCAATTACCTTTCGCACGAGCAGGACATCGAGGACTGGCGCAGCACCATTCGCCTCACCCGCGAGGTGCTGATGCAGGATGCCCTCAAGCCGTTCCGCGGCCGCGAAATCCAGCCCGGCAATGACGTCGACAGCGACGAGACCATCGACGCCTGGGTACGGCAGAATGTCGAAAGCGCCTATCACCCCTCGTGCACGGTGAAGATCGGTGCCGATGACGATCCGATGGCGGTGCTCGACAGCCACTGCCGAGTGAGGGAGGTCGATGGTCTCAGGGTCGTCGACTCCTCGGTGTTTCCCGACATCACCAACGGCAATCTCAACGCCCCCACCATGATGGTGGCCGAGCGCGCCAGCGATCTGATCCGGGGGCAGGCCCTGCCGGCCGAGGAAGTCCCCATCTGGGTGGCGAAGGACTGGACCGCGCAACAGCGAACCACCGAAGGCGAAGAGCGGATCCTGTAGACGCGCCGATTCCCACGAGTTTCCGGGCCACCACGAGTTTCCCGAATTCTGCGAATCCCGGGAGCCGACGAGTGAGCCCCGGAAACGGGTTCTCAGTCAGTATTCAGGACTCACTGTGTGGATGGATCGACAGCATCCCATTCTCCGTCTCAAGGATCGAGGATGTTCGCCGCAGACTTTCCGTATCGCTGTATTTCGGGAAAAGCTCTGCGCATGAATCATTGGATCGGTAAGGCAGACTGGAAAGGGGGGCTCATCTGGCTTGTTCTTGCCATTGTGGCAACGCTGTCATTCCAGAAAGTGTCGAAGCAACTGGCCGACGGACACCTCGAGAGTCTTGCCGAACAGACGGCCAGCGACTACGCCGCCATGCTCGGTCAGTCCGTCAGCGGTCTTCACGGCGTGCTCGAAACGGGCGAAATGGATGCCTGGTCGCTGGCGCAGTTGCGCAATCTCGGCAAGATCGGTTCGGTGTTCCGGTTCCGCCTCTTTGACAAGAATGGCGCTCTGTTGCTGGTTTCCGACAAGCTCGATCAGCCTGATCACGGTGCTGGTGGGGAACTGCTCGGACACGGGCCCGATGGCGAACTGGACGAAGACATTGCCGATCTGCTGGTCACGGGTGAGCCAGTGGTGCGACTGTGTGATGGAGAGCATACTGCAGATACGTCCGGGTTCTACACCGAAGCATTCGTGCCGGTGAGAAAAGACGGCAAGATCATCGGTGTGGTGGAAGTCCATGTGAATCAGACGCCGATCAAGTCGGCCGTGATGAGTCTTTTCGCCAGGTTGAGCCTGCTGGTGGCAGGCGTACTCGGTGTACTTTTCGCCATTGCGGCGTTTCAGTTCCTCCGGCGCATGCGCGAACGCGCCGTTCACGAACGTCGCTTCCGGTATCTTGCCCAGCACGATCAGCTCAGTGGCGCCCTCAATCGCAGCAGCTTTACCGATGCCCTGCGGCGCGCCGAAGCACGCGCGAAGGAGAGCGGCGAGCGGTTTGCGCTGCTCTATCTCGATCTTGACGAGTTCAAGTACATCAATGACACGCACGGTCACCGCATCGGTGATGTCGTGATTGCGAGCGTTGCCGAGCGGCTTGCCGATGTGCTGCGTCACGGTGATGTGCTGGCCCGGCTTGGCGGTGACGAGTTCGCGATCCTTCAGCACACGGTGCGTGACTCGGAAGATGTCAAGGTGCTCGCCGCGCGAGTACTTGCGGCCATCGGCAGACCGCACCGTGTCGAGAACATCGAGTTCGAGTGCCGTTGCAGTGTCGGTGCCGCGATATTCGGTGTCGATGCCGTTGACTGCGAGGCACTGCTCAATCAGGCCGATCTCGCGCTCTATCGTGCCAAGGAACACGGTCGAGGAGGCTTCAGTTTCTACGACGAAAACCTCGACCAGCTTCTGCGGCGGCGGCGTGAACTCACGAGCGATCTGCGTCAGGCCATCGAGGACGAAACACTCACGCTTGCCTATCAGAAACTGTTCGCGGCCGATGGCAGCACCGCCGTGGGCTACGAGGCGCTGCTGCGATGGCAGCATCCGGTGCACGGGCCGATCGGCCCGGAGCAGTTCATCGCGATTGCCGAGGAGGCGGGGTTCATCGCTCGACTCGGTGAATGGGTACTCAATCGTGCCTGCAATGATGCTGTCACCTGGCCTCGTGATCTCAGCGTAGCGGTCAATCTTTCACCGGCACAGTTCGAGCGTGGCGATATCGTGGTCTCGGTGATCAACGCGCTCGAGCGAAGCGGGCTTGAACCCGAACGCCTTGAACTCGAGATTACCGAGTCGCTGCTGATGCAGAACACCGATGACGTCATCCGTTCGCTCGAAGCATTGAACAACCTCGGCGTGCGCATCTCCATGGATGATTTCGGCACCGGACACTCGAGTCTTGCCTACCTGTGGCAGTTTCCGTTCCACAAGCTCAAGATCGACCGTTCCTTCACGAAGGCACTCGAGGATGACGCACGCGTCAGCGAGATCGTCAGGTCGATCGTGAGTCTTGCACACTCGCTGCATATTCGCGTCAATGCCGAAGGGGTGGAAACGGCAACGCAACTGGCCGCGCTGCAGGCGCACGGCTGTGATGAATTTCAGGGTTTTCTGCTGGCGAAGCCTGCGGCACTCGACATGCTCGACATGAGTGAACTCGAAAGCACTGATACCACAGCTACCACAGGAGCGCGTCGAAACGATGCCGGTGGTGCCGGCGAGGATGATCTCGATCAGGCTGCCTGAATCAGCCCATTGACCTTGCGCTTGCCGAAGCACGAACGCGCCGGCATACAAGGAAACCTGCCATGACATCGGCGAGCAGACCCTGCGTGGTTACGTCATCCTGGCGGCAAGGCCAGCTTCGCGTCGCAGTCGTACCGGGGCGATTGTCACTGCTTGGTGAAACCAGCGGTGTTCGAAACGTTCGGCATGAGCCATCTCTCGAGAGTGCCAGGCTGCCGCCAGCGCACAGCCCCACATGCAAAAGCGCCCGACACAAGTGCCGGGCGCCTCGTTTTGGTGTGTTCTGGCTCGCGCTGGCTTACTGCTTGACGATTTCGAGCAGTTCGACGTCGAAGATGAGGGTTTCGCCCGGGCCGATGGCCTGACCGGCACCGCGATCGCCGTAGGCGAGATCGGCCGGAATCACGAAGCGGTACTTGCTGCCGACGGGCATGAGCTGAAGCCCCTCGGTCCAGCCGGGGATGACACCCTTGAGCGGGAACTGTGCCGGCTCGCCACGTTCGATCGAGGAATCGAATACGGTGCCGTCGATGAGCTTGCCTTCGTAGTGCACCTTGACGGTGTCTTCGCTCGTGGGCTTGTCGCCTTCGGCGTCGGAGAGGACTTCGTACTGCAGACCGCTGTCGGTGACCTGAACACCTTCGCGGGCAGCGTTTTCCGCGAGGAAGGCGTCGCCCGTGGCCTTGGCTTCCGCCGCGGCTGCTTCGGTCTGGGCAATCTGGTATTGCTCCATGGTCTGCTGAGCTTCCATCATCGACATTTCGGTCTCGCCACCCTGATGCTGGGTTTCGAGGGCCTTGGCCAGACGTGCGTAGTCAAGTTCTTCGAAGTTGGCCACGCTCTCGCCGATGAGCATGCCGAGGGCATAGCTCAGCGTGCTGGTATCGATGTCCGCGCTTTCGACAGCGGGAGCTTCGGTAGCGTCGGCTTCAGTGCCGGAAGCTTCAGTACCAGAAGCTTCAGTGCCAGCAGTTCCGGTTGTGGCTGTATCAGCAGCCGTGTCCTGGGCGTGAAGCACGGGAACGGCAGCAAGCGACAGGGTGGCCGTCAGCGCAGAGGCCAGAAGGGTGGGTTTGATCACGATAATTCCTTGCGGGTTGTGGGTAAAGTCTGTGCGACGCAGCTACAGCGCGGCACTATGTCACAGATCACCCTGTCGTGCTTCGATCTCGAAACGGGCCTTGTTCAACATGGGCCTTTCGTCAGAGCGCTGCAGATGTGCCGCATAAAGCGATCGCTGATGCTCTGACAGTTTACGGGCAATTCGGTTCGCGAGATGCGGTGGGTAGCTTGCGATCACGTCACGTTCGTGCCCTTCACAATTGTTCGTGACGCGCAGTCCATGTATCGCAAGGGTGGCGCCGGGATTGCCTGATGGCGGCGGTACCTGGCCGGTACCGTGGCTGATGCTGCGGCTGATGCAACGGTGCCAGCGTTGCAGTGCGAGTTCGCGTTCGGTTTCCCGTGCTGCCGTGTCATCGGTGAATACGCCGCAACCATTCATTGCGAGCAATGCAAGCAGCGCGAGAAGTGGCAAGGGTTGACCGGTGGCAAGGCGGAGGTCTGGATACACGACATCGAATCCCGATTCGGGGTGCCGATGCGGTTGCCGGCGACCCTCGTCTCACGTCGATCGGCCGCCGGCAACATTACCTGAGGGCAGGGTTCTCGTTTCACCCGGTCTGGGGATACACGCCCGTTTTCTGTTGCCTCCGGAGCCAGAACACGCTGGCAAGTGCGATCACGAGAAAAGGCAGCACCCCCATGTTCACGGTGCGCCAGCCGAACACATGATGCACGGTGCCGGCCGAGAGCGCCGTGAGGGACACCAACGAGAACACCATGAGGTCGTTGGCGGCCTGAGCGCGCGACTTTTCTTCCTCCCGGTATGCCTCGGTCATGAGTGTGGTGCCACCGACGTAGAGGAAGTTCCAGCACACCCCGAGAAGGACCAGCGCCAGCGTGAAGTGCGCGAGCGTCTTGCCATGCAGATTCACGAGCACGGTCAGGATGCCGAGCAGGGCGCCTGTGCCGAGCACCGGCACCATGCCGAAACGGCGGATCAGGTGCCCGGTAACGAAGGACGGTGCGAACATGGCGAACACGTGCCACTGGATGACGAAGGCCGTCGCGTGAAAATCGAAGGCATGCAGGCGCATCGCCAGCGGCGTGGATGCCATGACGAAGTTCATGGTGGCGTAGCCGAGCATCTGGCAGGTCACTGCGATGACAAACACCGGCTGCGCAACGATGTCGAGGATCGGTCGCCCCTTGTCGCTGCCGGCCCGCTTCGGTGGTGGCGGTGGCAGGTCGGCGAAGGCAATGAGTACCATGGTGGTGAGATAGACAGCGACGAGTACGGCGAAGGGGCCGGCGAAAGGCTGCGACTCGAACAGGCTGCTGGCAAGACGAGCGAGGTTCGGGCCGATGAAGGCGGCAATGACGCCACCGGCCATGACCATCGAAATGGCCACGCTCTTCCTTGCGGGTGGCACGATCTCCGCTGCCGTGAAGCGGTAGTAGTTGGCGAAGGCCGTGAACAGGCCGAAACAACAGCTCGCCAGCGCGAACAGCGACAGGCTCTGCTGCTGCAGGGCGTGGAGTGCGAGCAGCGAGCCCGCAACACCGATGCAGCCCGCAAACAGGAATCCGGCCTTGCGGCCGAAGCGTCCCATGGCCAGCGAAGCCGGCACGCTGCCGACGAGAACGCTCAGGAACTGCAGGGCCATCGGCAGTGTCGCAAGGCGTTTGTCCTCGGCAAGCGCGTAGCCGATGAGTGCCGACATCGTGATCAGCAGCGACGCACAGGTGTAGAGCAGTGCGTTGCAGAGCGAAAGCAGATAGATCGTGCGTGGCAAGCCGGGGGACATGCCTGTATCCGAGGGCGGCGCGTTCATCGACCTTGTCCGCGAGCCTTCGCCGACTTTCTCGCCGCGCGCCGTGCATCGCGACGCCGGGCGCGCTTCGCTTCGCGTTCGGCCAAGCGCCTTTCCGTTGCGGCGAGTTCCCGATCGCGCATCGCGGGTGTTTCGAGCGTCATGCCGCCCAGGGTGCCCGAACGGAATTCCTGAAGCAGCAGGCGGCCGGCACGGTCGAAGTCGACGAGGCCGCCGCTGCCGAGGCAACCACGCTCTCGTCCGATGAATTCCAGCGCAGCGACGCTGTCGTCGATCGGCAGGGTGTCGCCGTAGCGGGCTCTGAGCCTTTCGGCATAGGTCGCGGTGAGATAGTCGAGCAACCAGGTCGCCACCTCGGCACTGTCCATGGCCGTGTCGCGGATGGCACCGGTGGCGGCGAGGCGATACCCACTGGCCTCGTTATCGACGCTGGGCCAGAGCATTCCGGGGGTGTCGCGCAGGCGCCAGCGCTCGTTCAGGGAAACGTCCTGCTGGCGTCTGGTGATGGCGGGCTCGTTTCCCGTGGCGGCGATGCTGCGTCCCGTCAGGGTATTGATGAGGGTGGACTTGCCGACGTTGGGTATGCCCGTCACCAGTACCAGCCAGGGCCGCACGCGCGAGCGTGATGCAGCGGGTACCAGCGCCTGCAGACGCGCCGGTATCTCACGCGTGCCGTCACGGTCGCTTGCGACGATGGCGATGGCATCCGTGTCGTCGGTCTTCGAGAGTTCATCGAGCCAGACAGCGGTTGCCCGTTCGTCGGCGAGATCGCGGCGCGTCAGCACGTTCAGCACCGGCAGCTCTCGCGCAAGGTTTTCGAGCATCGGGTTGTGACTGCTGAAGGGAATGCGCGCATCGCGGATCATCAGCAGCGCGTCGGCATCGGGCAGCGATCCGGCCAGCTCCTTGCGGGCCTTGTGCATGTGCCCCGGGAACCACTGAATGGCCATGGTCTTGCGTCTCTTTCAGTCGGGCAGGCGGATGTGGTCGCGCTCGATGACGATGCGCCGCGACTTGTACAGGGAAGAAAGTGCCCGCTTGAAGGCCTTCTTGCTGGTGCCGAAGGCCTCGCGTATGGCCTCCGGCGGCGAGCCATCGCTGAGGTCGAGCCGGCCACCGTGTTCGGTGAGGCGTTCGAGGACCTGCCGTTCGAGCTGATCGGTGAGTTCGCGCGAGCGTGGTTGCAGGCTCAGATCGATGCGGCCGTCCTCGCGAATGCGCTTGACGTAACCCGGCACCCGCTGACCCACGCGCAGGGTTCGGAATACTTCGTCCTTGTAGAGGAGGCCGATGGCCCGGTTGTCGATCACGGCCTTGAAGCCGAGGTCGGTGCGCTGAAAGACCAGCAGCGAAACCTTGTCCCAGGGCTGAAAACCCGCCGGACGGTCGTCAAGGTGATGATCGATCCGGCTCGAGGCGGCGAGGCGACCGCTGTTGTCACGGTACACGAGCACGGTTTCGTACTGGCCGATCTCGCGTGGGCGGCGCTGTTCGGCCCAGGGCATGAACAGGTCTTCGGGGAGTCCCTGATCGAGCCAGACACCGTTGTCGTTGATGTCGACCACGCGCAGCGAGCCACATTCGCCGGGTTGCAGCAGGGGCAAGGCGGCCGCTTCGGTGTCGGTATTGTTCTGCGTGTCGCTATTGGTCTTCATCCTGACGTAGAGTGTAGCGTCATGACACCCCGTATCGTGCTCGCACCGATGGAAGGCGTGATCGACGCCGCCATGCGCCGGCGTCTGACCGCCATCGGCGGCTACTGCCGCGCCGTGACCGAGTTCGTGCGCGTCACCGATGTGCGCTTGCCCGAACGTGTGTTCCTGAGGCTCTGCCCCGAACTCGAGGCGGCCGGGCTGACGCCTTCCGGCGTGCCGGTGTACGTGCAGCTGCTTGGCAGTGACCCTGCTGCCATGGCCGCCAACGCACGCCGTGTCGTGGACATGGGCGCTCCCGGTGTCGACCTGAATTTCGGCTGTCCGGTGAAGACGGTCAACAACAGCATGGGTGGCTCCATTCTCCTGCGGAAACCCGAACGAGTACGCGAGTTGGTCGATGCGGTGGTGCAGGTGGTCGCCGGAGATGCGCCGGTGACCGTGAAGATTCGTCTCGGCCATGAAAGCCCGGCGTTGTTCGAATCGGTGGTGGCGGGGGTGCGCGCTGCCGGTGCCGACGAACTTGCCATCCATGCGCGCACGCGCGCCGATGGTTACCGGCCACCGGCGCACTGGCACCTGGTCGCGTGCGTCATGAGCGAGCCCTTCCTTGACACTACCTTCATCAACGGTGAGATCTGGACACCCGAAGACGCCACCCGCGCACTCGCGAGCAGTGGTTGTCGGCATCTCATGCTCGGTCGTGGTGCACTGGCAGCACCGGATCTTGCGCTGCGCGTCCATGCTGGCGGCGCCTTGCCGGCGATGCAGTGGGAGGCCGTGAAACGGCATGTTCGCGAGCAGTTTCATCAGAGTGACAGCGGTAGCCCGCGTCATGTCGGCAACCGCACCAAGCAGTGGCTTGCCTACCTCAAGCGTCACTACCCCGAAGCCGCCGAACTCTTCTCGCGCATCCGCACCCTGCATGACATCGCTTCGATCGATGCGGCTTTCGATGTTCCCGCCGGTGTTTCCTCCGATGCCCCCGCGGCCAGGGCGGCTGATGCGGACCTGAACGCTCCCACAAATGTTACCCGGAATGTCGCTCAGGGCATGCAGCCGAGTGCGGCGTCGTAGTCCTGTGCCCGCTCCGGGCCGTTGCGCGAGACCCGGCGCAGGTTGTTCGCGAATCTGCCGAGCCAGGTGCCGAAAGCGGTGCGCTGCTCGCTGTCGAAACTCTCGAACAGCTTGTGCAGGGTGGTTTCCCAGAGTTCGCGATTGGTCTGCCATTCATCGGGGTACTGTCGTTCGAGCATGCCCCAGAGACTTGCCATCTGGCGATCGAGCGCCGCAGTGTTCTCCGCCGTGACGGGCGCAGCGGCGAGGCGAAACATTCGGCTCAGCCAGACTTCATAGAGGGCGTAGTACTTGAGTGTCAGTGCGTTCTGGTTGCGGAACATTTCCCGAAGCATCTCGAGTTGGTCGGGTCGGAGTTCGAGATCGATGCGCCGGCTCCAGGTGTTCATCCGCGCGACGCGACGCGCGACGCGATCCTCGGGTGTCTCGTTGCGGTAGCGGTTACGCGAACGTTGCAGGCGTCGTTCGAGGCGAGCGCGAATGTCCGCGAGTTGGGCCTGGTCGAGGCTCTGGAATACCGGTGTCGAGAAATTCGCCGGGTAGCAAGCGCGCACGTTCTGACTGAAGGTATCGAGCGTGTCGAACCAGCGCTGCACCAGAGTGTCGCTGACGGTGTCGTCGACAAGGTGTGCACCGACCTCATCGGCAAGCGCGGCGTAACGCGGCAGTTCGGCTTCGCGATGCCAGTTGTGGAAGGCGAGCACGCGTGCATCGAGCATCGTGATCTGTTCATCGTCGAAACGGGTAAGCTTGTGGAACGCCTTGCGCATCTGATTGTCGATGCGGTTGTAGAGCGTACCGACGACGAACCTGTTGTTGAGGCAGGCGCCCACGAGCATCGAAACACAGAGAATCAGAAGCAATGGAAGGAGACGTTTCAACGGCGTGGCACTCCGTCGTGAAGCAGTGGGTCGAGAGCGCGAAATGACATGGCCCGGGCAGGAAGGCTGACCGGTGGCTTCGACAGGGCCGAGCATATCATCGTCGCAGGAGGCGGCAATGTACCTGCGGTACACTTCGGCGCAACAGTCACCAGCATGGATCAGAAGCATGAACCCTTCGACACGCTCCCTGAGCGCGTTTCTCAGCGGAATCCTGGCCAGCGCCTCGATGTTCCGGGCCGGTGCAGCCGCGCTTGCTCTCGCCGTCGTGGTCTCTGCCTGCTCGGTCAATCCGGTCACCGGTGATCGGGAAGTCGTGCTGGTCTCGGAAGACTGGGAACTCGACGTCGGCAAGACACAGTACCTGCCGCTGCGTCAGGCACAGGGTGGTGACTACGTGGTCGATCCGCAGGTGCAGGCCTACGTCAATGAGGTCGGTCAGCGAATCGCGGCAAAGAGTGATCGCAAGCTGCCCTACGAGTTCCACGTCATCAACGATTCGACGCCCAACGCCTGGGCCTTGCCGGGGGGCAAGATCAGCATCAACCGTGGCCTCCTCACCGAACTCAAGGATGAGTCCGAACTGGCTGCGGTACTCGGTCACGAAATCGTGCACGCAGCGGCCCGGCACGGCGCCCAGGGCCAGACGCGCGGACTCGGACTGCAGCTCGGTGTCATTACCGCTTCCGTGATCGGTGCACGTGAGGGTTACGGGCAGGAGGCACAACTCGTCTCCTCGGTGGGCGCGCAACTGATCAACAGCCGCTACGGGCGCGGGGCCGAACTCGAGGCTGATCGTTACGGAATGGAATACATGGCGCGCTCGGGCTATGACCCGGAGGGCGCGGTGGATCTGCAGCGGACCTTCGTCGAACTGTCCGAAGGACGCTCGAATGATGCCTTTTCGAAGCTCTTTGCTTCGCACCCGCCGTCGGAAGAACGGGTGCGCAAGAACATCGAAACGGCAGCGGCTCTTCCGCATACGGGCAACCGTGGCGCCGACCGTTATCTCAAGAACATCGGCACGCTTCGCAAGACCGAGAAGGCCTACGAACTCTACGAACAGGCGCAGGCCGCGCTGGCGAAGAACAACAAGAGCGGAGCCGAGAAACTCGTGCGCCAGGCGATTCGCATCGAGCCGCGCGAAGGGCATTTTCATTCGCTGCTGGGTGACATCACACGTACGGAAGGCAACACGCGCGCCGCGCGCGCGCATTACGACAAGGCCATCAGCCTGAATCCGCAGTTCTACTACTACTACCTGCAGCGCGGCAAGATCAACGAAGCCGAGGGTAATCAGGCGGCAGCGCTTGCCGATTATCAGCGCAGCATGAAACTCCTGCCCACGGGAGAAGCGCAGCTCGCACTCGGGCGGTTCGCCGAGCGACAGGGCAACCGGCAGGCGGCAGGTGAATACTACGCGCGCGCCGCACAGGCGGGAGGACAGGTCGGCAACGATGCCAGGGCGGGGTTGGCGCGTCTTCAGCCGGCCGCACAGACCAACACACGACTGCTCGTGCACCAGGGGCTGACGCCCGGTGGAGTGCTGGCGATAGAATTCATCAATCAGACCTCACGACCGCTTTCCAACATCGAACTTGGCATCCGTCGTACACCGGGTGCCGAGCAGCAGGTGCGGCGCGTGCAGGGGGTACTGCAACCGGGTGAGCGTCGCGTGATCCAGACCGGCCAGCGCATGAACCGCGCCGAGGCCGCCCGCATGCAGATTCAGGTTCTGCGAGCCGATGCGCTGTAGATTCAGGGTTGGAACGATAGACTGTCGAGCATGAAACACGCACACAAACCATCGGAAAGCTGCATCAGCGGCTACCGTCGGATCGCCGCCGCGATCGGCGCCAGCCTATGCCTGTCTTGCGGCAGCGCGCAGGCACAGGAAGAAGAGCCGAACCTCACCGACATCGTTGCCAACGAGCTCGCCTGCGAACTCATTGACAATTTCTACGCCGATGTAAGGATCGAGCCGCTGTATCGACAAGGTGAAAACGGTTGTGAAGCGGTGATTCCCACGCAATCGGGCACCTATTTCAGTGATGCGGCCTGTACTGCCAGCGTGTCCTTCCGCACAACCGAGGTCAGTGACCACTGTGGCGAGCTTCTCGACCCCTCGGGCCTCGGTGAAGGTGACGGTATCGACACGGCGGAACTGCCGTGGACGCTTTCGCCCGGCTCGAAACTCGACATCGGCGCACGCTGGCTTGATGGTGTGGTGCAGCCTTATCTTCGACGCCTGATCTACCGTGAGGTGGAGACGGGCGGTGGTACCTGCTCGCTCGAGATGCGCGTGTACTCGAAGCACCCCGGCATCACCGGTCAGCGCTCGATGATTGCCTTTCACGGCGGTAGCTGGACGAGCCGTGGTTTCGGTTTCTTCGGGCTGGAGATGACGATTCCGCATTTCGTCGAACAGGGTTTCGTCGTGTATGCGCCGTTCTATCGGCTGCTGGATGAACGGGAAGGCAGCGCGGCCTGTCACAACGCGACGATCGAGGAAATCGTCAGTGATGCCGAAGCGGCGCTTGCATGGGTGGAAGCCAATGCGGCCGATTACGGCAGCAGCGGTGCACCCATCGTTTTCGGGCAGTCGGCCGGCGGGCAGCTTGCGGCCAGCCTGGTGGTGCGCGAGACCGATCGTGTCGCTGGCGGTGTCCTCTACTACGCACCATCGGATTTCCGCGACTTCGGTGCGCGTGCCATTGCCGGGCTCTACCGGAACGAGCAGGGGCTCGACATTCTCGAGCGCGTCACGGGTTCGGCGATCGACAGTCTGAACCTCGATGCCAGCCCCATACCCGAAAACAGTTATCCTGAGGCCGTCGCCAGCAACGGTGCGAGCATCGCGCCCGTGTTCATGTTGCATGGCATGGCGGATGATCTCGTCGAGCCGCGTCAGTCGGTGCGGCTCTGTCAGGCGATCGCGGGCGAGTCACTCATGGCGCTCGAGGAGTCGCCCGAGGTCACGGGGCCCGGCGAATCACGACGCTGTGGCGACAATTCCGAACTGCATCTCTCGACACAGGGGCAGCACGCCATGGATTTCTGCCTGGTGAGCGTGCTCGTCCAGAACGATCTGTGTCTCTCGGGTGACGAGTTCAATCGTGCATGGATCGCCGAGCGCATTGGTGATTCGGCGCGATGGGCCGCGGCCACTGCCGATGCGGCGGCCGGTGGCTCGGCAGCAGGTTCCGGTGATGGCAACGCGAATGCCGGCGACAGTGCCACGAGCGAGGGAGATGATTCGTCCGGAGGTGGATCATCCGGAGGCGCTGTTTCGTGGCTGCTGTGGTTGCTGGTGTCGGGTACCGCGATACGGGCTCAAGCCGGATGGTTCCGGACACGAAAGCTTCGAGCATGAAAGCTTCGAGCATGAAAGCTTCGAGCATGAAAGCCGATCACTACCAACCCCCGCGTTCCAGCCATCGATCCACCTGATCGATACGGTCGCTGCCCCAGAACATCTCGCCGTCGACAAAGATGGTGGGCGTGCCGAACACGCCTTTTTCGATGGCCGCTGCGACGTCACTCCTGAGCCTGTCCTTGACCACCCGGTCACTCATGCCGGCCATCATGAGGTCGGCATCGAGCCCGAGAGCGTTCGCCACGGTGGCGAGGACTTCCGGACTCGAGATGTCCCGGTTCTCGGCGTAACAGGCGGCAAACACTGCATGGATGAAGTCGGCGGTTCGTGCACGCAGGGCATCATCGTCGTTGTCACGCAGCCAGATCGTCGCGCGTGAAGCAGCGACGGAGGAGATCGGGAAGATGTCCGGCCAGATGAATGGCGTGCCGTGCTCACGCGCCGCACGCATCAGGTCGTGTTTCGTGTAGGGGCCCTTGAGCGGCGTATCGATCAGTGGCGCGCCACCCGTGACCTTGAACACGGCACCGAGCAGTATCGGTTGCCAGTGTACCCGCCGTCCGTGCCGTGCAGCCACGGCTTCGATGCGTCGGCTGCCGATATAGGCAAAGGGGGAGGAGAAATCGAACACATAGTCGACGCTGGCGGGCTGGCTCATCGGCGCTTCTTCGTTGCAGGGAAATCAGTGCCGGTTACCTCGGGATCGAAACCCGAGAGCACGGCAGGAGTACGACATGGTAAGGAGTACGACACGGCAGGGGCATGACACAGGAGGGGTGCGACACGGGTACGGCATGGAACGACACGGCATGGCACGACGCGGCATGGCACGACGCGGAGATGTGATCAGCGCGGGCGCTCGAGAGCAACTGCCGTTGCCTCGCCACCACCGATGCAGAGTGCAGCAATGCCGAGTTCCTCGTCGCGTTGCTCCATGGCGTTCAGGAGCGTCACGATGATACGTGCCCCCGATGCGCCGATCGGGTGACCGAGTGCGCAGGCACCTCCGTTGACGTTCACGCGCGCGGCATCGAGCCTGAGTTCCTCGATCGCGGCCATCGTGACCACGGCGAAGGCTTCGCTGATCTCGTACAGACCGATCTCGTCTGCCCGTATCCCGAGCCGGGTCAGCAGTTTCTCGATGACGCGTATCGGTGCCGTGGAGAACCAGGCGGGTTCCTGGGCGTACGAGCTGTGTGCGAGGATGCGCGCGCGTGGCGTGAGGCCTCGCAGCATCGCCTCGCTCTCGCGCATGAGCACGAGGGCGGCCGCGCCATCGGAAATCGAACTCGAGTTGGCGGCGGTCACGGTGCCATCGGCGGCGAAGGCGGGCTTGAGGGAGGGGATCTTCTCGAACTTTGCCTTCAGCGGTTGTTCGTCGGCGACGATGGTCGTGTCGCCGGTGCGTGACGTCAGCGTGATGGGGGCGATTTCGGCGTCGAAGCGTCCTGTCGCCGCGGCGTCTCTGGCGCGCTCGAGCGAGCGGATGGCAAAGGCATCCTGGGCTCCACGCGTGAAGCCGTAGTGCGTTGCGGTCTGTTCGGCAAACCAGCCCATGAGTCTGCCGGGCTCGTAGGCATCCTCGAGCCCGTCGAGGAACATGTGGTCCTTCACGTCGGCGTGGCCGAGGCGCAGCCCCTGGCGCGCACGCGGCAGAAGGTAGGGCGCGTTGCTCATGCTCTCGAAACCCCCGGCAAGCATCACGTGCCCGTTGCCGACAAGCAGGGCATCGTGAGCGAGCATGACTGCCTTCATGCCCGAACCGCATATCTTGTTCACGGTGGTCGCAGGGACACGCTCGGGCACGCCCGCGGTGAGTGCCGCCTGCCTCGCCGGTGCCTGACCGAGCCCGGCGGGCAGCACGCAGCCGAAGGTGCACTCGTCGATGTCCTCGGGTGCGATGCCGGCTTCGGCGATGGCGGCAGCGGCGGCATGAGCGCCCAGTTCGGGGGCGGTCAGGCTGGCGAGTTCTCCGAGAAAGCCACCTATCGGCGTGCGCGCGGCGGAAACGATGACGACAGGGTCGTTTTCAGGGGGCATTCCATCTGCTCCGGGTCGATGGGTATCGGCGTTCATGTGATCAGAGCTTCGTGTTGGCGATACGCTGGCGGCAACGCGCCTCGATGGCATCGAATTCGGCCAGCGATGCATCGATGGCGTTGCGCTGATCGACCAGAGTGGCACGACTTTGTTCGATGCGTGAGAGCATTCGTTCGAGTTGGCGATGCTCGCCGCCGGGCAGGTTGTAGAGTTCGATCATCTCGCGAATGTCGTCCAGTGGCCAGCCGAGACGCTTGCCACGCAACACCAGCCGCAGGTGCGTACGGTCACGCCGCGAATACACACGATGGCTACCGTGTCGTGCCGGATGCAGCAGGCCCTTGTCTTCGTAGAAGCGGATGGTGCGTGTGGTGATGCCGAATTCCCGCGCCAGTTCGGCAATCGAATACTGCCGATGCGGCGCGTTCTCCGAGCCTGCCGCAGCATCGAGAACGTCTTCGATGATCGAGTCTTCGGCAGCGGCTGAAGTGGCGCGGGTCATGCGCGGAGTGTAGGGCTCAGTTGACGTTAACGTCAAGCTGGCACAAGATAGTCGTTTCGACAGTTGACAGCAATCCCCTTCCGGGCAGGTTACGTCATGGCCTGACCGGAATCACAGGACACAGGAGCCTTCACGATGGCACGAGCCGCCAGCGATATCCGGATGCAGGAGGAAAGCGCCGGTTCGCCACTCCGCTTCGTCACCGCAGCGAGTCTCTTCGATGGCCACGATGCGTCGATCAACATCATGCGCCGCATCCTGCAATCGGCCGGTGTCGAGGTCATCCATCTCGGTCACAACCGTTCGGTGGCCGAGATCGTCAATGCTGCCATCCAGGAAGATGCCGACGGCATCGCAGTGAGCTCCTATCAGGGCGGACACGTGGAGTACTTCCGCTTTCTCGTCGATTCGCTGGCCGAGCGCGGGGCTGGGCACATCCGGGTGTTCGGTGGTGGTGGTGGCGTGATCGTCGACGAGGAAATCGACGCACTCAAGGTACACGGGGTGGCACACATATACTCGCCGGCCGACGGGCAGGAGATGGGGCTCAAGGGCATGATCGAGCACATGGTCGGACTGACCGAAGCCGCGCGCAAGGACGCACCGGATGACTCGCATGTCGACGCCTTGCTTCCGCATCAGCACCACTTCGGACTCCAATCGCACCGGCCACTGGCGCAACTCCTCTCGCTCATCGAAGATCGTGAACTGGACAGGAAATCCGAGCAGCGGTTGTTCGAGCACGCGGCAGCAGTTTCCACGGTGCCGGTGCTCGGCATCACGGGCACGGGTGGTTCGGGAAAATCCTCGCTGACCGACGAACTCCTGAGGCGCTTTCGTCTCGATCAGAGCGATGCATTGCCGATTGCACTGCTCGCCATCGACCCGACGCGGCGCAAGAGTGGTGGTGCACTCCTCGGTGATCGGATCCGCATGAACGCCATCGAGCATGAAAACATCTTCATGCGTTCGGTGGCAACGCGCGATGCCAGTGGTGAAGTACCGCCGGGGCTTGCTGCGATGATTGCCGCCTGCAAGCTCGCGGGGGCCAGGCTTGTCATCGTCGAGACACCGGGCATCGGTCAGGGTGATGCGGGCATCGTGTCGGTCAGCGATGTGTCACTGTATGTGATGACACCCGAGTTCGGTGCGGCGAGCCAGCTCGAGAAGATCGACATGCTCGACTTTGCCGACGTGATCGCCATCAACAAGTTCGAGAGGAAAGGCGGTGAGGATGCGCTCCGTGACGTGAGCAAGCAGGTGCAGCGCAACCGTGAAGCCTTCGAGACAGGCCCCGAGTCGATGCCCGTGTTCGGCACCATCGCGGCGCGTTTCAACGACGATGGTGTCACGGCGGTTTATCAGGCCCTCAAGGTGCCTCTGGCTGCAAAAGGACTTGTCTTTGGCGAGGGAAAGCTTCCCGAGGCTGTCGTGCGTGCGAGTTCGCGTCGCGACGTCATCATTCCCAACGCTCGCATACGTTACCTCGCCGAAATCGCCGATACCGTGCGCAACTACCACGCGGATACGAGAAAGGAGGCGCAGCTCGTGCGCGAGCGCCAGCAACTCAGGGCGACCCTGGCGATGCTCGAAGCCGATGCAGCGCCGCGTGACGGCGCGGCAGATGGCGCGGCAGCCAACGTCTCCTACACCAGTCATGACATCGAGCGCCTCGTGGCGGCGCGCAGTTCGGCCATCAGTGAAGAGAGCGAAGCCCTTCTGGCAGCGTGGCCGGCACTTGTCGAGCGCTACCGGCAGGATGAATTCACCTTCAAGGTGCGTGAGCGCGAGATTACCGAATCGCTTGCCAGCGAGACGTTGTCGGGTTCGCGCATCCCCCGAATCGCGCTTCCGAAACTGCACGATGAGGGCGATCTGCTGAACTTTCTCCGGCGCGAGCACCTGCCCGGGTATTTTCCCTTCACGGCAGGCGTGTTTCCGTTCAAGCGTTCGAACGAGGATCCGACACGCATGTTTGCTGGCGAGGGTGATGCGTTCCGCACCAATCGTCGCTTCAAGGCACTGTCGGCACACTCGACGGCAAAGCGCCTGTCCACGGCCTTCGATTCGGTCACGCTCTACGGCAACGATCCCGATCTGCGCCCCGACATCTACGGCAAGGTGGGCAACTCGGGTGTCTCGATCGCAACGGTCGACGACATGGCGGTTCTGTACGACGGCTTCGATCTCTGCGACCCTGCCACGTCCGTGTCGATGACCATCAACGGGCCGGCACCGACGATTCTCGCCTTCTACTTTCTCGTCGCGATCCGCCAGCAGCTCGCTGCCTTCCGTGAACGGGAAGGGCGCGAACCGGACGAGGCCGAGCGTGAGGCGATTCGTGCGGACACCTTCAGGCGGGTGCGCGGTACCGTGCAGGCCGACATTCTCAAGGAAGATCAGGGGCAGAACACCTGCATCTTCTCCACCGAATTCAGCCTGCGCATGATGGGCGACATCCAGGCCTTCTTTACCGAGCATCAGGTGAAGAACTTCTATTCGGTGTCGATTTCGGGCTATCACATCGCCGAAGCCGGCGCGAATCCGATCACGCAACTTGCGCTGACGCTTGCCAACGGTTTCACCTATGTCGAGAGTTATCTCGCGCGCGGCATGGCCATCGACGACTTCGCGCCGAACCTGTCGTTCTTCTTCAGCAACGGCATGGATCCGGAATACAGCGTGATCGGGCGAGTGGCGCGACGCATCTGGGCGGTTGCCATGCGCGAACGTTACGGTGCCAGCGAGCGCAGTCAGAAGCTGAAGTACCACGTCCAGACCTCCGGGCGTTCACTGCATGCCCAGGAGATGGCCTTCAACGACATTCGCACGACACTCCAGGCGCTCATCGCGATCTACGACAACTGCAATTCGCTGCACACCAATGCCTATGACGAAGCCATCACCACACCCACCAACGAGTCGGTGCGACGTGCCATGGCCATACAACTCGTCATCAACCGCGAATGGGGAGTGGCGAAAAACGAAAACCCGAATCAGGGCGCCTTCATCTTCGATGAACTGACCGATCTCGTCGAGGAGGCCGTGCTGGTCGAATTCGAGCGGCTCTCCGATCGCGGCGGCGTGCTTGGCGCCATGGAGACGGGCTACCAGCGCGGCAGGATTCAGGATGAATCGATGCTCTACGAGCACCGCAAGCACGATGGCTCGTTGCCGATCATCGGCGTCAACACCTTTCTCGATGATGCGGCGGAGGAGGATACAAGCGGGCCGATCGAACTCGCGCGCTCGACGGATGCCGAGAAGCAGGGTCAGATCGAGCGACTCGAGCATTTTCATGAGCGGCATCGCGACGACGCACCGGTGGCCCTCGAGAAGGTACGTCAGGCAGCACTCCGGGGCGAGAATGCTTTCGCGGCGCTGCTCGATGCCGCGGAAGTCTGTTCACTCGGTCAGATCACCGACACCCTCTTCGATGTCGGCGGGCAGTATCGTCGCAATTTGTAAAATTCTCGTTCGACAATGTGGCGCCTGCTCAGGGTGGTGAAGGCCGCAAACGGCGTGCTGGTGCGGTTTCCGCTGCCAGGCGTGTCATGTGTCATGGCTGACGCACGACGCTGATGACGTGATCACATGCGAGTTTCCGAGGCTGCACTATACTCCTTCGCACTTGATCCAAATCCGCCTTTTTGAACAGGCTACGGGCATCCTCGCGGAGGCCTGCGGTCTGGATGCTCCATGCATGCGTATGCTCAATCGTAACGACCTTGTCGGCACCGCAGGAGAGCGAGTGGCAACCAAGGATGAAAACCTGACCTACCGCGCCTGTTCGCTCGGTTTCGCAAGGAGCATTGGTCGCTCCTCACCCGATGACGTGGTTGGCCGCACCGACTTCGAACTCTTTCCCGGTCATGTCGCACGCGCCCAGATGGCGCTCGACAGCCGCACCATTTATTCTGGCCACAGTGGCATCAGCGTCATCGAACTGCCACGGAAGCAGACGTCGCAGTGGCGCACGAGCAGCAGTGCCGATGACGCTGACACCGGTGAGCGGGTCATGATCGTCAGAAACCCGGTGCTGTCGTCGCTCGAGCGAAGCGTCAGCGGCATCGATATTCGGCTTCTCGGCACGACGATCGGGCAAGGTCACGGTCTGCCGAGGCTCGATCAAGTGAGTCTCCTCAGCGAGGCCGTCGAGGGTACCTTGATTCTGGCGCGTCAGTCGATCCTCTTTGCCGATGACGCGGCGGCCAGAAGCCTCGGCTTCGAGAGCCCGCGCGTGTTGATCGAATCCGGACGTGTCGGCGATATCTTCACTGCAGCACAGATCAAGGGCATGGTCGAAGAGGCCACCAAACCGATCGATGTGAACGATCGTACCGGTCGTCAGAGAGTCACCGTCAGCGCGAAGCGGGCCGATGGGCGCGATCTGCGATTGCTGACGCGAGTTGTCGAGGTGCAATGGGGTGTCACACGTGCGCTGTTGCTCTGTTTCGTCGATGTCGCGGCGGGCGCAAGCAACGCCACCGAGAGTCTTGCCCAGGTGGTGCCCATGCCCGGCACCGCTTTCGGCACCGCCCACCTTCTCCGCCAGGTCTGTCCTTCCGAACACCATGCCAGGGCGCGCAAAGGGCCAGTGCTGAGCACGGGAACAGGCTCGGAAGCAACCCGGAGTCCGGTGCCATTGTCCGGCACGGATGCAGAAACCGCTGCCCGTATTGCTGCCCGCGCTGCTGCCGAGTGCAGTGCCGCCGAACGCTCCGCCGATGCTCGCGCTGTTGCCGGGCGTGGCGTCGTCAGATTCGGCAGCGGGGCGGAGTTGACCTTGTCGAGCGGAGACCTTCCGCTTCCCGCATCATCGGACGTTGCAGATTCGCCTTCCGCGGTCGAGCTTCAGGCGGCCCGCATCAACGTCCAGCGCTACCGTCATTTCGCGAGTGCTGCCGCCGACTTCTTCTGGGAGACCGATCGCGACCTGCGTTTCCGGGTCGTCTCCGAGGGTCTCGTGCGTGTTCTCGGCATCGATCGTGAGCGCATCATCGGGCACACGCTCAGACAGTTGCTCGATCACCCCAACAACGTCAACGACAAGGGCTTCTGGGACGAACACCTCGCTGCGCTCGACGAACGACGTGCCTTCCGTGATTTCGAGTTCCGGTGGGCGGGGGCAGGCGAAACACGTGTGATTCGCTACAGTGGTATTCCCGTTCTTGATCAGGAAAGGCAGTTCGCGGGCTTCCGGGGCGTCGGTTGCGACGTGACCACCTCGGTACGCCTGGCCGAGGCAACGGCCTACCACGCCAACCATGATTCCCTGACCAGTCTCGTCAACCGGCGTCATTTCGAGCACCTCGTGAGCGAGTCCATCGCCGCGGCGGGAAATCGGCGCGAGAGTCATGTGCTCTGCTACTTCGATCTCGACAATTTCAAGGTGGTCAACGATACCTGCGGTCATCAGGCGGGCGACGAACTCCTGCGGCAGCTTGCGCAGCTCTTCGAAAGCCTGGTCAGAAAGAGCGACGTGCTCGCGCGTGTCGGCGGCGACGAATTCGCCGTCTACCTCTACAACTGCAGTGTGGCCGAAGCATTGAAGCTCGCCAACCAGCTTCGTCATGAAGTCGAGAATTTCCAGTTTCTCTGGGGTGGTAACCGTTTCCAGGTCGGTCTGAGTATCGGCCTCGTGGTGGCCGACGATCGCTGGGAAAATGTTCAGTCGCTCTTCAGCGCAGCCGATTCGGCCTGTTACATCGCCAAGGACGAAGGGCGCAATCGTGTGGTGGTGTATCGCGAGGGCGAGGGCAACCACTCCAACCGCAAGGTGGTCACGCGCTGGGTCGAGGAAATCAACGCGGCGCTCGAGGACAACCGGCTTTGCCTTGCAGCGCAGAAGATCATGCCGCTGAACGATCAGCTGGAAGGTGATCGCTACGAGATGCTGCTGCGGCTTCGCATGCCCGACGGCAGGCTCGTCGCGCCGAAGACCTTCCTGCCTTCGGCAGAGCGCTATGGTCTCATGCGAGCGCTCGACGAGCGGGCCCTCGAACTGACTCTCCGGTGGCTCACGGCCGATGCCGAGCGCGAGCCACGGATCCGGCACGTGTCGCTGAATCTCTCGGCGAGTTCCTTCACCGACGAGGAATTCACGAGCGAGATGCTCGCTACCATCGAGCGCTACGGCATCGCCTTCGAGAAACTCTGTTTCGAACTGACCGAAACTGCCACCATTGCCAATCTCTCGAGCGCGCGCGCGTTCATGGAAACGGTCACGGCGAAGGGTTGCCGCATCGGCATCGACGACTTCGGTTCGGGCCTCTCGTCGATTGCCTACGTGCGTACCCTGCCGATCGACTTTCTCAAGATCGACGGGCTGCTCGTGCGCGACATCCTCGAAGACCCGACCGACTACACGATGGTCAAAGCCATCAACGAGCTCAGCAAGTCGCTCGGCAAGCGCACCGTGGCCGAGTTCATCGAATCACCGAGGCATCTCAGTACCGTGCGTGATCTCGGTATCGACTTTGCGCAGGGGCTGCATCTCGGGAAACCCGAACTCCTGCTGACCGATGACCTTGGCTGTGGGTGAATGAATCGCCACCGGCATCTCGGCGTTTCGCCGGACTGGCGGTCAGTCGCTCGTTGTGGAAGCAGGTGCAGATGGCCCCGCAGTGGGGGCAATCGGGGTTTGCCATTGATGCGTCCTTATCATCCGTGAAGGAAGATGGCGCGTCTCGAACACCCACAGTCAGGACCATCGGTCAGGGCTGGATCAATCGCGAAGCCGGCACTGTACCGCTGCCCCGCGAACACGGTGGTTTAGCATGGCCACGTCGTTTCACCTGATTGCCGGACGTTTCCCGGCGATCCCGGACATCCAAGACAATCCCAGACGAGGAGACATCCCCATGCGCATGACCACCGAAGAAGCCTTCATCAAGGTGCTGCAACGCCACGGCATCGAACACGCCTTCGGCATCATCGGCTCGGCCATGATGCCGATTTCCGATCTGTTCCCTGCTGCCGGCATCAGCTTCTGGGACTGTGCTCACGAGTGCAACGCCGGCATGATGGCAGACGGCTACACGCGCGCTACCGGCAAGATGTCGATGGCGATCGCACAGAACGGCCCCGGCATCACCAACTTCGTCACCCCGATCAAGACGGCCTACTGGAACCACACGCCGCTCCTGCTCGTGACACCGCAGGCGGCCAACAAGACCATCGGTCAGGGTGGCTTTCAGGAAATGCAGCAGATGGCACTCTTTGCCGACATCGTTGCCTACCAGGAAGAAGTGCGGGATCCCGCACGCATCCCCGAAGTGCTGAATCGCGTGATCACGCAGGCCAGGCGCCTGAGTGCTCCCGCCCAGATCAACATCCCGCGGGATTTCTGGACCCTCGAGATCGATGTGGACCTCCCGCAGGTGGTCGAACTGGAGCGTCCGCGTGGCGGTGAAGCCGCGATTGCCGAAGCGGCGAAACTCCTGTCGGGCGCGAAGTTTCCGGTCATTCTCAACGGGGCCGGCGTTGTTCTGGCGGATGGCATCGAGGCGAGTGCAAAGCTTGCCGAACGGCTTGACGCACCCGTGGCCTGCAACTACCAGCACAACGATGCCTTCCCGGGCTCGCACTCGCTGGCCGTCGGTCCGCTCGGCTACAATGGTTCGAAGGCAGCCATGGAAATCATCCAGAAGGCCGACGTGGTGCTCGCTCTCGGCACGCGCCTGAACCCCTTTTCGACCCTGCCGGGCTACGGCATCGACTACTGGCCGAAGGATGCCAGACTCATCCAGGTGGACATCAACGCCGATCGCATCGGCCTCACCAAGCCCGTCGCTGTCGCCATCCAGGGCGACGCCAGGAAGGTGGCCGAGCAGCTGCTCGCGAGCCTCTCGGAGAGCGCCGGTGACGCCGGGCGTCAGGAACGCGTCGCGCTTGTCGAAGAGACGAAGAACCGCTGGCAGGAAGAGCTTGCCGCGATGGTGCACGAGGAAGACAACGATCCCGGCATCAACTGGAACGAGCGCGCGCGTGACCGTCACCCCGAGCGCATGTCACCACGTCAGATGTGGCAGGTGATTCAGAAGGTGCTGCCCGAGGAGAGCATCATCTCGAGCGACATCGGCAACAACTGCGCCATCGGCAATGCCTATCCCTTCTTCGAGAAAGGCCGAAAGTACCTCGCGCCGGGGCTTTTCGGTCCGTGCGGTTACGGCTTTCCGGCCATCCTCGGCGCCAAGATCGGCAACCCCGACGTACCCGTGGTCGGTTTCGCGGGCGATGGCGCCTTCGGCATTTCGATGAACGAACTCACGGCCTGCGGGCGCGAGGAATGGCCGCCGATCACCATGGTGGTGTTCCGCAACTATCAGTGGGGCGCCGAGAAGCGCAACACCACACTCTGGTACGATGACAACTTCGTCGGCACCGAACTCGACGAAGGAGTCAGTTACGCGAAGATCGCCGAAGCCTGTGGTCTCATCGGGGTGCAGGCCGATACGCAGGAAGGCCTCGAAAAGGCTCTGGGTGAGGCCATCGATGCGCAGATGAACAAGGGCAGGACGACCCTTGTCGAGGTGGTCCTCAATCAGGAGCTTGGCGAGCCCTTCCGCCGTGACGCGATGAAGGCGCCGAACCGGGTAGCGGGTATCGACAAGAGCGACATGGTAGTGCAGTCCGGCGCATGATGTCGTCGATAACGTTGCAACTGTGACACAGTTTGCATTCGAGGCGCGAAGCCGGAACTACCTGTCATTTTTGTCATGTTTCGTTGCAGGCACCTCGATCCCATGGCTGGCTCTCCTCCTGAAACGGCGCTGTGGCGCGCTGATTCAGGAGGACGCCGGTCCGGGGCGTCCAGTCTATCCGGTACGGCATTACCGCTCTGAAGACGCATTATCCAATTCGTAAACCCAGTTGCGAGTCTCTTTCGGCTAATTTCCTGCAAACGATCGGGGCATGGTTGCGACCATCCGCGCCGCCGATCGGCAAAGGTGCCTGTTTCCGGAACAGGCTTCATCGCTGTACCCGATGTTCTGATGGATCGATCGGTGGGTTACACCTGCAACGACTTTTCAACGATTTCAAATACGATGTTTCCAACGACGCTCCTGCGCCGCGCAGGCATTCCCTTCTGCCTGCTTGTTCCTCTTTCCTTCACTTCAATTGCCCATGCCGTTGGCGTGCCTTCCGGTCTGTCCGGATCACAGGCGGGCGATGGCTCGGTTCGATGGAGCTGGTCGCCGGTGCCCGGTGCCGTTCTCTATGACGTACACGTCAACGGGCAGTACGCCGATCTCACCGCCGATCCGCAACTCTTCAACCGCAACCTGCCTGCAGGTGTGCACTCCCTGAGCGTGCAGGCCATCGACGGCAGTGGTAACCGCTCGCCACGATCGGGTGTCTATCGCTATCAGCTCAACTCGGGCAGCAAGGCATCTTCCTCGACAGGTTCGGCGAACCGAGCCGACAACGCGGTCACCTCCCGTAGTTCCGGCGACAGTTTCGGCACGCCCAGTGGCATCAGTGGTGTTCAGATCGGTGCCGGTTCGGTGCGCTGGAACTGGAACGCGGTGCCGGATGCCTCTCGCTACCAGATCACGGTCGACGGCCGGGTTGCCGGTGAAGTCAATGGCACCGAACACGTCAGCAACAACCTCTGGATCGGTGAGCACTCGCTGACGGTACGTGCCATCAGCAACACAGGCCAGATGTCGGGGCAGTCAGCCACGGCAGTGGTCAATGTCGGGCAGCGCGATTCTGCTTCGGGTGGCAAGAGCGATGCAGTGACACTGCAAGCGTCAAACGAGCAGAGCCTGATCGACCCGACCACCTGGTCACAGGAAGGACTCATGCCGAGTGATCGCTACGAGCTTGTCTTCAGCGACGAATTCAACGCGTCGAACCTCAACTCTCACCGCTGGCACACGCAACTTCGCTGGGACGGCGAGTGGAATGGCGAGCGCTACGAATACCGCCGCATCAACAATGAACACCAGTTCTACGTGAACGTCAACGGCGAGGATTCACGCCATCGTGAACGTATCGTGCCGGTGCACAATCCGTTCGAGTTCAATGGTTCGCACCTGTCGATCCGTGCCGTCCGCAATCCGCTCAAGACCAACAACAACAAGGCGGGTCACGGTAATTTCGAGCAGATGCTGTCGCAGCAGGATTTCCTCTCCGGCGCCATTTCCACGCACGACAAGTTCTCGCAGAAGTACGGTTACTTCGAGGCGCGTATCCGCATTCCGGGCCACACCGGCACCTTTCCGGCCTTCTGGCTCTACCACCAGAAGCGTCGCTGGGAAGGTACGCGCCGTACCGAGATCGATATCATGGAAAACCTCGGTCACGCACCCCAGTACATCTACAACTCGTTCCACTACTTCACCAACGTCACGAGCGGCTACAGTGGTGACGCGCACTTCCTGAAGCCGCAGCCGCAAGGACAGATCTTCACCGGAACGGACTACAGCCAGGATTTCCACACCTACGCAGTGGAGTGGGAGCCGGGCAAGGTCACCTGGTTCATCGACGGTGAACAGGTCAGCGAACTCACGAACGCGAACGTCGACTACGAGGAGCTCTTCCTCATCATCAACCTCGCCATCGGTGGCTCCTGGACCAACTTCCCGACCAACTCGGGTGGTCTCGGAAGGAGTTCGGATCAGTTCTTCCCGAACGGCAATGACTTCGATAACTGGAACAATCCCTCGCTCGACATCGACTACGTGCGGGTCTACCGCCGTCGCTGAAGCAGGGTCTGAATGTCAGGGCTCGCCGCACTGAATGCGGTGACCCGGGTTGCAACAAGGAGCGGCGCTGTCGACATGAATCGGCAGCGCCGTTTTCGTCTGGAGTCTTTGCCCTGTTTGTTCCCCGGAGCCTCCTACCCGCGCCGCCAGGCGTGGTATTTCTCGAGCAGCGTGAGCGCCCATGACGGCTGGTTAGCTCGCCGCCATTCGCCGGCGGCGAACTTGTTGGCTTCGGCAAGCGTCGGGTAGATGTGGATGGTGCCGAGAATCCGATTGAGGCCGAGGCCGTGCTTCATGGCCAGCACGTACTCGGCGATGATGTCGCCCGCGTGATCGCCGACGATGGTCACGCCGAGGATGCGATCCTTCCCGGGCGGTGTCAGTACCTTCACGAAACCCTCCGCCGTACCATCGGCAATGGCGCGGTCAAGATCGTCGATGCCGTAGCGGGTGACCTCCACCGCGATGCCGCGTTCCCGCGCCTCGGTTTCATTGAGGCCCACACGCGCGATCTCGGGGGCGGTGAAGGTGGCGCGGGGGATCACGTGGTAGTCAGCCGCAAAGCGCCGGAAGGTGCCGAAGAGCGCATTCACGACGGCATACCAGGCCTGGTGGGACGCCGTGTGGGTGAACTGGTAAGGGCCGGCGACGTCGCCCACGGCATGGATGTTCGGAAACCGTGTCTGCAGGCAGTCGTTGGTTTCAATGGTGCCGTTGGCTGTGAGCGGAATGCCGAGCGTGTCGAGGCCGAAACCCGCGGTGTTCGCTTTCCGGCCGACGGCCACGATGATCTCGTCGAAGGCCACGCGCACTTCGCCATCGGGGCCCTCGGCCAGAAGCACGCTCTCGCCGTCTTCCCGGCGCACTGCCGTGGCGCGCGTGTCGAGCAGCACCGACACCCCTTCCTCACGGAAGCGCTCGGCGAGAAGTGCCGACACGTCGGGGTCTTCCCTGGCCAGCAGCCGCGGCGCCATCTCCACCTGAGTGACGGCACTGCCGAGGCGCCGGAAGGCCTGCGTGAGTTCGCAGCCGACAGGGCCGCCACCGAGCACCACGAGGCGTTGCGGCAGCGTCTCGAGTGTCCAGAGATTCTCGGAAGTGAGATAGTCGACGGTGTCGATGCCATTGATCGGCGGCACGACGGGCGAGGCGCCCGTGGCGATGATGATCGAGCGCGTGGTGATGACACGCCCATCCACCTCGACTTCCCAGGGGCTGCGAATGACGCCGTGTCCCTGGACGACCTCGACGCCAAGACTCGTATAGCGCTCGACCGAGTCGTGCGGTTCGATGCGCGCGATCACCGCGTGTATGCGTGCCATCGTGGCCTTGAAATCCAGTTCCCCGCCAGCGTTCCGGATACCGTGGGCGTCGGCATTGGCGATTTCGTGCATCGCCCGCGCGCTGCGGATCAGTGCCTTCGACGGCACGCAACCGGTGTTCAGGCAGTCGCCACCCATGGCGTGTTCCTCGATCAGCGTGACCTTCGCCTTCACGGCGGCACCGATATAGGCCGAAACGAGTCCGCCGGCACCCGCGCCGATGACGACGATGTCGCGTTCGAATCGTCCGGGCTTCCTGTACCCCCGGTAGACCTGTCGTGCCTTGAACACCTCGATCAGCTTGCGCGTGATCAGTGGAAAGAGGCCGAGCAGTGCGAACGACGCCAGCAGAGCGGGTGAGAGAACATCGTCGGGGCTCTCGATCTTCGCGAGTTGCGTACCCGCATTCACGAAGACGAGCGTGGCCGGCAGCATGCCAATCTGGCTGACGAGGTAGAAAACCGGCGTCCGGAGCCGCGTGAGGCCCATGAGCAGATTGATGAGAAAGAAGGGGAACACGGGCACGAGGCGCAGCGTGAAGAGATAGAAGGCGCCGTCCTGCTCGAGATTGCGATTGATCGTGGCGAGACGATCGGAGAAGCGTGCCTCGACGCTGTCGCGCAGCACATAGCGCGACACCAGAAAGGCCAGCGTGGCACCGATCGAGGACGCAAAGGAGACGACCACCGAACCCGTGACGAAGCCGAAGAGGGCACCGCCGGCGAGGGTCAGGATGACGGCGCCCGGCAGTGACAGCGCGGTCACTGCCAGATAGACAACAAAATAGCCGCCGAGGAATGTCATTGGCGACGCGTCGCGCCATGCGGCGAGCCGCTCCTGCGAGCCCTTGAGATACTCGAAACTGACGAAACGCGAGAGGTCGAGTGCCACGAAGGCGACGATCAGCGCCAGCACCGCCCCCGCGACCAGCCATTTTCCTGTCTTCACTGTTCTTGAGTCCCATCGAGCTTGCGGCACGGATGGTTTTCCGGCCTAGATGCACCTGTGCACAGGCTGGCAACGGTCGGTGCATGAGTTGCCTGTGCGCCATGTACCGCCGTTGTGCGGCAGGTGCGTTGCCGGCATCCTGCGTGTGCAGCGGCATTACGCCGCTGTGCCGGAGAACCTTACACAACCCGGCAGGAACAAGGGTATCCGCGCACCGGCAAACACCTCGGCAAGCGGTTCGACAAGTGTCTCGGCAAGCGATTCGACAAGTGCTCTGGCAAGTGTCTCGGCAAGTGTCTCGGCAAGTGTCTTGGCAAGTGTCTTGGCAAGTGTCTTGGCAAGTGTCTTGGCAAGTGTCTTGGCAAGTGTCTTGGCAAGTGTCTTGGCAAGTGTCTTGGCAAGTGCACCGACAAGTGTTTCGGCAAGTGTCTTCGCGTCGATCCGAGGGGGACAGCGCGCGCGGTGCTGGTGGTACCCGATGCGCTGGCCCGGGTGCCGTCAAGGCGATCTGGTTGTGGCAGCTGTCCGACAACCGTATCGGCAATGGTGTAGGCTCCTTTGCCGACCGATGCAAGGGTTCTCTCACACCGTAGCCTGCTCGGCTGCAGCGGCTCTGGACACGCGAACCATGATCGTTTTCGACAACGAAGAATCACTGCTCCGCGGCATCCTGCAGAAGCGCGGCGTGGCCTCGCCGGAGGCACTCGGTCTGTCGCTGGCGGATTTGCCAACGCCTGAAGGGCTGATCGGTATCGACGTGGCGGTCGCGCGCCTGCTGGCAGCGCGCGAGGGTGGTGAAAGGCTCGTGGTGGTCGGCGACTACGACTGCGACGGCGCCTGCAGCACCGCCATCGCCATCAACGGACTCGAGATGCTTGGTTTCACGCAGCCGGACCATTTCGTGCCCGACCGTTTCCGGCTCGGCTACGGGCTCTCGCCCGAGAGCGTCGATCTCGTCAGCGAGGCGTTCCGACCGGCGCTCATCGTGACCGTGGACAACGGCGTGGCCTCGGTCGAGGGTGTCGAGCGAGCCCGCGAACTCGGCATCGACGTGGTGGTGACCGATCACCATCTTGCGCCGCCGGTGCTGCCGGAAGCGACAGCGCTGATCAACCCGAACATTCCGGGTGCGACCTTCGAGAGTGGCAATCTCGCCGGTGCCGGCGTGATCTTCTACGTGCTGCTGGCGCTGCGGCGTGTTCTCGCGCAGCAGGGCGATCCGCACGGCAAGGCACCCCTCGGTGAGTTGCTCGATCTCGTCGCGATCGCCACCGTGGCCGATCTGGTCAGGCTCGATCGCGTCAACCGCATCCTCGTCGAGCAGGGTCTGCGCCGCATGCGCGCCGGCGCGACGCGCCCGGGCGTGCGTGCGCTCATGGCGGTCGCCGGTCGTGATCTCACGCGTGTGACCACCGAAGACATCGGTTTCGCTGTGGCACCGAGGCTCAATGCCGCAGGGAGGCTCGATGACATGGGTACCGGCATTCGCTGCCTGCTCGCCACGTCGGATGCCGACGCACGGGCGCTGGCCGACGAACTCAACCAGCTCAACGAATCGCGCCGCCGCATCGAGGCCGAGATGCGCGAGGAGGCCGAAGCGCAACTCGTCCGCCTCGAGCAGGGTCCAGGCTTGTTTCAGGCCGATGGCGATGGCAGAGTCGATGCCGAAACCGAAACCGAAACCGAAACCGAAACCGAAACCGAAACCGAAACCGAAACCGGAGCCTCGTTCTCGATCGTGCTGCACGACGACAACTGGCACCAGGGTGTCATCGGCATTCTTGCCGGGCGCATCAAGGAAACGCACTACCGGCCGGTGGTGGTGTTCACGACCGATGGTGACGACAGGCTCAAGGGTTCCGCGCGTTCGATTCCGGGCGTGCACGTGCGTGACGTGCTGCAGGCCATCGCCGCGACCGAAGTCGGCATCATCGAGAAGTTCGGTGGCCACGCCATGGCCGCTGGCCTTACCATCCGTCGCAGCGAACTCGCGCGTTTCGAGCGGGCTTTCGAAGCGCGCGTCAGCGACGTGCTCGAAGGTCGTCTGCCGAAGCGCAACTATCGGGTCGATGGCGAACTTGCGCCCTGGCTGTTCGACCTGAAGCTCGCCAGAACACTCGAATCACTGCTGCCCTGGGGGCAGGGTTGCGAGGCGCCGGGTTTCGCCGGAGAGTTCGAGGTGGCTTCGGCGCGGGTCGTCGGCAAGAGCCATCTGCAGCTCGCGCTGTTGCCGCTCGATGACACCGGCCGAGCGCCGCTCGACGCCATCGCCTTCAACTGTGCGCTGCGACCGGCACGCGGCGATCGGCTGCATCTGGTCTACTCGCTCGGCGTCAACCGCTTCCGCAACAGAGAATCGCTGCAGCTTCGCGTTCAGGCGATCGCTCACGAGGCGCTGCCGCTCGAAGCGCGATAGGTGAGGTGGTGGGCGCCGGATCCGTCACGGCGCTGCGGCCACGTCGGGCCAGGCGCGCTCGGCATCGGGCCGACGGCGCGACGCATTTACGCTACCATTGCCGCTTTCGCGGGCCCACATCGACGCCCGCCCCGAGTCAGTACCAGCACCATGATCGAAATCAACGCGCAGCTTGCCCGCATCGACGAACTCCAGACGAGAGCCGGTACTCTCAGGGGGTATCTTTGACTACGAAGGCAAGAAGGAACTGCTGGAGGAAACCCTTCGCGAACTCGAGGATCCTGCCGTCTGGAACGACGCCGAACGGGCGCAGAAGCTAGGCCAGCAGCGGGCTTCGCTGCAGGAGATGGTCGATACCTTCGAGGCGCTCGACAGTGGTCTTGCCGATGCGGGTGATCTTCTCGAGATGGCGCGCGAGGAAGACGACCAAGGAACGGCCGATGCCGTCGTCAGCGACCTTGACGACATGGAAAAGCGCGTCGAAAAGCTCGAATTCCAGCGCATGTTCGCGGGCGAGTCCGACGCATCCCCCGCTTTCCTCGACATCCAGGCGGGCAGCGGCGGCACCGAGGCGCAGGACTGGGCCGAGATGCTGCTGCGCATGTACCTGCGCTGGGGCGAGCAGGAAGGTTTCCGCACCGAACTCATCGAAGCCTCCCCGGGTGAGGTTGCCGGCATCAAGTCGGCCACTGTGCGTTTCGAGGGCGATCATGCCTACGGCTGGCTGCGCACCGAAACCGGCGTGCATCGCCTCGTGAGAAAGAGCCCCTTCGATTCGGGCAATCGCCGCCACACTTCCTTTGCGGCCGTGTTCGTCGCGCCCGAAGTCGATGACGACATCGACATCGAGATCAACCCGGCCGATCTGCGCATCGATGTCTATCGTGCCAGTGGCGCCGGTGGCCAGCACGTCAACCGCACGGAATCGGCGGTGCGCATCACCCACGAGCCGAGTGGCATCGTGGTGCAGTGTCAGAATGACCGTTCGCAGCACAAGAACAAGGCAACGGCCATGAAGCAGCTGAAGTCGAAGCTCTACGAAGCGGAACTGCAGAAGCGGCAGGGTGATCAGCAGATCATCGAGGAAGGCAAGGCCGACATCGGCTGGGGCAACCAGATCCGCTCCTACGTGCTCGATCAGTCGCGCATCAAGGACCTCCGGACCAGCCTCGAAACCTCGAACACGCAGGCAGTGCTCGACGGTGCACTGACGCCGTTTCTCGAAGAGAGTCTGAAAGCGGGACTGTAAATATCATGAGTGACGAACCCAACCAGCTGCGTCAGCAACGCCTCGACAAGCTGGCCGCGCATCGCGCCGCGGGCAATGCCTTCCCGAACACCTTTCGCCCCGACGACAAGGCTGCTGCGCTGCGCGCCGCACACGGCGAGAAGGACAAGGCCACGCTCGAGGAAGAGGGCGTGGCGGTCAGCCTGGCCGGCCGCATCATGACCCGCCGCATCATGGGCAAGGCGAGTTTTGCCGACCTTCGTGACGTCAGCGGCAACCTGCAGCTCTTCTTCCACCAGGGCACGTTGGGTGACGCGGCCTACGATGCCTTCAAGGATCTCGACCTCGGAGACATTATCGGAGTGGAGGGGCTGCTCTTCTTGACGAAGACGGGCGAACTGTCGGTCAGGGTGCAGCGCTTCGAACTGCTCGTGAAGTCGCTCCGCCCGCTGCCCGAGAAGTTTCACGGCATCGCCGATCCGGAGCTTCGCTACCGCCAGCGCTACGTCGATCTCATCGTCAGCGACGAGACACGCGAAATCTTCCGCCGGCGCTCGGCCATCATCCGGTACATCCGCGACTTCTTCATCGCGCGCGAGTTTCTCGAAGTGGAAACACCGATGATGCAGGTGATTCCGGGTGGCGCGGCTGCGCGCCCCTTCGTGACGCATCACAACGCGCTCGACATCGATCTTTACCTTCGCATTGCCCCCGAGCTGTTTCTCAAGCGCCTCGTGGTCGGCGGCTTCGAGCGCGTGTTCGAGATCAACCGGAACTTCCGCAACGAAGGCCTCAGCGCACGGCACAACCCCGAGTTCACGATGCTCGAGTTCTACTGGGCCTACGCCGACTATGAAGACCTCATGGACCTCACCGAGGAACTGCTTCGCGGGCTTGCCGAATCGGTCACGGGGTCGCCGCGCGTACCCACCGAGGACGGCGAGAGCACGATCGACTTCGCGGCACCGTTCCGCCGGGTGAGCCTCTTCGATGCGATCGTCGAAGGCAACGAGGACATTGCGGCCGGTGACATCGACAATCTCGACGGAGCACGCGCCGTGGCCGAGCGCCTGAAGGTGCCGTTGAAGCCCGAGTGGACCCTTGGCAAGGTGCAGACCGAGATCTTCGAGGCGACCGTCGAACACACGCTTCTGGCCCCCACCTTCATCACACGCTACCCGACCGAGGTATCACCGCTCTCGCGACGCAACGATGCCGATCCGAGCGTCACCGACCGCTTCGAACTCTTCATCGACGGGCGCGAGATCGCCAACGGGTTCTCGGAACTCAACGATGCGGTCGACCAGGCCGAGCGTTTCGAGCAGCAGGTGGCCGAGAAGGAGGCCGGCGACGCCGAAGCCATGCACTACGACGCCGACTATGTGCGTGCCCTCGAATACGGCATGCCACCGACGGCCGGCGAGGGCATCGGTATCGATCGTCTCGTGATGCTCCTGACCGCGTCGCCGAGCATCCGCGAAGTGATTCTGTTCCCGCACATGCGTCCCGAAGTCGACCAATGAGCAATCCTGTCCCGGTTCGTTTGCAGCGGCACCCGGCGTTGGCAGTGGTGCGTGCGTCGGCCTGCCATGGCGAGGCCGGTGAATGAGGCTCTGGCTGCGCCTGTTCTGGCGGATCATCACGGCGCGTTTCCGGTCACGCTGTTCGCTGCTCGGCCCCTGCGAAAGCCACTTCCGCGTGTTGCCGAACGACCTCGACGCCAACATGCACATGAACAATGGCGTGTATCTCACCATAGCCGACCTTGGCCGTTTCGACCTCATCTTTCGCAGCGGCTCCGTGGGCATCTTCTACCGCAAGCGCTGGCTGCCGGTCGTGGCGCGGCAGACGATCCGCTTCAAGCGCTCGCTCGGCGTGTTCCAGCGTTACACCATCACCTCGCGCATCATCGGTTTTGACGAACGCTCGATCTTCATCGAGCAGCTGTTCACCAGCAAGGGCCATTTCGTCGCCAAGCTCATCGTCGATGCGCGCTTCATGGAGAAGGGGAAACCCGTTCGACCGGCAGCGGTCATCGAAGCCACGGGCATCGACCCCGCCGAGGTGCATACCCGTCCCTGGCTGGCCGACTGGCTGGCGGTACAGCACACGCTGGAAGCGGATAGCGAATAAACCGGGCGAGGAGGCGAAAGCACCCTTCGGGGAAGGGTAAGCCGGCAATGGATCCGATTTGTTGTGCATTTGCAGCATGCAAAACAGTCGATTCCAACCCTTATCCATGGTGGAGTCGTATCGCGCGCGTGGATCTCCCCGATTTCTCCCCCCATCAGCTCCGGCACGGTGCGGTTACCGATGCGCTTGCTGCGGGCGAACCGATTCAGGTCGTGGGGCGCCGCGCCCGGCATCGCCAGCTCGCGACCACCGAGGGCCGTGACCAGGCAGGGCTGCCCACCCACGCTTGATCAGCACTACGCGCATCGGCTCGACGCGTTCAGAGGGGAGGCCGCGCTGGCTTCCTCAGTCTGACAAGGCATTCAGCAGACTGATCATGTTGTCAAGTTGCTCGATACAACTCGCCTGACCGGGGCCGAAGCTGCCGATATCAAGTAGGCTCAGGTAAGGGGGGTAAATCCTCTGAGGTTACCTCGGGAGAAGCTGCGTAGACTTCAAGTTCATCCAATTCGCAGAGAATTTTATTCGGTTGGCTACGATCCCGTGTTTCCAAGCTCCCTTCTCGAGACTCTTGACAGGGACGGCTGGCGAACAGAAACCGCAACGGGAACGGCACACTCAACACCCACTGACGCACCGGCTGTTTCGGGAATACATCGTCAACGAGGAGAGCGGCACTCTCGGTCATGGCCCACCCTGGCACTCATGATCTAACCTGGATCCGACTGAATCGTACTCCGCCAACCATCGGCGTCGAACATCCCGCGCCACCACCGCAGCCGCCAGGGAACGATAGTGACGTCCTTCCGGATGCCGGCCCGCGCGTAGGGATCGTCGGCTTCGAAAGTTCGCGCCTCCTCCGCATCTTCCGTGTCGAGCAGGCTCGCCCCTCCGATGATCGTCCCGCTATCTTCTTCCAGCAAGGCACCGGAAGCGAGCAGACGCGCGCCCTGCGAAGCAAGATGAGCACGGTGCGCTTCGCGTACGTTCTCTCGAGCTTCGTCCATGTGGGGATGATCGAAGGCCAGGATCAGGTAGGGCATCTACGATATTCTCCAAGCCGGAACCGTATATCAAGACACTATCACACCGGCAATCCCGCCATTGGGAGCCGGGCACCACGCTGATCGTTGAAAACACGCCCGATGGTGTGCTGCTCAAGCCTTTGCCCGTCCCCTGTGCTGCCGCCGACGCAAAAACGCGCTTGCCGCGTGGTGGTGCCATGCTGTCCTCACCAGGCCGCCGTCAACAAACGCTTGCCAGACTCTCCTGCCTGACATAACCTGAACCGGCTTTCGGTTCCGCACACACGCGGATGAAAAGGGAACACGGTGCGACCCGCCATCGGGGCCAATGCCGTGGCTGCCCTCGCAACTGTAAGCGGCAAGTCCTTGCCCGAAACCACTGGCCCCGACGTGCCGGGAAGGGGGCAGGGGCGCTTGAGCCGCGAGCCAGGAGACCTGCCGGACGCATGGTTGCAACACCGGACGAGGGTGCCGGCAGGGGGAAATGTGTCTACAGGTCTTTTGCCAGAGGTCAGGCCAGTATTCAGCCCGTTTGCGTGTCCTTCCGATGGTTGCTGCATTATCCGCATTCCAACCAGAAGGAACCTACCCATGAAACACTACCTGCTCGCTGCTGCCGCGTTGTTGGCGTTTGCCCCGATGGCATATGCCGAAGGGCATTTCCCCTACACGGACGAGAATTGCGGTGTCACCACCGTTTACGAACAGGCGCCGGAACGGGCGGTAACGCTGTCCAACAATGCGACCGAAATGCTGCTGGCTCTGGGCCTTGAGGACCGCATGGCCGGAACCTCCTACATGGCCGATCTGAAGATCAGCCCGCAGTATGAGGAGGCTTACAACAAGGTGCCGATCCTGTCGCCCCTGGTGGCGACCACGGAACAGCTCATCGACGCCGAGGCCGATTTCGTCTATGCCGGATACCCGGATGGGTTCAGCGAGAAACGTCACTCCCGTGATCTTCTGCACAATCTGGGCATGAAAACCCGGCTGAATACCGAAGGCTGCAATCTCGGAAAATACGGTTTTGATGAGTTGTACGATGAAATCCGCTCGGTCGCGGGTATTTTCGGCGTGCCCGAGCGTGGTGAAGAGCTGATTGCCGATATTCAGGCCGAGGTCGCCGCGGTCGAAGAAAAGCTGGAAGGCGTCGAGCCGATTCCGGTGTTTATCTACAATGGCGGAGAAGACACGCCGAAGGCGGTTCTGGGCAATACCATGCTCAGCCATGTGGTTTCGCGCGCGGGTGGTGAGAACATCCTGGGCGATGTTGAAAAACGCTATGGCAGCACCTCCTGGGAACAGCTGGTGGAGCAGGCGCCGGAATACATCGTGGTCTTCTATTCGGGCACGTCCAGCGGCAAGATCGTCGAGGATCCGGGCAGCAATATCGGCGAGGCCCGCATCGCGACGCTGAAGGCCAATCCGATGATCGCCGGGGTTCCGGCGGTGAAGCAGGACCATTTCGTGCTGGTTCCGTCGGTGATCGGCCAGCGGGGACCAAGCTCGGCCGATGCGCTGGAAAAACTCGCCCGGGCGTTCCACCCGGCGGCGTTTGCCCAGTGATCTGAAACCGATGCGCGGCCAGACGGACGAAAAGGCAGAGCGCGACGATGACAGGCGCGCCCTGCTTGCCGTGCTGCGCACCCCACCGCCGCCCAGGAAGGGAGCTTCCGGCGCCGGGGGGCTCGCCGCACAGCGAGCTCCCATGGGCCGCCGGTATTGGACCGTCACCGCAGCCATGGTCGCGCTTCTTGGTTTTTGCGGGCTGCTCGGGCTGATGGTCGGCTCGGTGTCGATCCCGGCGCCAACGGCGCTGAGGATCTTCGCCCATTGGCTCAGTGGCGGGTTGGTCTTCGAGCCTGACTGGCGCGCCGCTTATGAAATCATCATCGTCCAGACGCGCATTCCCCGCGTCATCCTTGCGGGCACCGTCGGCGCCTCGCTTGCTGCCTGTGGCATGGTGATCCAGGCCATCGTGCGCAATCCGCTGGCCGGGCCGTCGATACTGGGGGTCTCTTCCGGGGCGGCCACCGGCGCGGTGCTGGTGATGCGTTATGGCCTGCTCGTCTTCGGTGCCTTCACCCTGCATATCGCTGCGTTCCTCGGCGGGCTTGCAGCGCTGTCGGTCGTGTTCTGGATCGCCCGCTCCGGCGGCTGCATGACGCCCACCCGACTGGTGCTGGCGGGCGTCGCCATGAGCGCGGTGCTGAGCGCGCTGACCAGCCTGATGGTCCTCACCTCGCCGGATCCGCAACTGGCCTCGCGGGTGTTGTTCTGGACGCTGGGTGGGTTCGGTTCGGCCGAGTGGGTGCTGTTGCCGATCCCGGTCCAGGCGCTGTCAGTCGGGCTGGCGGTGATGCTGGTGCAGTCGCGGCGGCTCAACCTGCTGATGGCGGGGGACGAAAGCGCGGTGGCGCTGGGGCTGGACGTGGAACGCTTCCGCCGCCAGATGTTCCTGCTGACTGCCGCGCTGACCGGAGTGACCGTCGCGGTTGCCGGGGTCATCGGCTTTGTCGGCCTGATCATGCCGCATATCGTGCGCCTGCTGGTCGGTGCCGACCATCGCCGCGCCTTGCCGACCGTCGCCCTGCTGGGTGCATCGTTTACCATCGCGGCAGACCTCGTGGCCCGTTCGATCATCGCGCCGCTGGAACTGCCCGTCGGCATCGTCACCGCGCTGGTGGGTGGGCCGTTCTTCGTCTGGCTGTTGCGGCGGGATGCACGTGCCCTGGGGGTGAGCAAATGAGCATTGCCCCGGGCCGGTTGGAGATCGATAACGTCACCATGCGTGCCGGCCCCGCCACGCTGGTCGAGCGCGTCTCGCTCGACGTGGCGCCGGGCGAGATGGTTGGGTTGATCGGGCCGAACGGGGCGGGCAAGTCCACGCTCCTGCGCAGCGTCTATCGGATGAGCCGCCCTGCAAGCGGCACGGTGCGGGTGAATGGTGAGGACGTTTGGCAGCACCCGGCGCGCTGGGTGGCGCAGCATGTCGCCGCGGTGTTGCAGGACATGCCGGCCGACTTTCCGCTGACCCTGCGCGATGTGGTGGCCATGGGACGGTCCGCGCACAAGGGGCTGCTGGAGCCCGAAACCCGCCATGACCTTGCCCTGGTAGAGGCGGCGCTGGCCCTGCAACAGCTGATCGACCTGCAACACCGCCCGTTCCAGACGCTTTCCGGCGGTGAACGCCAACGCACCCTGCTGGCCCGTGCGCTGGTGCAGCAACCGCAGGTAATGGTGCTGGATGAGCCCACCAACCACCTCGACATCCGCCACCAGATTTCACTCCTGCGCTTTGTCCGCGAGATCGGCGTGACGGTGCTCGCCGCGCTGCACGATCTGAACCTGGCCGCGATGTATTGTGACCGGCTGTACTTGATGGAAGGAGGGCGGATCGTCGCGGATGGCAGCCCGGAAGCAGTCCTGACGGCGGAACGGCTCGCGGATGTCTACGGCATCGAGGCGCTGGTGCAGCGTCACCCGAAGACCGGCGGGGTCTGGATCATACCCGCCTGACGCGTTGCGCCTTTTCGATGACCGTCCGGGCGTCTTCGGCACTTCGCCAGAGGAGTAGAGACGCGTCATCCAGTAGGCATCGTCCTCGCCGAGTGTCTGCCGGTGTTCGAGTCAGCCCTTGACGCTTCAGTGCGGCAGCACGTTGCTGCCAATGTTCATCGAGTGCGATCACTCTGTCGCTGGTCGAGTGTGGGTGGCGTGTGCTGTTCACCTGCTGCGTTGCGACGGATCTGGCTGAAACGAGTGTGTCTTCACCTCCACGGTCAGAGCTTTGCAATGCATGGATCATGGGTGCCGTCAGAGTTGTCTAATGTTCGTGATGATGAAGTTGTTCCAGCTCTTCCGTCGTGTAGGTTTCATCCCAGATTTGTAGCCACCTTGGCTCAGCTTCCAGAGTGATCCTGTCACTGATGATGTAAATGACAGGGTAAATTCCTTCGCCTTTCAGCTTGCCATCATAAATATCCTTCAAGCCCTGCTTCAAATCACTGACATCCGACAGCCACATGACCGGCACTTCGCTGTTGTCAGAACCATCGGCCATGCCATGGGCGGAATAAATTGGCATGCTGGGGTAGTCAGAAAGAAATTTTGTCATTCGGCGGGCCGATTGCAGATAGTCCCCCATGCTGGACGTTGGCGAAAACGCCTGGTGATGACCGCGCATGATGAAATCTCCGGAAAACATCATGTCACGTTCTTCATCCACCAGCGATACGCTATTGTCGGTGTGTCCTGGTGTATAAAGCACTTTCAACTTGCGTTCTCCCAGGTCAATGTATTCTCCGGGTTTTATCCATTCCGTAACATGCCAAACTGGTGGTTCCAGGCCCTCAAAGCCACCTAGGTATTGCCCGCCGGTCAAAGCCAGTGTGTTGCCTTCTGCCTGCTGGCGAATGTGAGGCATGTCTATGATGGCCACGCGCTCCCAATCGGCCTGTCCGGTGTGATCATAATGAAAATGCGAAGGGCTGAATGTCAAAGGTAAGTCAGTGATCTGCTGGATGATCGGTCTTATGTCAAACTGTCCAATTCCTGCATCAAAAAGCAAGGCTCGCTTGTTTCCCAGAATAAGGTAACTGAAATTTTTCGTCCATGCTTCGGGTTCGCCGATGGCGTATGTCTTTTCGTCAAGCTGTGCAACAAAAAAATGCACATCAGACCCATAGTGTCTGCTGTTTGGTACAGGGTGTGGGTGTTCTTGCAAGGGTGTATAGTGTCCGGGCCAATTGTCAGCCGCCAGGCCGACCAGGGCGTGGCGTTTCCAGATGGCAACGGCAAGTAAAGCTGCAATTGCACAGGATGCTGTCAATAATACTTTGATGACTTTCATGGTGCGTGCCTGGCTGCATGGATTCGTCTGTGATGGCGGATTAAAGTGCTTGTTGCATGGATGTTTATTTGCAGCAATTCCCAGCTAATACGCCTGATTTGAGCGATTGAATGGATTGTGACCGATCACTCGGGTTCAGATGGCAGCAGTCCTGACCGACCGAGCCATGATACGGATCGTATCAGCGGCGATCCGGTCATAGGCGCCAACTTAAGGCGCAACCCGATGATTTCTCCTTGAAAGATCAGGGGTGACAGCTACAAGGATTGCTTTTACCGACGAAAGTGAAAGGTGATCCATGCAGCTGCCACACCCTGTTTCTAACTCGTTCGACGACTTCGTGCAAGTCCTGCCAACAGATTTCGAGGCGCAGGCCCGTCAGCTGGGTGCTTTCCGGCGCGCCCGTAAAGATCCAGTCACCGACCCAGCTGCTGCAGCTGGTGATGCTCTGTTTCGGCATGGATCTCTCCCTGCGCCGCTGTGCCGGCGAAGTGTCCCATCATCAGGGCTGCATCAGTGATACCGCCGTCGCCGGACGCCTCGGCGGCTGTGTCGAGTGGCTCGGCTCCCTCCTCGCTGGCGTGCCGGGGTTCGATGCCAGCCCCACCGATACCGGCAGGTTGCGTTTCCTGCTCATCGACGGTTCGACGGTACAGACTCCCGGCGCCACCGGAACCTCCTGGCGCCTGCACATCGCGATGAACCTGATCGAACAGCGTCTGCAGCAAGTGGCGCTCACGAACGAGAAGAAGGGCGAGGGGCTCGAGCACTTCTCACTCGACTCCGGTGACGTGGTGGTTCTCGATCGGGCCTGCAACCAGCCGAAATCCCTGGTGCCGTTCATCGAGCGAGGCGGCTCTGTACTCCTGCGCTGCAACCCCATGCGATGAACCTGTACATGCGGGAGGAGACGACGGGAGAACTCGAGAAGATCGACTGGTACTCGTGGCTCAGGGCGGCGGACACGGCGACACGATCCGTGCCGGTGGTCCTGATGCACAAGGATCGGGAGCGGGGCGAGAATCGCTGCGTGCAGGGTTTTCTGCACGCGATACCGCTGCTGCCGACACAGGCCAGCAAGGCCCGGCAGCGTGCGGCAGAGCGCGCGAGGAAACGCGGCAGCACCGCCAGCCGAGCCACACGCTTTCTGGCCGGCTGGGTGCTGCTGTTCTCATCACTGCCCTCGGAGATGCTCACGAGCAGGACGATCGCGTCACTCTACCGGGTTCGCTGGCAGGTGG
>PDPU01000014.1 GCA_002746645.1 Gammaproteobacteria bacterium | reverse complement strand
GACTGAACAATCGGCCACGGAAATGCCTTGACATGAAAACACCGAATCAAGTAGCGTTCGGCATCAACCCGTCTGTTGCACTTGGTATTTGAATCCGCCCTTTCTTTCGTGCGCTCATGTCGAATACCTCTGTTGCGATGATTATCGCCTGACAGGGTGTCCGTCGTGGCTGAGGAGAATCAGACGGCTGCCGCGATCGATTCGATGGACTTGCGCTCGATCGGCAGGGTCAGTGCCGAGCAGTAGTTGCGGAAGTGCTGCTGACGCCTGCTGTGCCTGCCGATCGCCGGAGAGAAAGCGTCAGGACAGTGCTGGAATCGGTCGCGGAACTCGGACATCGGAGGAAGAAATCAGGTTGACTTCCCATGTATATAGACTGCATTCCTGCATCCGACACAGTAGTGTTAACGTACCACCCTTTCGCGCGTGGTCTCGTATGCACTTTTGGGGGTGCCGTCGATGTCGGCGGGCCAAACGCCGGCCTCCAATCTGTCCGCCAGTGACTGGCGCTCTTTGATGCCGTTTGCCAAGTCAGTATTCACCATCTGTTCGAGTTGATCTAAAGAAACTGACATTCCCCTTTCTGCTAGACTACCAACAATTCCATAAATATATAAGCTTAAGCTAGCTATTTTTCCTGCAGCCATGAAAGCGGAAAACTCTTTGCCTTCCTCAAGCGCTTTTTGATTCAACTCGTTGATTCCTTTACGCATTGAACCAGTAAAATAACCGAGGCTTTCAGCGTTTTGGTAGCTGCCATCGCTATTCGTTTTATTCATGAATTCTTTAGGGTTATCCCCTCTCAAGCTCTTAATCAGATCGCCCACGGTTTCGCCCTTTCCTTGCGCCACCATTGACTCCATGTACGCACTGAGACCTTTTCCTTCACCTGTTCCAAGATCCTTTAACTCCGCAGTCTTTTGCGATTCGAGCGCGCCCACCATGCCGGTCACATCGGACTTCACGAGCTTCGTCAGGGCGTCAGCGATGGTTGCCTGCGCTTTATCGATGGGCGGGTTCAGGATGTGAACACGATTATCATCAAGCTTTTTGAAAACAAAGGCATCATCGAACTTTTTAAGCTGCAATGCCGCTACTTCGAACAGCCTTGCTTTGAGGTTCACGTCCTTCATTTGTGCTGCCGTTTCCAGTATTTTCACGAGCGGCTCGGGCGAGGCAGTGTGCCTTATTGTCTTGTCAAAGTTCTCTGTTTTGCGCCGCACAGCGCTGGAAACGAGCATTTCGAGCTGTTGTTTGTCGAGCTTTGAAAGCACCGACTGCAAGTCACCTGCTTTGAGCGTTTCGAGCACACGCACGACCGCAGTAGTATCACCGCTCCACTCATTGTTGAAGGTCTTGCCGTCGAGCCGCTCTGCCAACTTTTCGATGTACGCTTTCTTGAGGTCAGGAGATGCTGACTTCGCTACCGCATCGGCAAACTCCATTTGTCTCTGCAGTTGCGCATCGTGATATTGCGATTGCCCTTCCCCCAGTCTCTCGCTGCTAGCAAGCCTGTCGTGAGCGTTCAACAGCACAGAGACGTCATCGATATTGCGTGCGAGCAGATTGTATAGCTCAATGCGTGCACTGGGCGACCCATCTCCACCCTTTTCAAGTTGTGATGCTGCCGCTTTGAACAGCCTTGCCTTGGCGTTCTCGTCCGTCATGTTTTCTGCCGTTTTCAGAATATTCACAAGCCGCTCAGGCGAGGCTTCAATGCTTTCTATATTACCACCACACTGCCCGATCATTGATTCCGTTTTGCTGCGCTGAGCGCAGGCAGCGAGCGTTTCGAGCTCGCCAACGCTGAGCTTTGGAATCACCGACTGCAATTCGTTTTTATTGAGTTTTTCGAGCACACTCACGGCCGCGATCGATTCAACGTTCCACGCGTTGTTATTGCCCTTACCAGCCTGCTCTGCCATCTTGTCGACGAAGTAATTCTTCGCGTCGCCAGATGCTGACGTCGCTACCGCATTGGCAAACTCCAGTTTCGCACTGTAGCCGGGGAGGTTTTTGTGAATGCGCAACAGCGTCGGGCCGTCACTGCCTTTTGCGATCTGTTTGTATGCATCTGCGCGCTTGTCTCCATCGTAGCTGCATCCATTTGAAGGGTAGGGCTTTGTACCATTGAGCCCCTCGAGCCATTTCTTCAGCTCGCTATCGCTCAATTCATCAATGACTTTACCCACATCTTCATCACTCATTTTTTTCATATCTTCCGTGATTTCGTCCAGCTCGCGCTCGGTGAACTGGTTTGCGTGGGGGAAGTGACATTGTTTTGGGTGGATGATGGGACCTAGGGGGTTGCAGTACACATCCGAGGGATTAAACGATGGGCCTTTATTGGAAAGGTCTTTGATTTTATTGGCCACGACATGCGGGTCGGGTCCGTTGTTCGTGGAATCTTCATGATGAGGCCCAACTTGCTGGCCGGGGCTGTTTTGCGCCGGCTTGTCGTTGGTGGGTTGCGGTTTGTTCGGCCAGAAACGCGGTTCAGGATGGAGTGAAGCTCTCGAACCGTCGATAACCATAGGTCCTGACATGATTATATTCTCCGTTGGATGATGACAACGCAACCCTACCTGGGCTGAGCGCAACGCGCATCAGTGGAAACACTGTCTATTGCTGGAATGTAATCCTGAAGGTTCAGAACCCCTGGCGCTGGAAGCCTTCATCGTGTAGATGGCCCCGCAGTGGCGTAGTTGGGGCGTCCATGACGAGTCCTGTATATTCGGGTTCTTTCATCTCCGTGAAGGGAGATGCCACGGCAGCACACTTCGGTTGCCCACTGTCAGGGCCATCAATCAGCAGTGAACGCCGTTACGGCATTGACCTGCCTACACAGTTCAGATCCCTTCCCACAAGGGCAGACGCCGCCGTTGCAACACCGCGCTCTCGATACCGCTGTGGTTCACCCCCGAGAGTGCAAGCCCTTCCAGTGCGTTGACGAACGCCTCGGCAGCAGGGCCATCTGTCTCGCGCAATTCCTCCGCCATCGAGCGAGCGACTTCGGCTGCACTACGTAATTCGCTGGTGTCGGAGACTCTGGCATCGAGCACGCGCGCGATCTCGACAAGGCCGGTTGCCAGTGCTTTTCTGTCCTTGCCGTAGGCGCTGTAGCCGGTGCTCTGTTGCAGCACGGCAAGCCACTGGCCAAGGGTGTCGGCATTCGGGTAGTAGCACGGGGTTTGCTCGTCCTTTTCCACCAGGTAATTCGTCTGCCCGTTGCCGTGAGCACCCCGGCGCAACTGAAAGAGCTGCCGTCCCAGCTCGGTGAAGTCGCCTTCGGCAATGGCTGCTCGTGGGTCCGGCCAGGGAACACGCAGTGGATGAGCCGGTGAGATGGTGTCGAAAGGGTCTGTTACGTCGACGCTTGAAGGCAGCAACGACGCCATCGGGCCTGAAGCGAAAGCGAGCAGGGTCAAGCCACAGACAACGCCGAGAGGCAACCCGAGCAGGGTACCCATTCCGGCACCGCGATTGCCCGGTTTCGCGCGTGGTGACGGTTGCTCGGTGTTCATCTATCGCCACTTTCCGTTGCCAGCGGTCGCCGAAATCGAACCATCATGCCGGAGTCGACGCCGGTTCCTTCCAGGTCTACCAGCGCCAGCCGCATCACCAGTTGCATGAACTCGTTTTCAGGATGACGATCGGCATGCTCGATCAGGTTCGACAGGTTTTCGACATGGTAGTCAGACAGCAGCGGCTGATCGATTGCGGGGGTGCCCGTGAACAGCGTGACCGCCATCTCGTTGAACCCTTCCGCCAGCGTCTTGCGATCGAGTCGTTGCTCGCGCACGGCATCGTCGAGCACGGCCAGCCATTGCCCGATGGCCGTGGCACGCTGGAAGTGACAAGGCTTGTCGATACTGGCGGTGGCAAGTTGGCGGCAGGAATCCGTCATTGCCGGCCCGTGGCGGAGTGTCAGCAACTGTTGACCCAGTGCACTGAAATCCCGCCCTGCCACCGCCTCGCGTGGCGACGGATCACCGTCGAAAACCGCAATCCCTCGTGATTCGTAACGAGGTGGGAGCACGAAGTCGAACCAACCCGGTGCTGCCCACCTCGCTCCGAACACGAGCGCAATGCCAAGCAGAAAACCCGCCACCAGTCCACGTTTCAATTACGCACGACCCTGTCGACCGCGTCGCCGAATGCACTTTCAACGGTGCTGTTGTTGATGTCGGGCCAGGCAAGAGTTTCCAAGCCATCCGCCAGCGACTGACGCTCGCTGGTGATGTTCGACGCCACCGAATTCACTGCCTCATGGGTCAGCGACCCGAGAAGAATGGAGGCGGCGAAGCCGCCTGAGCTACCGCTGACGACTCCAGCGAGACTGATGGACGTTCTGAAGATATTGGAAACCAACTCGCCTTGCCTGGCCGTGCTTTGATTCATGGCACCGATGCCCTCACGCATCGCGCCGATGTAGTAGCCGAGATTGGCGGCATTCTGGTAGTTGAGTCTGCCCTGTTCCTCCGCAAGGAATCTGTTGACGGGTGTCTGATGATTATTTCCCGTTTGCAGGCTCAGCATCATTTCGCCTACGGTGTCGGCCTTTCCTTGCTCCAGCATCGACTGCATGTAGGTGCTGAGACCGTTTCCGGAACGTGTACCAAGTTCATGCAACTCCTCAGATCTGGTGTTTGTGCCAGCAACACTTTCCGATTCCAGCGCACCCACCACACCTGTCACGTCGGACTTCAAGAGCCCCGTCATGGCATCGGTGACGTTCACCCGCGCTTCATCGCCCGAAAACGGTCCACCATCGAGCTTGTCGAGTTGTGATCCTGATACTTCGAACAGCCTCGCCTTGGCGTTCACGTCCTTCATGCCTTCGGCCGTTTCCAGTATGTTCACAAGCCGCTCGGGTGAGGCGCTAGTGGCATACACAGGCCCTTTCCAACTATATGAATCCCTGCGCTGCTGAGCGCTGGAGACGAGTGTTTCAAGCTGGCGATTGTCAAGCCTTGAAAGCGCTGACTGCAAGCCGCCTGCATCAAGCCCTTCGAGCACACGCACGGCTCCGATCGAATCACCGTTCCATGCCTTGGCGACGGTGCTGCCGAGGTGATTATCTTCGTGCGAGGGATTGCCGTCAAGCTGCTCTGCCAGCCTGTCGACATAGTTGAGCTGCGAACTGCGGGATGCTGACTTCGCTACCGCATCGGCGAACTCCAGTTGCCTCTCGCTGCCATCAATGTTGTTGTCGCTGCCATCAATGTTGTTGTGAACGCGCAACAGCCGAGAGCCGTCGAGACGGTTTGCAAGCATTTCGTATGCCTCTGCACGCTCTTTCCTGTCGAAATCCAAATCCGCTTTATCCCCCAAGGCCGGCTTGTCGTGAAATTCATCGAACCATTTCTTCAGATCACCATCGCTCAGGTTATCGATGACTTCACGTGTATCCTGAGTATCCAGTCCCTTTACCAAGTCCGTGATTTCGTGCAGCTCGCGTTCGGTGACTTCGTCAGTCAAGCCGTCTTTGAGCTTTTCGCGTATCCGGTCGGCGTTGGCCATGCTGTCGGACGCATTCTCGGTTCTGCTCTGGGTGATACTGGAAATGCCGGGTATCCGGCTGGCCAGGGATTGCAGGCCGGTTCCACTGGCTATTGAATCCGCAAGAGACCCGCCCTGCTGCCCCTGGGCGCCTTGCGGCTGCCCGACGCTGGCGGGATTGTTGCCCCCGCCACCCGCTTGCCCGCTGTCTGCCGGAGAGGAAGCTGGCTCCTTTCGCTGCTCATTCGGCAAGAGCGACTTTACAGTCTGGACTGCATTATTGATCGTGTCGGATATGGGTGATATCGGTGATGTCATGATGGTATTCCTGAATGAAGGCCACAGACAAACCCTACCCGGACTGAGTGCAACGCGCATCGGTGGAAATACTGCTTGTTGCCAAAATGCAATCCAAGGTGTTTCAGGATCCTCGCGTTTGAAACTGCCCTTGTTTCACGGTTCACGGTCGGCTGCCACCGAACCCTTCACTCACCATCAGCATCTTCGGTTGGCTTTGCACTCGCATTCCGCCGCCGGAGTTCCGCCAGCCGCTCACCGATCTGGATTTCGAGCCCCCGCGCCACCGGCTCGTAGAATCGTGTGCCGCGTAGTGATTCAGGAAGGTAGTGGGCGCCGGCGGCGAAGCCGTCGACCTCATCATGAGCGTAGCGGTAACCTTCACCGTAACCGAGTTCGCGCATCAACTCGGTGCTGGTATTTCTGAGTTCAAGCGGTACGGGCTGTGTGCCGTGTTCCCGCACCGCCGCCATCGCCGCCTTGAAGGCCTTGTAGACGGCGTTGCTCTTCGGCGCGCAGGCGCAGAACACGATGGCCTGAGCTATCGCAAGTTCGCCTTCGGGGCTGCCGAGCCGTTCGTAGGTTGCGTGACTGAACTGCGCAAGCTGTGCTGCGCGCGGGTCGGCGTTGCCGATGTCCTCGGAGGCGAAGCGGAGCACGCGACGCGAGATGTACAGGGGGTCGGCGCCACCGTCGAGCATGCGCGCGAACCAGTAGAGTGCGGCATCGGGATCGGAGCCGCGCATCGACTTGTGCAGCGCCGATATCTGATCGTAGAAGTGATCGCCGCCCTTGTCGAAGCGCCGCAGCGAATCGCGCGTCACGCTCTTCAGCACAGCTTCGTCGATCACGCGGCGCCCGTTCTTTTCGATGGCGCTGTCGGCGGCGAGTTCGAGCAACACCAGCGAGCGGCGGGCATCGCCATCGGCAATGGCCGCAAGAAGGTCGCGTTCGGCCGCGGCCATTTCCACGGCGCCGCCGAGCCCGCGTTCGGGGTCTTCGAGCGCACGGTCGATGACCTTGCCGAGGTCGGCGGGTTCGAGGGCGTTCAGCACGTACACCCGCAGACGCGAGAGCAACGCGTTGTTCAGCTCGAAGGACGGGTTCTCGGTGGTTGCGCCGACGAAATAGATGGTGCCGTCTTCGATGTGCGGCAGGAAGGCGTCCTGCTGTGCCTTGTTGAAACGGTGCACTTCGTCGACGAACAGCACGCTGCGCCGCCCGGACTCTGCCAGGCGCGCGCTGGCCTCGGCCACCTTCTCGCGAATGTCCCTGACTCCCGAGAGCACCGCCGAAAGGCTCATGAATTCCGCCCCGCCCTTGCGGGCGATCAGCCGCGCAAGCGTGGTCTTGCCGGTACCGGGAGGGCCCCAGAACACCATCGAATGCAGGCGACCTTCCTCGAGCGCGAGACGGAGCGGGCTGTCGCCGTCGAGGAGATGCTGTTGCCCGGCGAACTCGTCGAGCGAACGCGGGCGCATGCGGTCGGCCAGGGGGCGCGTCGGGTCGGCCGCATCTCGCTCGCCGGCGGCAGGAGTGGCTGCCGGGGAGCCGTGTACGCGTGATGCGGCCGGTTGCGCATTTTCTGCGCCGCCCCTGCTCACATCACCGAAGAGATCATCCGTTGGCCCGCTCATTCCACCCGCTTGATTCGTCTACCGCCCAGTGGCTTGATCAACAGACACCATTGCGTTGCCGGGTGGGCGTGTTGATCTACTGCCCGCGCATCTCGTCGAGACCGATCACATCGTAACCCGTCGGAACCTTGAATTCGAACAGCTCGTCCTCGAAGCTCACCCCCGCATCGAAGTCGGTGAAACGAATCTGCGTGGCCTGACCGAAGTTGTCGCGAAGTTCCATCGCCGCGAGACCTGCATTGTTCAGTCCGATGTACACCTGCTCGAAATCCGAGGTTTCCGAGAGCGGCGTGAGTGACACCCACTCGATGCCGTCGACGACGCCGAGTGTCTCGGCATCGAAGGCTTCGTCAAGCGACGCCGTGCCCATCAACAGCGCGAACGGGCTGCCGCTCATCGACTGGGCAATCGGATTCACGGTGACCTGCTCGAGTTCGTCGTCGAGCATCCAGACGCGTTCACCGTCGGCAACCAGCCGCTGACCGCTCGTGGGGGTTCCGGCTTCCGTTTCGTAGTCCCAGATGAAACGACCGGGGCGCTTGAGGCGCATCGTGCCGCGCGAGGTCTGCAACGGCGCATTGTCGGCGTCATAGAGCGTCTGCTCGAAGCGCGCCGAGAAGCTGTCGTTGTTGTCGAGGAAGCGCTCGAGACGCGCGATGCCCGCACCCGGCTGAGACGAGGTCTCCTTCGAAGTGTCAGACGAGGCCTCGGCCGACAAGGGTTTCGATGCCCGAACCGCATCTGCCTCAGCCTCCGTGGCAGAGTTCTGTGCCATCGCCGGCACGACGGCCATGCCCGCACCGGCAGTCAGCGCCACGGCAAGAACGACAGCAGTGTTGATTTTCATGCGGTTTCGACCCCTTTCAGAAGGAAAAGTGCCGGTTGAACGCCTGGTTCGGTCTCATCGCCAACCTCGTCACTCACCCCATTGTTCACTCCTCACAACATCACGCACTCACCCCTGAGGCCCGGGCGGCAGCACTTCGCGCTGGCCGTTGCTGCCCATGGGGCTGACCACGCCGGCCATTTCCATGTCTTCGATCAGGCGCGCGGCACGGTTGTACCCGATACGAAGGCGCCGCTGCACGTATGAGATCGAGGCGCGCCGCGATTCGAGCACGATGTTCACGGCCTGGTCGTAGAGTGCATCGGTTTCGCCACCTTCGCCACCGGCGTCACCACTGCCCGCACCCCCCATGCCGGGAATGGAATCGCCACTTTCCTGCAGGATCTCCTCGATGTACTGCGGCTCACCCGTGCTCTTGATGTGCGCGATCACGTTGAGCACTTCGTGATCGTCCACGAAGGCGCCATGAACACGGCTCGGCACGCTCCGCCCGGGCGGCAGGAACAACATGTCGCCATGGCCAAGGAGCGTTTCGGCACCGGCCTGCTCGATGATGGTGCGCGAGTCGATCTTGGACGACACCTGGAAGGCGATGCGCGTCGGTACGTTGGCCTTGATCACGCCCGTGATGACATCCACCGAGGGACGCTGGGTGGCAAGTATGAGGTGAATGCCCGCGGCACGCGCCTTCTGGGCGATGCGCGCGATGAGTTCTTCGGCCTTCTTGCCCACCTGCATCATCATGTCGGCGAATTCGTCCACCACCACGACGATGAAGGGCATCGGCTCGAGTGTCGGCGGCGGCCCCGAGGGGTTCAGCGCGCGCTCGGGATCGTAGAGCGGGTCGACGATGGGCTGGCCATTTCTTTCGGCATCGCGGATCTTCTTGTTGTAGCCGGAGATGTTCCTGACCTTGAGCGCCGCCATGACGGTATAGCGCCGCTCCATCTCGCCCACGCACCAGCGCAGCGCGTTGGCCGCTTCCGACATGTCGGTCACGACCGGCGTCAGCAGATGCGGAATGCCGTCGTAGATGTTGAGTTCGAGCATCTTCGGGTCGATCAGGATCATGCGTACATCCTTGGCCGTGGCCTTGTAGAGGATGCTCATGAGCATGACGTTGACGGCGACGGACTTGCCCGAACCCGTGGTACCGGCCACGAGCAGATGCGGCATTTTCGCAAGATTGGCCGTGACCACCTCGCCGATGGTGTCCTTGCCCATCGCAAGCGTCAGCGGGGACTTGCTCTCGCCGTAGACGCGCGACTTCACCATCTCGGAGAGCTGCACGATCTCGCGCTGATCGTTCGGCACCTCGATGCCGATGGTGGACTTGCCGGGAATGACCTCGAGCACGCGCACGCTCTGAAGACGCATCGAACGCGCGATGTCCTGCGACAGACCCGAGACCTTGCTCGCACGGATACCGGGCGCGAGCTGGATCTCGAAACTCGTGATGACGGGCCCGGGATGCACGGCCACCACTTCGGCTGCGATCTTGTATTCGAGGAGTTTCTCTTCCATGAGGCGCGAGAGCGCTTCGAGTTCCGCGTCGGAAAAACCCGCGCTCTGCGGCCGCGGCGCATCGAGGAGTGACAGCGGCGGAAGATCGGTGTCGGGCACGTCCAGATAGAGACTCGACTGAGCTGCACTGGCCGCCTTGCCTTTGGCCTTGCTATCGGCCTTGCCGTTCACCTTGCCCTTGCCGGCAGCGCCGATGCCCGCTGGTGCGTCTGACGATGCCGCCGCGCCGCTGGCGAGTTTGCTGACCGCAGCGGCAGTGGTCGGATCGGTCTCGACGGCGCTTGCCGCGACGAAACCTCCCGCGACGCCGCCGGTCGTTGATGCCGCAGCATGATCGCCGGGGCCTGCCACCGAGGCATCGTAACTCGCCCGGATACGTTGCATCGCCGCTTCGCGTTCGGCGTCTGTGGATGCGGTATCGGCGCCGGCTGCCTTGCGACCCGTACTGACCTTCTTCGAGATGATCGGGATACCGTCATCGACGACCTGGTGGCGCACGATCTTCAATGGCGAGCGCTGATTGTCGGCCTGTGCCTGCGCCTGTGCATGCGCCCGTGCGCCGGTTTCACGATCACGTGCCATTGCACTCTTTGCCGCTTCGGCAAGCGCACGATTGCGCGGCTGCTGTGCCGTGGGGCCACCATCGGCACCTGCAGGTGCACGAGAGGGATCAACCCCGTCGAGAAGCGCATCGGGCACCGTTGCACGGCGCCCTTCACCAAGGTTCCGAATCCGCGCATCGCCGCTGAGCCCGTCGACGACATCACGCAGACGCCCGCCCAGGCCAACGAGGAACGAGCCGATCGGACCACGCCGTGGCGCGGCAGCCGCGTAACTGCCATGCACCGCCCGCGAGTCTTCATCGACCAGCGCCACCGCCGCATCGATGGCGGCCTCGTCGATGCCGTCGTCATGTTCCATGTCAATGTCATCGGCATCGCCATCACGCAGGCGCAGCATCTCGGCGCGTTGCAGATCCGCTTCACGGATGCGCTGCTGCTCGCTGCGAATCTCGCTGAACTGATCGAAGCCACCTTTGAGGCGCGAGAACGTGCCGGTAATGACGGCACCGATCGATTCGATGAGCTGAATCCAGGAGGTGCCGAAGGCGAGCGTCAGCGAACTGAAGAACAGCGCGAGCAGCAGCAGCGTGGTGCCGAGATGATCGAGCAGCGGCACCAGACGCCAGGCGACCGCCGTACCGAAGATGCCACCACCGAAAACGCCCTGCGGCAACGCACCGTCGGCAACGCCGACATGGAGATCGGCAAGTCCACTCGCGCTCGCGAGCATCAGCACGATGCCGACCACACGAAACACGATCCAGGGGCGTTGACGCCGTGCGGCGATGCCCCGGTTGTCATTGAAGAGCATCCAGCCGCTGACCACCAGCACCAGCGGCACCAGCCAGGCCATGAAGCCGAGCAGCGACATGCTCACGTCGGCGAACCAGGCCCCCGCGCGTCCGACGCTGTTCTGGATGGCTTCCCCCGAACCCGTGTGCGACCAGCCGGGATCGGTCACATGGAAACTCGCCAGTGAAACCGCGGCAAGAATGGCCGCGAACACGGCTATGATGCCGGCAACCTCGCGCATCAGGCGCGACATGTAGGTCACGGCTTCGGCGTTGGCGAGCGAGCGGCTGGCGGCCTTGCTGTTGCGGGCCCGCGCAGTGTTGCCGGTGCGGGTTCCTTTCCCCGGCGTCTTCGCAGCGCTGCCCCTGGCGGCCTTCTTCTTGCGCGGCGCCGTCTTGCGTACGGTGGTCTTGCTGGCACCGCGACGCGTCGTGGTCTTGCGCGTTGCCGCCTTCTTCTTGCCACGCGCGGCAGTGCTGCGTTTACGGGTAGCTTGAGCCAAGGGAATCCTGCGAAATGTGTCCGAGCGAAGCACGGCCACGGGTGAAACCGCCGCCGCAGCATGTACATGGTGTCGACGCGATGACGGCACGTCGCCAGAGTCGAGTCTAGCAGAGGAAATCGCGGCCTCCAGCCCGATTCCGGCTTGCCTTCCATTTGTTCACGGCTGTCTGCATACTGCTGTGTCATGGTGTATCGGCAAGCTCGCTAGAATGACTTCTGCGGGCCATGCCCGCATCCCGTTTCATGTTCAACCACGGACTCCTTCGATGAGTGATCCACGCCACTTCCGCCTGCTGATTCTCGGTTCGGGGCCGGCCGGTTACACCGCCGCCGTGTATGCAGCGCGCGCCAACCTGAACCCGGTACTGATCCAGGGCATGGAGCCCGGTGGCCAGCTCACCACCACTACCGAAGTCGACAACTGGCCGGCCGACGCCGATGGCGTGCAGGGCCCCGAACTCATGGAGCGTTTCCGCCGCCATGCCGAACGTTTCGACACCGAAATCATCGCCGATCACATCCACACGGTAGCGTTCGGTTCGCGCCCCCTGAAGCTCGACGGCGACAACGGCAGTTACACCTGCGATGCGCTCATCATCGCCACGGGCGCCAGCGCACGCTACCTCGGCCTGCCTTCGGAGGAGCAGTTCAAGGGTCGTGGCGTCTCGGCCTGCGCTACCTGCGACGGCTTCTTCTATCGGGACAGGAAATTGGCGGTGATCGGCGGCGGCAATACCGCGGTCGAGGAGGCTCTGTATCTCTCGAATCTCGCGAGTGAAGTCATCCTCGTGCACCGCCGCGACAGCCTGCGCGCGGAAGCGATGCTGCAGGAGCGCCTGTTCGAGAAGGCACGCGACGGCAACGTCACCATTCGCTGGAACTCGACCCTCGAAGAAGTGCTGGGTGACGACACGGGCGTCACCGGCGTTCGCCTCGCCACCACCGACTCGGACGCCCGGGAAGACATCGAACTCATGGGCGTGTTCATCGCCATCGGCCACAAACCGAACACCGACATCTTCGCCGGACAACTCGAGATGAACGGCGGATACATCCGGGTGAAGAGCGGCACCGACGGCAATGCCACCGCCACGAGCGTCGATGGCGTCTTTGCCTGTGGCGACGTCATGGATCACGTCTACCGCCAGGCCGTGACCTCGGCGGGCACCGGCTGCATGGCGGCACTCGACGCCGAACGCTGGCTGCAGGAAAAGGGGCTCGTGGATGCCCTCACCGCAGCCGATCTCCACGCAGGCATCGACGGCCCGGACCCCGAGTCATGAATGCCGCTTCGACGGACGCATCCCGCGAGAGCACCTCGCCGGACGCGGGCGTCACCGGCGCGGCGAACGGGCACGAGGCGGTGCAGGCAGCGGTGCACGTGGTCGATTCGCTCGAGGGCATTGCCGCTGCCGACTGGAATACGCTCAACACCGAAGACAACCCGTTTCTCGACCATCGCTTCCTGCGCGCACTCGAAGCGAGTGACAGTCTCGGCGCGGCAACGGGCTGGTACCCGCGCTACCTGCTGCTGAAACGCTCTGGCGGCACCCCCGAACTCATCGCCGCCCTGCCCTGCTATCTCAAGACCAACTCCTACGGCGAGTTCGTCTTCGACTGGGCCTGGGCCGAGGCCTTCGAGCACGCCGGTCTCGACTACTACCCGAAGCTCGTGGCCGCGATTCCCTTCACGCCGGCAAGCGGCCAGCGCTTCCTCGTGCACCCCGCGGAGCAGCGCGCAACCCTCGTGCCGCTCATGGCGCGCGCACTCCGGCAGCTCACCAACAGCATGCAGCTCTCGAGCGCGCACTGCCTGTTCCTGACACTCGAGGAACTGGCGGCGATCGCGATGCCGCTCGAACTGCAGGAAAACCGCGTGACACTCGCCGACACCGGCTTCATGCCACGCTACGACTGCCAGTACCACTGGCACAACAAGGGCTACACGCATTTCGACGACTTCCTTGCCGGCTGCACCGCGAAGCGCCGCAAGACCATCCGCCGCGAACGCCGCCACGTGAGCGACGCGGGGCTCAGGCTCGAACGACGCAGCGGCACCAGCCTGAGCGCCGATGAATGGGCCGAGGTGCACGAATTCTACTGCGCCACCTTCGATCGCAAGTGGGGGCGCCCCTCACTGACCCGCGACTTCTTCGAACAGATCGGTCGCGAGTTCGGTGACCACACACTGATCGTGTTCGCCCACGATCCGGCTGATGCCGAACCCGCAAGACCCGTGGCCTGCGCGGTGATGTTCCACGGCGGCGACACGCTCTACGGTCGTTACTGGGGCTGCCGGCGCGAGCATCACTCACTGCATTTCGAGGCCTGCTACTACCAGGGCATCGAATTCTGCATCGAGCAGGGCATCGCCCGTTTCGAACCCGGTGCGCAGGGTGAACACAAGATCACCCGAGGCTTCGAACCGACCCTGACGGCCTCGGCACACTACATCGCACACCCCGAGTTTCGTGCTGCCATTGCCGATTTCCTGCTGCGGGAAACACCTCGCGTCGAGGCCAGATGCGCGGCACTCAAGGATTTGCTACCTTTCAGGACAGACACCATGGCCGATTGAAACCTGCACGAGCCGAACATCGTTGCGTGCGGCTTCTTTTTCTCGCCACCCGAAACGTTTCCGGCAGTATTTCCGGCGTTACAAGCATTGTCCGAACAACCCAGGCGCTACCCGAACAACCACACCAGCCATGCCCATTCCGTTTCTGCTGGCCGACGACAGGAAGACACCGTTCCCGGCACCGCGTACGGCCCTGCGCGAGCCGAATGGTCTTCTCATGGCCGGTGCCAACCTCGCACCCGAACGCCTGCTCGCGGCCTACCACTCCGGCATCTTTCCCTGGTACGAGGCCGGTGATCCGATTCTCTGGTGGTCACCCGACCCACGCTGCGTGATCTGGCCCAAGAAGATCAGAATCCGACGCAGTCTCGCCAAGGTGCTGCGTCGCGGTGACTTCGACGTGACCTTCGACCTTGCCTTTCGCGAAGTCATCAGGAACTGCGGCGGTCCGCGACGCGGCAGCAAGGGCACCTGGATTACCGACGAGATGATCGAGGCCTATTGCCGGCTGCACGAACTCGGCTATGCGCACTCACTCGAAGTGTGGAAGGCCCACGAGTTCGTGGGCGGACTCTACGGCATCGGCATCGGCAGGGTGTTCATCGGCGAATCGATGTTCTCGCGGGTCAGTGATGCCTCGAAGGTCGCGCTGGTGGCACTGGCACAATGCGGTGACTACGACCTCATCGACTGCCAGCTCGAAACCGATCATCTGCTCAGCATGGGTGCGGAATCGATCGGGCGGCAGCATTACCTCGAAGCGCTGCAGGAACTCGGGGGGTCGAGCGAGAATCCGGCGGTGAGGATGTTGGAGTCGGCACGATAAAAAGTGCTGGAGTCGGCACGATGCAGCTCGTGCGGAAGTGAAGTGCATCGTTCGCCGGTCATCTCACTGACCTGAACAAACCAGCAGTGAACCTCCCCCGGCAGCGAAGCCACCAGGCCCGTATCGGACAATGCCATTTCAGATATGCGACAGGATCGCCTCGCGCACGGCCGACAACTCGGCATCGACCGTCTCCACCGCTTCCTTGCCGCGGATGGCGATGTGCGGATCCTTGAGGCCATGTCCGGTCAGCGTGCAGGTAATGACGCTACCCGCAGGCAACTTGCCGGACCTGAGGTCGGCCAGCGCCCCGCAGAGTGATACCGCCGAGGCCGGTTCGCAGAACACGCCTTCCTTCGTCGCGAGCAGCGCCTGTGTCGCGAGCAGCGCTTCGTCACTGATCTCGTCGAACCAGCCGCCCGATTCCGACACGGCCGCCAACGCGAGGTCCCAGCTCTGCGGGTTGCCGATGCGGATGGCCGTGGCCAGGGTTTCGGGATCGGGCACGGGCCTGCCGCGCATGAAGGGGGCGGCGCCATCGGCCTGGTAGCCGACCATGACGGGGCGGCTGTCGGTCATCGGCTTGTCGATCATGCAGTGCTGGCAACAGGCAGTGTTCTGCCCCGCCGCTTCGCTGAAGCCGATCCAGTAGGCCGAAATGTTGCCGGCGTTGCCAACCGGGATGCAGTGGTAGTCGGGCGCCCGGCCAAGCGCTTCGACGATTTCGAAGGCAGCCGTCTTCTGGCCCTGGAGACGGTAGGGGTTGATCGAATTCACGATCGCCACCGGTGCTTCCTCCGCCACCTCCTTGACCAGACGCATGCCGTCATCGAAGTTGCCCTTGATCTGCAGCACCACGGCGCCGTGGGCGATGGCCTGGGCGAGCTTGCCCATGGCGATCTTGCCTTCGGGGATGAGCACGAAGGCAGTCATGCCGGCTCGCGCGGCATAGGCAGCGGCGGCGGCCGAGGTGTTGCCGGTGGAGGCACAGACGATGGCTCTGGCACCCTCTTCGGCCGCCTTCGAGACCGCCATCGTCATGCCTCGATCCTTGAACGAGCAGGTGGGGTTGAGACCCTCGAACTTCACGTGGATGCGTGCATCGACACCGAACTCCTTCGGGATGTTCACGAGTTCGATCAGGGGCGTGTCACCTTCGTTGAGACTGACGATGGGCGTGTTCGGACCCACCGGCAGACGATCGCGGTAGCGGTGAATGAGGCCCTGATAGTGACTTGGCTTGGTCATGGTTGCTGCTCGTGAAGAATGAGTCGGGCTCGGTTACGGGAATTTCATGCGGTTGCGGGAAACACTCTGATGCTCAGGTGATCAAATGCTCAGGTCAGCGTCTCGACGCGCAGGAAGCTCACGCCTTCGGTCACCGCCGGCAGCGCATTGACCGCCTCGATGGCCTCGCGAATGACACCTTCGCGCACGCGGCGCGTCAGCAGCGTGATCTGCACGTCACTGACGTTGCCGTCGGCGCCTGCACCGGTTTTCGGTTCCTTCTGATTGAGCGCCTCGATGCTCACGTTGGCCTTGCCGAAGATGCCGGCAATGTCGGACATGACGCCGGGGCGATCCTGGGCGCGGAGACGGAGGTAGTAGGCCGACTCGAAATCGGGTGGCGAAAGCACCTCGTCGTCTGCGAGTGCATCGGCACGAAAGGCGAGATGCGGCACCTGGTGGCGTGAGTCGGCATCGAGCATGCGCACCACGTCGACGATGTCCGCCACCATGGCCGAGCCCGTGGGCTCGGCACCGGCACCGGCACCGTAGTAGAGCGTCGGGCCAACGGCATCGCCCTGCACCAGTATCGCGTTCATCACGCCATTGACGTTCGCCAGAAGACGACGCGACGGGATGAGCGTCGGGTGCACACGCAGTTCGATACCGTCATCGCGCCGCCGGGCGATGCCGAGGTGCTTGATGCGGTAACCCATTTCCTCGGCAGCGACGACGTCCTCGGGGTCGATCCTGCTGATGCCTTCGGTGAACACCTTGTCGAACTGCAGCGGGATGCCGAAGGCCACCGAGGCCATGATGGTGAGCTTGTGCGCCGCATCGATGCCTTCGATGTCGAACTCGGGGTCGGCTTCGGCGTAGCCGAGCGCCTGCGCCTCGGCAAGCACGTCGGCGAAATCCCGGCCCTCTTCGCTCATGGCCGTGAGGATGAAGTTGCCGGTGCCGTTGATGATGCCGGCAAGCCACTCGATACGGTTGGCAACGAGGCCTTCACGCAGTGCCTTGATGACGGGTATGCCACCGGCGACCGAGGACTCGAAGGCGACGACGACACCTTTTTCGCGTGCTCTGGCGAAGATCTCGTTGCCGTGGATGGCAATCAGTGCCTTGTTGGCCGTGACCACGTGCTTGCCGTTGTCGATCGCGCGCAGAATGAAGTCGAGCGCGGGCTGTTCACCACCCATCGCTTCGCAGACGATGTCGATGGCAGGGTCGTCCACGACGTCGGCAGGATCGGTGGTAACGACGAGATCAAGTCCGAGCGCTTCGGCCTTCGCGCGATTCCTGACCGTGGCGACCGTCACCCTGACCTCGGCACCACAACGACGACCGATCTCTGCGGCATTGCGCAGCAGGATGTTGACGACACCCTGACCCACCGTACCGAGACCGAGCAGGCCGACAGAAACCGATTTCACCTTGAGAAGACTCCTGTAATGAAGAGGATGCGTGCCCGATACCGCTCGGGGCACCGCACAAAGCCCGATAGTATAGCGGTATGCGGATGCAACTCGCGTCGGAGTCCAACGAATCCGGGCGGCATCTGCTATCGTGACGCGCATGCATCGCAGCAGCGGCATTCTCCTTCACCCCACCTCCCTGCCCGGACCCTTCGGTATCGGCGACATCGGTCCTGCGGCCCGGCAGTTCATCGACCGACTGGCCGACGCCGGCCAGGGCCTGTGGCAGATACTGCCGACAGGGCCGACGGGTTACCGTGATTCGCCGTACCAGTGCACGTCGGCGCTCGCCGGCAATCCGTTGCTGATCAGCCCCGAACTGCTGCTGGAGGCTGGCTGGCTGGACGCTGCCGATCTCGCTCTCCCGGCCTTTCCGGACGAGCGGGTGGATTTCGGCCAGGCATCGCACTGGAAACGTCAGTTGCTCGAACGCGCCTGCCTGCACTTTCGCGAACGCGCCGCTGCGCCAGCGCGCGAGGCCTTCGACCGTTTCTGCGCGGAACATCGCGCCTGGCTCGATGACTACGCCACGTTCAGCGCCCTCAGGGCCGCGCATGAGTTTCGCCCCTGGACCGAGTGGCCGGAAGCCCTGGCCTTGCGTGACGATGCCGCGCTGAGCGCGTGGCTCGGCGAGCATGCCCACGAGGTGGATCGGGAGCGATTCATCCAGTTCGTCTTCTACACGCAATGGCAGCAGCTCCGCGATCATGCTGCGCAACGCGGCATCCGGCTCATCGGCGACATGCCCATCTTTCTCGCTCACGACTCGAGCGAAGTGTGGACGCATCGCGAGTGGTTTCACCTCGACCCGCATGGCGAACCGACGGTGGTGGCCGGCGTGCCACCGGACTACTTCAGTGCCACGGGACAACGCTGGGGAAACCCCCTCTACGACTGGGAACGTCTGGCCGCCGACAACTATGCCCTGTGGGTGAATCGCATGCAGGGCGCGCTCGAACTCGTGGATCTCATTCGCATCGACCACTTCCGCGGGTTTGCCGCCTGCTGGGAGATTCCGGCATCGGAACCGACCGCGCTCCACGGACGCTGGGTACAGGGGCCAGGCATGCACTTTTTCGATGCGCTCAAGGAAAGCATCGGCGAGAACCTGCACCTCATCGCCGAAGATCTCGGCCTCATCACCGAGGATGTCGAAGCGCTGCGCGATGCTCTCGGCGTGCCCGGCATGGCGGTGCTGCAGTTCGCCTTCGAGGACATCGAGGACGGCTACGGGCGATCGCACTACCTGCCCCACCATCATCGCCGGACGCTCTGCACCTACACCGGCACCCACGACAACGACACCGTGCGTGGCTGGTGGAACGAACGGCGCGAGAGTGAACGCGCGCCGGTGCGCCGCTACCTGCGCGCCGGCGACGAAGACATCCACTGGGGGTTCATTCGCGCCAACCTCGGCTCGGTGGCGGATCTGGCCGTGATCCCGTTGCAGGATCTTCTCGGCCTCGGCAGCGAAGCTCGCATGAACACACCCGGCACCGAAGAGGGGAACTGGAGCTGGCGCGTCAGCGAAAGCCAGCTCGCGGCTGCCGACTGGAATCGGCTGCGTGAGCTGAGCCGCTTGTATGGCCGGTCGGCGGCTGTCTGAAACGACGCTCACGCCAGCCGATCTCGTACGAGGTGGTATCCCGCGATGCTGCCACCCGATTCTCCACTTCAGGCCCGACTCACGCTACGATGCACAGACCAAGACCATCACCTCGATGCTGTTCCTGTCGGGTTATGTCATCGTGCTTCTGCCCATCGTGCTGTACTCGGGTGCACTGGCCCTGTCGACCATGTTCGATGTACCTGCCATTCTCGGCGTGAGCCACACCGCCGCCCTGTGGATCACGGTGTGGGCCATCGGCATCATAGGATCGATCTACGCGATTTTCGGCGGCCTCAAGGCGGTTGCGGTTTCCGACACCATCAATGCCGTGGGGCTCTTTGCCGGCGGACTTCTGGTGCCGTTGTTCGGCCTCGCCGTCATCGGCGACGGCAACATCCTCGACGGCATCTCCACGCTCTACAACTCGAATCCCGAGAAGTTCGACGCCATCGGCGGACCCGATTCGTCAATTCCGTTCGCGACCATCTTCACCGGCATGATGCTGGTGCAGCTGTTCTACTGGGGAACCAACCAGGCCATCATCCAGCGAGCGCTCGGTGCGAGGGATCTGAAGGAAGGTCAGAAAGGCCTGCTGTTTGCCGGCGTGCTGAAGATCCTCGGCCCGATCATCGTGGTGCTGCCCGGCATCATTGCCTATCACCTCTTCACCGATCTGGAAGTGGCTGATCAGGCATACCCACGACTGGTGACAGAGGTGCTGCCCTTTCCCTTGCGAGGCTTTTTCGCCGCAGTACTGTTCGGCGCCATCCTGAGTTCATTCAACTCGGCACTCAACAGCTCCGTCACACTGTTCGGCGTGGATATCTACCGGCAGTACTTCAAGAAGGATGCAAGCGATTCGGAAACGGTTCTGGCGGGCAAGAAGTTCGGCACCGTGCTGGCACTCGCTGCCATGACCATCGCGCCCTTCATCGCCAATGCGCCGCAAGGCCTCTTCGGCTACCTGCAGGAAGTGAACGGTTGCTACTCGATTCCGATCCTGACCATCATCCTCGTGGGCATCTTCACGCGTGACGTGCCGCCTGTCGCCGCGAAGATCGGTCTCGCCTCGGGCGTCGGCCTGTACATCATCAGTCAGTTCGTGCTGAAGCCGATCATCGGCGCCGACAGCTATCCGCACTTCCTGCACGTGATGGCAACGCTCTTCGTGCTGAACATCTGCATCATGCTGTTCATCGGCAAGACGCGGCCGATGGAGAATCCCTACGTGCCGCACGAAAGCTATGCCGTCGACATGACACCCTGGCCGCTGGCAATTCCGTTTGGCGGCGCCATCGTCGCCATCGTGGTATCGACCTATTTCTTCTTTACCTGATACAGGTCCAGCGAAAGGATCGAAGGGTGGCCCAAGGGCCACCCTTCGTCATCCGGCTTACGCAGTGGCTCCCGGTTCCGGACCATGGGTATCGGTTCCGGGTTCCCATATCGGGCCCCGATGGTGATACCAACCCTCTGTTCAGGCAGGAGAAGCCACTCCTGACGAACTTCAGGCCATGAACAGATTTTCGGCCGTATAGCCGCTGCCTTCAAGCACCCGTCGCAGCTTCTTCAAACCATCCATCTGAATCTGACGCACACGCTCGCGCGTCACACCAAGCTCACGCCCGACTTCCTCGAGCGTTGCCTTCTCATGACCTTCGAGTCCGAAACGACGCACCAGCACTTCGCGCTGCTTGGTCTCGAGTTTCTGCAGCCACGCGTTGATGTTGGCGTTGACGGTTTCGTCCTGCAGGGCTTCGGAAGGATCGACGTTGTTTTCATCGGGAATGATGTCGAGGAGCGGGCGCTCGCCGTCCTTGCCGATGGCCACATCCACCGACGTCACACGATCGCGCAGACCGAGCAGGCGAATCACGTCTGCGACCGGGCGCTCGGTGAGCGTCGCGATGTCTTCGGGGGTGGGCTCACGATCGAGCGTCTGCTGCAGACGTCGCTCGGCCTTGATGTAGACGTTCATCTCCTTCACCACATGAATCGGCAGACGAATGGTACGCGTCTGGTTCATGAGCCCGCGCTCGATGGTCTGGCGAATCCACCAGGTTGCGTAGGTGGAAAAGCGGAAGCCACGCTCGGGGTCGAACTTTTCGACCGAGTGAATGAGGCCGAGGTTGCCTTCTTCGATGAGATCGAGGAGCGCAAGCCCACGGTTCATGTAGCGACGCGCAATCTTCACCACGAGGCGAAGGTTGCATTCGATCATCTTGTCACGCGACTTCCGGCAACCGGCCTGGGCCAGTCGTGTATAGTGTTTCTCCTCGTCAGCCGTCAGCAGCTCCGAGTGTTCGATTTCCCTGAGGTAGAGACGCGTCGCATCCATGTCACGCTTGCTGGCATCGCGCAGTTTGCTCGGCGCTATCTGCTCTTCGTTGCCATCGGCACCGTTCGCGCCTTCGCGCGCCGGGCTGATGCTCTGCCGGTTCCAGCCCGAACGCGGTTCGGACTGCATCGTGAAGTTACCCCAATGTTGAGTCATTACTCTCTAGCTCTTGAATATGTGATCGTTCAAGTGAGATGAACACAATGAAGGCCGGCTTTGCCCTGGTCCTTGCATGACCCATGAGCCGATCTTGTTTTTCGATATATTACTGCAACTTATCTGTCTAACCTCGAAAGTGTCTTAACTTTAACACTTGTTGATGTTGATATGCATGCACCGGACTTCCAGCGCTCCGGGCGTCGTGTCGGCAGACAGAAAGTGGCTCGGCCCTGACGGCACCCGCCGTACTCTGCTCGACAACAACCAGCTTTCCCTGCCCTTTTCCTGCCTGTCGGCTGCTCAGCGACTGATCAGATAGTGCATCGGATTCAGCGACACCCCGTTGCGACTGACGCTGTAATCGAGAATCGACTGCTGCTGCTCGTTGGCGCCCAGGGTAGCAATGGGATCCCTGGCCTGAACCGTTTCGCCGCGAGCCACGAAAAGTTCGTCCACGTGCGAGTACTCGGTGAGAAGATCTCCCGGATGCCGAACGATCACGAGGTTGCCCGCACCACTCATGTCCTTGCCGACATACTCGACGACCCCTGCCGCAGTAACGTGCACGTTCTGACCGGGCACACCGGCGATGCCGATGCCCGTGACCGTCCTTGCATTCGGATAGAAGCCACGCGCCACCTGCCCATCCAGCGGCCAGGGCCAGGTGCCCGTGGCAAGATCGGCATCGGGATCGGCCTGCGTGGCGTCATTGTCGGGTGCGGGCGAAGCATGATTGGCGGGCACGGGCGAGACATGATTGGCGAGCGCGGCATCAGGAGCTGCCGCGACGATCTGCACACCCGATCGCAGAGGAGGCATGGCCTGCGAATCGCCTGTCGCCACGGCCACTTCTTCGACCACAAGGTCTCCAGAGCCAGTCGTGGTCGGCGCGAGTTCGATGCCCTTGCCACTGGCCGGCACGATCGTCATCGGCCGCTCCGACAGGATCGACGGCGGTCCGGCGAATCGTTCCTCGGCAATCACCGTCTCGTTCGCCTCGTCACCGCTGACACCTTCGTTGTATTGCTCGGCGTTCCGCGGAAACAGTGCTGCTGCTTCGGCTGCCGCAGTGTCGACCTGCCCCTGTTCGCCCCCCTCGGCAGCCGGACGATCGGCATCCCGCAGAGTTGTCGTTTGCATCGCGCTCTGCCCGGGGGCCGCCCGGGTGATCACGCGTTCTGTCTCGACGGGTTCCTGCGCGACCGCCGGATAGGCAGCAGGCACGGATGCTTCCCGGTTCCGACGCCGCGCAACCGCCGTCCGGTCGAGCATGCCTCCCTCGCGCACCGCACGGGAAAGCTCGGTACCCGGGCGCACGTTCAATCGCTGACCGGGAATCAACGAGCCACCGGCCACCTCGGGATTCAGTGTCGCCAGTTGCTCGGCAGGCATGTTGTAGCGAAAGGCAATCGCGGCCATGGTGTCACCGGCCTGCACCACATACATGTTGGGATGAAACTGAATGGTCTGCAGCCGGTCTTCCACCTCTGGAATCGAGATCGACGTACAGGCACTCGCCACCAGCGACAGCACGAACACGGCGCTCGACGCGCTGGCAGATCCCAGCCTGCCCGACATCCATTCTTTCATCGTCAACACCACCCACCCTGAAATCAAATGACGACACCGGCGCACCTGATCTCTCTGGACCCTGGCCGTCGATGACACTCCTGTCACAGGAGTCTAGTCAGATATTTTTCTTTTGCGAGAACTCAGTGCTTGCCCGAGAGAAACGGTACGAATCTCACGTCGAGCGAGCGCGTCTCGATGAAACCTGCGGCCGTATGCGTGATGACCGTGAGTTGCTGATTGCCGTACTGACTGCCGACAGGCGCCACGATCGTGCCCCCCGGTGCAAGCTGCTCGAAGAGCGCGTCGGGGAGATGCTCGGGCGCCGCGGTCACGACGATGCCGTCGAAGGGCCCCTGCGAGCGCCAACCCCAGCTGCCGTCACTGTGACGGACATTGACGTTGCGGTAGTCGAGCGCGCGAAAACGCGCCTTTGCCTTGAGGTACAGACTCTGAATGCGTTCGACCGTGAACACCACATCGACCAGTTCGGCAAGCACCGCCGCCTGATAGCCCGAGCCCGTGCCGACCTCCAGCACCCGTTGCTTCGGTCCGTCGGCAAGCAGCAGTTCGGTCATGCGCGCCACCACGAAGGGCTGCGAAATGGTCTGGCCTTCGCCGATCGGCAAGGCGACATCCTCGTAGGCACGTGTGGCAATGGCCTCGTCGACGAAGAGATGCCGTGGCACACGCATCAAGGTGTCGAGCACCGCAGGGTTCTTGATACCGCGCTCGGCGAGACGTTCGCACATGCGGCGGCGCGTGCGTTCCGACGTGAACCCGATGCCGCGAATGGTGTCAGCCGTGACGTTCACAGAGCCTCCCCGAGCCAGCTTTCGAGCGAGCCGATGGTGTCGTGGCGAGTGAGATCGATATGCAAGGGTGTCACCGATACGTAGCCTTCGTTCACGGCACCGAAATCAGTGCCGGCCCCTTCGTCGGCAATCTCGCCCGCGGGCCCGATCCAGTAGAGAGTTTCGCCGCGCGGACTCGTCAGCGAGATCGCGTTCTGCGACGGATGACGTATGCCGAGACGCGTCGCTCGGATGCCCTTGAGCTCGATCTCGGGCAGATCCGGCACGTTGATGTTGAGGATGGTGTCGGCGGGTAGCGGATGGTGCATGAGCCCCTCGACGATGCGGCGGGTAACACGCGCGGCGGTATGATAGTGCCTGGGCTGATGGCTGGCCATCGACACTGCAATGGCCGGATGTCCGAGGCTGCGTCCTTCGATGGCAGCAGCAACGGTTCCCGAATAGAGTACATCATCGCCCATGTTCGGCGCGTCATTGATACCGCTCACCACCATGTCGGGCTCGTTGTCGAGGAGGCCACTCAAGGCAATGTTCACACAGTCGGTCGGTGTACCTTCCACCGAGTACACCTCGTGTTCGTGCCGGCGTACATGCACCGGATGCGAGAGCGTCAGTGAATTGCTGGCACCGCTCCGGTTCCGATCCGGCGCCACGATCACCGACTCGCCGAGTTCCCCCATGGCCTGCTTGAGGGCATGAATCCCGGGGGAGAGGTATCCATCATCATTGGCAACCAGAAAACGCATCGATCAGCACAGCAACAGGTGAGCGGCCAGCCCGGCATGTGCACCGGCCCGTGTCAGGCCGACAGGCACACCGGATCTCGCAGCATGCAGGGACAGGAACATGATAATACCCAGTGAATTTAGTCCGCCTTCGTGGTTACGCAACCCGCATCTGCAGACGATACTCGGCGCCAGATGGCACATGCCGCCCGCCGCAGCGATGATTCGCGAGCGCGTCGAACTCGACGACAGCGACTTCCTCGATCTTGCCTTCAGCCCGACCTTCGACACCGGCGGCACGGGCGACATCGTGGCGATCTTCCATGGCCTTGCCGGCAGCACCGACAGCAGCTACATCCGCGGCGCCTTCCATGCGCTCGATGCGGCAGGCTTTCGCGTGGCCTTCATGCACTTTCGTGGTTGCAGCGGTGAGCCCAATCGCCTCGCCCACAGCTACCACGCCGGCGCTACCGAAGACATGCGCTGGTTCATCGACAGGCTCGCCGGGGAACATCCGGACACGCCGCTGCACGCCATCGGGTACTCGCTCGGCGGCAATGCGCTGATCAAGTACCTCGGCGAACAGGGCGCAGACACCCCTCTGACGAGCGCCGTGTCGGTGTGCCCGCCGCTGGTCATCGCCGAAGGGGCGGCGAGAATGAATCGCGGTCTTGCACGCGGCTACCAAGCCTACCTCGCACGGCGGATGCGCGCGCAGCATGAAATCAAGCGCACCCGCTACCCCGAACTCGAGCTTCCGCCCGCGACACCCCAGGCGCACGGCAGTTTCCTGGCCATCGACGAGCAACTGACCGCGCCGCTGCACGGCTTCGACAGTGCACGGGACTACTACACGCAGGCGAGCGCGCGCCAGTTCCTGCCGCAGGTTCGCATACCGCTGACCGTTCTCTGCGCCCGCGACGACCCCTTCTTCACGCCCGCGATCATTCCCACCGCCGAGGAACTCGCCCCGGACACCGTGCTCGAACTCTCCGATTACGGCGGGCACGTGGGCTTCATCGATTCACTGTCGCTCGAGGGCCGCTGGCTCGATCGGCGTCTCGTCGAACTCGTTGCAAAGCAGCGGTTGCCCGAGCAGTTTGCTACACTGAAGCGCGTGTCCCCGTAGCTCAGCTGGATAGAGCATTCGCCTCCTGAACGGCATCCGGGCACCGGGCGAGGAAACTCTCCGTGTGAATCTGCTCAAATTCAGGGAACCCTCAGCAGCGCCACCTTGCGTCAACCGCCTTGCGGCGGCTCTCGAGGTCAGGCTGGTGGGAATCCTGAGCCAAGCCCACAAGCGCATGCGGCGCTCGTGCGGAAGGTGCAGAGACTTGACGGGCAGCACCGGCTCGGCCGCAACAACGATCGACCGGTGAAGAGAAAGTCCAGACCACGAACGCGCACCGGCGCGGTGGCGAAAGCCATGGTGGTACGAAGCGAAAGGTCACAGGTTCGAATCCTGTCGGGGATACCATACTCATTCAATGCCGGCCAACCAGAATCAGGTGCCGGCCAACCAAACCTTGCAGAATACCTCCTGATTCATCGGTGTTTCGCTGTTTCCGCCGGGCACTTGCCAATTTTCCGGCACCCGGCGAGTTACACTCGACACCAATCGGGAAACGAGCGACAAACCTCGCATGAACACCCTCACCGAACTTCGCAGCATCACCCGCAGGCTCTTCTGTCTGCTGACACTCTCCGCCGTGCTGATCAGCACACCGGCTGCCGCCTGGCAGGTCGAAACACTTGAAGGCGAGCGGCGCGACCTACTCACCGAACTGAACGAAGGCAGACCGTCACTGGTCTTCATCTGGTCGCTGAGTTGTGTATCGTGCGAATCGCAGAAACCGATGCTCAACGCCTTCTACCGCGAGCATGGCAAGGCCGGCCACATCAACGTCATCGGCCTCGCGCTCGACGGACCGTCGCAGAAGAGCGCCATCGCCGAACGCGTCGCCAGCGGCCAGCTCGACTTTCCGAACTACGTCGCACTCGATGACGTGTTCCACCGGCAGTTCGAGGAAGTCACCGGCGGCAAGACCTTCCGCGCCACGCCCACCTACCTGCTCTTCGATGCGCAAGGCGCATTCGTGGGTGCACACAGCGCGCCGCTGGCACCCGAAGCGCTGGAATCGCTGATCAGCGAACGCTGACAAGGCAGCATCCGCGGCCTCGGCTCAGGCCGCGTCGGCTTGTCCGGTCATGGCTTCTCTTCGAGCTTGTCGAAACCCTGATGGGTGATCGGTGTCGCTTCGTCGAGGCGCGGATGCCTGTCACGGAACACATCCGCGAGATTCTCGGTCGCATCCATCGCGAGCAGGGTTTCCTTCAGCACGTGTATGGCAGCCAGCACGTCGCCGGTATGCCCTGACTCCGAGATCGTGTGCATGTTGCGCGTCGGGAAGCCTACCGATGTTGCAGCGCTGTCGACGCTGGCCAGCACGGCAGCCATGCCGTCGGTACCCGTGTCACGCCCCGATACGTCGATCTGCATCGGGATGCCGTTGGCCTTTGCCGCGGCCTTGATGAAACCGTTCAGCGTTTCGCTGACGATTGCTCCCGTGGTCAGCGTGAAGCCCTTGCCCATCTCGAGCGGTTGCATGTTCCGGTCACCGATGCCCGGGGCTGCCACGTAGTCGTGGTTGACGTCGACGCCGATCAGCACGTCCGGCTTGAAGCAGCCTGCCAGTACGCGACTGCCGAAGCGTCCGATTTCCTCGTGCGAGGCAATGGCGTAGAGCACACGGATATTCTGCGTATCGCCCGCCTCGACGATGAGCCTGGCAACTTCGGCCGTGACGAAGGAGCCGAGGCCGTTGTCGAGATAGGCACCGTAGAAGGTGTTCGGACTGAAACCGCGTCTGATGGGCCGGTTGAGGAGAATCGAGTCACCGGGCTTCAGGCCGAGGCGCCTGACCTGATCGGCCTTGTTCTCGCCCCAGATCTGCAGGTCGAGATAGAGCTGCCTGGGCTTGATGCCGCGATCCCCGGTGCGATGCGCATTCTCGGAGAAGTGGATGGCACCGAGGGCTTCGATGGTGCCGCCGGTGAGCGCACGGTACTGCCCGGGCTCATCCGGGTTTTCGCTGAACACCGTGACTTCATGCCCGATCAGGGTGCAGGGCAGAAAGGAATCGCTGTTGACCCAGATCTTGCCGTCGCTGCCGATCTTCCTGACCTGCATGCGGATCTTGTCGGCGTGACCGACGAGCATGACGCTGAAACGATCATCCTCACCCGGGTGTGAATCCCAGACCACACCGGCGTTGCCGACGAAGCGGTGCATGGCCCAGCCATCGGGCATGAAGGACTCGAAAAAGGGTTTCAGGACGCCGATGGTCATGGCCGATTCCAGCCCGACAGGGCTTGGGGCAGCGAGAATGCTGCGCATGGTCTCGAACTGAGACTCGGGCATGGGTTCGGTCCAGGGGGCGTTTGCCGATGTGCTCATGAGGGGGGTTGTTCTCCTTGTTCCTGGTTTCTGCCGGGTTCCGTGAACCCGTTTCAGGGTAATGGTTCGCAATGAAAGTGTGGAAAATTACCTCATCATGCGGCATTTTCAAACGGGAAGCACGGCATAATCAGAGTTCTGTCCGCACGAATTCGCTCTCTCGTAAACTTCCACGATGCCCGATTCCCACACAATGGCGCCCGGCGCCCTCCTCAGATCCTCGCTCCTCGCCTTCACGATCGCCGGCGGCACGCTTCTCGGCGCCTGCTCGAGTAGCGACAACGATGACGACACCACGTCCGACACATCGGGTACCACATCGGGTTCCACGGCTGGCGGCACGGGTGACACCACCGGTTCGACCGGCGGCGGCACGGGTGGCGCCATCGCGGCAGGCCTTGGCCACGGCACCACACCGGTACCCGTGAATGCGGCCGATCCCGTGGGCACGAGTTTCGACAGCGCGGCCGGCCGCAACGCACTCGCGGCGCGCGGCGAACCCCTGGCCATCATGCAGGAAGTCGTCGACAACCACGGCGGTGACGCCTTCGCCGGCATGGCAGAGTCCTGCCAGAGCCTCGGCGCCGAATACGCCTCCTGCAGCATCAGCAACCTCCACCTCAAGGACCAGAACGGTGCGCTCTCGCAGGGCGGCTGGAAGATCTACTTCCACAACATCCGCCGCGTGCTCCGCGTCGACAGCGATGAATACACCGTCTCGCATGTGAACGGCGACCTCAACGTGCTCGAACCGGCGGCAGACTTCGACGGCGTCGATGACGGACTCGACACCATCGCCATGGTTACCGAGTTCAACTACCTGCAGGACTCCGATTTCATGCCGCGCGCCTGGCTGGTCGACGCGAACGGCAACGTCACGCTCCTGCCGAACACCGACACCGACGAGAACAACGGTGACTTCGCCATGCCGGTAAGCGGCGACAACCGCTACGCCTACATGGGCGAGCCCTCGCAGATTGCCGACGCAAGCAACCGCTTCACCGCGAATGCCTCGGTGGTCGGTGCCGTCAACAGCCTGACCGAGCGCGAAATTCAGGCACGCATCATTCCCAGCCCGCGCTCGATCACCGTGGGTACGGGCTCGCTCGACATCAGCGGCGGCTTCTCGTTCGCATCGCTGCCACTCGCACCGGCTTCCATCGAGGCGCTGACGGCGCGCCAGCAGCGCTTCATGAACACCGGCGCCGGCGTGGCGCTTGCCGGTGGCATCGACAGCGCCCTGCCGGCCGGCAGCTACACCCTTGACGTGACTGCCGGCGGCATCACCCTCGCCGGCGCCGATGACGAAGCGCTCTTTCATGCCGCACAGTCACTCCTCGCCCTCGTCGAGCCGGGTGTCGGCACGATTCCCCTAGTCAGCATCGAGGACAGCCCGCGCTTCGGCTTCCGCGGCATGCACCTCGACATCGCGCGGAACTTTCACGACCGTGCCTCGATCGAGAGCCTGATCGACAACATGTCAGCCTGGAAACTCAACCGTCTGCACCTCCACCTCGCCGATGACGAAGGCTGGCGCCTGCAGATTCCGTCGCTGCCCGAACTCACCGACGTGGGTGCACGCCGTGAGTTTCGCCTTGACGCCGACGGCAACGTGAGCGAAGCGGCCTCGCTGATGCCACAACTCGGTTCCGGCCCGAACGCCGACAATGCCGGTACGGGCTTTCTCTCGCGCGCCGATTTCGTCGCGATCCTGCAGTACGCCACGGCACGCCATGTGGTCATCCTTCCCGAGTTCGACATGCCCGCACACTCGCGCGCAGCGGTCATTGCCATGCGTGCCCGAGCAGCGAATCTCGGCAATGTCAACGACACGAACGTGCGCATCGACGATCCCGAGGACACTTCGCGCTACCTGACCATCCAGCACTACGACGACGGCATCCTCAACCCCTGCGTACCCGGCACACGGAGCTTCATCGAGACCGTGATGGCCGACGTCAAGGCAATGTACGACGAAGCTGGTGCACCGCTGCCGATCTGGCACATGGGCGGCGATGAAGCTCGCAACGTGTTCCGTGGCAACGGCTTTCAGGATGTCAATGCATCCGACCGCGTCGCCTGGCGCGGCGACGTCACCATCGCCGACTGGGATCTGCCCTGGGAGCGTTCACCGGCCTGCCAGAGCCTGATCGCGTCGAACGCAGCCCTGAACTCGCGCGACGACATCCAGCTCTGGTTCGTGCGTGAGGTGGCCGACAGCGTGAACAATGCCGGCATCGATGCACTCTACGCTTTCCAGGATATCTATGACGACATGCCCGCGAGCGACCTTGCCACGGCACGCGCCGGCGTCGGATTCTGGGAATCGGTTTCCGCTGGCGGCGTCGACAACATCGACGGCTTCGTGAACCGCGGCTACGAGGTCGTGGTGGCGACACCCGACTTCCTCTACTTCGACTTCCCGCAGGAAGTGAATCCGCTGGAGCGTGGTTACTACTGGGCGGCACGCTACACCGACACGAAGAAGGTGTTCAGCTTCGCACCCGAGAACCTCGCGCAGAACGCCGAAACCTCGCTGAACCGCGACGGCAGTGGCTGGAGTGCGACCACCGGCGTGGCAGACCCCGGCTTCCACGGCATGCAGGGGCAACTCTGGAGTGAAACCGTGCGCACCCGCGAGCAGCTCGAATTCATGCTCTATCCGCGCATGATCGCGCTGGCCGAGCGCGCCTGGCACCGTGCCGACTGGGAACTCGACGGTGTTGCCGGGCGCAGCTTCTCCGAGAGCACGAACTTCGTTGATGATGCCACGCTCGCGCGCGACTTCGCGCTCTTCACCCAGGCGCTGGTGCGCAAGGAATTGCCGAAGCTCGACGCTGCCGGTGTCGGCTACCGCATCCCGGTGCCCGGCGCCTCGAGTGCCAGCGGCGCGCTGGAGCTGAACCTCGCGTTGCCCGGGCTGCCACTCGAAGTCAGCAGCGATGGCAGCAACTTCACCGCCTGGCAGGGCTCGAGCACGGCGCCCGTGGTCGCGATACGTGCCCTCTCGGCCGATGGTTCGCGCGCGGGGCGAGCTGAAACGCTGAACTAGCATCGCGGCGCATCATCCGCATCCCGTCACGTTTCGTGCGGGATGCGGTTCGCGGAATTCACGCTTTCGCCACGGCTGCATCACACAACACTACGCGAAAGGAAAACGAAACCCGTTTGTGTCCGATACACAGGCTATCAAGCGCGCCCTCAGGGCGTGCGATCAGCTTTCGGACCAACGGACCATGCAACACGAGAACGGGAAACGGCAAACCAGCCGACGATTCGACAACAGCACGTCTGCCACCTGTCTCGCCCCCGCGTATCCCGATACGCGCTCCAGCACGAACGCCGGCAAACGTGCAACCACAGTGACCGGATCGCTGGCGGCACTGGCCGCTACCGGACTCGCCGTTCTGAGCAGCACCGCCGTCATGGCCCAGGACGCTGCCCCTCGCTGGCAACCCGAAGAATTCATCGCCGACCCCGCACTGCAGAACGACTTCACCGAAAGTCTGCCTGACTTCGGTGAAACCAACGGTCTTCGCTATGCCATCCTGCAGGGGTTGGCGATTCTGCAGGGCGACATGGTTCTCGGCGCCGTCGACGCCGACGGCAAGCTCGTCAACCGCTCGCTGATCCGCAACAACATCGGCAAGGACGAGCAGACCATCAATGAGAACGGTACGCGCGGCCTCGGCACCTATCTCGCCATTCAGCACTGGCCTGATGGCGTGGTGCCGTTCGTGTACGGCAGCAATCTCGGCCAGAGCCAGCGTGACAACATCAACGGGGCGATCGAGCACTGGATGTCCCACACCGGCATCAAGTTCGTCGAACGTACCGCCGAGAACGAGAGCCAGTATCTGAACTACGTGCGCTTCGTCGACAGCATGTCCTGCGCCTCCTACGTGGGCATGCAGACCGACAAGCCCGAACAGACCATCATGGTGTCCGAAGCCTGTCCGCTCGGCAGTGTGATCCACGAAGTCGGCCACGCGATCGGTCTTTACCACGAACACACGCGCGCCGATCGCAACAACTACATCACCGTGCTCGAGGAGAACATCAGGCCATCGAAACTCCTGAACTTCGAGGTCCAGACCGCCGATGTCGCGGTCACCTACAGCGATTACGACTATGGCTCGATCATGCACTATGGCGAGTACTTCTTCAGCGTCAACAACGAGCCCACCATCGTCGTGCCCGACGGGATCGACGCTCAGGTTGGACAGCGCATCGCGCTCAGCGATATGGATGCCGAGTCGGTCGATCGCATGTACGCGACAGACCTTGCGCTCGCACCGCCTTCAGGCACGCCCACCGACGACGGACTCGAGATCACCGTAACCGTCGAGAACCGTGGCAGCTTCGGTGCCAACACCCTCAAGCTGTCACTCATCCTTCCCGAAGGCAATAGTTGGCGGGCCATCTCCGAGAACGCCGGCTGGGACTGCCGCACCTCGGCGGAAACCCTCAACTGCGAGCGCGACAGCTTCGTCGAACATCAGATTTCGCAATTTCTCGTGCTGGCGGATGCTCCCGAGTCGGCGCTCGATGAACTCGACATGACGATTACCTCGCGCACGATGGATCTCGACGACAGCAACAATCGCTCGGTCGGTGGCGTGCTGCAATCCCCCCCAACCCCCACAAACGGCGAGGTCAGCGGCACCGAGCCCCTGGTCGGCGCAGCCAACGTCAGTGACGGCAGTGACGAAAACGCCACCGGCCAGGAACGCTCCGAAGGCAATGACGACAACAGCGAAACCGTGACAAGCAGTGTTGCAGGCGGTGGTTCGGGCGGTGGCGCCTTCTTCGCCCTGCTTGGCGCGCTTGCGCTGGTGCTGGGAGTGCGCCGGGGCAATGCTCGGATGGTGTGAACGCGGGCGGCAGTGAGCTTGCGCCAGTCCTGCGCAAACCATGGCATTGTTTCGGATCGGCTGGCAACCTCGGTTAGCTGCAACCCCAGGGCCACCTCATCTAAATCATCGCCGCGAGAGCCGTTTGCAGGAATGCCGGCTCCCAGCTGGCTCGGCGCCGCAGTTGCCTGATGCTGTCGCGCTT
>PDPU01000013.1 GCA_002746645.1 Gammaproteobacteria bacterium | reverse complement strand
GTGGTCGGCATCACGGCGTCCGCCACGGACAACGATGCCGGTGACACGGTTGCCTACAGTCTGACGGATGACGCGGACGGCCTGTTCGCGATCGATGCCGATACGGGCGTGGTGACGGTGGCCGGTACGCTCGATCACGAGACGGCCGCATCGCATCAGATCGAGGTGCAGGCGCAGTCAACGGATGACTCGACCTCCAAGCAGACGTTCATCATCCAGGTCGGTGACGTGGATGAGTTCGACGTCACCGCAGTTACCGACAGTGACGGTGCATCGGATGCCGTGAACGAGAATGCCGACATCGGCACGGTGGTCGGCATCACGGCGTCTGCCATCGATCCCGACGGCAGCGACACGGTTGCCTACAGCCTGACCGATGACGCGGACGGCCTGTTCGCGATCGACGGGACCACGGGCGTGGTGACGGTGGTCGGTGCGCTCGATCACGAAGCGGCGGCATCGCATCAGATCGAGGTTGAGGCTCAGTCATCGGACGGCTCGACTTCCACCCGGGTGTTCATCATTCAGGTCAAGGACGTGGATGAGTTCGACGTCACGGCAGTTACCGACGGTGATGGCACTGCCGATACCGTGGCCGAGAACGCTGCCATCGGTACGGTGGTCGGCATCACGGCGTCAGCCAGCGATCCCGACGGCAGCGACACGGTTACCTACAGCCTGACCGATGACGCGGACGGCCTGTTCGCGATCGACGGGACCACGGGCGTGGTGACAGTAGCGGGTGCGCTCGACCACGAAGCAGCGGCATCGCATCAGATCGAGGTGCAGGCGCAGTCTTCCGATGCCACCATCTCGACCGAGCGTTTCACGATTGTCGTTACCGATGTCGACGAAGCACCTGTGGCGCGGCCTGATTCTCTCGTCACCGCCGAAGACGAATCACTGACACTCGACCCGGAAACTGCCCTTCTTGGTAATGACAGCGATCCTGAAGGTGGCGCCCTGCATGCGGAGCTGGTTCGCGGGCCTCTGCACGGCAACGTGACGATCGGCAGCGATGGACTGTGGCGATTCGTGCCCGATGCCGACTTCAACGGCAGTGACACTTTTTCCTATGCCGTTGTGGATGCAGATGGCAACCGATCCGAGTCCACGGTATCGATCGAGGTGACGGCAGTCAACGATGCTCCGGAACTGATCTTGCCCGAGATCGTGGTGCTTGACGAGAATCGTGTCGGAACGGTGCTTTCGGCAGGCAGCACCGATGTCGAAGGGGACAGGGTCACCCATTCGCTGGCAGGACCCGACGCTGCCTTTTTCTCCATTGATGCTCTGAGTGGGGAATTGATCGTTGTCGACACGCTCGACCATGAATTGCCCCAGGACGCTGACAGGGACGGGCGCTACGAGGTGCAGATATCGGCAACCGACGAACACGGGGCCGGTACGACTTCGTCGTTGACCATCGAAGTGGCCGATGTCAATGAAGCGCCCATGGTGCTTGATCTCGAATTCAACGGAACGCCCGGCAGTGGTGAATCGCTCGGGGCGATCGAGGCGAGTGATCCCGATACGGGTGATACCTTGCGCTTCGAGATCGTCGGTGGCTCCGGTGCCGCTCTCTTCATTCTCGATGAGCACAGTGGTGAACTCAGTGTCGCTGATGTGGCGCGTGAGGGGGTTTACACGCTCGACATCGAGGTGTGGGATAAGAACGGCATGTCGACCACGGCTGAACTCCATGTTCATCTGATTGCCGATCCTGTCCACGGAGGTGCGAACCCCGTCGACAGTGGTGATTCGGGCACGGATCCTGTCGTGAGTACGTCGGGGTCGGCAGGCACATCGGGGTCGGCAGGTACATCAGGGTCGGCGAACACATCAGGCTCGGTGAACAACGAAACGTCGTCAATGAGCAGCGAAAGCCATGTTGCTTCGTTGAGCACGGGCAACGGTAGTGTCGATCTTGTGACCGAATCCGGTATTGACGCCTCGACCACGGGTGCTTCTGCGGGCACTGCTTCGGGCGCTTTCGACAGCAGTGGCGGTGGTCTTGCTGCATTCACGCAGGATAGCGGGGTCGACTCGTTCATATCCGGTCCTGCGGGTGTCGTCAGCATGCCGCCACGCCCGACGGGGGACGAGGCTGTCGATGGCGATGAAACGAACGCAAATGGCATTCAGGTGCATCTCCGCGGTCATGCACTTGTACTCGAACTGCTCGTGCACGATACCGAGAAACTCATTGATCTCTCCAGCGCCATTCATGATCTGGGTCTGCAGACGGAATTGTTCCAGTCGATGCTGTCTCCGCATGCCATACAGGCCATCAGTGATGCACAGGAGCAAATTGAGATGGCGCATCGCTCACAGGCGGATCGCATCGAACTGGTCGTGCGCGTCGGCACCATTGCCAGCGTCTCGCTGACCGTGGGTTTCGTGACCTGGCTTCTGAACAGTGGCTCGCTGGTCGCAACGGCGCTGTCGACATCGCCCTTGTGGAAATCGATCGATCCTGTTCCCGTGATTTCGGGAGGAGACGATGATGAACCGTCCTAGCGTGTTCGGAGCTGGCAGGATTTTCGTTTCGCTGTGGAGGGCGAAGGCGCTTCGGCTTGCCCTGAGCCTGTGTCTGCTGATCGTGAGCGTGCTCTTTACGGCGGAGTTTCTCGAACTGCGGAGCGATCCCCTGCAGAACCTTCATTCGGCGCGCAGGATGCTGGCGGAGTCGCTGGCCGTGCAGTTGTCGATCTTTGCCGAGCGGAATGATACGGATGCGATCAAACGTTCGATCGAGTCGATGGTAACGCGCAATGACGAAGTTCTGGCCGTCTCACTGCGCCGTGGTGAAAACCAGCGTCTTGCTGCCTTCGGTGAGCTGGCGCGCCTTGATGACACGGTGGTCGAGTCCACTTCCGGGCGCATCAACGTGCCGATCTACGAGCAGGATCAGCTCTGGGGTCATGTGCAGGTCGTGTTTGCCGGTGACCGGGCGCTGGTCGAGGAAATACGCTTCTTCGTATTCGTGGTGGGAAGCTCTCTCGTTCTCTTTGCCCTGTTCCTGAGTCGTGTATTGCTGCAGCTCAATCCCGGTCGTGCGGTGCCGGGCCGAATCAGCTCGGCTTTCAACCTCTTTTCGGAAGGCGTGGTCATTCTCGACGAGAATCGCCGTATCGTACTGGCCAACCTCACGGCCGCCGAGATGGTGGGCACCGTTGGCGAAGATCTGGTCGGTACCAGCCTGGATGACTGGCCCTGGCTGCATGACGATGACTGGCAGGCACCGTGGCACACTGCCGGCAATACCGGCATCAAGCTTGCCGACAAGCCGCTGACCCTCGCCACGGCGGGCGATGGCGAGCGACTGCTGATGACATCCTGTGCACGCATCGGCAGCCAGGAGGAAGGCAAGCAGGGTGTTCTCGTGACCTTCAATGACATGACGGCCATCGAACACAAGAATCGCGAACTGGCAACCACTCTCGAGCGACTGCGGGAGGCGAACGAGGCGATCACGGAACAGAACGCCAGGCTCGAGATTCTTGCCACGTGCGATCCGCTTACCGGTATCGCCAACCGGCGCTCGCTCATGGATGGTTTTGGCGAATTCATTGCCGAAGCCCAGGTGACGGAGCAGCCGCTGGCGTGTCTGATTGCCGACATCGATCACTTCAAGAGCATCAATGATACCTTCGGCCATTCGGTTGGCGATGATGTCATCAAGGCGGTTGCCGATGTACTCAGACGCAATTCGCGTGAGGGTGATCTCGTTGGTCGCTATGGTGGGGAAGAGTTCGTTATGGTGCTGCCGGGGCTCGATGGCGTCGATGCACTGGATGCGGCCGAACGCATACGTCGTGAAACAAGGAAGCTCGCCGGCAGTCCCGAACTGCCGCTGCAGCGACTCAGTACCAGCATCGGCGTATCAGTGCTGGACAGGAATACGAATGATCCGCGCAAACTGATCGAGCGAGCTGACCAGGCGCTTTACTACTCCAAGGAAAACGGACGCGATCAGGTGACGCTGTGGCACGCGCAGCTTTCAGCGACTGAATCCGAGGCTGCGAAAGACACGCGCGAAGGGGGACGTTCGACCGTGCTGGAGCAGAGTCGTGACCGTATCGCAGAGCTTGAAGAAGAGCTCGAGCAACGCACGCGGGAACTGGCGCAGGTGCAGCAGTACGATACGCTGACCGGTGTGCCCACCCGCACCTTGTTCCTGCAGCGTCTTGACAACGAGATCATCCGTGCCGAGCGCCAGCGCACCAGCGTTGGTGTGTTGTCGCTGGAGGTCAGTGGCTTTCGCGACCTTGTTGCTGGCTTCGGTCACGAGGCCTGCGATGTCATGATCAAGGAACTCGTCAATCGTCTCCAACATGTGCTCCGGCGAACCGACGTGGTCACCGATCTCGCCGAGGAATGCATGCTCTCGCGTATCACGAGCAATGGATTCGGCATCGTGCTGACCGATCTCCACGAAGTGACCGAGGCGATGTCCGTGGTCACACGCCTGCGAAAGACCCTCGCGGCGCCATTCAGGGTTCAGGGCAGGAATGTCTATGTCGGTGCCTGTCTCGGCGTTGCGCTCTACCCCCATGGTGGGCGATCTTCGGAAGCGCTGCTCGACCGAGCGAGCAAGGCGTGCGCCGAAGCGGCTCTCATCCCGGAGAAGATCGCGCACGTCTTCGACAGTGACATCATGGATACGCGTTCGCGTGACTACATCGATCTCGAGTCGGACCTTCACGGGGCGCTCGAGCGTGGTGAATTCGATGTTCACTTCCAGCCCAGACTCGATCTCGACCGGCGCGTGATCACCGGTGCCGAAGCTCTTGTGCGCTGGCACCATCCCGAACGTGGCAACGTGCCGCCGCCCGATTTCATCCACATTGCCGAAACCAACGGCCTCATCCACGAGATTTCGCGCTTCGTGCTCGAGCGTTCGCTCGACAACCTCGAGCACTGGCATGAACTCGGCTGGCATCACATGAAGGTTTCGATCAACATTTCTCCCGTGCAGCTGCGTGAACCGGCACTCGTGGAATATGTGCTGGAACCGATACGCCGTCGTGGCATCGACCCGGATCATCTGGAAATCGAACTCACGGAAACGAGTGTCATCGATACGGGTGAACGGGCCATCAACGCGATTGCGGCCCTGCGTGAATGCGGCCTTGTGGTGTCGATGGACGATTTCGGCACGGGCTACACTTCCCTCGCACTCCTTGCCGATCTGCCGCTCGACACGATCAAGATCGACCGCTCCTTCGTCATGGACATGCAGGCCGGTGAGCGCAGTGCGGCCATCGTCGAGTCCGTGATCAACATGGCGCACGCACTGTCGCTGCGCGTGGTGGGCGAAGGGGTGGAAACCAACGATCAACTCACCACGCTGGCCGGGCTCGGTTGCAATGAAGCACAGGGGTATCTGATCGGCAAACCCATGTCGTCGGACGATTTCCTCGCATTTCTCCGGCACCAGGGCAGGCCCGAGATACTCAGGAAGACTGCCTGAGGCACCTCCGTTCTATACTGCACTCCAACGGGAGTGGCCATGAACGCAGAGAAGGCAGGCGGTCGGCGTGATGCGGCGGCATCGGAATCGGCAGAGATGTCGGGTACCGAGCTGACTACCGTCGAGCGGTGGTACAGAATCGCCATCATGCTGTTCCTCGGCTTCTCGGCCGGGGTGCCGATCCTGCTGATCTTCTCGAGCCTGAGTCTGTGGTTGCGCGAGGCGGGCGTCGAGAAATCCGCGGTGACCTTCTTCAGTTGGGCCGCGCTTGGTTATTCCTTCAAGTTCATCTGGGCGCCGCTCGTCGATCGACTGCCCGTGCCGGTACTGACGACGTTGGTCGGGCGTCGACGCGCCTGGCTGCTGCTGGCGCAACTTGCCGTCATGGCCTCGATTCTCTGGATGGCCTCGATTGATCCTGCAGGCGGCGCATCGGCCCTGACCGTCATGGCCCTGGCTGCCGTGGCGCTCGGTTTCTCCTCGGCGACACAGGACATCGTCATCGACGCCTACCGTATCGAATCGGGAACCAGCGATCTGCAGGCGATGATGTCCTCGACCTACGTGGCGGGGTATCGCATCGGCATGCTGGTGGCGGGCGCCGGCGCACTGTTTCTTGCCGCAGGCTTCGGTTCGACGGCCGAGCACTACAGCTACAAGGCCTGGTTCATGACCTACGTGATCATGGCGAGCGTGATGCTTGTCGGTGTGGTCACGACACTCCTTGCCCCTGAACCGGCGAGCTATCGCGACATCGATGAGAAGCACAGGACGAGCGACCATCTGCGTTTCCTGGCCGCCTTCGTGGTGGCGGTGTTTGCCTTCGTGCTGATGTTCCGGATGATCGGCGGCATCAGCGGGGCGCTCGGTGAGAGTCTTGTGGCCGCCTGGGGCAACGAAGCGCTTGCCGGCTTCGTTGCCGCATTGTTCCGTCTGGGGCTCGCCATCGGCGCGGCGGCGGTGGCGGCCCGGGGCATGGTGCTGGTGGGGGCCGTCGATGGCGGGATGGTGCGCGAAGCCTACCTTGACCCGGTGTTCGATTTCTTCCGCCGTCATGGCAAGGGGCTGGCGATCCTGCTGTTGCTGATCGTCGGTTTCTATCGCGTGTCCGACATCGTTCTCGGGGTCATCGCGAACGTCTTCTATCAGGACATTGGCTACACCAAGGAAGAGATCGCGAGTGTCTCGAAGGTCTTCGGCCTCTGGATGACGATCAGCGGCGGCTTTGTCGGTGGGCTCATGGCGATGACATTCGGTGTCATGCCGATCCTCTTTCTCGGTGCGGTGCTCTCGGCGCTGACGAATCTTCTCTTCATGCTGCTGGCCGGATCCGACGCGAGTCTGCCGATGCTCTTCGTCGTGATCGGTGCCGACAATCTCTCGGCCGGGCTCGCAACGGCCGCCTTCATCGCCTTCCTCTCCTCGCTGACCAACGTCAGGTTCACGGCGGTGCAGTACGCGATCTTCAGCTCGCTCATGACCCTCCTGCCAAAGGTTCTCGGTGGTTATTCGGGCTCGATGGTCGAGTCGATGGGCTACTCGAACTTCTTCCTGCTGACGGCGCTGATGACCGTGCCGGTGCTGCTGTTGCTGCTGCTGGCCTGGCGTGTGTTCGACCCCGATGAACTCGAGGCTGCGGCAATCGACCGAGCCGAGTCGTGAAGGACGGGCGCGGGCGCAATCACGCGCCTCCACGCCCGAACTGAATCAACCGGCGCGCCGGTCGCCTTTCTCGAGGATGCTGAGCCCCTTGAGCAGGTTCAGCGCCTCGTAGAGCTGGTAGTCGTCGTAGATGAGATCGTTCGGGTCTTCGCTCGCTTCTGCATCCTCGGTGGCGGAGTCTTCGGTGGCAGCGTCGTCGGAGGTTTCGGCCTCGTTGCCGTTGCCGAGCGCGCCGCGCAGGCTCGACTCGGTCAACGGGGTGAAGTCCTCGTCGTCGGGGCGGGTCCAGCTGCCGGGTTTGGTGATGATGTCGGGTTCGATGCCGAGCGCCTGGATCGAACGACCGTTCGGCGTGTAGTAACGGCTGGTGGTGAGCTTCACGGCGCCGCCGGTGGCGAGATCCTGGATGGTCTGTACCGAGCCCTTGCCGAAGGTCTTGGTGCCGAGCACGATGCCACGACCGTGATCCTGCATGGCGCCAGCAACGATTTCGGAAGCCGATGCCGAGCCGCCGTTCACGAGCACCACCAGTGGTGCGCCGTCGAGCTCGTCACCCGACGTGGCGGGATAGCGGAGCTGGGAGTCGGCTTCGCGCCCGTCGGTATAGACGATGAGTCCATCGTCGAGGAAGGCATCGGAGACGCCCACGGCGCCCGAGAGCACGCCACCCGGGTTGTTCCTGAGATCGAGAATCAGCCCGTCGAGTTCGCCATCGGTGGCTTCCTTGCGGAGTTCGCGCACGGATTTGACGAGGTCGCGCGAGGTCTTGGTCTGGAAGTTCGAGATGCGTACGTAACCGTAATGCTCGTCGAGCATGCGGCTCTTGACGCTCTGTACCTTGATGATGTCGCGCTCGATCTCGATTTCGAGGGGGGCATCCTCGCCTTCGCGGATCACCGTGAGCATGAGCTTGCTGCCGGGCTTGCCGCGCATGAGCTTGACTGCCTCGTTGAGCGACAGGCCCTTCACCGGTGTTTCATCGAGACGGATGATGAGGTCGCCCGACTGCATGCCGGCCCGAGCGGCGGGCGTGTCGTCGATGGGGGCGACCACCTTCACGAAGCCGTCTTCCATGCCCACCTCGATGCCGAGGCCGCCGAATTCACCCGTGGTGCCGATGCGAAGGTCGTTGAACTCTTCGGGTGAAAGGTAGGCCGAGTGTGGATCGAGCCCGTTCAGCATGCCGCGGATGGCGTGTTCGAACAGCTCCTCGTCGGTGACTTCCTCGACGTAATCGGCCTTGATGCGCGAGAATACGTCGGTGAAGGCGCGAAGCTGTTCTATCGGCAGTTCGCCACGCTGGGCAAACACGCTCGAGCCGAGCGCAAGCAGGGCGCCGAGCAGGATGCCGACGAGGAGCTGGGTGTAGGTACGAGTGCCATGCTGCATGGATTCGGACTCCTGTTCATCAAGGGCACGAGCCCAGGATGGCTGTTCGAAAGCGGTGTTGATGCTGCTCAGTCTACGTATTTCGGCCAAGCATGGCTATTTTTGCGCACTCAGCGTTGATTTTGCGTCAAAAAGCCAGTCCGATGGGTCGATGGCCATGGATTCGTGACGTATCTCGAGGTACACGCCGCTCGTCTTCTGACCGCCGGAATTGCCAACGGTTGCAATCTCTGCGCCGCCTTTGACCCAGTCGCCTTCCTGCACGAGGATGCGGCTGTTGCCACCGTACAGTGTCAGATAATTGTCGCCGTGGTCAATGAACAGTGTCATGCCGAAACCCTCGATGAAGCGGCTCAGCACCACTTCGCCGTCGGCGATGGCGCGCACGGGCCGAGCAAGTGGAGCCGCAATGAACATGCCTTTCCAACGCACACGGCCGACGGATTTGACATCACCGAAGTGCGCCGTGATCTTCCCCTCGGTCGGCAACGGATAGTTGCCCTTGCCGAGTTCGAAATAGCCGGAGCGACGTGAGGCCAGGTGCTTGAGTTCGTCGAAGAGCGTCTGCAGACGTGCTTCGTCGGCCTTGAGTTCGGCGACGGTGCGTTGCTGCGTTTCAAGTCTGGCGTCGACATCGCCGAGGGCCTGACTGTGCTTGCGACGCTCGGTTTCCACCGCGTCGCGCTGCGCCGAGGCCTTGTTGCGGATGTATTCGAGCCAGTTGCGATCCTTCGCAGCGACGAGACGTGCGGCATCGATGGCGGCGAGCGCCTCGATTTCACTGTCGATCAGCGCCTGCTGGGCACGCAGGAGATGATCGCTGTAGACGGCGATGCGGTCGGCCGTGGCGGGGTCGGCATGGCCGAGCAGCACTTTCAGGCCGCTGTTGCTGTCGAGCTGGTGTACTCGGCGGATGGTGTCGGCGAGAAGGCGCTTGCGTGCATCCACGCCGGCTTCGGCGCTGGCAACGCGTGCTTCCAGAGTGGCTAGCCGTTGCGCGTATTCCGCGATGTCCTTGTCGAGCCCTTCGATGCGCAGGCGCCGCTCGTCCGCCCGGGACTCGGCGCGGGCAACAGCGCGTTCGAGTTCGGCACGGCGTTCACGGTTGGCCGCCATGTCGCGGTCAAGTGCGTCGAGCTGGGCACGTGTTTCGGCAATGCTCTTCTCGACGTCGCCGAGTGATGCCGCACTCTGTTCCTCGGAAGAGGTGTCGTTGGCGGCAGCGATTAGGCCACCCATGATGAGGAACAATGTCGCGCACAATGCTGTTGTACGCAGGGCCGTACGCAGGGCCGTACGCAGGGCCGTACGCAGGGCCGTACGCAGGGCCGTACGCAGCAAGAACGCGGGAAGGCGCGTTCGTGACGGGAAAGGGTTTGCCGTTGAAAAACGCATGCGGGGTAGTGTAGACCGCTGGCAAGTCATCAAATCCACACGCCTGATGCCGCCGTGGCCAGAGTCTGATGACGGTTTCGGGATGCTTGCCTTCCGCTCGTTCAGCCGCGGCGTGGCTCTCGTTCAGGTCGCAGCCGGATCGAAGGGCCGCCCGGCAGCGAGAGATCGTACACAAAGGTCGGAACCTCGGGTTTGTCGTTCACCATCCGATCATGGAGGTTCGTCACTCCGGGCTGCTGCTTCCTTCCGCGGGTACCGCGAGAGAACGCTGGCGGCGGCATTTTCCGGAACCCGTCCTGATAAATCTGTCGTAACACTCGTTGAAGATGCCCACTGTATCATTACGTAAACAGCAGGAGCCTGAATGACATGATTGAACGGAAATTGTATTTCGCTCGTTCAGGCAACAGCCTGAGGGCGGCCATCGCCGTTGAGCTGGGCCGTATCGATGCCGAAAGACATGAGCTGGACCTTGCCGCGGGCGATCACAAGCGGCCGGTGTTTCTTGCGATCAACCCCGTCGGCGCGGTTCCGGCGCTCATTGAACGCGATACCGTATCCGGCGTTGAATTGCGTCTGAGCCAGTCCGGCGCGATTCTGGATCACATCTTGCGGCGGGATCGTCCCGAATTGATACCGGTCGAAAGCAACGCGTGCGCGCTGGATCATGCAAGCGTTTGTGCGGCTCTGTCCGATATTGCCGTTCAAAACGGCTTGATGAAATACATGGATTTCAACGCCGAGAATGTCGAGTTTCTGCAGGGTCGCCTGCTGAATTCCATCGCCGCCTGTTTCGAGCCGGTGAAGGCCGCTGACTTTCTCGGCGGGACATCACCCATGCGCGCGGATTTCGCGCATTTTCCGGTGGTTTTCATGCGCGAAGCCTGGTTGCGATCTCTCCCCGACTTCGCGCATGTCGTGGCCTGGCTGGAGCGGATGCGACACGTCGAAGAGGTCAGCCGGGCGATTGCCTATGCTGGTCGCCAGGTGCCCCACTCGGGTTAAGAATCTGTCATGAAGGCAGCGATTGTCGGAATGGAGTCATGAGGCCTGGCGATGCCGGACCGGAGCATCATGACCACATGGCTACACAGTCCCACACGCCTGATACCGCCGTGGCCGGAGTCTGATGACGGTCAATCTTCGGTCGGATGTTCGAAGGGGGGCTGGCCGTGTCTCGCTCGTATCCAGTTCAGACTGCTGAAGACCCCGGGCCGGGAGGCGACATGCACGAGCAGGTGATGCTTGCCCGGAAACTCCACCAGCGTCAGGCCGAGCAGCAGTGCGACGATGCCGGGGCCGGGCGTGATCAGCATGACAATGCCGAGCAGCACCAGAAACAACCCGATCACGGTGCGCAGCAGCAGCACCAGCATCGCGAGTGGTCTCCGGGACTGCCGTTCGGAACGAGGCCGGCTCTGTTCGATCAGATAGTTGGTGGGCAGGCGCGACACCAGCCAGGGCATCAGCATCGCCGAGGTCACGAGCAGCAGCAGCGACGTGACGCTGATGGCGCCCACGAGGGCAGGGTGGGTCTGCACCCAGTCGACAATGGTGTTCACTCGGAAGCGGATGTCTGACGCCAGTTGATTTCCTCGGCAGTGTAATCGTTGATGATGACGCTGCGCAGGCTTTCCGCCATGTAGGCCGATGATTTCGAGGTCGGGATGCGTCCGGCCATGATCTCGGCGCTGCGTTGCGGGTAGAGCGGCTGCCTTGTGGGGTAGGCATAACCCGCGGGGAAAACCGGCGTACCGCCCATGCCGTACTTGTCGGTGGCACCCACGGTGTGCAGCAGCTCGTGGGCGATGACGATGTTGTTCTGCGATGTCTGCCGGTCGGTGGCATAGGCATGCACGAGCCCCATCAGACCCTTCTTCATGCCGAGTGAGTGCTGCAACGGCTGATCGTCGCTGCCTTCGACGTACATGACGAACATGCGCACGCGCGTCAGGCTGCCCTTGTCCGGGGTGTTGCGCCAGGCCCAGTAGCGGAAGCGGATGCCCCAGATGAGCACATCGACGGGTGTTGCCTCGGGTGAAAGCAGCGGCGGGTGGTTGCGTATTTCGGGTCCGAGACGCACCATGAAGGGACGGGAAAGATCAAGGTCATGACGTTGGGCTTCGCGTATCCCCCAGCGGTCGATGATTTCGAAGTCCTCGTCGCTCAGTGACGCGATGTAGTCGGCCGTGGTCGTGTGACCGTCGCCGTTGATGGGGTAGACCACCACCTCGAGGGTGTCGCTCCAGTTGCGGGTATAGACGTGCTGGTGCAGGGCGATGAAGCCGACCACGGCCAGAGCCGCGAGCAGGGCGGCGATGCGAATGGTGGTGAAGGATGGCATTGACGCGCGAGGATTCGTGGCTGGTACCCTTGGTCTGTGTCGGTGCCTTCAATGCGGGTCTTTAACCTTGAACGCGCCGCTACTCACAGGAACAGCGAGACTTCCGCCATGCGTCACACCGAACCGCGTACCATCGAGCGACTCGACTACCGCCCCTCGCCCTGGCAGATCCGCCGCGTCAAACTGCACTTCCGGCTCGATCCGACGGCCACCGAGGTCAGAAGTGAATTGCAGATCGTACATGTGGGCGAGGGCGCAGTTCCGGCTCAGCCTGTCGAGACACCCGTCAGCTCGGCGTCTGCCGACATCGCGAGTGACGGTGCGGCGAGCGACGATACGGCGAGCGACGGTGCGGCGAGTGACGATACGGCAAGTGACGATGTGGCGAACGATGCCGTTGCTGCCGCCGTGGCGCCACTGAAACTCGACGGTGCGAACCTCGAAACACTTTACGTGGAGGTCGATGGCGCAGCGATGCCGGCTTCGCGCATGACGGAATCTGCCACGGTGCTCGAACTCCGCGAGCTTCCTGCCGAATGCACGCTCACGATCACCACGCGCATCAATCCAGAGGCCAATACCGCGCTCGAAGGGCTTTACCGCTCGAGCGGCAACTACTGTACGCAATGCGAGGCAGAAGGCTTCAGGAAGATCACCTGGTATCTTGACCGGCCGGACATTCTCGCGCTTTTCGATGTGTCGATCGAGGCCGACCCCGGCGAATGCCCCGTGATGCTCTCGAATGGCAACCTCGTTTCCCACGAAACACTGGAGAACGGGCGGGCACTCGTGCACTGGACGGACCCCTTTCCGAAACCGAGCTATCTCTTCGCGCTGGTTGCCGGTGACCTTGCGGTCATCGAAGATGAATTCCGTACTCGTTCGGGGCGTGATGTACTGCTGCAGATCTACGTGCAGGCGCACAACCTCTCGCGCTGTGATTTCGCCATGCGGTCGCTGCAGGCAGCCATGCGCTGGGATGAAGAGGTGTATGGCTTCGAATACGATCTCGACCGTTTCATGATCGTCGCCGTCGATGACTTCAACATGGGCGCGATGGAGAACAAGGGTCTGAACGTGTTCAATTCGCGCTACGTGCTTGCCGATGCCGAAAGCGCCACCGACAGCGACTTCCTCGGCATCGAGTCGGTGGTCGCGCACGAGTATTTCCACAACTGGACGGGCAACCGCATCACTTGCCGCGACTGGTTCCAGTTGAGTCTCAAGGAAGGGCTGACGGTGTTTCGCGATCAGTGCTTTTCGGCCGACCTCAATTCGGCGACGGTAAAGCGCATTCAGGACGTGCGCCTGCTTCGGAACCGTCAGTTTCCCGAAGACGCCAGTCCGATGGCGCACCCGATCCGCCCCGACAGCTACATGGAGATCAACAACTTCTACACCGTGACGGTGTACGAGAAAGGCGCCGAGGTCATCCGCATGCTGCACACCCTCCTCGGTGAAGAAGCCTGGCAGCGTGGCATGGCGCTGTACGTCGAGCGTCATGATGGCGAAGCCACCACCTGCGATGCCTTCGTCGACTGCATGCAGGCAGTGACCGATGTCGATCTCGAACAATTCCGGCTCTGGTATTCGACGGCGGGTACACCCACCGTGGGCGTGCTCGAGTACTACGATCCGGACACGCGCACGCTCTCGCTCGAGGTGCGTCAGTCGATCGCGCCGACGCCGGGGCAGATCGAGAAGCCCGCGCTGCACATTCCGCTCGTGGTCGCGCTGCTCGATGAGACCGGCGCGGACATGCCGCTCGAGATCGGACGCCAGGTCGCGCATGGCACGCTCCTCGACCTGTGCAAGGAGCGACAGATGTTCGTGTTCGAGAATCTCCCGTCGCGGCCGCTGGTCTCGTTTCTGCGAAACTTCTCGGCGCCCGTCCGTCTCGTCTACGAGGTCGACAATGCGACGCTTGCCAACCTGCTCGCACGCGACAGCGATGGCTTCAACCGCTGGGATGCGGGCATGCGTCTCGCCGGACGCGTGGTGTTCGAAACCCTCGATGAACGGTCTGAGGCGGAGGACTCTCTGGCCGCCTTGCTCGACGCCATCCAGGCGGTGCTTGCCGATGTCGAGCGCGATCCGGCCTTCAGCGCCGAGCTCATGACCCTGCCTTCCTTCGACAGTCTTGCTGACAGCCTCCAGGCGGTTGACGTGCAGGCACTGCAGCGAGTGCGCCGGCAGCTGGCAGCAGCGATTGCCACCAGGTTCCAGTCCGAACTCGAATCGCTGGTGCTGTCGGGTGACTCGTCAGTCGCCGAGGGTGATGCCGTGGCGTCTGCGTCCCCCGAGGGTTCGGCGGCGCTCGATGGCGAGGCGCGCGATCGCGCCATGGGTCGACGCCGCCTTGCCGGTGCCGCCATGCGTCTGCTCGTTGCCCTGCCCGAGGATCGCTGGCGCGATACGGCCCGGGCCGCCTGGGACCGGGCCGACAACATGACCGATACCATCCAGGCACTGACGATGCTCTGTCAGGGCAGTGAATCCCTGCGTCGGTCGGCGCTGGATGCCTTTCTCGCGCGCTGGTCGGACAATCGGCTCGTGGTCGACAAGTGGTTTGCGGTGCAGGCGGCGAGCGAACGTGACGATGTGATCGAGGATGTCGAGGCGCTGCTTGCGCATCCGGCCTTCGACATCGGCAACCCGAATCGGGTCCGTTCACTGATTGGCGTGTTTGCCGCGGGCAATCCCACGGGCTTTCACGAGCGTTCGGGAAGGGGCTACCGTCTGCTGGCCGATCAGGTGCTGGCGCTCGATGAGCGGAATCCGCAGACTGCGGCGGGCCTGCTTGCCCCCCTGTGCCGCTGGCAGCGTTTTGCCGAGCCACATGCGTCGCTGATGCACGCCGAACTCGAGCGTATCATCGGCCGTGAGGGGCTTTCCGGCGACGTGTACGAACTCGTCAGCAAGAGCCTTGATCAATCGTGAACAAGTTTTTCAAGTCGCCTCGACCTTTTGCCAGGTCTGGCGTCGCATGCTAGTTTTGCGCCCACTGTTACTTCGTGCAGCTCAGTCCGGACATTGACGCCGGGCCGCGGCCGGTATGTGTGCGCCTGATGTGTGTCCATGTGTGTGCTCGAAACAGTTTAATTCAGGCCAGCCGAGCCTGTTGAAATTGGATTTCCGGAGCATTGCATGTCAGATTCCGATCGTATCAAGGGCACCGTCAAATGGTTCGATAACGCCAAGGGATATGGTTTTATCGTCAGCCCCGATGGCGAAGACGTTTTCGTTCACTTTCGTTCCATAGTCGGTGAAGGTTATCGATCGCTCAACGAAGGGCAACCGGTCGAATACGTGGCCAGCCGTGGCGACAAGGGCTGGCAGGCCGACGAGGTCACGCCGCTCTGAGTGGAGTGGTCGGGCTCGCGTCGACGGCGGGCGCAGGATACGGTGTGCAGTAAACTCTCTGCAACGACGTTCAAGCAGAGGACCGCGCCGTGTCCACCACCGCCAGCACCACAGAACCCGACGGCCAGCCGCTTTACCGTATCGACATTCCGCTCCGCTGGGGCGACATGGATGCGCTCGGCCACGTCAACAACATCATGTACTTCCGCTACTTCGAGCAGACGCGGCTGGAGTGGTTCGAGTCGCTTGGCTATCCGGTGTTCGTTCCCGGTGCCGACGAGGTGGCGGCGGGTCGACAGCCCGATGACAGGGATGATGGTCATGGCATGGTCATCGTCGACAACCACGCCGAGTATGTACGCCCGCTCGTCTACCCTGCCACCATTACCGTTCGCATGGGCGGGCATTCGCCGGGGCGGAGTTCCTTCGTCAGCACCTACGCCATCAGTGTGGGTGATGTGCTCTTTACCCGCGGCAGCGCGAAGATCGTGTGGATGAACGTGCTCGAAGGCCGGAGCGCGCCGCTGCCCGAAAAGGTGCGCTCGCTCATCGAGATGCGGCTGCAGGTCTGATGGACGAGCTGCGCTATTGCCCGCGTTGTGGTAGCGGTGCATGCCGTGAAGTGCCCGCGGGTGACAACCGCGAACGCCTGGTCTGTCCGAACTGTGAATACATCCACTACGAGAACCCGAGGAACGTCGTCGGCTGCGTGCTCGAGTGGGAGGGCAAGGTGCTGCTGGCGAAGCGGGCCATCGAGCCACGACTCGGCTTCTGGACGGTGCCGGCGGGGTTCATGGAAAACGGTGAGAGCACGGTGGAAGGCGCCGAGCGCGAAGCCTGGGAAGAAGCACGGGCGCGCTGCGAGAACCTGCGTCTCTTTGCCGTCTACAACGTGCCGCGCATCAATCAGGTGCACCTGTTCTTCCACGGCCGGCTCGTGGGCGGCAAGGCTGCCACGGGTGAAGAATCACTCGATGTGCGTCTGTTCGACGAGGAAGATATCCCCTGGGATGAACTTGCCTTCACCGTGAATACCGAAGTGCTCGAACGTTTCCGTGAACGCCGTGAACAGCGCGTCTGGCAGGTGTATCACGCCGACATCATTCACGCACCCGGTGAGCCACCTCGCGTTGTCCGCCATCGCGGGTGATCCATTCGCTGAAGGAACCGGCGTAGAGCGCACCCGGTTCCAGACCCGCGTGGCGCATCGCCAGCACGTTGTGTGCGGCGGTCACGCCCGAACCGCAGTAGTGCGCCAGCGGTTTCCGTCGCGATTCCGCGGGCAACCTGCTCCTGATGTTGTCCGTGCCGAAGCGCTGGCGCAGGACCTCGGGCGGCAACATGCGGCCTTCTTCGGTCAGGTTGTCGGTAAAGGGCAGGTTGGCTGCACCGGGGATGTGGCCGGCCACGGGATCGATCGGCTCCTGCTCACCGCGGTAGCGTGGTGCTTCGCGTGCGTCGAGGAGTGCATAACTGCCGGCGTCGACATCGTCGATGGTGATGCAGTGCTCGAGGGGGTCGCCGGGGGTGAAGCTGCCTTCGATCGGCGTTGCCGGCCGTTCCCCGGAGAGCGGCAGAGCGGCCTTCTCCCAGGCCGCGTAACCGCCGTCGAGCACCGCCACGGCCTCGTGGCCGAGCCAGCGAAGCAGCCACCAGGCGCGCGCCGCAATGGCGCCGTTGCCGCCATCGGCAACCACCACCTGGGTATCGCGACTGATGCCCCAGGTGCGCAGTTTCTCGGACAGGCGCTCGCGTTCGGGCAACGGGTGACGCCCGGTTTCACCCGGCACGATCGGGCCCGACAGGTCATCGTCGAGATGGGCGTAGTGGGCGCCGGGAATATGGCTTTCCTGCCAGGCGAGCCGGCCGGCCTCGGTGTCGGCAAGCGAAAAGCGGCAGTCGAGCACGACAACATTCTGTCCGAGCATTCCGCAAAGCGTGTCGGCGTCAATCAGTGTCTGGTACATGGGGAGACAATCTGGGCTACGGTGTTGGAGAATGCAACCGTGGCCGCGGCTTTTTCACGTGTCACTGGTTGCGTCAATGGCAGTCTGCAACGACGTTCACGAAACAGGGCAAGGGGTGAAACACCATGAATGACACCATGACACTGCTTCAGAGTCATCGATCGATCCGCAAGTTCACCGATGAGCCGGTCGCCCAGGACACGGTGGAAGCCATCGTGGCCTGTGGCCAGGCGGCGGCCACCTCCAGCAATCTCCAGGCAAGCACGGTCATTCAGGTATCGAACCCCGATACGCGCCAGGCGATGGCCGAACTTGCCGGTGGGCAGAACTGGGTGGCAAGCGCGCCCGTGTTTCTGGTGTGGTGTGCCGATCTTGCACGGAGCGGGCGCGCCTGTGCGCTTGCGGGCGGCGAGTTCGAAGCGGGCATGACCGAGCACTTCATCATCGCCACCGTCGACGTGGCGCTTGCCGCCCAGAACGCGGCCGTGGCCGCCGAATCGCTCGGGCTTGGCATCTGCTACATCGGTGGACTCCGCAACGACCCGGCGAAGGTCTCGGCACTGCTGGCACTTCCCGATCAGGTCTACCCCGTGTTCGGATTCTGCCTGGGGCACCCGGCGCAGGACCCCGAGGTGAAACCGAGGCTGCCTGTCGCTGCCGTGCTGATGCAGGAGCGCTACGATGCATCCGCGCGCGATGCACACATTGCCGACTACGACGAGGCGCTTGCGAACTACTACCGCACGCGCACCGGCGGCAGGAAGGACTCGCGCTGGAGCGAGGAGATGAAGAAGCTCGTGGGCAAGGAATCACGACCGCACATGCGATCCTTCCTCGACAGCCGGGGTTTCGCGATGCGTTGACCCGACAGCTGCGGCATGGCAAGCAGTGCGTGATGAATCGCGGCCGAGGTGATGGTGTCCGGTGCCGTGACTGCCGTTCGGCTCAGACATCGCGCAATTCGCGCCGCAGGATCTTGCCGACGTTGGTCTTCGGCAGTTCGTCGGCGAACTGAATGATCCTGGGGCGCTTGTAGCCGGTGAGTTCTTCCTTGCACCAGGCCTTGATGTCCTCTTCGGTGAGCGCGGGGTCCTTCTTCACCACGATCACCTTGACCGCCTCGCCCGAGTATTCGTCAGGTACCCCGATGGCGCCGACCTCGAGCACGCCGGGCATCGCTGCAATGACGCTCTCGACCTCGTTCGGGTAGACGTTGAAGCCCGAGACGAGAATCATGTCCTTGAGGCGATCGACGATGCGCACGAAGCCCTGCTCGTCCATCTCGGCCACGTCGCCCGTGTGCAGCCAGCCCTCGGCATCGATGGTGCCGGCGGTTTCCTCCGGTCGCTGCCAGTAGCCTTTCATGACCTGCGGGCCACGGATGCAGAGTTCGCCCGGCTCGTTGAAGCCCAGTGCCTGGTTGTTCTCGTCGCGGATCGACGCGTCGGTGGACGAGATCGGCAGACCGATGGAGCCGTTGAACTCGGGCAGGTCCGGCGGGTTCATGCAGGCTGCCGGGCTGGTTTCGGTCAGTCCGTAGGCTTCGACGAGGGTGGAGCCGGTGATTTCCTTCCAGCGAGCCGCCACTGACTCCTGTACCGCCATGCCGCCACCGAGCACGAGCTTGATGTGCGAGAAGTCGATGTCGGTGAAGCCGTCGGTATGCATGAGCGCGTTGAAGAGCGTGTTCACGCCCGTGATGGCCGTGAAGCGCGTGCGCTTGAGTGTCTTGACGAAGCCGGGGAGGTCGCGCGGATTGGTGATGAGCACGTTGTCGGCGCCGAGGCGCATGAAGGTCAGGCAGTTCGCGGTCAGCGCGAAGATGTGGTAAAGCGGCAGCGCGGTGATGATGACTTCGCCACCTTCCCGCGGAGCGTTGCTGCCACCACAGATCCAGGCCGTGGCCTGCATCACGTTCGCGACGAGGTTGCCGTGCGAGAGCATCGCGCCCTTGGCCACACCCGTGGTGCCACCCGTGTACTGCAGGAAGGCGATGTCATCATGGTCCAGTTCGACGCGCACCGGAGTGAGGCCGGCGCCGCGCGCGAGCACATTCCTGAAGGACACCGCTCCGGGGAGACTGAATGGCGGCACCATCTTCCTGACGTAGCGCGTCACGAAGTTCACGATCGTGGACTTCGGGAAGGGGAACATGTCGCCGATCTTCGTGGTGATGACGGTTTCAACCTCGGTACGGTCGATGACGGCTGCGAGGGTATGGGCGAAGGCCTCGACGACCACGATGGCCCTGGCGCCCGAGTCACTGAGCTGGTGCTCGAGTTCGCGATCGGTGTAGAGCGGGTTGGTGTTGACCACGACAAGCCCTGCGCTCAGGGCACCGAACACGGCGATCGGGTACTGGAGGAGGTTCGGCATCATGATGGCGATGCGATCTCCCTTCTCGAGCTTGCCTTCGGAGAGGCACCAGGCACCGAAGGCCGCGGCCTGCCGGCCGAGTTCGCCGTAGGTGATCGACGTGCCCATGTTCCTGTAGGCCGTCAGGGTCGTGTACTTCTCGACCGATTCGTGGAAGATGTCGGCAATCGATGAGTAGACGTCGAGGTCGATTTCCGGCGGGGTGTTGGGCGGATACTGCTTGAGCCAGGGTTTGTCCAAGTTGGGCCTCCGGGTATGTGCTGTCAGACGGCAGCTCCGCAGCACTTCTTGTATTTCTTCCCGCTGCCACAGGCGCAGGGGTCGTTGCGTCCCTGCTTGGGCTGGTCGCGCCGGAACTGGCGCACCTCCGGTACTTCCGCATCTCGAAAATACCATTGCCCGTGGTATTTCTCGAACAGTGCGCGCTCGTGATGTGAATGACGCTTGCGCGCCGGATCACGGTATTGTGCCCGAAACTCGACCGCCCCCGTGGCGTCGTCTTCGCTGCCGGCATCGGTGGCAAGAATCTCCAGGCCAAGCCATTCCGATTCCTTCGCCCAGCGCGTGGTGGCCGCCTCGTCGATGTCCGAGCGGGTGGCCGGGTGATGGGTATCGAAGATGTAGGACATGGCGCCGAGGGTGTGTGCCGTGTAACGTGCACGCATCAGCGCTTCGGCGGTGGCAGGCTTCTGCTCGCCGCTGATGTACCGCTGGCAGCAATCGGCAAGTGCTGCACCTGATCCGCAGGGGCAATCTGACATGGGACAGTTCCGATGTGTGGATTCGAGTGGGGAATGGTTCGAGTCTAGCGCAAGAATGCACTATTGAAGAAACACGCGGTTACCGTGCGCGTCGCGTACCCAGGGCAGGGTCACGTCGCGGAGTTGCTGACCGATCATCGATACCTCGCCGCCCTCACGGATGGCGCCTTCGCTGCTGAACTCGAAGCGGTAGAGCCGCTCGATGCGGCGGCGCCCGGTGTGGTCGCGTACGAGGCGCGAGCGTACCCTCGCAACCGTCTGATCGAGCAGTTGCACACCGTGATGTTGGCAGACGCGTCTTGCGTGTTCGATGGCGAGTTCGCGGCTGCGGCTGCCGTCCCACCAGAGAACGGCAAGGCCGATCGGCAGGGCGATGAGCACCAGATCGAAGAACGGGTTTTCGAGCATGGAGAAGGTCAGCAGGGTGCCGTGGCAAGTGTATGCTGGGGCCATGAGTACAGTAAACAACACCGATGAACTCGATGCCGCCACCCGCCAGGCGCTCGATGCCGACGCCTTCCGCGCGCTGCTCGCACATCTTCGCGAGCGCAGCGATGTGCAGAACATCGACCTCATGAACCTTGCGGGTTTCTGCCGCAACTGCCTTTCGCGCCATTACCGCGAAGCGGCCGAGGCACGGGGTATCGACCTGAGCGTGGAAGCGGCACGCGAGCGCGTCTATGGCATGCCCTACAGCGACTGGAAGGCGCGGTATCAGACCGAAGCCACGCCAGACCAGAAAGCGGCCCTTGCAGCAGCGCAGGACGAGCATGGCTGAGTCGCCGCTGGTGGCGTGGCTTGCCGAGCAGGTCGGCACATCGCCCGCGATCCATCGCTGGCAGACAGGCGATGCGACGGAGGACTGGCTCGCCGCCCTGGCCGTGGACACGGCCGAACGCGATGTTGCCCTGCTGCTCGAGGTGGCAGCTGACGAGGTACCCACCGAGATTCTCGGCGCGCTCTGTCGGCGCTGCCCCGAGCGTGTCGTGGTGGCCTGTGCCGCGGCCTCGGAGGCCATGGCCAACCGCTTCCGTTCTCTCGGCTTCAGGCGTCTTGCCTTGCCTGCTGCATTGTCCGGCGGGGTGCCCGGTGAATGCTGGGAGTATCGCCTCAGCGACTACAAGCAGCCACCCGCCTGGCTCAACGCGAGGTACTGGGCCAATCCGGAACGCTTTGGGCGCGACGTGATCGCCGAGGGTGGCGCTGATGATGCCGGGGAGCGTGGCAATGACGATGACTACATCGACGACGAGGAAGAGTGAGGCCACTCTGTCGTGGTGTTGCGCACGACCTGTATCGACGGATTCACTCATCCGCGGTAGGAAGCGGCGGGGAAATGTCGTAAAGTTCGCGGTTCGGGATTCGTGAAAACGCGCCGAAGGGGGCACGCCGAGTTGAGTGACAGCATCGAGATTACCGAACTCCTGGGCGACGGCATCGGGCCGGAACTGGCCGCATCGGTACACGCCGTGGCCGATGCCCTGCCGCTCGATCTGCGATTCCTTCCCGTCGACTGGAGTCTCGAGACACGTGAGCGGCGCGGTGACGCCGCCATCGACGAGGCCGAGGAATCGATGCGCAGTACGCGTCTCGCCGTGAAGTACCCCACGGTCACGGGAAAGCGCAGCCCCAACGCCCTCATTCGCCGGCGACTGAACTTCAGTGTCATCTATCGCCCCGCCATCTCCATCAAGGGCATTCATTCGAACTTCAAGGAAGACGTCAATCTGCACATCGTGCGGGTCGCGACGGGCGGTACCTATGACGACCCCGGTCAGCTCATCGGCAGGCATGCAGCGGTGTCCCTGCGCATGGTCGAGCGCGAGCCCTGCCTGCAGGCGGCGAGGTTCGCCTTCGAGCTCGCACGCCGCAAGGGCATGCGCTACAGCGACGGCTACTACTCGATGACGAGTTCCTCGAAGCACACCATCCAGCGCGTCACCGACGGACTTTTCGAGGAAGTGGTGGCCGAAGTGAGTGAAGCGTTTCCGGACGTCGAACATCGCACCGAACTCTTCGATGCGCTGCTGGCCCGCATCATCATCGACCCGTCGCGTTATGAGGTGGTGCTGGTTCTGAACGAATACGGCGACTTCCTTTCCGACATGGCCTCGGGCCTCGTCGGCAGTCTCGGCACGGGAGCAAGCGGCAACTATTCCTTCGACGAAAACAACGAGGTCGACATCGCCATGTTCGACCCCGCCGGTGGCACCGCGCCGGACATCGCCGGCAGGAACATCGCCAATCCGTCAGCGGTACTGCTTGCCTTCGGCATGCTGCTCGATCACATCGATCGTCATGATCTCGGTCATGCGCTGCGCATGAGCCTCCTCGGCGCGATCGAGCGTGGCGAGAGCACGCGCGACATCGGCGGATCGCTGGACACCGACGCGTTCACCCGCGTGGTCATCGACGGTCTCGGCGAGCAGTTACCGAGCTGAGAGCGTTGCATGAACCGCGAAAACGCGAAGAGCACGAAACAGAAGCAGGCACAGGCCATCAATCAGGCACCACAGAACAATCACGGGATTTCGGCATGAGCGCAGACAACTCGACAGGCACAGCAGAACACTCGGGCATGGCTGCCCTTCAGGAGCATTCGGCACTCGCCGGCGGCAGCATGGACTGGCTCGAGGTCCAGTACGAAGCCTGGCTGGCCGACCCGGCGTCGGTCGACGACGGCTGGCGTGAATACTTCTCGAGCCTGCCGCAGGGCACGCATCACGAAGCCGAAGTGCCCCAGTCGGGGGTTCGGCAGCAGTTTCTCGACATGGCAAGGAACGGCCGGCGGGCGGGCTTTGCCGCCGCGGCGGCCGGTCTTGCGGGCGGGGCAGCGGGTATTGCCGCCGGCGTCACCGCGAGCGCGGGCAGCGGCGACGCGGAACTCAAGCAGATCTACGTCACCCAGCTCATCAATGCCTACCGCGTACGTGGCCACAAGCGAGCCGACATCGATCCGCTCGGCACGACCGAGAATCGCCCCGAGCTGCGCGAACTCAGCATGTACGAGAACAAGCTCACCGACAGCGACCTCGACACGGTCTTCGCCACTCCCGAACTCGAAGGCATCGACCATGCATCGCTGCGCGACATCATTGCGCATCTCGAGAAGTGCTACTGTGGTTCGATCGGCTACGAATTCATGTACATCGACGACGTCGAGCACAAGACATGGCTGAAGGACCGAATCGAGCGCGCGGCCTCGACGCCCGATCTCGATGCGGAAAAGCGCAAGTGGCTGCTGCAGCGCGTGACCGCGGCCGAGAGCATGGAGAAGCACCTCGGTTCACGTTACGTCGGCCAGAAACGCTTCTCGCTCGAAGGTGGCGAGAGTCTGATCATCGTGATGAGCGAGATCGTGCGGCGTGCGAGTGCCGCGGGCGTCAGGGACATGGTCATCGGCATGGCGCACCGCGGGCGCCTCAACGTGCTGGTGAATATTCTCGGCAAGAGCCCCGCCAACCTTTTCCAGGAATTCGAGGGTCAGCGCAACGAGGCCCTGCGTTCGGGTGACGTCAAATACCACCAGGGCTTCAGCTCCGACATCCGCACCGGCGGCAACACCCACATGCACCTCGCGCTTGCCTTCAATCCGTCACACCTCGAAATCGTCTCGCCGGTGGTGGAAGGCTCGGTGCGTTCACGTCAGGATCGCTACAACGACAAGCAGGGCGAGAAGGTCATTCCGATTGCCATTCACGGCGATGCGGCCTTTGCCGGACAGGGCGTGGTCATGGAAACCTTCAACATGGCGGAGTCCCGGGGCTTTTCCACCAAGGGCACGATCCACATCGTGGTGAACAACCAGATCGGCTTCACCACGAGCAACGTCGCCGACTCGCGCTCCACCTACTACGCCACCGACGTTGCGAAGATGATCAACGCGCCGATCCTTCACGTGAACGGCGACGACCCTGAAGCGGTGTACTTTGTCACGCAGCTCGCCTTCGATTTCCGCATGCGCTTCGGCAAGGACGTGGTCATCGACCTCGTCTGCTACCGCCGTCACGGTCACAACGAGACCGACGAACCCTCGGTCACGCAGCCGCTCATGTACAAGGCCATCAAGTCGTTGCCGACCACCCGCAAGCTCTACGCCGACCGGCTCGAACAGGAAGGCGTGCTGACGGCGGGCGAGGCGAACGCGATGATCGATCAGTACCGTGAAGACCTCGACGCAGGACGCACGGTGGCCGAGAACGTCATCGAAGGTCTGCCCGAAGCACCGCCCGAACTGCATGTGGACTGGGGCAAGTACGTCGCCGACGACTGGCGTACCGACTACGATGCCTCGGTACCCGCCGACACCATCAAGGCACTGGCCGACCGGCTCACCGACATTCCCGACGGGTTCCGGTTGCATTCGCGGGTGAGGAAACTCATCGAGGACCGACACAAGATGGCCGCAGGTGGCCTGCCGATCGACTGGGGTTTTGCCGAGACCATGGCCTACGCCACCCTGCTCAACGACGGTTATTCGGTACGCCTCTCGGGCCAGGACTGCGGTCGCGGTACCTTTGCGCACCGTCATGCGGTGCTGCACAACCAGAATGAACGCGGTGCGATCGTGCCACTCCGGAACCTCACCGACAAGGCGCAGTTTCTGGTCATCGACTCGGTGCTTTCGGAAGAAGCCGTGCTCGCCTTCGAATACGGCTATGCCACGGCCGACCCCGAAACGCTCGTCATCTGGGAAGCACAGTTCGGCGACTTCGCCAACGGCGCCCAGGTGGTCATCGACCAGTTCATCTCCTCGGGTGAAACCAAGTGGGGTCGCCTCTGCGGCCTGACGATGCTGCTGCCGCACGGCTACGAGGGGCAGGGCCCCGAGCACTCCTCGGCGCGTGTCGAACGCTTCATGCAGCTCTGTGCCGAGGACAACATGCAGGTGGTGATGCCGAGCACACCGGCGCAGAACTACCACGTGCTCCGCCGCCAGATGCTTCGTCCCATGCGCCGTCCGCTGGTCGTGTTCTCACCCAAGAGCCTGCTTCGTCACCGCCTGGCGGTATCGAGCCTCGAGGATCTCGCCGACGGTCACTTCCATCCGGTGATCTCCGAGATCGATCCGATCGATGCGAGCAAGGTCGACAGGCTCGTGTTCTGCAGTGGCAAGGTCTACTACGATCTTCTCGAAGCACGCCGCGAAGAGAACATCGAGAACGTGGCGCTTGTCCGTCTCGAGCAACTCTATCCCTTCCCCTACAAGGAGATGGAGGCGGTCATGGCCGAGTACCCGAATGCGAAACAGATCGTCTGGTGTCAGGAAGAGCCACGGAACCAGGGCTGCTGGCGTGCCAACCGTCACCGTATCGAACGTGTGCTGCCCGATCACGTCGAGGAAGTGGAATTCGTCGGCCGCGAGCCCTCGGCTTCACCCGCCAGTGGCTACTTCGGCCAGCATCAGATCGAGCAGAAGCGCCTCGTGCACCAGGCACTCGGGCTCGAGCCGAACAGCCCGGATGCTTGATTCCCTGCGCGCGTCGCGGCACTCTTTGGCGACGCGCGTCACTTTCCGGGTTCCGATTGTCGGCAAATCCGGTTCGAAACCCCAATCACATCGCACCAACCCGCACCGCGTCGGGCACAATACACCGGTCCGGTAACACACCAGAGATTCATCATGGCCTCAGAGATCAAGGTACCCACGCTTCCCGAATCGATTGCCGATGCCACCATCGTCGCCTGGCTGAAGAAGGAGGGCGATCCCGTCAGCCGTGACGAGGTGCTGGTCGAAGTCGAGACCGACAAGGTGGTACTCGAAGTGCCGGCAGCCGAAGACGGCGTGCTCGGTCCGATCATCGAGGACGAGGGTGCGACCGTCACCGCGCACCAGGTCATCGGTACCATCGAGGCCGGATCGGGCGCTTTGGCAGGCAGCGACGGTGCCGCGGCAGGTGCTGCAGAGAGCGCTGCGGCAGGCGGTGCCCCTGCGGCCGCCGTGTCCGGCGACGAGAGCGCTCAGACCAGCCCCACGGTCAGGAAGCTTCTCGACAAGTACGAACTGACACCCGGAGACGTGAAGGGCAGCGGCAGGAATGGCCGTATCCTGCCCGAAGACGTCGAGGCCCACGTGGCCGCCGGCGGTTCGCGTGGCACGGGCGTACCGGCAGCCGCTACGACCGCTGCGGCAGTGACTGCCGCAACAACCACGACTGCCGCTGCCACTGCTGCCGTGGCCGCTTCCGGTGGCAGCGCCCCGACGGGTGAGGCCGTGGTCATCAGCGGCGAGCGTGCCGAGAAGCGCGTGCCGATGACGCGGCTCCGCAAGCGCATCGCCGAGCGTCTTCTCTCCGCGACACAGACCACGGCCATGCTCACGACCTTCAACGAGGTCGACCTGTCCAACTTCATCGCGCTCCGCTCACAGTACAAGGACGCCTTCGAGAAGTCGCACGGCATCAAGCTCGGTTTCATGTCGATCTTCCTGAAGGCCGCGACCGAGGCGCTGAAGCGCTACCCGGACATCAACGCCTCGATCGACGGCGACGATATCGTCTACCACGGTTACTGCGACATCGGCGTGGCGGTTTCCTCCGATCGCGGCCTTGTGGTGCCGGTGGTTCGCAACACCGAGAACATGTCACTGGCCGATCTGGAGAAGGCCATTGCCGAATACGCCGTGAAGGCGCGCGATGGCAAACTCTCGATCGAGGAAATGACCGGTGGCACGTTCACCGTGTCGAACGGCGGCGTGTTCGGTTCGCTTCTCTCCACGCCCATTCTGAATCCTCCGCAGAGCGCCATACTCGGCATGCACGGCACGCAGCAGCGACCGGTCGCCGTGAACGGCGAAGTGGTCATCCGGCCGATGATGTACGTGGCACTCAGTTACGACCACCGCATTGTCGATGGCAAGGGTGCCGTGGGCTTCCTGAAGACGATCAAGGAACTGGTGGAAGAACCCGGCAGAATCATCCTGGACGTCTGATCGATTGCCGCCACGGCATGACCTGACCCGATCCGGAACGCTCTGACCGGGCGCGACGGGTCGGCAGTTTCCGATTGTCGACGAGTGCCGCCGTCGTGGGCTTCCCTTCGTGTCGGAACCATTGTGCATATGTTCCGATCAGGGGCGTCGCGTTGGTGACGTGGGATCGACGAACCCGATGATTACGCTGTTTCGCACGCTCAGCGCTCCAAAGAAACTGGCATAATCATGGTCATGTTTCGTCAACGTGCAGAGTGATTCCCATGGCAGATTCCTACGATGTGATCGTGATCGGTGGTGGTCCCGCTGGTTATGTAGCAGCGATCCGCGCCGCCCAGCTCGGCCTCAGAACGGCCTGTGTGGAAAAGTGGATCAACAAGGAGGGGAAGCCCGCTCTCGGCGGCACTTGTCTGAACGTGGGCTGCATTCCTTCGAAGGCACTGCTCGAAAGCACCGAACTCTACGAAGAGGCGAAGCACTCCTTCACCGATCTCGGCATCAAGGTCAGTGGCGTCGAGATCGACGTACCGAAGATGATCTCGCGCAAGGATCAGGTAGTCACCGAGCTTACCGGTGGTATCGAGATGCTGTTCAAGCAGAACAAGATCGACTGGCTCAAGGGCAAGGGACATCTCCTTGCCAACAAGGAAGTCACCGTCACGGGGGAAGACGGCACCACCACCACCTACAAGGCCGAGAACGTCATCATCGCAACGGGTTCGGTGCCGATCGAAATCGGTGCAGCCCCGCTCGAGGGCGACATCGTGGTCGACTCCACGGGCGCGCTCAACTGGGAAGCCGTACCGGGCCGAATCGGCGTGATCGGCGCGGGCGTCATCGGCCTCGAACTCGGCAGCGTCTGGCGCCGGCTGGGTTCGGAAGTCGTGGTGCTCGAAGCGATGGAAGAGTTCCTGCCGATGGTCGATGCCACCATTGCCCGGGAAGCGAAGAAGACCTTCGAAAAGCAGGGCATGGATATCCGGCTCGGCACGCGTGTCCTGAGCAGTGAAGTGGCCGACGGCAAGGTCACGATCACCTACCATGACAAGGACGGCGAAAAGACCGAAACCTTCGACAAGCTCGTCGTGGCGGTCGGCCGCCGTGCCTATGCCGACGGCGCACTGGCTGCCGATTCCGGTGTCGAACTCGATGAACGCGGTCTCGTGTACGTCAACGAATACTGCGAAACCAACATCCCGGGTGTCTATGCCATCGGCGATGTGGTACGCGGGCCGATGCTGGCGCACCGGGGGTCGGAAGAGGGGGCCATGGCGGCCGAGCGCATCGCCGGGCACAATTCATCGGTCAACTACGACATCATGCCCAACGTCATCTATACCCATCCGGAAGTGGCCTGGGTGGGGCGAACCGAGGAACAACTCAAGGCCGATGGCGTCGAGTATCAGGCGGGCAGTTTCCCCTTTGCCGCCAGCGGACGCGCCAAGGCCCGGGGTGACACCGGTGGCATGATCAAGATTCTCCGCGACAAGAACAACGACCGTCTTCTCGGTGCGCACATGATCGGGCCGAGCGCCTCCGAACTGCTCGCCCAGACCGTTCTGGTGATGGAATTCGAGGGTACCGTGGGCGATGTGGCACAGACCATCTACGCACACCCGACCCTCTCCGAATCGGTGCGTGAAGCGGCGCTTGCGGCCGACAGCCGAGCCATTCACATCGGCAACCGCAAGGTGCCCTAGATTGCCATCCTCGACTGTCTTGCGCCCGTGCGGTGCGGACAGTCGGCTCGACAGCCATATCGCTCGACTCCGATCAGCAGTCGGTGTCGTGCAGCCAAGCCTCGTCCTGTAACAGGTAACCACTTATGAATCTACACGAGTATCAGGCCAAGGAACTGTTCAAGGCCTACGGCATGCCAGTGCCGGAGAACCGAACAGCCACCACGGCAGAGGGTGCGCGCGAAGCCGCCGAAGCACTATCCACCGAGAAGGTGGTGGTGAAGGCCCAGGTGCACGCGGGTGGCCGTGGCAAGGCCGGTGGCGTGAAGCTCGTCGATACGCCGCGTGAAGCCGAAGACTACGCGAGCAGCATGCTCGGCACCAACCTCGTCACCTACCAGACCGATGCAGCCGGTCAGCCGGTCAACACCGTGCTGGTCGAGGAAACCTGCAACATCGCGAACGAGCTCTACCTCGGCATGGTCATCGACCGCGCCAGTCAGCGCGTGGTGGTCATGGCTTCCACCGAAGGTGGCATGGAAATCGAGACGGTTGCCCATGAGACGCCCGAGAAGATCCTCAAGGCCACCATCAACCCGCTCGTCGGCGTCATGCCCTATCAGTGCCGCGAGCTGGCCTTCGGTCTCGGCCTCGAGGGCGATCAGATCAAGCAGTTCACGAAGCTGCTTTCCGGCCTCGTGAAGCTCTTTCACGAGAAGGATCTGGCGCTGGTCGAGATCAACCCGCTCGTCATCACCGAAGAGGGTGACCTCATCTGCCTTGACGGCAAGATCAACGTCGACGGCAACGCCATGTATCGCCACAAGGATCTCGAAGGCCTGCGCGACAAGAGCCAGGAAGACGAGCGCGAACTGCGCGCCTCGGAATGGGATCTCAACTACGTTGCACTCGAAGGCAACATCGGCTGCATGGTCAACGGTGCCGGGCTTGCCATGGCGACCATGGACATCATCAAGCTGAAGGGCGGTCAGCCAGCGAACTTCCTCGACGTCGGTGGCGGCGCGACGAAGGAACGCGTGTCGGAGGCCCTGAAGATCATTCTTTCCGATCCCGACGTGAAGGGCATTCTCGTCAACATCTTCGGCGGCATCGTGCGTTGCGATCTCATCGCCAACGGCATCATGGCCGCGGTCGAGGAAGTCGGTATCGAGGTGCCGGTCGTGGTGCGTCTCGAAGGCACCCGAGCCGCCGAAGGCCGTCAGCTGCTGGATGAAAGCGGCCTGAACCTCCACTCTGCAAGTGACCTCGGCGATGCTGCCGAGAAAATCGTATCCATCATCGGAGCAAACTCATGAGCGTCCTGGTCGACAAGAACACCAAAGTCATCTGCCAGGGCATCACCGGTAGCCAGGGTACCTTCCACACCGAGCAGGCCATCGAGTACGGCACCACCATGGTGGGTGGCGTCACTCCCGGTAAGGGCGGCAGCTCGCACCTGAACCTGCCCGTGTTCAACACCGTGAAGGAAGCGGTACAGGAAACCGGCGCGAATGCCTCGGTCATCTACGTGCCGGCACCCTTCTGCAAGGATTCGATCATCGAAGCGGCCGAAAGCGGCGTGGAACTCGTGGTGTGCATCACCGAAGGCATCCCCACGCTCGACATGCTCGAAGCGAAGATCGCCGTCGATCAGAATGGCGTGCGTCTCGTCGGTCCGAACTGCCCGGGCGTGATCACACCGGGCGAATGCAAGATCGGCATCATGCCGGGCCCGATTCACCAGCCGGGCAAGGTCGGCATCGTCTCGCGTTCGGGCACGCTCACCTACGAGTGCGTGAAGCAGACTTCCGACCTCGGCTACGGCCAGAGCACCTGCATCGGTATCGGCGGCGACCCCATCCCCGGCACCAACTTCATTGATGCGCTTGCCATGTTCCAGGACGATCCGCAGACCGAAGCCATCCTGATGGTCGGCGAAATCGGTGGCACGGCCGAGGAGGAAGCGGCCGAGTTCATCAAGTCCAACGTCAGCAAGCCCGTTGCTGCCTATATCGCGGGTGTCACCGCGCCTCCCGGCAAGCGCATGGGCCATGCAGGTGCCATCATCGCGGGCGGCAAGGGCACGGCCGATGACAAGTTCGCCGCACTTGAAGGTGCCGGCGTGACCATCACGCGATCACCCGCCGGACTCGGCGAAGCGGTCAGACAGGCTACCGGCTGGTAAGCTACCGACACGATCCGCTGCAGCATCATGCGGCCCCGAATCCGCCCGGCAATCCACCGGCGCGGATCGGGGCCTTTTCACGCTGTTGATACCGCCCGGGGCGGCTCGAAGCCGGTGATCACCTCCGGGAGGACTCGCGCACATGACATGGTCGTGCACATGAAAACCTGGATGATCCTTGCCCTTCTCGGCGCCATCTGCGTGAGTGGCTGCGCCAGCAGGCAGGTGGCCAACTCCGCCATGGAGACCATCGGCGATCTTCACGAGGCTGCCAGCGAACAGCTCGATCCACTCATCGTGGACCTGGGTGAGAACGAGGCAGTCGAGGACGATCTGCCGTTCAGGAATCCGGGGCCGGTGGCGGATGGGCACAGGCGCGCGAATGACGAAACGGCGAATCCGCTTGCCGGGGAATTCACGGCAGTCGGTCCGGTGTTGCAGCAACGGGTGCCGGCAGAGCGGACTGCTGCGACGACCGGTACGGCCGCAGCCGGTGATGAAACTCCGACCCACGTGGAATCGGAGGCTGAAACCGATGCCGAGCATGCGCGTTCGATGCCGATGGAGCGCGGCGACGGTGACGGCATTTTGAGTGCGCGCATGCGCGGAGAGCGCGTCGCCACCTTCAACCCCTATCTGTTGACGGCGCACAAGCAGAACTACTTCATTCCCTTCAGCATCAGCAACGCCTTCAATCACGACGTCTACGAGACCTACGCCACCGATGGCTTCGCCGCCGAAGTCAAGCACACCGAAGTGAAGTTTCAGTTGAGTCTGAAGACGCGGCTCAACGAAAATGATCTTCTGTTCCGCGGTGATTCACTGAATTTCGGCGTGACGCTGCGTTCCTGGTGGCAGCTCTATTCCGAAGAGATCTCGAGCCCCTTCCGCGAAACCAACTACCAGCCCGAAATCTTCTACGTTGCCCCCTTGCTGAAGGCGCCGGTGGAAGGGCGCATGGCCATCGTCTTCGGCTTCGAGCACGAGTCGAACGGTCAGGTGCAGGGCCTCTCGAGGAGCTGGAACCGCCTCTACACGAGCCTTCTCTACGAGAACGGCAACTTCGGGCTCGCGCTGAAACCCTGGTTCCGCATTCCGGAAAGCGCGAAGGAAAACCCCGAAGACGCCGAAGGCGACGACAACCCCGACATCCTCGACTACATGGGCTACGGTGAACTCGCGCTCGGCTGGCGTTCGACCCGCTACGACGTGCTGGCCACCATCCGCGGCAACACCAGCACGGGCAAGGGTGCGCTGCAGCTCGAAGCCACCTACCCCTTCTTCTCACGTTACCGTGGCTTCGTGCAGTTCTTCACGGGCTACGGAGAATCGCTGATCGATCACGACATCCATCAGACCAGAATCGGGGTGGGAGTGGCCTTGTCGTCGCTGTTCTGAGTCGTCGTTGGTGTGGTGGATGACCTTCCTTCCCAGGATCCCGACTGTCATTCGTGAAGGAGCCATTCGATCACCTGCATGGATTGAGGTTCATGACGCGATAGTGTAGCGTTCATCAAGACGATGGCGGTTGGCAAGATGTTTCCATGCAGGCCAATCCTCGATGAACCCCTGCTCTGAGGCCATGAAATGGCGATTTCTCGATCCTATGGAATTGGAGTGATGTGTGTTGTGGTCGCGGCGTTGGCATGGAGTACCGCCGGGCTTTTCACACGCATGGTGTCGACGGATATACCAACGACACTTTTATGGAGATCGGTGTTCGGTGGCGGCAGTGTTCTGATGATATACGTCATCATGAACAAGCCGGGAAGTGTCAGGGAGCTGTTTCGCTTCAAGGCAGGCGAATTCGTGGTTGCCTTGATTTCCGCCCTGGGAATGATGTGCTTCATTTCTGCGTTCTATTACACTTCCATCGCGAATGTTTCTTTCGTCTATGGCGTAATGCCACTGGTAACGATGCTGATCGCATGGTTGGTTCTGCGAAATCCGTTGACCATGGCAGGGGTCTTTTCCACTGTCCTGAGCGGGCTTGGTGTGGCAGTTCTGGTCTGGGGAAGTCAGGATTTCGGTGATCTGTTCGGTATTGGTCTTTCGTTCCTGATGACATTGTCCATGGCCGCAGTGACCGTTGCGGCAAAGTTCTTTCCGGATGCCGATGCGATAAAATCAGCCTATCTGTCAGGATTCATTGCTGCCATTCTCGTCTTTCCTTTTTCCCATAGCCTGTCTGCATCTCCCGGTGACCTGTTGTGGCTCGCCGTATACGGTCTGGTGAATGTCGGTCTGGGATTTGGCGTCTATCTGGTGGGCGTTGCGCGAGTCCCGGCGCTGGCTGCTGCCTTGATCGGTCTTTCGGAGGTCCCGCTTGCTCCGGTATGGGCTCTCCTGCTGTTTGACGAACAGGTCAGCCTTCCGATGATCATCGGTGGTGGCCTGGTCATTGTTGCATCGGTCAGCTACATACTGGCAACCACGCGTTGAACGTCATGAAGACACAAGCCTTAACCTGCATCGCTCACAAAGGAGTTGAAAAAGGCCTCCCTCTCTGGCATAAATACAAGTGCAAACAAACATTTATGCGGATCAGAAGAGAAGAGGCC
>PDPU01000012.1 GCA_002746645.1 Gammaproteobacteria bacterium | reverse complement strand
GCGTGCAAGTTGAACACGCGCCCGCGGAAGACATTGAACTGGTCAAAACCTGTCGATATACTCAGTCAGACTGTTGCATTGACCACTTGAGCCCAAGATCTTCGTACAGCTCTATTAAAAACGTCAGGCCTGATTCCGCCATGTTGAAAGGCGTGCATCCATCATCGCTTGGCGACAAGGCATACCGACCTATGGCTCCAAAAACACCATGGCAGCATGATCTTTTATTTTTGCATGGGTGGTGTGATAATACTGTGCCTGAAATAGCTCACTTTAGCGCTCGATTGCAAAGTAAGGCATTAAGATACTATGTTCCCAACTTGGGTGGACTATCTTCAGAAAGAAGGGCCAGTGATATCATGAGATGGTTACGCTATCAACCTGGCAGGTTGCGAGGCATGGTGGCACATTCGCAGGGTGGTCATGTTGGTGCCGTATTGCTTCAGAATTTTTCATACGTGTTCGCAGATAATGCAGGATCACGCCCGCCCAACGTTGTGTCAATGGGCACTCCTTATCACGGAGCAATGTTGGCATCACATGCCAGCAACGAACTCGTAAAGATAATGAAGCACGTATTTCCCGGAATTCCCGATTGCAAAGTACCTTATGAATTGAAACGAGGTGCTCGTGCAAATGCTTGGAAATCTCGTATAGGTTGGAGAGCAAGGTATCAGATGACTGCTTGGTACACAACTCATACGCGCTCTAAATGGAATGATCGACGAAACTGTGGAAGAGCAGGAAGTAGTTATATCCGCCATCATGATGATGGAGTGCTTCATCCTGGAGAGGGGATGGGTTTTGTTCAAGGAGGGGACCATGATCATCGTTACTCAGGATATTGTCATACCGGAAGTTTAGGGCAAGGCGATCAATGGAAATACCCGCCTTTTGTTAGCTTTGTAAACAATTTGTTTCATGAAGACCAAGAACAATGGCAACCGTTCTGAGTACTTGAATTGATGCTACTGACAATATAGAACGTAGACATCTTAAAAGAGGTTAGTATCTATAGTGTTTCGTGCTATACTAAAATGCACCGTAGCAACCGGCTGTTTGCTGATGGCCGGTTGTTTCAATGATGGTTTTGATTGCACATACTGTGAACCACCGGATGAGGCAGTCATGGAATTGAGGGTACACGGTGTGACGTTGACGACGTTCATAACTCCCTTTCCTGAGGACGTGCATCAGGAGTACTATCCAGCAACTGACATGATGAGTGCTGAAGTTGAAATCCGCTTCGCACCGCACCCTGATCATGCCTGGATTGAGCCATTGCCGCCGCCTGAGATTTCTCTTTATCCTTATGAATACTCGTTCAGTATGCATAATGACGCTGGTGGTGTCGAAGAGCTGCCAGGAGGCGTGCAAGATGCAAGCCCGCTCTCAGAGTCGGATCCAGGCTACTATGGTGGATTGTCTTTTGATCTGGGGCCACCGCAGTTCATTGAAGAATCCAGCAACCATGTGTTGTCAGGAGGCTATCTGACACGCATTCCAGCCAAAGCCACACATGTCAATCTGTGGTGGCGAAGTTCGGAAATGGCTCGGAGAGAACTGGTGCGGAGTGTGCCACTGGAGAATCTGCATGCGTGGCGTAAATACTATCTGCCACTCATACCGGGAGGAAACTGAGAGAGGGTTGGCAGTGGAAATATGCAAGACAGCATTGGCAGTTGTCATTTTTGGATCGATATCGTACGGATGCGACAAACACTCAGTCAAGGAACCGGAATGGGTCAATGGATTTGTCCTGGTTTCACAGAAAAAATTCAATGTGACTGGCAACCTTGCTGATGACGCTCGTTACGAATACGACTCATCGGCGATGTCTATCGATGTGACCGATCCTCGGGAACCAGGATCGCTGTTTCAACGCTACCACTACTCGAAAAATGGCGCTTTTCTGTCACGGGATACCTACAATGAAAACAGGGAAGTGGCCATTCGACTGACGTTTCACTATGCTGAGAATGGCAACCTTGAGCGTGTTGATGAGCAGGTGGATGGGAAGCTGACGACTTCCGAGGTGTTTGAAACCGATGCAAATGGCACGCTGTTGAGCAAGGCAGGCTATACGCCGGATGGAACACTGATCGGTGAGATGACCTATGTCTACGATGATTCTCGGCGGCTCTCCAGGGTCGAGCTGCAAAGTGCCGTGGAAGACTATCAGGAAACGGTGACCTACGGATATGACGATGCAGATGCGACCAATTACAGCTCGAAGCAGTATGATTACGACAATGATGACACTGTCGACCTGGTCGAGTATTTTCGTCACGACGATGCCGGCAACATCGTGCGAATGGAGGTCCACGATGCAACGGGGAATCTGGTGGAAGTCAATGAAATGACGTACGAAAGGTCTGAAACGGCTGTGACCAATATACTTCTGTTCAGCGAACTTCATTACCCCATCTGATGACGCACCCGCCCTGTGGCATGAGCGACTTTGTCATTGAGTGATCCTACAGCGCTCAATCACCGTCTGTCGCTCGAAAACGACACGAGATCATCCGGGCGCGCAAACGGCACATCGCTGATCCACCCGTTCACTCGATTGTGCTCACAATCCATGGCCTCCTGAAAATCCAGCACCGGGCTCAGGCAGCAGTCGATGCCCTCGGCGGCCAGTGCCCAGTCATCGCGTGTTCGCTCACGGAGTCGTGCCGCGATGGCTTCGCGTAGTGCAGGCCAGGTGTCACGCTTGTATTGATCCTCGGCGTTGAACCTGTCGTCCAGCTCAAGCAGTTCGAGCAGGTTTCGGTAGAATCGCTGTTCGAGCGCTCCGACGGCCACGAAACGTTCATCGGCGGTGGGGTAGATGGCGTAGTAGGGCAGTCCACCGTCGATGCTGTTGGCTTCGCGTTCAAGTGTCCAGTGGCCATCTGCCAGCAAACCGTGGAACATCGGCGTCAGCCCGAGCGTGCCAGCAAGAATGCTGGTGTCGGCAAGCCCACCGGTACCGGTGATGCCGCGCCTGACGAGCATGGCAAGCACGGCGGCGAGCAGATGCATGGCACCTCCGCCGAAATCGGCCACGAAATTCAGCGGCAGCATCGGCCGCTCCGCCGGGCCAATGGCAGCGAGCACGCCGGAGAGAGCAAGGAAGTTGATGTCGTGACCGGCGCGTGGTGCGAGGGGGCCTTCACGACCGAAACCGGACAGCCGACCGATGACCAGTGTCGGAAAGCGCTCCAGCAGCTCATCCGGTACGTAGCCCAGGCGTTCGAGCACGCCGGGCCGGAAGCCTTCGAGCAACACGTCGGCGTCGGCAAGGCTTTCTTCGAAGCGCGCGCGTCCCTCGGGCGTTTTCAGATTGGCGCGCAGAATGGTCTTGCCGCGGTTCAGGAGGTCGGCATCGCTTTCGGCCAGAAAGTCGATGTCGGTCGAAGAGGGTGCCAGCACCCGGGTGACTTCTGCACCGAACTGCCGGAACTGCATGCCCGCGAACGGTACCGGACCGATGGCCGTGAGTTCAAGAACCTTGAGTCCGGTCAGGGGTTTCATGGCAGGTTCCGCTCTGATGTCGCTGTTGCCGCCCGATGTGCCCGATCAGCGATCGCAATACTCATGAAGCACCGGCACCGAGCGCTCTCGCGTGGTGCGCGATGTGTTCGTCGGCGAAGGTCGACACGAAGTAGTAGGAATGATCGTAGCCTTTCTGCATGCGGTAGTTCAGCGCCTGGCCCGCTGCCTTGCAGGCTTCGATGAAGGCTTCGGGGCGAAGCTGCTCGTCGAGGAAGGGGTCGGCATCGCCCGTGTCGATGAGCAGCGTCGCCTTGCTTGCGCCCTTGCCGACGAGCATCGTGGCGTCGTGGCTGGCCCAGGCGTCACGATTCTCGCCAAGGTAGTTCGTGAAGGCCTTTCTGCCCCAGGGGACTTCCATGGGGTTCACGACGGGCGAGAAGGCCGAGCAACTCCGGTAACGGTCGGGGTGCTTCAGATGCAGGGTCAACGCGCCATGTCCACCCATCGAATGCCCGGTAATGCCCTGGCTTTCGGGATCGAGCGGCAGCGTGTCGAACAGCAGCGAGGAGAGTTCCTCGACGATGTACTGATCCATCCGGTAGTGTGCCGACCAGGGGGATTCGGTGGCCGTGAGGTAGAAACCGGCGCCCTGGCCGAGATCGTAGGCCTCGTCGTTGGCGACGTCGTCTCCGCGTGGACTCGTGTCGGGCAGCACGATGGCGATGCCGTGTTCGGCCGCGGCACGGAACAGTCCGCCCTTTTCGCTGGCGTTCGACCAGTTGCAGGTCAGTCCCGAGAGGTACCAGAGCACGGGCCATGCCTTGCCGCCATCGCCCGGCGGCAGATACACGGCGTAGCGCATCGTGCAACCGCAGGCCTCGCTTGCGTGATCGTGAACCGAGAGTGTGCCACCGAAGGCGCGGCGGCTTTCGACGAGTGTGCTTGCGGCCATGTCAGTACACCACCACGCTGCGGATGCTTTCACCCGCGTGCATGAGATCGAAGGCCTTGTTGATGTCCTCGAGCGGCATGGTGTGGGTGATCAGGCTGTCGATATCGATGCGCCCGTCCATGTACATGTCGACGATCTTCGGTACGTCGGTGCGACCGCGCGCGCCACCGAAGGCCGTGCCGCGCCAGGAACGACCGGTCACGAGCTGGAAGGGGCGGGTACTGATTTCCTGACCGGCACCGGCGACACCGATGATGATGCTCTCGCCCCAGCCCTTGTGGCAGCACTCGAGTGCGGCGCGCATGACCTCGACGTTGCCGATGCACTCGAAGGAATAGTCGGCGCCGCCGCCGGTGAGTTCGACAAGATGACCGACGAGATCGTCGTGATCCTTCGGATTGACGAAGTCGGTCATGCCGAACTGCCTGGCCATCTCGACCTTGGAAGGGTTCAGATCCACGCCGACGATCTGCTTCGCGCCGACGAGGCGAAGCCCCTGGATGACGTTCAGGCCGATGCCGCCGAGGCCGAACACGACCGCGGTGCTGTTGGGCTCGACCTTTGCCGTGAACATGACGGCACCGATGCCGGTGGTGACACCGCAGCCGATGTAGCAGATCTTTTCGAAGTCGGCATCCTTGTTGACCCTGGCGAGCGCAATCTCGGGGACGACCGTATGGTTGGCAAAGGTGGAGCAGCCCATGTAGTGAAGGAGCTTCTCACCCTTGTAACTGAAGCGCGATGTGCCGTCGGGCATCACGCCCTGACCCTGCGTTGCACGAATCTTCTGACAGAGGTTGGTCTTGGGATTCAGGCAGAAGTCGCACTCGCGGCACTCGGGTGTGTACAGCGGAATCACGTGATCGCCCGGTTCAACGCTCGTGACACCGGCGCCGACCTCCAGCACCACGCCCGCACCTTCATGACCGAGAATGGCCGGAAAGGCGCCTTCCGGGTCGGCGCCCGAGAGCGTGAATTCATCGGTGTGACAGATGCCGGTAGCCTTGATTTCAACCAGGACCTCACCGGCCCGGGGAGATTCGAGATCGACGTCGACGATCTCCAGAGGCTTGCCGGCACCGAATGCGACGGCGGCTCGTGTCTTCATGCTCCTGCTCCTTCGGTCGAGGTGATGAGAGTGGATGATAACGCGGAATGATGGCAGCATTGTCGGCGACGCGCGGCCGCGAAAGTGGGCGCCATGTCTTCACGAGATGAATGCTGACAAGGTGGATGTACATGTCCTTTTCCGACTTTCTGTTGATCCTGCATGGATTGCTGGTCATCGGCTTCACGATCCGCATCCTGTTGCGCGACGACCTGACGCCGCCATCTCGCCTTGCCTGGTTCATCGTGCTGAACCTCTTTCCCTACGGCGGCAGTCTGCTCTACTTTCTCTTCGGCGAAGTGGACATCGGGCACCATGCGCGTGAGGTGCATGAACGCATCGTCAGCGACATCCGTGCGCGCGTGCCGGGCTGGTTCGGCAACTGGGACGAAATCGAGCCGTACATCGACCCAGCATGGCGTGCACCCTTCCGTTATGCGGCGTCGGTCAACGGTTTCGACCCGGTCGGTGGCAACCGCGCCGAACTCATGCCCGATGCCGACGCCACGCTGGAACGCATGGTGGCCGATATCGATGCCGCCACCGATCACGTGCACGTGCTCTACTACATCTGGCTCGAAGACGGCACCGGTACCGCCATCGCCGAAGCGCTGATGCGCGCGGCAGGCCGTGGCGTGACCTGCCGGGCACTGGCGGACGGACTCGGCTCGCGCGCGATGACATCATCGCCGCTCTGGAAACGCATGCGCGAGGCGGGCGTGCAGACCGCCGTGACCCTGCCGCTGTCAAGACTGTTGAGAACGCTGCTGCTGAGCCGTCTCGATCTCAGGAATCACCGCAAGATCACCGTCATCGACGGGTGCGTCACCTGGTGCGGCAGCCGCAATTCTGCCGATCCGGAATTCCGGATCAAGGCGAAGTACGCACCGTGGGTGGACATCATGCTGCGCTTCGAGGGACCGGTGGTGGCGCAGAAGCAGGCACTGTTCGCGAGTGACTGGATTGCGGCCACCGGCGAGAGCTTCGACGGTTTTCACGCCAGCACCGAACCCTTGCCGGGTGGCTTCGTGGCGCAGGCGTTCGGCGACGGGCCCACGGAACGTCAGGGTGCGACTCCGCACCTTTTCGTGTCACTGATATCGTCGGCCAGCGAGCGGCTGGTAATGACGACACCGTATTTCGTGCCCGATGCCAGCGTGCTGGAAGCGCTGTGTTCGGTCGCGCTCAGAGGTGTCGAAGTGGATCTGATCTTCCCCGAGCGGAATGACTCCTGGGTGGTCGCCGCAGCAAGCCACAGCTATTATCGAAAGCTGCTACGTGCAGGCTGCCGCATTCACCACTTTCAGGGAGGGCTCCTGCACGCCAAGACCCTGACCATCGACGGCAATCTGAGCCTCATCGGCTCCACCAACATGGATCTGCGGAGCTTCGACCTGAACTACGAGAACAACATCCTGCTTCAGGACGAAGCGACCACCACGGCGATCTTCACGCGCCAGAACGAGTACCTTGCCGACAGCGTGCCCGTGACGCGTCAGGAAGTGCACGACTGGTCCAGATCACGGCGTATCTGGAACAACGTGATCGCGACCGTGGGGCCGGTGTTGTAACGTCTTGCCTGAGCTATTGATCTGCTGCCTTCTCTGCCGCGTCCATTGCCCTGATCCGCTTCTGCACGGCGCTGCGAAACAACAGATTTTCCTGAAACTGACGCTTTTCGCGGTGCTGAATGAATATTACCGTTGCCACACTGCCTATGAGGGCGGCGCCCATTTCAAAGACCAGATCAACGGACACGTCGAGCATGAACTGATCAAACTCATCCACTACCTTTACCGCGATGATCTTGGACAGTACCACCAGAAACACTGCAATTACCAACAGGCTCCACAGCTTTCGCGATCCAAGTGTTTCGCGATTGCCGATCAGATCCAGCAGTTCGGGATGGTCGCGAAGCTGACGGATATGATCATCGCTGAGGTCATCCAGCCCGCCGTACATCATGACATCTACCAGGGATTCACGCGACATGTTGTCAACCTCGACGTGCATGCGAAAACCGCCAAAGATAACAGGAAACCCGTGACTCGAAGTACACAACCAAGGCAGTCGGCAGTGGGAGTGTCGGCGCAGAAGAGTGCCGCCTCGGAGTGGAACCTGATTACGACGATGTCGCCTGCCGCAAGGCGAACAGGTCGGTGAAGCGTTGCGCGATCTGCGCATCGCCTGACAGCCCGATGATCCCCTGAGCCGCCAGATCGACCAGTGGTACCGACCCGTAGATGGCCGTCGCAAGGCTGTTGCCATCGCCCGACAACACGAAGTCGCCTTCTGCGTTATCCACCGCTTCGGGGCGTGGCTGGCCGTCGCCAGTCAGCCGCATGACGAATTGCTCGGTTCCCATGTCGAACCCCGCCACAATCCGTTGTCCCTGCGCCGCCGTACTGACCATGCAGGTCATCGACAGCATCAGCGACGTGGGACTGATGAACCGCGTCGGGTCATGACCGGGTTGCCGCACACCCCACTTGCAAAGCGCGATCAGGACCGGACGCAACTCGCGCCCGGCTTCGGTCAGTGCGTAGATTCCCAGTTTCGTGTCATGTGTAACGACCCCGGCAACGACCAGTTGCTTCAGCCGCCCGGTCAGTACCCCGGCGGTGATTCCCGGCAGTCCGGCGCGGATCTGCACAAAACGCTTGGGCGTCAGCATCAGCTCGCGCACCACCAACAGCGCCCAGCGATCTCCGATCAGGTTCAGCGCGTGGGCGGCCAGACAGCCTTCATCATAGCGGGGTTTCGGACTGGCAGTCATGTAACAATACCAATGGTATTTATAACATACTATCGTGTGTATACTGGCATTTACCCGCGAATTCCATACGGAGGAAAATACGATGAGTCACTATTCCGGCTTCCTGATGGCAGTGCCAACCGCGAACAAACAGACTTATCTGGATCACGTGCGTGAGGCGTGGCCGGTGTTGTCCAGACATGGCGCGCTGCGCCTGATCGAAACATGGGGCGTCTCGATACCCGATGGTGAATTGACCGACATGAAGCGCGCGGTGCAGGCGCAGGATGAAGAAGCCGTCGTCTTCGCCTGGATCGAATGGCCTGACCGTGCCACCGCCGACGCCGCCTGGGCGAACATGGAAAACGATCCCGACATGAAGACGATGTCAATGCCCTGCGATTGCAGACGCATGATCTTCGGCCTCTTCGAGACGCTTTTCGACAGTGCGCAGGAAGGGTAACGAGAACGAACTACTTCACCGTGATCGCCACTGAAAATGCTTCGGGCGATGTGGATTCGATGGCCTTTGCGCGGGGCAGCCGGATGCCAACGGCAATGTCGCCATCCTGTTTCACGGCATAGGGGGATGTATCGGTGAACGAGGTGTATTCCGGGTCGACGATCCAGGCACCATGAGGGGAGGATGAGAGCCACTCCAGAGAAAGCTCCTGCCCCTTTCCTGCCGCCACCGTCAGGTTGCACATTTCCTGGCCTTCGGTAACACCGTTGACGGTGAATACGACATGGTCGTCGTGTACCGCCGTATCGACATCACACTCTGCATTGCCGGCAACAGCGGCATGGACGTCATCGACATTCACGGTGGCAGTGGCAGCCTCTTGCAGGGAGCACTTCCGTTCGTTCCGGTCAGGTACCGTCAGGATGCCTTCACCACGCTTTTCGTGCCAGGAGTAACGGTCATCCTCGGTACCGACATAGCGCACGCCGGACGCGCTGACCGCGATCGAGGCGATGTGCATTCCGTCATCGACGAGCAGCACGGCAAAGGCGCTGCCTTCGCTGGTCGAGATATAGGCGACCGACAGCTCGGAGCCGTCATCGCACATGTAGTCTTCGGTTGACGTGATGTCCTCTGCGCTTGCAGCGCCGGCGAAGAACAAGGCCGCGGCCATGACGAGATTCTTCTTGATCATCCGATTGCTCCGGGTTTTGTTACTGCGATTCCATGAAACGCGATCCGTCGGGCGCCGAGGTGCTTTCATGACAGTATGAAGACGGATGAAGTCTAGCAGACCGGCCGTTGTCCCGAATGCGCCACATCGGCCCTGACTGGCCAATCTGCCGGCGTGATTGAACGACAGCCGCACACTGGCTTATGATCTCTCCATTATTCCGTTTGGGACACGATCGCGGAGGCGCAGCATGTGGCGGTATGTCGGGCTTGTCAGTTCAGGAGTTCTCCTTCTGAGCTGCGCGGCACATGAACCAGAAGACGAACAGGGATCCGATCGGCTGAAGGGGCTGTATACCTACGGCCACGAGGTGAGCAGTTTCCAGCCCTGCAACTCGTCGGCAGGATACTGGGCCGTTCTGCCGGAGGCAGAGGCCAGTCGTCTGAACGCCATGAGCCTCGAGAAGGCAGAGCGTGTGGGACAACCCTATCAACCCGTCTATGTGGAACTGACCGGCGCGTTGAGTTCGTCCGCCAACGAGGACGGGTTTGCTGCCGACTATGATGCCATTCTGGAGGTGTCGAAGGTGCAGAAGGTGTCGTCCACGATTCCCGAATCCTGCGTCACGTCGGAAGACAACGCCGCGTCATCCGGGTGGCAGAATACACAGGCCGAAATCACCAATGTTCAACCGCTGGGCGACGGTTCCTTTGCCTACTCCATCACCTATACACCGTCCACCGGTCCGGACGGCAAGGCAGCAGAGCCGATCTCGCAACACGCTTTCGGTGTTTCCAGAGCGCCCGTGCTGGGGCAGAAGGTCGAGATTCGCTATCGTGCGGAAGAGCCGGTGATCTACGAGTTGCTGAATGAACTGCAGTGGAGCGAAGAGGGCTGACACCGTCATCGTGAGCACGACGCACGGGGGTATCGCTGCCTGGTTGCTTCCGGCCTGCTGCACCTGGCGTCTCGCCTGATTGCACCGGATGCCCGAGGTGGGCGTCAGACAGCATGTCGAGAACAAGGGACGGATGCGATTGAATCAGCCTGCCAGGTTCTCCATCGCGCCGATGATGGAGCTCACTGACCGCCACTTTCGTTATCTTGCGCGCCTCATGACGCGCGAGAGCATCCTCTATACCGAGATGCTCACGAGCCGTGCAGTCATTCATGGTGATCGTCCTCATCTCCTCGACTACAACGCCGTGGAGCAACCGCTGGTGCTGCAACTCGGTGGATCGGATCCCTCGGAGATGGCCGAGGCCGCGCGCATCGGCGAAGCCTGGGGCTACCGTGAAATCAACGTCAACGTCGGCTGCCCGAGCGATCGTGTGCAGGCCGGACGTTTCGGGGCCTGCCTGATGGCCGAACCCGATCTGGTGGCGGACATGGTCAAGGCGATGCAGCGGGCGGTGTCGATTCCGGTGACCGTGAAATGCCGGCTCGGTGTCGATCGTGACGACAGCTACGAGGTGGTGGCCGATTTCGTCGCGCGCGTGGCCGACGCGGGTTGCGAGCACTTCATCGTGCACGCGAGAAAGGCCTGGCTCGACGGACTGAGTCCGAAGGAAAACCGCTCGGTGCCACCCTTGCGTTACGAGTACGTTTACCGTCTCAAGCGGGAACGGCCGGATCTCTTCATCACCATCAACGGCGGTGTCACGAACTGGGAGGCGGTGACCGAACACTGGCAGCAGGTCGATGGTGTCATGTCCGGGCGCACGGCCTACCATCATCCGGCGTTTCTGATGTCGGCCGATGCCATGATCGCTCGCGTTGACGACGCCCGGCGTGGCCATGATTCCGTGACCTCGCCGCAGCCACCGACAACGGCCGCACTTGCCGATGTCGCAAGACGTTACGCCGTGTATATCCAGGCCAGAATGGAACAGGGGGTGCGTCCGAGCATCATGACGCGGCACCTCGTGGCGCTGTTTCAGGAGGTGCCGGGCGCGAGACTCTGGCGGCGCCACATCAGCGAGAACGTGAGCAGTACCGACGATGCCGTGAAACTCGTTGACGATGCGCTTGTGCCGATTCTCGACGGCGCACAGCGGGGCGGCGGGCTGAGTCGTCGTGCCCGGCTCGTGCGGTGACCCCGGGCCTTCAACGGTAGTGCATGAAGTCGCCGTTCATCATGTCGTCAACCGCTTCACGTTCATCGCTCGTGAGTTGGATCGTCTGCAGCCAGGCATCGAGCTTGTCCGGTGAATGCCAGACGAGGCTTCCGACGATCTGTGTGAGCAGCGGTGCTCGTTCCGGGCCGGAAAGCTCGGCCACCTCGTTCATGGCGGATTCCACATCGGTCTCGATCATGGCCCGGAGCCGGCCGATGTCTGCCTGCTTCGAGATGGCCGGATCGAGCGTGGCAGACCAGTCCTCGTAGGTCGAAGGCGACTGCAGATAGAAACCGGTAGCAACTTCTTCAGCCACGGCTTGCTGCTGTTCGATGTCGAGTTGCGGCCACAGCGCCATCCCTGCTTCGGCATTCGTGTACGCGATGCCACTGATGGCCGCAGGCAGCAAGTCGGCGGCTTCACTGGCGCCTGACTGTATCCAGGCAATGGCATCCTTCGGAGCCGTCGCCAACCACTCCTGGAACAGCATGTTCTGTATGTCGTCATAGCCGGAATTGTGCTCGCGTGCCAGGGCCATGGCAGCTTCGGGATCGGAGTAGAGGAGAGCACTGCCGATGCTGTAGACGAGCTGACTGGTCATTCTTTCATTGCCGACGCTGTCGGGCTGACGAGCAAGGTGTGCCAGCGCGGCTTCGGGATCGTCTTCGGCCCAGCGCTCGTAGATGGCCATGGTGGTGTCCAGTTCGGTTTCGGCGGGAAGCGTTCTGGCCCATTGGAGAGCTTCCAGGGGATCCTGACGGGCCATGGCTTCTGCCTGCATCCAGGCAAGATCCGGCATCTGGGCCACGGTTTCGGCCGGAAGATTGTGGATCAGGGCCGTCGCGCGTTTCGGGTCGGTTTCGACCATGGCACTCAACACCATGGTCATGGCCGGTCCGGGTTTGGCCGGGCCAAGCAACTCGGCTTCGAGCCAGTCGAAAGCGTCGTCGGGAGACTGGGCCAGCCAGCGGCTGGCCGCTTCGAAGACATACGTGTCGATCCTGTCGGCGGATACGGTACTGATGCTGCCGTCGCGAAGCCCTTCGAGCGTACCGCGCGGATCGGTACTGGCCCGGGCGATCAACAGTGCAAACTCCAGCGACGCCTCGGCCTCGGCCGACAGCCTGTTGGTGGCTGGTGACTCCAGGGCTCGGGTCAGCAGGTTCTCGTCATGCAGCGCGGCCAGGCGCAGTCCCTCGGAGATGCGTTCGCGTTGCATCCAGAGTTCCCTGTCGTTCGTCATGGCAAAGCGCTCGAGCAGTTCATCGACGGCGGAGTCGGGTGACAGTGCCAGCCAGCGCTGCACCGTCGAGCGCCAGAGGAATGCATTGACGACACGATCCTCGGTGTAGAGTGTGTTCCTTTGCTCGAGCAGGGTGCGGGCAAGAACCTCGATCGTGGCACGGTCTGCCCTGGCAATGGTGTCGAGTGCGGCGCGGGTTGCGGCAAGGCCGGACTGCTCGTCGAGTGCTGCGATGGTACTGATGGACAGTTCCAGAGCCTGCTGCCGGGAACTCCCCGACGAGGTTCGGTCTTCGTTCGAAGCCGATCCCGGCAGGCCTGTTTCTGCGGTAGCGCCCGGATCACCGGCCGAACCAGCGGAGGAAACACCCTTTTCTATCGTCCCGAATGCAGCCGGGTAACCATCGTTGGCCTGCTGGAGAGCCTTGACACCGAGCGTGCCCAGCACGCCCGAAGCCACGCCGGCAAACAGCACGACCAGCAGTGTCGGCATCGAGTTCGAATGAGTCCGTCTTGTCATGGGGGCGCGCCGTCACAACGTCAATGAATGTTGCCGAGTGTCAGTGTATCGCAATACACTGTGCGGCTTTCCACCCCTCGTCAGAGCAAGCGGCTCAGGTGCAGCACCACGGTTCATGCGAGGATTCATCTCCGCGTCGAGGCACCGCACGGCAATCGCCGCGACATCGAAAATCGTCACGGATTCATGCACGACTGTGGCAGATGCAGTCGGGTGACCGTGAAGACCGAACGCAATAAATAGTCTGTGGAATCATCAATTGCCTGTTGATCATGCCTACAATGGCCCGTAATTTGCCCGATAATGGCTTCCTGATTCACAAATGTAAACAGACACCCGGAGTTTCCTGCATGACCACTGCCACTGCCCTCGATACTGCCACTCTGTACCCCTCCTTGACCGAGATGGGCATCGTGCGCTTTCACGAGATCTCTCACTACAGCGTGCAGCAGAACAGTCGCGACCGCGATGTGCTGCGCGTCTACTACAAGCGCGCCAAGGGCTCGCTGCTGCCCTTCAGCCGCAAGTATGTCTTTGGCCGTTCGCTCAAGACCGTGGTTGCCGACAGCGGCACCTCACGCTTCGAAGACACCTACGAAATCTCGCCGTTCCTGCAGCGCGCCATGACCGAGCTTGACACACTCGTGGCCGAGAACAAGCTCGAGAAGAGCGAGCTTCACCACGATGTGCATGGCATCGAGCACAAGGCCACGATCCTGCGGGAGCTCAACCACATCGAACGCGCCTGCGCCAACGATCTTTCGCCCGCACAGTCGGCCAACCTGGCCGCGCATTTCACCACCATCCGCAAGGAACTCGAAACGCTGTGATGTGATCTGCTCGCCGGCTTTCGGCGGGCCGGAGGCCGGGAGTCAGGAGCGTCGTACCAGCGACAGGAACTCGTTGCGCGTGTTGATGTCGCTGCGGAAGTGACCGAGCATGCAGGAGGTGGTCATCGAGGAGTTCTGCTTCTCGACACCGCGCATCATCATGCACAGATGCTGCGCCTCGATGATCACGCCCACGCCGCTGCCACCGGTCACCGACAGCACCGCATTGGCAATCTGCTTGGTCAGTGCTTCCTGGATCTGCAGGCGTCTGGCGTACATGTCGACGATGCGCGCGATCTTGGACAGGCCCAGCACCTTGTCGCTTGGCAGGTAGGCCACATGGCACTTGCCGATGAAGGGCAGGAGGTGGTGTTCGCAGAGCGAATAGAGTTCGATGTCGCGAACGATCACCATTTCGTCACTGTCCGATTCGAACACGGCGCCATTGACCACCTCTTCGAGGGTCTGATGATAGCCGCGGGTCAGGAAACGGATGGCACGGGCAGCTCGCGCCGGGGTGTCGCGAAGACCGTCGCGGTCGGGGTCTTCGCCGACGTCGATGAGGATGTCGGCATAGGCCTTCTCGATGGTGTCCATGATCGTCCGAATGGCTGCGCATACAACGGTATCAGTGAAGCATACCCCAACGTATACTGATCGTGGCGTCGGTCTTGCAAAGCGAGACGACAACAGCGCAGGACGCTCGATCATCCGCGTATTCAAGAGGGGTAGACACCAATGGGAATCGTTTTCTGGCTGGTGATGGCGGCAATCGTCATCGCGGCTCTGGCGCGCACGCGTCCTTCGCTGCCGATGGCCACGGTCGCCGGCACTGGCATTCTCGTCATTGCCTGGGCTCAGGGGGCACTCGGTGGCGTCTTCGGTGGCATCGTGGTGCTGTTGTTCATGGCGGTGGCCGCGCTCTTCAACATACGCGCGCTACGCCTGCGGTTCGTCAGCGCACCGCTGCTCGACTACGTTCGCAAGGTGTTGCCGCCCATGTCCGATACCGAACGCGCGGCCATCGAGGCGGGCACCGTCTGGTGGGAAGCGGAACTCTTCCGCGGCAAGCCCGAATGGGACAGACTCCTCGAGTACCCCGAAGCGCGCCTGAGCGAGCGCGAACAGGCTTTCGTCGACGGCCCTGCCGAAGCGCTGTGCGCGATGATGGACGACTGGCAGATCACCTACGAACTGAACGATCTTCCCGAAGACGTCTGGCAGTTCATCAAGGAAAACCGCTTTCTCGGCATGGTCATTCCCGAGGAATACGGTGGCCTCGGCTTCTCGCCGCTGGCACATTCCGAAGTGGTCATGAAGCTGGCTGCGCGCAGCGTTTCGGGCGGCGTCAGCGTCATGGTGCCGAATTCGCTCGGCCCGGCGGAACTGCTCCTGCACTACGGCACCGACGAGCAGAAGAATCACTACCTGCCACGCCTCGCCCGTGGTGACGACATACCCTGCTTCGCCCTGACGGGCCCCGAGGCGGGTTCGGACGCCGGCGCCATGACCGATTTCGGCATCGTATGCAGGGGCATGCACGAAGGCAGGGAAGTGCTCGGGCTCCGTGTCACCTGGGAAAAGCGCTACATCACGCTCGGCCCGATCGCCACCGTGCTCGGACTCGCCTTCAAGGCCTATGACCCCGACGGGCTTCTCGGCGACGTCGAGGATATCGGCATCACCTGCGCACTGATCCCGACCTCGCACGAGGGCGTGAACATCGGCCGCCGTCACTTCCCGCTGAACTCCGCATTCATGAACGGACCCAACAGCGGCAAGGACGTGTTCATCCCGATGGACTGGATCATCGGCGGACAGGAGATGATCGGTCAGGGCTGGCGCATGCTCATGGAATCGCTGTCGGTGGGGCGTGGCATCTCGCTGCCGGCGAATGGTGTTGCTTCCGGCAAGAGTGCGGCGCGATTCGTCGGTGCCTACGCGCGTGTTCGCCACCAGTTCGGCCTGCCGATCGGCAAGTTCGAGGGCATTCAGGAAGTGCTCGGTCGTGTCGCGGCACTTACCTACACGATGGATGCCGGCCGCCGCCTTACCGCTGCCGCGCTTGCCGAGGGTGAAAAGCCGTCGGTGGTGTCGGCAATTCTCAAGTACTACAACACCGAAGCCATGCGCACCGTCATCAATGACGGCATGGATGTCATCGGCGGCAAGGGCATCTGCATGGGTCCGAGCAATTTCCTCGGCCGCGCCTATCAGGCCGTGCCGGTAGGCATCACCGTGGAAGGCGCGAACATTCTCACGCGCAGCCTGATCGTCTTCGGTCAGGGGGCGCTGCGTTGCCACCCGTGGTTGCTCGAGGAAATGCGCGCATCGGCACTGCCCGGTCATCAGGAGGCGCTGGAGGCCTTCGACGAAGCACTCCGCGGACACATGGGCTATGCCATCGGCAATGGCGCGCGCTCCTTCATGTTCGGTATCACCAAGGCATTCTTCGCCTCGAGTCCGGTCGATGACGAAACCGGCAAGTACTATCGGCGTCTCGCACGCATGAGTGCCGCCTATGCCTTCCTGGCAGACTTCGCCATGCTGTTCCTCGGCGGTGGTCTGAAACGCAAGGAGATGCTCTCGGGCCGCTTCGCCGACGGCATGATGCACATGTACATGGCCTCGGCGGTACTGAAACGCTTCGAGGACACCGGACGCCCCGCAGCCGACCGGCCGCTGGTGGAATGGTCGGTACGTCACGCGCTGTGGCAGACCCAGATCGCCCTCGACCAGATTCTGCGAAACTTCCCGAGCACCACGGTGGGCCTGCTGCTGCGTGGCATCATCTTCCCGCTCGGGCGGCGCTACCGCACACCGAACGACGAGATGACGCAGGCCTGTGCCGAACTGCTGCTGGCGCCGTCACCGGCGCGTGATCGCCTCACCGCAGGTGTCTACCTCAACAACGACCGGCACGACGTGACCGGCTCGATCGAACATGCCTTCAATGCCGTGATCAGGGCCGATGAGGCCCATCGCAAGCTTCGCGCGACACGCCGTGAGCAACCGTATGGAGTCGACTACGGCACCTGGGTGCAACAGCTTGTGGCCGAAGACGTGCTCGAACGCGATGAAGCGGAGTTGCTGCGCGAAGCTGCAGACGCCACCGCGCGTGTCATTGCCGTGGATGACTTCCCGAACGATGTACGCCAGGGCGGCTCCGTGGACGACAGCCAGACACCGCGCGCGAAGAAACGTCGACATCCTGACTCGGGTCGGTGACGTCTGACTGACGGGCGGCGCACCGTGAGTGACCTGACCGAAGCAGGTCACGAGTGCGCCACCCGTGCTGACCCTTACTCGGCCGAGCCGGGCAGAGGTTCGATCACCGCCGTGGTGGTCACCGGCAACTGCTGACCGGCCGTGGCGGCAAAGGTCACGATCTGCTTCTGCATTTCCACAGTGGCATCCATGCTGGCCTCCGGATTCAGTATGGAGCCGTGGTCGCCCTGATTGAAGATGATGAAGTTGCTGCCGCTGGTGGTGGTATCCACCTGCGGCACGCCCGCAATGCGTGCCAGCGCCTCGGTACCGGCCAGCGGTGACCCCTCGACACTGTTGGGCACCACGGCATCGCCACGCACTTCCACCATGTTCACGGGCACACTCGAGGCGGCGAGTTGTGTTGCGTGGTTGATCGGATCGGCGGAATCCACCACGGTCTGAGCCGCCCGCAGGAACTGCTGGTATTCGGCGCTGCCGGCTTCGATGCCGTTCGCGGCAAGGGCGGCTTCGATTCTCGGTGCAAACCTTTCGGAGCCGGACAGCATGTAAGGGATGTTGCCGCTCGAGAACACGATCGAAGCCGCCTTCAGGCTGTCGTCGTAGGAGGCAAAGGTGGTGCCCACGATGCCGCCGAGCGAGTGCCCGACAAGGCTCCTGTTGCCGGCATTGATGCTCACACCCTCGGCCTGAATGCTGCCGAGGCTCGCACTCAGGCTCATGAGGTCGGCCACACCCTGACGAAGGTTGCCGGCGGCATTGGCAAGATTCCGGAGGTTCATGAAGTGGTGGCCTGAATCGTCGGTGGTACCGTCGGGGCCAGGCGCATTGCTTTCGTTGTTGACGAGGTCGGTATCGAAGGTGCGTTCGACATCATTGCCGAAGACGGTCTGCTGTGCATGCAGGGGGTTGCTGGCATCAGTCAGCCCGTGCATCGGCAGATCGATGGCGATGAGTGCGCGTCCGCCACTGGCCATGGCATCGGCAAGCGCCAGCATCTGCGTGCGATTGCCGGTGATGCCATGCTGGAAGATCGTGATCGGCCAGCCGCCTTCGGGCATGTGCTGACCGGAACCGGCGTTCGGCACCGTCATGATCACGGGCACGGTCACCGTCGATTGCTTCACGGGTGCGAAATCAGGGCTGCCGTTGACGCCGATCGCGCCCACGGGATTGCCCGCGGCGTTCTGCCAGTAGCTGTCGATGGCCGCTGTGGGGTTCTCGGCGCTCGGCTGCTCGAGGTAGTAGGGCAGGTCCATGGTGCCGACGTACACATCGGCGAAGCCGCGCCCGGGAAGCCTCTCATCGATGTTGCCGGTATCGGCACCGGTGCTGGCAAGGACGATGGGCGTGTTAACGGCCTGGTTTTCGGCCGCCTGCAGCACTTCGCGGATCGACTGCGTGCGGAAGGTCCAGCTCAGTGCAACATCGTCGGGGTTGATGCCCTGACCGGATGCGGCATTGAGTTGCAGGAGCGTTGCCTGGCGGAGCCGCTCGAGATCTTCGTTGATGGTGATCTCCTGCTGACCCGCCGTCAGATCGTAGCTTGTGCTGCGCTGCAGCGGCTGACCTTCGCTGTCGGTGATGCCATTGGTGAGAATGACCATGTAGTCGGTCGATGCCTTCAACGGCACCAGCGGCAGCAGCACGATCTGTCCCTGCTTCTGCGTCACGGCAACCCCGGCGGTGACTTCGCCGTTGATGCCGGTGACGGCACCCTGGTTGGTCGTTACGTCGAACAACCGTACCGTTTCACCGAGAACGAGTGTCTCGGGTTTCAGAGGTTTCGCGACGGCTGTCGAAATCGGCGCCGTGGTCGAAAAACCGTTGAGCTGATTCATGGCCACGGCAGGATCGGAGAGATCGTCGGGGTTGTCGACCGGAAGGTCGAGCGTGCCGTCGTCACCGAAGAGCAGATTGTTCGGAAACGGCACCACACCCGATCTCGGGTCGAACTCGGCCATTGGTGGGAGTTCTGCGTAGTAGGCTGCCTCGTAGGCTTCCCGACTTGCGTCGAAGTCGTAGTCGGTGTCGTCGCTGCAGGCCGCAAGCGCCACGACGAGAGGCGCCAGCAGGAAGGAATTGCGATGCTTCATGGTCGTTGGCCTCACTTGAATTTCCAGTTGATCTGAGCACTCAGGATGTCTACCGATGAATCGTAGGTGCCACGGAGAACCGGGCCACCGGGCGATTCTTCGTGGGTATTGTCGATCGGTGTTTCGTCGAGCATGAGGTGAGTGAAGCCGACGTCGAAGGACAGGTTGCCGGTGGCCTGATAGCCAAGACCGAGCGCGATCCAGGTGCGATCGTTGCCCGGGATTCGTGGCGTCCGGCGATAGGGGCCGGGAATCGCTTCCTCGTCGTAGGCCACGCCGCCACGCAGGCGCATCTTCGAATTCAGATCGTAGTTGACGCCGAAAGAGTAGCGCATCACGTCTTCCCATTCCTGCAGGGTCTCGGTATCGGGCTGCACCGGGTTGTCGTAGGTGACACGGATTTCGTGGAGCGAACTCCAGCCCGTCCAGGTGATGTCGGCAAGCAGCTGAAGCCGGTCATACGCCTGCCAGGCACCCGAGATCGAGAACGTGGAGGGGAGATCCACCTCGGCAGAGGCATCGGTATCGCGGAAGAGGCCGGCGGCCAGCGCGGCGGCTTCGGGTGTCGAAGCCGCCGGATCGTTGCTGTCGAGCGTGGCCTGCAGCTGTGGGTTCACGGTGAAGTCGCCTTCGCCGTCGAGTTCATGATCGACACCGTGGCGGTAGGCGACACCGATACGCAGAGTGTCGATGGGGCTGTACTGCAAGCCGAGGTTGAAGGACCCGGCAACCGATTCCCCGGTGACTTCACCGTAGCTGTCGACTTCCTGCCGGTTCGGCGTCAGTCCCGCGTTGACGCAGTCGGTTGTCGTGAACGAGCTGCCCTGCGATGCGACGCCGAGGCAGGCGGCACCCGAGTCGATGGCTGACTCCAGTTCGGCCGTGAGTACCTGCACGCTGAGGCCGAGCCCGACGCTGATCTGTTCGTTGACCCGATAGCCGAGCGCGGGATTGATGTCATAGACGGTGATGCCGGACTTGGTCGTGATGTAGCGGCCTTTCCAGTCATGGTCATATTCGGTCGAGGAACCGAAGGGAATTCCGAAGCCAACCCCCCAGCTGAGGCGCTCGTCGACCTTGTTCACGTAGTAGAGGTTCGGCAGCAGCACCGTGGTACCCGGAGACGCGGTATCGGGTCCGGAGAGTTCATCACCACCCAGCGCGAGAGCGGTGGTGGAGCCTTCATCGGTGAAGTCCGTATTGGAGTCGAGGAGGTGGAAAGCACCGGCAAACTGACTGTTCTCGAGTTCGACGATGCCGGCGGGGTTGAAGAAGATCGTGGAGCCGTCGGCAGCAACGGCACCGGCACCGGCATAGGCATTGCCGAGACCGGAGGCCCCGTGTTCGATGAGGGAAAAGCCGGCTGCCTGCACACCGGTGCTCAGAAAGGCCGCACTGCCGATTCCACAGGCCACGGCAAGAGGTACGGGTCGTACCGCGAATCGTTTCATGTAAGGAGAATCCTCGAAATGGGACAACTGCGTTCTCGGCAGTCGGTTGGTCGGCCTCGGTGAGGCGACGATAGTGCGTCATGCGGTTGGCGCAACCGCCAAGTATAAGACCTGTGGTTGCATTAAGGAACACCTATGCCCCGGATTCAACAATTGGCCGAGAGCATTCCGCTTCGCGGATGATACCGGTTGTGGCCGAGAGCGCTCGGCGCGGCGGAACCAAATGCCGCCACGGCATTCCCAGAGACTATGCTCCGGCAAGGCGGGCGTTCTCCTGAAAGGCGCCAGCACTCTCGATCAAGGATCCGGATGTTCGAATTTCTCTTCAAGTACCCACGCGTACTCTGGCAGGACGCGAGCCTCGTGTTCGCTGCCGAGTGGCCGCTGTGGGTCATGGCTGCGCTTGTCATCGCCGGCGCGCTGCTGCTGTTGCTGAGCCTTCTGCGCCAGCCGCTCGGCGCGGCGCGGCGCGCACTGGTGTTCACCCTGCAGGCGATGATGCTGGCCGTGCTGCTGGCCATGCTCTGGCAGCCCGCACTGCGCATCGAGACCAGCGAACCCGGGCGCAGTGCCATCGCCTGGATGCTCGACACCTCGGGCAGCATGCAGCGCATCGATCATGAAGGCGCCGGCAGCACGACACGTCAGCAGGCAGCACTCGATGCGTTGTACCAGCGCTCGCGCTCTCTCGATGGCGACTTTTCGCATCGCTGGTTCGCGGCCGCCGAGCAGCTCGAGGAAATCGCGCCGCCAGCCGGGGCAGCGTCACCGGAACCCTTGTCACGCGAGGCCATCGAGGCGGCGCTGGCCGACAGCGACGTCGGCACGGCGTCTCCTCTGCAGGGCACGCTGCTCGATGCCCTCGATGGCAGTGGCGGCAATACGCCGGTTGCCGCCGTGGTTCTCGCCAGCGATGGCGCGGCCACGGGAACCGCACCCGACAGCGACTGGTGGCGTGAACTGGCCGAGCGGGGTATCCCGGTGCATGCCGTCGCCGTCGGTGAGGCCGCGGTCGAGGATGACAGCGCGCTGATCGACGTGGACATCGCGCATGAGTTGATCGCGGGCGTGAGCAACGAGGTGCGGCTGCACATCACGCACCCCACCACACTCGAGTCGATGCACATGCGGGTGGAGAGCGCGAGCGGGGATCTCCTGTACGCGAGCACGCTCGATCTGCCCGGCGACCAAGCCGAGAGTGCACATGTCATTCGTCTTGCCGTTGACGAACCCGGGACGCGGGAACTCGTGTTTCGGCTGCTGCCCGAGCGTCTCGATCGTGTCGCCAACAACAACAGCCAGTCGCGGCTTGTCTCGGTGGTGAAGCGTCCGCAGCGTGTGCTGTACGTCGAAGGCGAACCCCGCTGGGAATACAAGTTCATTCGTCGTGCGCTCGCGAGCAGCGATGCGGTCGATATCGTCAGCCTCCTGCGCACGTCCGACCACAAGTTCTACCGTCAGGGTGTCGCAGACGCCGAGGAACTGGCCGCGGGTCTGCCCACGACGGCAGCAGCGTGGAATCGCTACGATGCCATCATCATCGGCAACCTCGCCGCGGCGAGTTTCACCGGCGAGCAGCAGAAGCAGCTTCGCGATTACGTCAGCGAACGCGGTGGATCACTCCTCATGATCGGTGGCCGCGACACCCTTGCCGATGGCGGCTGGTCACGCTCGCTCACGGCAGCAGCGCTGCCCGTGTTGCTCGACGGTGATGTCGATGCAGTGGAATCGGCAAACCGGGACAGGGCGTCCTGGCAGGCGCGCATCACGCTCAAGGGCCGCAGGCAGCAGTGGCTGGATATTTCAACCGGCAGAGCCGATGCGCCACCGGAGAGCGATGTGCCGCTCGGCGATGGCGAGGGTTCGGCACTGACCAGGCCGGGCGAAAGCACCAGTGCAGTCTTCGGCGAAGATGCCACCGACACCGCCGCTGACGCTGGCTGGTCGGATCTGCCGGCGCTCGCCAATCGACAATCGGTGGGTGTACCGCGCACCGGTGCCGAAGTGTTGCTCGATGCCTTGCTCGACGATCGTCAGGAGCCGTTGCTCGTCTGGCATCGCTACGGCCGGGGTACGGCCGCAGTGCTCGGCACGGCAGGCACCTGGCGCTGGCAGATGGGCCTCTCGCACCTCGATCAGCGGCATGAACGCTTCTGGCAGCAACTGCTGGGCGAACTCACCGCGCGCGCGCGGCCGCAACTCGACATCCGGAATTCGGCCGATGTGCTGCGCGACGGCGAAGCGGCTGAAATCCAGGTGGTGGCGTACGACGACGAATTCCAGCCACTGGCCGAACCGGCACTGGCGGCCACGCTGGTGCGTCCCGATGGCCGCGAGGAGCAGCTCGGACTGGCGGCCAGTGCCGACAGGCCGGGTGTCTATGGCGCGACGGTTCCGGCCGAGGAAGCGGGCCCCTGGGGTGTACGGGTGGCCTTGCCCGAGGGGAAGGCCGGGAGCGGGGCACTGACGCGCGAACGCTGGTGGATGCGCGATGCACTCGGTGGCGAGCGTTTCGCGACACGCCTCGACAGCGGCTTTCTCGAAGCCATCGCCGACGCCACCGGTGGCAGCTTTCGTCACATCGACAACATCGATGGCCTGGAATCGGCGCTGGTGCTCGCAAACGCGGCCGAGCGGCATGAACGCACGCTGCCCCTGTGGAACATGCCCGCGCTGTTTCTGTTGCTGCTTGCGCTCAAACTCGGTGAGTGGCTCCTGCGGTTGAAGTGGAACCGACTGTGATGACGCGACGCATCCGATTCCCTGACCGCGTCTCCGGCCACTTCCGGGGCATCGTTGCAACGCTGGCTCTGCGTTCGCAGACCTTGCTGCTGCCGATCGTCTGCCTCGTTTCGGCATCTGCTTCGGCACCGGCGTACGCCGCCGACGATTTTCGTGCGGTGGTCATGAACGGTCTGCCCGGGAATGCCGAGTATGCCAGCGAACACGAGACGGCGGCCGCCGCGATTGCCGCCGGGCTTGCCACGCTGACGGACGATCCCGATGCCGTCGTGCGCCTCGGCCCTGACGCGGGCGCCGCGGAACTGCTGGCAGCGATCGATGCAGCCGCCGGTGCCGAGCGATTCGTACTCGTGCTTCTTGGGCATGGCACGGCAGGCCGCGACGGCTGGCAGTTCAACGTCAAGGGGCCCGACATCGACGAGGAGGCGCTGACACTTGCGCTCGACGCGCACACCGACAGCGAACAGCTCGTGGTGCTGGCGGCGAGCGCGAGTGGCGCTGCCACCGACACCCTTGCACAACCGCACAGGAGTGTTCTGACTGCGACGCGGAGCGGACGCGAATACAACGCGGTGCGCTTTCCTCACTTTTTCGCCGAAGCCTTCGGCAACGAAACGGCGGATCTCGACAGAGACGAGATGCTGAGCCTTGCCGAAGCCTTCCGCTACGCCAGCGAGCGCGTTGCGGCCGACCATGAAGACAGCGGCTTTCTGCAGAGTGAACATGCCGTGCTCGAGAGCGACAACGCCGGTCGCTGGATACTCGCACACCTCGGCCGTCTGCAAGGGGTGAACATCGATGCCGATCTGCTCGCACTCCTCGATCGTCGTCAGGCGATGCACGCCGAATTCCGCGAATTGCTGGCCACGCGTGACGAACGCGATATCGACGAGTATTACGCATCACTCGAAGCCATCCTCGTCGAGATGGCACGCCTGCAGGTCGATATCGACGCACGTACCGGAGAGGGAGATGATGGCGAAAGCTGAGTTTCCGCCAGTGCCGAAGGTGGTGCGTTGGCTGCCGCTGCCGGGGGTGGCGCTGGTTGCCGCGCTCTGCCCGATGACATCGCTGGCCTTCGACGTGCACTACAGCGACGAACGCAACGCCAGCCTTCAGGCCTGTGACGAGTCGCGCCACGGTGGCGAGATGGACGCGGCCCGGGCCTGTTACGCGTCGCTCTACGACAAGGCCACTACCGATCCGCTGACGCGCGCCGATGCGGCGCGGGCGCTCGGTCGCCAGCCGGAGGCGAATCGCCTCTATCGTGAACTCGCCGCCAGGGACGATGATGCCGACGTGCTGTCGAACTGGGCTGAACTCTACCTCGACAGCCATCAGACCTCCGACGCCATGAGCCTCTATCGCGAGGCACTGGAAATCAATCCAGACCATCTGCCCGCACGCATCGGGCTTGCCGTCGCGCGTTCGCAGACCTTTCAGGGGCAGGCGCGGGAAGATCTTCAGGCCATCGTTGCCGAGCACCCGGAAAGTCTGCGCGCGACCATCGAGCTGGCCCGGATCGAGCTGGAACTCCAGCACCTCGATGTGGCCGCAGGGCTGCTCGACAAGGCCGAGGCCATGGCCGACGAACGTGGCGAGCCGATGCTCGAACTGCATGGCCTGCGTGCCGGGCACGCGCTTCTGTCCGGACGCTCGATGGAACCGTTCTTCACGAAGGCTGCCGCAGAGAATCCGCATTTCGGCGAGGTGTACTCCATCGCCGCGCACCACTACATCATTACCTACCGTTACCGCGAAGCAATCGATCTGTACCGTCGCGCTGTCGCGGCCGAGCCGGATCATGCACCGGCGCATCGTGATCTCGGCGTGAATCTCCTGCGCGTGAACCGTCTTTTCGATGCGCGTCACCACCTCGAGCGGGCTTTCGATCTGGACCCCTATGACGTGCTGACGATCAACAGCCTGCGTCTTCTCGACAGCATCGACGACATGCGCGTGCTGCGTTTCGATGTGTCCGGCGAGTCCGCGCCGGACGACATCCTTGCGCGTGTGACGGTGCGTCTCGATCGTGACGAAGCCGATGCGCTCGCGCCCTATGTGGTTGACCTCACGACCCGGGCGGTACGCACCTTCACGAAGGTGTTCGACTTTCGCCTCGAACGTCCCATGGTCATCGAACTCTACGACGACCACGACGATTTCGGCGTCAGGACGGTGAGCACACCGGGCATCGGATTGCTTGGCGTGACCTTCGGTTATCTCACGGCCATGGACAGTCCGCGCGCGCGGCCGAATGGCGACTTCCACTGGGCCACGACGCTCTGGCACGAGATCGCGCACGTGTTCACGCTCGAGGCAAGCGAGCACCGGCTGCCGCGCTGGATGGGTGAAGGGCTTTCCGTGCACGAGGAGTGGCGCACCGGCCCCCTGCCGTCACGGGAACTGCCGCTCGAGGTCATCGCCATGTGGCAGGAGGGGAAGTTTCTGCCCGTCGAGGATCTCGACCAGGGCTTCGTGCGGCCGAACTATCCAGGGCAGGTGCAGGTTTCCTACATGCAGGCCGGGCTCATCGTCGACTTCATGGCCGAGCGCTTCGGGCGTGAATCGCTCGTGGCGTTCATGCGTGGTTACACCGAGGGTCGCAACACGGCCGAGAATTTTCGCGACATCCTCGACATGACACCTGCCGAGTTCGACGAACTGTTCAACGATCACATGGCACTTCGCTACGGGAAGCTCGCCGAGCGCCTGCCGCGTTATCAGGGGGAAAGCCGTTTCCTCGAGCGCCTCGTCCAGGACGAGGACTGGCAGACCGCGCTGTCGATGGCAGAGTCGCTGGTGCGCGAATACCCCGCGCGGGTCGGCCCCGGCAATGCCTGGCTGCCACTCGCCAGGGCCCGGCGCGCGCTGGGCGACGAAGAGGCGGCGATCGAGACCGAACTTGCCTGGTTGCGTGCCGGCGGGCACGATCCCGAGGTGCTGATGGACATGGCCGAGCGGTTTCGTGATGCCGGCCGCGACGACGACGCCGTCGAAGTGCTCGAAGCACTGAACTGGGTCATGCCCTACTCGAGCAGCGATCATAACTGGCTTGGCATGCAGTATCTCGATCGTGGAGATGCCGACCGCGCGCGGCGTGAGTTCGATGCCGCGCTCGGCAGTCGCCATCCCGACCGCGCACCGGCGCTGCACGGCAAGGCCGAAGCCGCAAGGCTCGATGGGCAGAACGACAAGGCACGCCGCCTCGTGCTGCAGGCGCTCGAAGTGGCGCCTTTCCATCGGCCCGCGCAGCAGCTCTTGTTGAAACTTGTCGAAGGAGACACGAATGAATGACCTCGAATCGAGGGATGCCGGCGCCGAGGTGGCGCGCTTTCACGACGTGGTTCAGGGACTCAGGAGCGAAGTCTCGCGCGTGATCGTCGGACAGCAGTCGGTGGTCGATCACATGCTCATCACCCTGTTCGTCGGCGGTCACTGCCTCGTGACCGGCATGCCGGGTACCGCCAAGACGCTGCTCGTGAAAACCCTTGCCGATGCGCTCGGTCTCGGCTTCGACCGCATCCAGTTCACGCCCGACCTGATGCCGGCCGACATCACCGGCACCGACATCATCGAGGAAAGCGGTGACGGTTCGCGCGAATGGCGTTTCGTGCCCGGCCCGATCTTCACCAACGTGTTGCTGGCCGACGAGATCAACCGCACGCCGCCGAAGACGCAGGCGGCGCTGCTCGAAGCAATGCAGGAGTACTCGGCCACGGTGCGTGGCCAGCAGCACGCGATCGAAAAGCCCTTCTTCGTGCTGGCGACGCAGAACCCGCTCGAACTCGAAGGCACCTATCCCTTGCCCGAGGCGCAGCTCGACCGTTTCCTGTTCAACATCGTGCTCGACTACCTGCCGCTCGAAGACGAACTCGAAGTGGTGCGCCGCTTCACGGCCGAGGAAATGCCGGCACCTGCGACAGCCTGCACCTCGGCGGCCGAGATCATTCGCTTCCAGCAGCTTGTGCGACAGGTACCGATCAGCGACGCGGTGGGGCGTCAGGCCGTCGCGATGGTGCGCGCGACGCGCCCGGAAGATCCTGCCGCCAGCGAGAAGGTGCGTCGCTACGTGAAGTTCGGTGCCTCGGTGCGAGCGGCGCTGTTCATTGCCCTCGCGGCCAAGGCGCGCGCACTCATGGATGGCCGCTTCCATGTCAACGACGATGATCTTGCCGCACTGGCGTTGCCGGTACTTCGCCACCGGCTGACGCTGAGTTATCTCGCCGAAGCCGATGGCGTCGGCATCGACGAGATTCTCGCCGACGTGTCCGGAAGCAGGGCTGCCGCCTGAGATGGTCGAGACGGCCGCCAAGGATCTCCTGTCGCCGGCAACGCTCGCGAGCGTCGGCAACCTCGAACTCATCGCCAGGCGTGTGGTCGATGGTCTGGGGCAGGGCCTGCATCGCTCGTCGCGATTCGGGTTCAGTCAGGAGTTTGCCGAGTACCGTGCCTACAACGAAGGCGACGATACACGCTTCATCGACTGGAACGTGGCGGCACGCACGGGCCGAAGCTTCATCAAGCGTTTCGAGGGTGAAACCAGCACGCGCATCACGCTGATGCTCGACGCCAGTGCCTCGATGAATTTCGGTGAGCCCGTCAGCAAGCTCTTTCAGGCGCGCTGTCTGCTGGCCTCACTGGCCTGGCTGTTTCGTCGCCAGCAGGATTCGGCCGGGCTCATCGTGTTCGACGAGAAACAACGACAGGTCGTCCCGCCGGGGAACTCGCGCGCGTCCTTCACGAAAGTGCTCGCGGCGCTCGAGCGGGCCGGTGGCGAAGGTGGCACCGACATACCGAGCGTGCTCGATGCCTGGCAGCGACGTGGGCCGCGACGCGGCATCGTGATTCTGGTTTCCGACCTCTACTGCGAACCCGAAGCGCTCGCACGTTCCCTGCAGTCGCTGCGCGCATCCGGCCACGACGTCTCGGTGTTTCATGTGGTCGACCCCGAGGAGAGCATGCCGTCGGTCGGGCGCATCAGCGCGCTGGCCGACATGGAATCGGGCGAGAAGGTCATTGTCGATCCGGCGTTTCTGTCCGGGCGCTATCGCGAGCGTTTTGCCCGTCATCTGCGCGCACTCGGGGACGCGGCCCGCAGCGCCGATGCCCGTTTCATCTCCGTCTCGACGGCCGACCGGCTTGATCGCGTACTGCCCGCGTGGCTCGGACACGGTCAGTCGGTGGGGGTAGCGCCGTGAGTCTGCTGTTCCCTGCCTTTCTTGCAGGCCTTGCCGCGCTGTTCCTGCCGTGGCTGCTGCATCGTTTCAGCCGACGTGAAGCGCCCGAGAAGCCCTTTCCGAGCCGTCGCCTGCTCGAATCCACCGATGAGCCTGTTGCCCGGCGCGAGGAAATCCGTCATCGGCTGCTGCTCGCCTTGCGTGCGCTCCTGATCTTGCTGTTGTGTCTCCTGTTTGCCGAGCCCTGGTTCAGATCAGGCACGGCCACACTCGATACGCACACGATCGTCGCTGTCGATACCTCGCTGTCGATGCGCGCGGGCGAGCGTTGGGCCTTTGCCAGGCAGAAGCTCGACGAACTGCTTGCCGCGGGCGATGGGCGGAATCTCGAACTCGTGGCATTCGACAATGAAGTCAGGGAACTTGCACCGCTCGGTTCGACGCCGGCAACGCTGCGTGCGGCAGTGGATGCGCTGGAACCCTCGCTGGCAGGAAACGACCCCGACCGATTGTTCCGCTGGCTGCGTCAGCGCTCGGCCAGCAGCAGCGCGCTTGTTACCGTACATGTAATCAGCGATCTGCCGGCAAATGCACTTCCGGACAACGAGCAGAACCTCGCCCTGCCGGATGTGGCAGCCCTCGAACTTCACCGACCCGACAAGCCACTTCTGAACGTCGCGGTATCCGCCGAGGCCTTCACGGCCGATCAGGCTACCGCCAGAATCGCCGTGAGCCTGTCCGCCAGCCGCTCGAACGATGCCGGAGCACCGGCCAGCACGGAGTTGCCGGTGCGTATCGTCGTCAGTCACGGCGCGCGCGAACTCGCCAGCGCCACGAGCACCGTGAGCCTTGCGGCACCATCGAGTTACCTCTTCGACGAGGTCGTGCTGCCGGCGGAAGCCACCGAATCGCTGCAGATCAGCATCACGCCCGTCGACGAATGGCCTGGCGAGGACGCGCTGGCCGAAGACAACAGCGTGGAGGTGCTGCTCCGCGAGGCAGCTCCCGATGCGGTGTCATTGCTGTCGGCATCGGCGTTTGCACCCGCGGCTGTCGTGTTCGTCGACAGCGCTCTTGCCAGTGACGACCGCGCCGCGCTTCAGCCGGCGGCAGGCAAGGCTCGCACACCCTTGTCGATTGCCTCAACCGATCTCGGTGAGCTCTCCCTCAGTGACGAAGTCACGGCGACACTTCAGGATGGCAACACCGTCCTGCTGGTGGACAGCGCTTCTTCCGAGCTGGATGCAGGTACCGCCGGGCAGGCCAGCACCGACATCGAGGGCGAGCCCCTCGGGCTCATCGACCGCTCGCATCCGCTGTCGCTCTCCGGCATCGACTGGCGCGGTACCCGGTTCCATCACGAACGGCGTCTGCCACTCGAGGCGGACGATCGCGTGCTGCTGCAGACCCGTGCAGGCGTACCGATACTGATCGAGCGACAGCGTGAATCGGGGCATCTGCTCATCCTCAATGACCGTCTTGACGGTGTCGACAGCAATCTGCCCTTCGAGCCTGCCTTTGTCGCACTCGTACAGCGCGTGCTCGACTGGGCCGATCGCGAAAGCGGCATCCGCGACGAGTGGCTGGTCGGCGAGACCATGAAACTCGCCCGCGGCAATCGTCTCTTCGACGCGGCGGGCGAACCACTGACGGGGCTGGGCGCGGGACGAGTTGCACCCGAGGCCTTCACCGAACCCGGGCGTTACACACTGCTCGGTAACGATGGCGAGACGCCTCTGGTGGTGATTCTCGACCCGGCGGAATCGGATCTGCGCCCGGCCGATGCCGCGATGCTCACGCGCTGGCAGCAGAATCCGGGCATGAGCGTTGCCGACGATGCCCCAGCCGCTGCCGACAGCACTCGCGCTCCAGCCGGTGAAGACGATGACGCAACCGTCGCCGGATCGCCGCACCCGGCATCGACGGATGACAGGCTGGCCGCACGTGCCAGCGCGCAGGCGGCCGAACAGAGTCGCGACCACTGGCGTCAGATACTGCTGCTGCTCCTTCTCCTTGCCGTGGTGGCGGAAACCTGGATGGCCAACCGCCGGTTGTCGATCATGCGGGAGGGAAGGGCATGAGCGAACCGATCAGGGCACTGGAAAACTACCTCGAACGCGTCACGAACCGACTGCGCTGGCGACAGGTGTTCCGCTTCCTGCTCGCGGCCGCTGGCGTATCCGTGCTGCTGACGGTAACGGCGACCGTGGTGGCGGTGGATCGGGGTGTCACGCCGCTGAACACCCTGTTGATTCGCGGTCTCTGGCTGCTGCTGCTGTGCGGCCTTGCCTGGCTTCTGCTCGTGCGTCCGCTGAGACGTCTCGGGAAGGATCGGGGCGGCCCCGTGATCGAATCGACCGATCCGGTCGTCGATGGCCGTGTCACCACCTATATCGATACGGCACGGCGTGACCCCGATCAGGCGCTGCTGCCTCTGCTGGCCGAGGATGCGAACACCACGCTACGAGATCTGCCACCCGAACGTGTGGTGCCGAGCGCGACCATCGCCATGCCGATGCTGCTGCTGGCCTCTCTCGTTGGCGTCTCGGCGTTTCTCTGGCAGGGGCTTGCGGAGAACTGGCGGAACACCGCGGCGCATTGGTGGTACGGCTGGCTCGACAGGACACTGGTGGTCGAACGCGCCATTGAGGTGGCGCCGGGCAACGTGTCGCTGGTTGCGGGTGACGAACTCGAAATCCTGGCCTCGCTGGCAGGATTCCAGCAGGACCAGGTGACACTCGAAGCGCGCGTGGGTGATGGCCAATGGCAGTCGCTGGAACTTGCGGCAGACGAGGCAGGACAGTTTCACTATCTGCACCACGCCGTGGAATCCTTCGAGTACCGCATCGATGCCGGTGTCATCAAGAGTGACACTTTCCGGGTCGATGTGCAGCGGCCACCGTCGATCACCGCCATCAGCGCCCGCATCGAATACCCTGAGTGGACCCGGCTCGAAACGCGCGAGATTACCGATGCCGGTTCGCTTTCCGCCGTGCGCGACAGTCGCGCGACAATCACCTTCACGCTCGATGGCGAAGCCGATGACGTTCATGTCGTGATTGACGAGTTGCCACGGCCACTCGAGATGGTCAACGGCGAATACCGCTTCGAACACGTTTTCGAGAGCGACACCAGCTATCGGATATTCACGCGTCTGCTCGACCGTGAGATACCGCTCAGCCGCCCGTTCGATCTTGCCGTGCAGGGCGATACGGCGCCCGACGTGCGATTCAGCTATCCGGGGCGCGACATCTCCGCTTCACCGATCGAGGAGGTACCGGTTGTGATCGAGGCCAGCGACGATTTCGCGATCGAAGCGGTGGAACTCGTGTATTCGGTCAACGCCGGGCCCTGGCAGACGGTTGCACTCGCCGCCAGTGAAGAGAACGAGCATCGTTTCATGCTGGAATCAATGGGAACGCCGGAGACGGAAACAGGAACGGAAACAGGAGCGAAGGCAGGAACGGAAACCGAGACAAGGACGGAAACGGAAGCGCAGGCCCTTGAACCCGGTGATCTCGTCACCTACTACGCGCGCGCTCGTGATCATGCCAGCGTCAGCGAGACGGACATGATGATGATCGACGTGCGGCCGTTCGTGCGCCGGTACAACGACGCGAGGAACGCCGGTGGTGGCGGAGGGGCCGCCGGTGGGGGCGCCGACGAGGGCAGTGAAATCTCGAAACGTCAGAAGGAGATTCTGCTCGCTACCTGGAACCTCGAAAAACTCACGCGGGATGTCGATGCCGACACGCGGGAACGCCACCGCGACAATGCCAACCTGCTCGCCGAGTCACAACGACGGCTGGCCGAGCAGGCGCGTACCCTGGCAACGCGCTCCGAAGCGCGTGATCTGGTTGGTGAAGACGACAACATCCGCAAGTTCGTCGACTACCTCCGGCGTGCGGCAGATGTCATGGAGCCGTCGGCGTCAGCGCTCGAGAAACTGGCTTTCGCCAGGGCCGTTCAGCCGCAACAGCAGGCGTTGCAGTTGCTGCAACGCGCCGAGGCGCTGTTTGCCGACATCAGCATCGTGCAGAACCAGGGGCAGGGCAATGGTGCTCGGGCAGGCGAAGACATGGCCGAGATGTTCGAACTCGAAATGGATCTCGAAAGCAATCGATACGAACAACCCGATCGTGGAGAGAAGCAGGCGCAGGCAGGTGGTACCGACGTGGATGAGCTGGCCGACCGCATTGCGGAACTTGCGCATCGCGCTCAGGAGCTCGAGGAGGAACGACAAACCCGTGCCGAACGCAAGCCGCCGCCCGAGGAGCGTTGGCGGCGCCGTCAGCTCGAACGCGACATCGCCGAGTTGCAGGACGATATCGAAGCGATGCGCGAGGCGCTTCGTGAATCCGAGCGGAACGGTGCCGATGGTGAAGGAAGCGACGAGCGGCGAGCACTCGAACAGGCGATGAACGAAGCACTGGAACAGCTCGAGCAGGCACGGCGTGAACTCGAACAGTCGGAGCAGCAACTGGCGGACGCTTCCCGCATGGACGGACAGTCCGTCGAAAACCACCGGGAAGGTGATGCAAACGGAACTGGTGAGCGAAACGCAGATCAGGAGAACGAAAACGACGGAAACGAGCAAGACCAGAGCGAGAAAAGCGAAGCTGCAAGCGGCGAAAATGCGAGTGGCGAGAGCACAACCGGTGAACCCTCGAACAGCGACAAGGACAACGGCGAGCGTGCAGACAGTGAAAACGGGAACGGCCAGGAAACCGGTAATCAGGATGGAAACCGCACGGATTCGGCCTTGCAGAATGCACTGAATACCTTGCAGGGTTTTCGTGCCGACGAACTCGAGCGAGCGCTGGCGGAACTCGCCGAGCGCGCATCAGCCCTGGTCGATCAGCAACGCGACAGCGAGGCACGGTTGCGCGAGATTGCCGAACGGCAGCAGATGCAGCAGAAGCGAGGCATGCTGTTCGAGCCGCTGGAAGCCGCGACCATTGACGCATTGACGGCCGCGAAGTCTGCGATGGCGCGTGAGCTGCGCGCGCAGCGTGAAGAGGCGCAGAACCTTCTGAAGCGTTTTGGCGACGAAGCGCCTGTCATCGGCAGCACTCTCGGCGACGCATTGGCGGAACTCGACAAGGATGGTATCGAAGCGCTGGTTGCTCAGGCTGCCGACAACATCGCGGCTTACCGAATCGACCTCATCGTACCGGTTGAAGCAAGAGTCACCAATGGTATTCGCAACTGGCGCGACCGGTTGCTGGATCTCGTCGATGCAGCAGGTGCTCAGGGGCTTGTCGGCAATCGCGCTCAGGAGAAGCAACTCAGCGACGCGCGCGAACAGATTCGCAACCTGCGTGAGTTGATCGAGCAGGGTCAGCAGAGCCAACAGAACCAGCAGGATCGGGAAGGACAGCAGGGCGAGCAGGGTCAGCAGAGCCAGCAGAACCAGGAAGGACAGCAGGGCGAGCAGAGTCAGGAAGGACAGCAAGGCCGCCAGCAGGAGCAGGGCCGAAATACTCTGAGCGGCAGTCAAGGCAGTCAAGGCAGTCAAGGCAGTCAACGCGCCTTGATGCCGGCGCTGTCACCCGAGGGTGTCAGCGATGCCTTGAAGGCGCTTGAGTCGACGCTGGGTGAACTTGATGTCTCTCCCGAGCTGATCGACAAGCTTCGACAGAGCGCCGATGAACTCGCGGATGTCAGCATGGGCGGCACCAACGGGCAACGTGTCGAGCAGGCCTATCGAAAGCTGTCGCGTCAACTCGAGCAGATCGAACTTGGCCTGGCGGGTACTGACAGCACGAATGGCTCTGCCGCATCGAGAACCGAGCGCGCGGATGTGAATGACTCGGCAGCGGACTATTATCGGCGTCTTGGTCAGGGGTCGGGTGGTGACAACTAGGGCGTGTCAACAATTAGTTCGGTAGAATGACCAAGGTTGCACTATACACAGTGTTTGGCGTAATACAGGAGCTCAGACATGGCGAGGCGCTATG
>PDPU01000021.1 GCA_002746645.1 Gammaproteobacteria bacterium | reverse complement strand
TTCAACTGTTCGATGGTGAAAGGAATACCGTAGGACATTGTCTGATCATTGCTCCAGTGTTCAACAGGTCACTGTTGCAACGACCGCTTGAATCCGCCAATGCCCCGATACATCAATTCTTCGGAAAAACCGACCAGAAAGGTCGTCACGGCAACAACACCCAAAAGCCGCCATTGTTCCGATGAAAAATATTCTAAATTGCTCAGGATAAAGTATCCGAAATTACCCGCAATAATCACCCCCATGATTGCCATAGGGGCAAACCATAAAATATTCTTACGATCAAACTTGCCAAACCCGAGTTCTTGCCAGCTGAAATATCTTTTTGCCACCCACAAGGCAAAAACAGTCATGACAACTTCAAACCATATCAGCGTCTCAGGCATTCTCGGGCTTTCATACGGTATTCCATTGATATGCAAAGACGTAAACATCCCCGCCCCAATCAGCGCGGTATAAACAACAGCACTGACCAGCGCCACTTTTTGTTTTTGTGTAATATTGGTCATTGATTGGTCTGCCCCCAGCTATTCCCGACAAGCAGGTAGCAGGTTTGTATTTTCAGGTGCTCAACTGTTCTGATTATACACAGCCGCACCCCCCTGCCGCTATGCGACATCGGTGTGTATTCAAAGCTCGGAGGTTAGTCTCAAGGGTCTCCGTGCTGCGTGCCAGGGGTAGCAAGGGCGTCACTCGCTCAACCGGAATCAAGACTGTCGATTCCTTCCAGAGTCATTTTCGGACCGATGCCCCCCGATCACAGCGAGCAGGGTGTCCCAATCCGGTAACTCAGCATGCTGCACGCAAGTTTGCAGCTTTGCCCACAGTTTGCGTTTGGTATGGGTCTTCTTTCGCGCCGCCCTGAACAGCGGACAGCCATGTTCCTGAATCTGATCACACAGAAAGGCGAGCAGCATCAGTCCTGCCAGTGTGCTTGAGAGGTACTGTTTGCCGTGCCCGTAGTTGTGCTCGAGATGATAGCCTTGGTTCTTCAGGGTGTTGAAGGTCTGGTTTTCGATCCTCCTCGAGCACACGGGTTTGCTGTGCGACCGACTGCACTGCCCGGAAGGCACCACGGAGCGACGCGGGCGAGACAGGATCGAGGATCTCTCGCATCCGGGAATCACTGGGGACCTTGTCAAGCCGATAGAGTCGCTTGAGGTTGCCGATCATCGGTTCGTTGCCACGAACGCCGTTCTCGAACTGAAGCATCGATGGCATTTTGAACTGGAACATGGCGAAGCCCGCCATCAAGGTCTCGCTGAGCGAATAATCGACCTTGCCCTCCTGCCCGGGAGTCGGTGATGATGTCAAAGTGTTCTCTGATACGTTGATTGAGGTTGCGCAAACGGTGCCATCATGCGAGGTTCAAGTTTCGCCGGGAATCGCCGTTCTCGAACTGATCGAAGCCGAGCTGCCGACACACGGCGAACGGCGTTACCCGCCTCTGGAGACCCTGTCGATGTTTGTTGCCCAGGTGCTCTCTGTCGATCGTTCTTGTCAGGCCGCCGTCAACAATCGCATCGTCCAGTACCCTCCTCGATAACCAAGGGTTCACGCGATGCTACGGCAACAGGGCGTCCAGAGTGTGTTCGAGATCAACGGCTCTCGGCATGCGCCCGAAGCCAGGCGGCGACGCCCCCGAAATGGGATGATTTCTCAGCTCGATGGCTACCTTGATGATCCATCCGGGATAGCCTGCAACAAAAAGGAGTCGATTCACCGGCAGACCGGCCTCGGATACCGTCACTCATTTTCAGGATATTCATTCCGGTCAGCCGTCCGACTCGTCCTTTTTCTCTTCCCTGAGGGTAATCAGCGCCGTCGCAAGCTGCGTGACCAGGGCAATGAAAACGCCGATGCTGGTTACGGCATAGAGCATCGTGAATACCTTTGACAGCGGCGTGCTGGGGGCGAGATCTCCGAGCCCGACGGTCGTTGCCACCATCATGCTGAAATAGGCGGCGTCAATCCAGCTCCACCCCTCGGCGGTGCGATAGAACACCGTGCCGGAGAGCAGGATCAACACCGCCAGGATCAGGGTTGAACGAAAAGCCGGCTCTCGCCAGGACCGATACACGGCTTTCAACATGCGGTTCAGGGTCAGGAAAAAGGACAACATGGCGAAGCTCCCGATGGCGGTAACGTTCCGGATACAGCGTTTTGCTCGTCCTGACAGGATTCTCGCGCAGACACACACGCGGGAGCAATGAGACAGATGCTGCTCACGCCCGACATCCGTCTGAGGATGTGCGCCGCCACGAACTCGGAAGGAACCCGAACCTGCCATCTTCGCATACACTTCACGCACTCCGGCTCGGACTTTCCCGAATACCGGCTTTCGATGGGCGATCGCATGAGATCGCTGCGACACATGACCGGCACGGTCGGGAGAAGACAGGAAACATGGCTTGGAAACAGTGGGCAATCGGAGTTCTTCTGGCCATCGGCATTGCCGGGGGTGGCTATGTCTATTGGCAGAATGCCACCGGCTCCCAGCTGCCCGACGGAATTGCCAGCTCCAACGGGCGGCTCGAGGCGGAACGCATCGACATTGCCACCAAGCTGCCCGGGCGCGTCGCCGAGGTGCTGGTGAGCGAAGGTCAGTGGGTCGAAGCAGGCACTCCGGTCGCCCGAATGGACACGGTCGAACTCGAAGCGCAGTTGCGACAGGCCCAGGCTGCGGTGTTGCAGGCGCAGCAGCAGGAACAGCAGGCCAATGCGCTGTTGCGCCAGCGCAAGTCGGAGCTGGTATTCGCACAGGCCGAGTCGACGCGGGTCGAACAATTGGCCGAGGACGCCTTTGCCTCACAGGAAAAGCTGGAACAGCAACGCACGGCCCTGTCCACCGCCGAGGCCGGTGTCTCGGCCGCCGAAGCCGGCATCGCGCTGGCAAAAGCGTCGATCGTCGCGGCCGAGGCCTCGGTCGATCGCCTGACCAGCACGATCGACGACGCCCATCTGACTGCACCCCGCGCGGGCCGCGTGCAATATGTGCTCGCCAAACCCGGCGAAGTCCTCGGTGCGGGTGGGCGGATCGTGACACTCACCGATCTGTCCGACGTCTACATGTCGATCTTCCTGCCCGCACGCGATGCGGGGCGGCTGGCCGTCGGGGCAGAGGCGCGCATCATCCTTGATCCGGTCCCCGACTACGTGATCCCGGCCACCGTCACCTTCGTGGCCAGCAACGCCCAGTTCACACCGAAATCGGTCGAGACCGAGGAAGAGCGTGACCAGCTGATGTTCCGGGTCAAGCTGACCATTGCGCCGGAACTGCTCGAACATTACCAGGAGCGCGCGAAAGCGGGCATCGCCGGAGTCGGCTACGTGCAGGTCGATGAGGCCACGCCCTGGCCCGCCTCGCTTGCGGTGAAACTGCCGCAATGACCCGCGCAGCCGTGGCGCGGCTTGCCTCGGTCACGCATCGCTACGGTGCGGTTGCGGCGCTGGACGAGGTAACGCTCGACATTCCGGCGGGCTGCATGGCGGGGCTGATCGGACCGGATGGCGTCGGCAAATCCACGCTGCTGGCCCTGGTCGCCGGGGTGCGCCGCCTGCAGACCGGATCGGCGCAGGTGCTGGGTGGTGACATCACCGACCGCCTCCACCTGAAGCGCTGCAACCACCGAATCGCCTACATGCCGCAGGGGCTGGGCCGGAATCTCTATCCGACCCTGACGGTGCGCGAAAACCTCGATTTCTTCGGCCGCCTGTTCGGCCAGTCCGACGCCGAGCGTCGTACCCGGATCGCCGACCTGCTGTCCGCCACGGGGCTTGACCCCTTCCCCGACCGGCCAGCGGGCAAACTGTCGGGCGGGATGAAACAGAAGCTCTCGCTCTGTTCGGCCCTGATCCACGATCCCGACCTCGTGATTCTCGATGAACCCACCACCGGGGTTGATCCGCTGTCGCGCCAGCAGTTCTGGGATCTGATCGACCGCATCCGCGCCGCGCGCCCCGGGATGAGCGTGATCACCGCCACCGCCTACATGGAAGAGGCCGAGCGCTTTGACTGGCTGGCAGCGGTCAACGCCGGCAAGGTGATTGCCACCGGCGCGCCCGACGACATCCGCAGCCACGCCCAGCAGCCCACGCTGGAACGCGCCTTCATCGCGATGCTGCCCGAAGCCGAGCGCCGGGGCCACCAGGAGGTAATCGTGCCCCCGCGCGGTGCATCCGAGGGGCCTCCGGCGGTCGAGGCGCGGGGGTTGACCCGGCACTTTGGCGATTTCACGGCTGTCGATCATGTGGATTTCCAGATCGCGCGTGGCGAAATCTTCGGCTTCCTCGGTTCCAACGGCTGCGGCAAGACCACCACGATGAAGATGCTGACCGGCCTCCTGCCCGCCAGCGAGGGACAGGCCTTGCTGCTCGGTGAAACACTGGACACGAATGACATGGTGACGCGGCAGCGCGTGGGCTACATGTCGCAGTCCTTCTCGCTCTACAGCGAGCTGACCATTCGCCGGAACCTCGAACTCCACGCCGAGCTGTACCGGATCCCCGCCCGGGACCGCGCCGACCGCGTGGAAGAGATGCTCACGACCTTCGACCTGACGGCTGACGCCGACAAGCGCCCCGACAGCCTGCCGCTGGGCATTCGGCAAAGGTTGCAGCTGGCCGTTGCGGTGATCCATTCACCCGAAGTGCTGATCCTGGACGAGCCGACCTCGGGCGTCGATCCGATAGCACGCGATGCCTTCTGGCAGCACCTGATCGACCTGTCGCGCAACGATGGGGTGACGATCTTCGTCTCCACCCATTTCATGAACGAAGCCGAACGCTGTGACCGGATTTCGCTGATGCACGCAGGGCGAGTCATGGCCGTTGGCGCCCCGGCCGAGCTTGCACGCAGCAAGGGCACTGATGACCTGAACGCGGCCTTCGTGGCCTATCTGCGCGAGGCAGCGGACGACGTGGAAGACCCCACCTCGACACTGCCCCGGTCTGCGACGCCCGAGTCCGCAACGGCCCAACCCGCATCGCCTGAGTCCGCGACGACCCAACCCACAACGGCCCAACCCGCAACACCTCAGCCCGCAACGGCTCAGCCCGCAACGGCTCAACCTGCATCGGCCCTCCCCGCAACGCCTCGACCCGCCACGGTTGCCGAGCCAGCCGCCCCCGTCATCGATCGTCCCTTCGACGTTACCCGGCTCTGGGCCTTTGCCCGCCGCGAAACGATGGAAATCCTGCGCGATCCGATGCGCCTGACCTTTGCGCTGCTTGGCCCGATCATCCTGATGCTGACCTTCGGCTATGGCATCTCGCTGGACGTGCAGAATCTGCCCTATGCCGCGCTGGACCGCGACCAGAGTGCCGAGAGCCGTGCGCTGCTCGAAGCGTTCTCGGGGTCACGCTATTTCGACGAGCATCCGCCCGCCGGCAGCACTGCCGAACTCGAGGCCCGGATGCGTGACGGAGAACTCGCCGTGGCCATCGAAATCCCGCCGGGGTTCGGCAGGTCGTTGCTGTTGCAGCAGCGGCCCGAAGTGCAGATTGCCATCGACGGCGCGATGCCGTTCCGGGCCGAAACCACCCGCGGCTACCTGCAGGGACTGGCGCTGTCCTACCTGTCCGATCGGACCGAACGGACGTATGGCCAACCGCTGAGTCTTTCGCCAGTCTTCGTCGAAACCCGGTTCCGCTACAACCAGGCGTTCAAGAGCGTCAATGCCATGGTGCCTTCGGTGATCATGCTGATGCTGGTCCTGATCCCGGCGATGATGGCGGCCATGGGCGTGGTGCGCGAGAAGGAAACCGGTTCGATCGCCAATTTCCGCTCCACGCCGGTGACCCGGACCGAGTTCATCCTGGGCAAGCAACTGCCCTACGTGGTCATTGCGCTAGTCAGCTTCGCAACCCTGCTGGTCGTTGCCTATGTGGTGTTTGGCGTGTCGGTCAAGGGATCGTATGCCACGCTGGTGTCGGGCTCCGTGCTGTACGCCCTGGCAACAACGGGATTCGGCGTACTGGTGTCCGCCTTCACCCGCACGCAGGTCGCCGCGACCTTTGCCGCGGCAGTGATTTCGATCATCCCGGCAGTCAACTTCTCGGGGCTGCTGGTACCGGTGTCGTCGTTGTCCGGCAGCGGACGGATGATCGGACTGGGCTTTCCGTCATCGTGGTACCAGCAGATCAGTACCGGCACCCTGACCAAGAGCCTCGGCTTCGACACGCTCTGGCACAACCACGCCGCGCTGGCCGGATTCGCGATCCTGTTCGTGACCCTGTCGGTGCTGGCGCTCCGGAAGCAGGAGGCCTGACATGAGGCAATGGCTGTTCAATGTCTGGCGCCTGGGACTAAAGGAACTCAGCAGCCTGCGCGCTGATCCGGTCCTGATCCTGCTGATCATCTATGTGTTCAGCATCGCGGTCTATTCCGTCGCCACGGGCGCCAGGCTGGAGGTCGCCAACGCATCGGTTGCCTACGTGGACCAGGATCGTTCGGCGCTGACCGGTCGCATCCTCGGCGCGATCCTGCCGCCCGAATTCGAAACGCCGCAGGAGATCGCGGCAGACGAGGTCAGCAACGTGCTGGACAACGGCCGCTTCGTCTTCGTGCTGAACTTTCCGCATGGGTTGGAGGCCGACCTGCTGGCGGGACGCACACCGCAGATACAGCTCAACGTCGATGCCACGGCGATGGCGCAGGCCGGCAACGGCGCGGTGTTCCTGCAGCGGATCATCCACTCCGAGGTAGCGAAATACCTCGCCGGCCATGACGAGGCCCGTTCCCTGCCGATCGACCTCGTGGTGCGTGCCAGCTTCAACCCGAACCTGAACTCCAGCTGGTTTTCGTCGGTGATGCAGGTGATCAACAACATCACCATCCTGTCGGTACTGCTGACGGGCGCCGCCCTGATCCGGGAGCGCGAACACGGCACGATCGAACACCTGCTGGTGATGCCCGTCACCCCGTCCGAGATCATGGCCGCCAAGATCTGGGCCAACGGCCTGGCCATCATCCTCGCCGCCATCCTGTCGCTGTGGCTGGTGGTCAGGACGCTGCTGGGCGTACCCATTGCCGGTTCGACCCTGCTGTTCGTCAGCGGAGCAGTAGTCTATCTGGTTTCGGTGACCGGCCTCGGTATCCTGCTGGCCACCTTCACCACCTCGATGCCGCAATTCGGCCTGCTGGCCCTGCCCGTGCTGGTGATCATGAACCTGCTGTCGGGCAGCACCACGCCACTCGAGAGCATGCCCGTCTGGTTGCAGACCGCGATGCAGGCGGTACCCTCGACGCACTTCGTTGCCTTCGCCCAGGCCATCCTCTATCGCGGGGCGGGGCTGGAAACGGTGGCGGTGAACCTGCTCGTCATGGCGGGACTGAGCGCACTGTTCTTCTTCATCGCCCTCAAACGCTTCCGGCTGACCATGTCCAGCGCGCACTGACCGATGCCGCACGGGCGCTTTGGACCTCCCCAACAACAACGGACAATCCGTCAAGCAGCGTGTGCCAGCTCGAAGCTGACGGGGTTGGTGTATCCCGGTGCCGAGTGATGGCGCCGGGTGTTGTAGTCGCGCTCGATGTAATCGAACACGGTCGTTCTCATGGCCTCACGTGTGCGGATGTCTTCTCCATGCACGGCCTCCACCTTCAGTGAA
>PDPU01000011.1 GCA_002746645.1 Gammaproteobacteria bacterium | reverse complement strand
GAAGCGGCCATGCTTCATGGTGCAGATGGCCCCGCAGTGGGGGCAATCGGGGTTTGCCATTGATGAGTCCTTTCATCCGTGAAGGGAGATGCCACGGTAGCACACCTCGGCCACCCACAGCCAGGGTCATCAGTTAGCATGCAATGATCCGGAGACTGCGAACAGGAGATGGCGAACAGTGAGCCACAGCTTCCGTGACGACTACAGTGAAGGTGCGCATCCGCGTATCATCGCCGCTCTTGCCGACACCAATGGCGCGCAGCAGAGTGCCTACGGCAACGACACCTACAGCGACGAGGCACGAGCGCTGATTCGTGCCGCGATCGGTGGCGGGGACGCGCTGATTCGCCTTGTCGCGAGTGGCACCCAGGCGAACATCCTCTGCATTGCGAGTGCTCTGCGCCCGCATGAAGCCGTGATCGCACCCACTTCGGGCCATGTCGCGGTGCATGAAACCGGTGCCATCGAGGCCACCGGTCACAAGATCATCACGGTGCCGCCGGAGAGCGGCAAGCTCACGCCCGACAGCATCGACGCCGCGCTGGCGGCCAATGCCCATTTCCCGCACATGGCGAAGCCGCGTCTGGTCTATGTCACGCAGGCCACGGAGACGGGCACGATCTACTCGAAGGCCGAACTCGAAGCCATTGCTTCACTCTGCCGCTCGCGGCATCTGCTGCTGCTGCTCGATGGCGCGAGGCTGGGCGCTGCGCTTGCCGCCGACGGCAATGACCTCGGGCTGGCAGACATCGCCGAGCTTGCCGACCTGTTCTGGATCGGGGGTACCAAGAACGGTGCGCTGCTGGGTGAGGCAATCGTGATTCCGAACCCCGGACTGCACGAGGATTTCGAGTGTCACATCAAGCAGCGCGGGGCACTCCTTGCCAAGGGACGCCTGCTCGGTCTGCAGTTTCGCACCCTGTTCGAGGACGGTCTCTATCTGCAGCTGGCGCGACATGCGAATGCCATGGCCGCGCGACTGTCGCGTGGCCTGCAGGAAATGGGTATCGCGCTCGATGCGGAAACCGAGACCAATCAGCTCTTTCCGATACTGCCTGATGCGTTGATCGCGTTGTTGCAGGAGCACTTTGCCTTCTACGTCTGGGCGCCACACGAGAACGATCATTCGGTTGCGCGGTTGGTGACGTCCTGGGCAACGCGGGAAGAACACGTGGACGCGTTTCTTGATGCCGTCGTGGCGTAGCGAGGCTTCACGCCGCCCGAATGTGGAGACACTGCATCCTGTCGAACACGATCCCTCGTCGGTCAGGTTTTCTTCTTGCCGACCTTGCGGTGTTTCCTGTTCCTTTTCGTCGTCTTGCGCCGTTTCGGAGGCTCGGGTTCAGGTTGCTTCGTGCCGGCAGGCGAAGCGTCGATTCGTGTCATGGCAAGTCTTCTGCCGCAGACCCAGGCACGCTTGAGATCCCGCAGGATCGGTTTCGGCATGCCGACGGGCAGTGCCACGGTGCTGTGCTCGGCATCGATGCGAATCCGCCCGATGAATCGCGGATCGATGCCTGCTTCGTTGGCGATGGCACCCACGATGTTCGCTGCCTGCACGCCGTGTTCGCTGCCGACCTCGACGCGGTAGCGTTCGGTTTCCGGATCATCGTTCCGGTGTCGCTCCACGCGTCGTTTCTGCTTGCCCTGGTTGCTTCCTGTCGGGCGGTCACGTTCCGGCTTCACCCGCCCCTGGCTGTCACGTTCCGGCTTTTCCCGTTCCTGGCTGTCAGGCATCGCCATTTTACGCTCCGACCTTTCCCGCCCCTGGTGGTCACGCATCGGCCTTTCCCGTCCCCGGCTGTCAGGCATCGGCGTTTTACGCCCCGACCTTTCCTGTCGCGGTTTTTCCTGCCCCGTCTTCTTTCGTTCCCGGCGCTCATGCGCTGACTTCTCCCGTTCAGATCTGCCACGAGCTGACTTTTCCCGTTTCGATCTGTCACGGGCTGACTTTTCCTGCTGGCGGCTCAGCAGCAGGGGTTCGTCGCCGATGGAAAGCTGCGCAAGCGCTGCCGCCACGCGTTCGATCGGCACACCCTGTTCGTGTACATGGTCGCCGATCAGTTGCTCGAGAAGCTCGAGCGAGCGTTGCCGGTCGGGGTCGTCGTCCTGCAGTGTCGTCGTGATCCGTGCCTTGAAATCACGGATGCGCCTGTCATTGACGCGCTGGATGCTCGGAATCTCGTAGGGTCTGATGTCGTTTCGCGTCGCCTTCTCGATGGCCCGCAGCAGGCGGCGCTCGCGCGGTGCGACGAAGAGGATCGCGTCACCTTCGCGACCGGCGCGCCCGGTTCTGCCGATGCGGTGCACGTAGGCTTCGACGTCGTGTGGCATGTCGTAGTTGATCACGTGAGTGATGCGTTCCACGTCAAGCCCGCGAGCCACCACATCGGTGGCAACCAGCAGATCGGTGCGGCCCGTGCGCAGCTTGTCCACGATATGCTCGCGCTGCTTCTGGGCCATGTCGCCGTGCAGCGCCTCGGCAGCAAAGCCGCGTGCCTGCAGTTTCTCGGCAAGTTCCACGGTGGCGTGGCGCGTGCGCACGAACACGATGATGCCGCCGAAGTGCTCGACATCGAGAATGCGGGTCAGTGCGTCGAGCTTGTGCATGCCGGAGACGAGCCAGAAATGCTGGCGGATGTTCGCCGCCGTACGTTCTTCGGCCTTGATGCTGATTTCCGCCGGGTTCCGGAGATGACGCTTCGCGATGGCCCGAATCGGTGCAGGCATGGTGGCCGAGAAGAGCGCAGTCTGGCGCGATTCGGGCGTCTGTTCGAGTATCCATTCGACATCGTCGATGAAACCCATGCGGAGCATTTCGTCGGCCTCGTCGAGCACCAGGGTGTCGAGCCCGGCGAGCGACAGGGTGCCGCGCCGGAGGTGATCCATGATGCGTCCGGGAGTGCCCACGACTACCTGCACCCCCCGAGCAAGACCGCGGATCTGATGACCGTAGTCCTGCCCGCCGTAGATCGGCAGGACGTGCATGCGCGACAGGTGGTGCGCGTAGCGTGTGATTGCCTCCGACACCTGAATGGCAAGTTCCCGGGTCGGCGTCAGCACCAGTGCCTGAACGTGCCGGGCGCGCGGCTCGATTCGCGCCAGTATCGGCAGGGCAAAGGCGGCGGTCTTGCCGGTACCGGTCGGTGCATGGCCGAGCACGTCCCGCCCTTCGAGCAGCGGCGGGATGGTGGCGAACTGAATCGGGGAGGGGGTTTCGTAGCCGACGTCGCCGATCGCGCGCAGCAGTGGCTCGGGCAGTTCGAACTGCCCGAAGCCGGGTATCGTGTCATTCATTCAGGTCACCGCTGCGCGCTGGTTGAAACGCGCTTCGCGCCAGGTTTCGTTTGTCGTGATGAATTCGAGGACATCCACTGCCTGCATGAGTTCATCCTTACCGATGAACAGCGGGGTGATGGCAAAGCGCATGATGTCGGGCGCGCGGAAGTCACCGATGACACCGTTGGCGATCAGTGCCTGCATGCAGGGATAGCCATGCTCGCAACGGAAGGCCACGTGGCTGCCACGTTGGTGCGGGTTGCGCGGGCCGGCGAAACTCACACCCGTGCAGCGTGATTCCACTTCGCTGATGAACTCTTCGCCAAGCGCCATGGCGCGTTCATGCACGTCGTGGATGTCGGCGTGGTTCCAGACATCGAGGGCGGCATCGAGGAGGGAAAACGCGGCGATCGACGGCGTGCCGATGCGCATGCGCTCGATCCTGCCGGGCATCGGGCGGTAGTCGGTATCGAAGTCGAAGGGTGCTGCGTGACCGTACCAGCCGGAAAGGGCGGGTTCGACCGCATCCAGCAGGCGTGGTGCCACATGGATGAAGGCCGGCGAACCCGGGCCGCCGTTGAGGTACTTGTAGGTACAGCCCACGGCGAAGTCGGTATCGTTGCCGGCCACGTCCACGGGAATGCCGCCGGCCGAATGCGCGAGGTCCCAGACCACGATTGCACCGACGGCATGAGCCTTCTCGATGATGGCCGCCATGTCATGTCGTCGCGAGGTACGGTAGTCCACCTCGGTCAGCATGACCACGGCAACCTCCTCGTTGATGCTGTCCAGCACCGCCTCCGGTTCGGGGATGCGAAGTTCAAGGCCATCGTCCCTGAGCTTGATGAGGCCCTCGACCATGTAGAGATCGGTGGGAAAGTTGCCCCTGTCGGAGAGAATCACCCTGCGGTCCGGTACCAGTGCGAGTCCGGCAGCGACGGCCTGGAACACCTTGATCGAGAGCGTGTCGCCGACCACGCAGCTTCCCTGCGGAGCACCGATCAGCCGCCCGATGCGGTCGCCGAGCGTGTTGCTCTGCGTGAACCAGTGCTTCGTGTTCCAGCCCCTGACGAGTTCGGTTTTCCACTCCTCGTGGAGGAATCGGGCGATGGCGTCGGGCGCGGTCTTCGGCATCGGACCGAGCGAGTTGCCGTTGAGATAGATCATCCCCGCGGGGATGTCGAACATCTCGCGAGTTCGGGTGAAATCGGTCATCGTCGCGCTCGGAACCAGTCATGAAGATGGCAATCGGTGACGCTGTCGCAGCGCAGCCGGCTGCCTCGTCATCGGCGCCATGTTGCGATCGCGAGAGACCGCTTGTCAATCGTCACACGACGCACCTCTGACCGAAACTGTGACGCATCCGACAGCCGGGCGCGGTACCATACACGGAGGCGTCCGGTCGGGCCTGATCGGCAGCCCAGTCCGGTGTCCGCACCGATTGTCCGGATCCGACAGAAACCCAGACCATAACAGGAAGCCTTCAGTGTCGGCGTCACCGCACTTGTTGAACAGACTCCGACTCTCCTTGCTGCGTGCCGACCGTGCCGTTTTCGACTGGCTGTTGCTGCAGAGAAAGCGCCGGTATGTGCTGTCGGCGGCCAGATTCATCTCGTGGACAGGCGACGGCTATGTGCCGATCATCACGGCAGCAATCTGCCTGCTTCGGGCGACGCCCGATTCCGTCTCGCTCGCGCTCACCTTCGGTCTCGTGTACGCGATCGAGCGCTCGCTCTACTTCATTCTGAAGAATGGCGTGAAACGCCTGCGACCCTCCGATGCGGATGCGTCGGTGCTGGCCAGTGTCATCCCACGCGACAAGTTCAGTTTCCCGAGCGGACACGCATCGGCCGCTGTGCTCTATGCCTCGGTCATGGCCAGCCACTATCCGACTCTCGCCTTGCCGCTCGGCATCTGGGCCGCCGCTGTCGGCGTGTCGCGCATCCTGTTCGCGGTGCACTACCCGAGTGATGTGCTTGCGGGGACTCTGCTGGGTTTCATGGTGTTCCTGATCTTCGGCTGACGGTACCTGCCGTGGCAATCGTGATGGTCATGGCACTGCAGGAATCCCGGCGCTGCAGGAATCCCGAAACGTCGTTCGACAACGGCGGTTTGACGAACGAAACGTCATCCGCCCATACTTTCCGTAACCATTGCTTTCGAGGCGAGACATGGCAGACATCAACAGGAATCTGATTGCGGGCAACTGGCAGGAAGGCGAGGACACGATCGAGGACCGCAACCCCTCGGAACTCGGCGACCTGATCGGTGTGTTTGCGCAGGCCAGCGGCGATCAACTGGAAGCGACGCTGGATCAGGCACGCATTGCGCAGGCCGAATGGGCTGGCTACGGCATCGAGCGCAGACAGGCCGTGCTCGATGCCATCGGTCGCGAGCTCATGTCACGGGCAGAAGAGCTTGGCACCCTGCTCAGCCGTGAAGAGGGCAAGCCTCTGGCCGAAGGCAAGGGCGAAGTATTTCGCGCCGGGCAGTTCTTCACCTACCATGCCGCCGAATGTCTCAGGCAACTCGGCGAGAATGCCGACAGCGTGCGACCCGGTATCGAAATCGACGTGCGCCGTGAAGCCGTCGGCGTGGTGGCCGTCATCAGCCCCTGGAACTTTCCGACCGCCACTGCCTCATGGAAGATCGCGCCAGCGCTCTGTTACGGAAACGCAGTGGTGTGGAAGCCCGCGAATCTCACACCGGCATCGGCCGTGGCACTCACCGAGATCATCGCGAAGCAGGATATTCCGACGGGGCTCTTCAGCCTTGTCATGGGTGCGGGGCGCAGCGTGGGGCAGCGGCTCGTGGAGAGCCCGAAGGTCAACGCCATTACCTTCACGGGGTCGGTGCCCGTAGGCAAGGGTATCGCCGCGGCCGCCATCAGGAACCTCACGAAGGTGCAGCTGGAGATGGGTTCGAAGAACGCCTTCGTGGTAATGGACGATGCCGATCTCGATCTTGCCGTAACGCATGCTCTGGGTGGTGCCTTCGGCGGCTCGGGACAGAAGTGCACCGCGTCCTCGCGGCTGGTGGTGCACGAGGCCATCCACGATGCCTTCGTCGAGAAGCTCGTGGCGGGTGCGCAGGCGATGAAGGTCGGGCATGCACTCGAAGAAGGCGTGCAGATGGGGCCCGTGGTCAGTCAGCAGCAACTCGACGACAATCTGGCTTACGTGAAACTCGGGAAATCCGAAGGTGCCGAGCTTGCCTGTGGAGGTGTACGCCTGGACATGCCATACGATGGCTACTACATGGCGCCCGGTGTATTCCTGAACACGGACAATGGCATGCGCATCAATCGCGAAGAGATGTTTGCGCCGCTGACTGCCGTCATCAAGGTGGGGAGTTACGAAGAGGCTCTCGCCGTGGTCAACGACACTCATTTCGGTCTGGTGGCCGGTATCGCCACCGGAAGCCTCGCACGCGCCACGCACTTCCGGCGCAACGCCCGCACGGGCGTGGTGACGGTGAACCTGCCCACGGCAGGCACCGACTACCATGTGCCCTTCGGCGGACGCGGCGACAGCTCCTACGGTCCGCGCGAGCAGGGCAAGGCTGCGGCGGAGTTCTACACCGTCGTCAAGACCGCCTACATCAGCGCCGGTACACCATGAGCAGGAACCGGCGCTTCCCGCGCATGAACCCGGGTTGCATGTACCGCCACCGTGCCGGCAGGGATGCCGCGCGCAAGTTCCCGCGGCGTCTGGGCTGCGTCAACCCATGATCATCGACGGACTGCAGTACGCCAACTGGTCGGAGAAGATCTTCCGCGAACTGCGCGCAGGCGGCGTGGATGCCGTTCACGTCACCATTGCCTACCACGAGAACTTCCGCGAGACGGTACTGAACTTCGAGCGCTGGAACCGCTGGTTCGAGCAGTATCCCGATCTCGTCATGAAAGGCCTCTGGGCGAGCGATGTCGACAAGGCTCGTGACAGCGGGCGTACGGCAATCTTCTTCGGCTTCCAGAACCCGTCGCCCATCGAGGACGACATCGGCCTCGTCGAGATCCTGCACACACTCGGTGCCCGTTTCATGCAGCTCACCTACAACAATCAGTCGCTGCTGGCGACGGGCTGTTACGAAGACGAAGATACAGGCCTGACCCGTATGGGAAAGCAGATCGTCAGGGAAATGAACCGCGTGGGCCTCGTGGTCGACATGAGCCACTCGGCCGACCGCTCGACCATCGAGGCCGCGGAGTATTCGCAGCGCCCCATTGCCATCACGCATGCCAATCCGCACGACTGGCACCCGGCGCTGCGCAACAAGCGCGATGCGGTGATCCGTGCGGTAACCGGGAACGGTGGCATGTTCGGCTTCTCGGTGTATCCGCATCATCTCGCGGGAAAGTCCGACTGTACCCTCGAGAGCTTCTGCGAAATGATCGCGCGAACCGCCGAACGTTACGGAGTGCAACACCTCGGCATCGGTACCGACCTCTGTCAGGATCAACCCGACAGCGTGGTGGAGTGGATGCGTGTCGGGCGCTGGACGAAGGCAATCGACTATGGCGAAGGCTCGGCCAGTGCTCCGGGTTTTCCACCGATGCCGTCATGGTTTCATGACAACCGGGATTTCGGGAACCTTCGCGAAGGGCTCCTGAAGACGGGCTTCGGCAACGACGAAGTTGACGGCATCATGGGTGGCAACTGGTATCGTTTCTTTGCCGAGAGTTTCCTGCCGATGGAGGCGGCTGCCGGGTAGATTCTCTGCCTCGTGCAGGCTGGGTCGGTGCGGCCAGTGGACAACGAGAGGTAAGACGATGAAAGCGATCGCATGTCGCGAAGCGAAGCAGGTGATGCGTCTCGAGCGTCTCGGTTCCTTCCATCAGTCGCGTCTCTCGTTCATGCGCATCCTGACTCGTCGCATGGCGCGGGATCACTGGGGTTTCGAACGAACGGCCTTCGAGATCGATGCGCAGGGTATCGGCCATGCCGTCTACACGGCGCACGCGCCTGCACACTCGTATTCACTGGTTGCCTTCGCTCACGAACTGCCGCCCGAGCAGCGTTCGGATCGGGTCATCGCCGAAGCCTGGGATGCCACCTTCACGCTGTTCGATGGCGTGCCCACGGCAGAGGACATCACCCGCCTGTCGGCGAACGTGCCCCGACAGGAAGCCGGGCGGGTCAGTGACACGGAACTGTCGCTGTCGCGCGCCAATCGTTCGGTACGGCTCTGGGAGTACGTGGTATCGAGTCTTGCGGCGGGCCGGCAGCCCGAGGCCGAACAGGTTGCCGCGGTCGGCTATCTGATGCGCACCACGGCCGTCTATGGTTCGGGCAAGTTCGGCGCGGCGGATCGCGAAACGGTGGCCGATCGGCCCGAGTTCCTTGCTCCCTTTCAGGTCGAGATGCTGTCGGTGTACCTGACGCGCTGGTTCGTGATCGATCTCGTGCAGCACATGGCCGATGCGCGTGCCGATGCACAAGCCGACGGGCAGGCGGCACGACTCGATCCGGCGATTGCACGCTCGCTCGGCATCGGCAATTCGACCGGGCTCGGCATGGCGCCGTTTCTGTTGAACCATCCTCTGCTCATCCACAACTGGATCAGCGCGCGGGAGCGGGCCCTGCAGACGGTGCGATCGATCGGAAGCGCCAGTGACGAGGAAATCCTGCTGTTCCGTCAGCTTCTGAGGCGTGGCGCACGGACGATTGCCAGCTGGCGCTCGGCGCATCCGCTTCAGCGGGAAAGGATTGCGGCACTGCGAACCGATCTCGCCAGCATCGACGACTGGCTGTCGCGCACGGATCTCACGGGCGATCACCCCTGGGACTCACTCCATCGCTGGGCGGAGGCTGCGTTGTCCACCGAGGGGCAGGAGTGGCTCGCCTCACTGATGCTGGAGCCCTACGGTGCGCTGGTGGACGTCGAGGCCGATACCATGGCGGATCGCAGCACCGATGGCATCCGTATCGACGGCCGCATGACGGTCGGTGAATTGCGCGGCCTGTTGTCCGAGGTCTACGACTGGGCACTCGCCATCGACTGGCGCGTGCCGAATACCCGAGCCCGTGCCTGGTACGTGTCGGAAGAGAAACTCGAGCCGCGTCTCGGCGAGCGCTTCGAGGAGCCGATCGAAGCGTACGAGCAACCACTGGCACCGGGCCGTGATGCGGCAACGCTGTTCGACGCACTTGCGGCATGGCCGGAAGACACCGACATGGCCACGTTCCTGCTCCGTCATCCCGAGCATCGCCATATCGTGCGTCGGGTGCAGATCGTTGCCACCGCACCTTATGCCGAGATTCGCGACAACACCATCTCGGCAGACCTTCTGCCCATCGACATGCTGCGCTGCAAGCTGTCCTTCTTCGGTGCCACGCAGTTCGATCCGCGTTCGGATCGCTGGATTCGCATCTGCATGTATGCCGGCGCTCCCTTGCCACAGGAACTGACGGCAGAAAACGCCGAGTTCTGGGTGTATCCCGCCGCGGATGCGGATGCAGGTGCAGGTGCAGGTGCAGGTGCGGACATGGATACGGATGCGGATATGGATTCGGATATGGATGCAGACATGGATGCTGCGTCGAGCCATTCGCTCAACGAGATCGAAGTGCTGTGCAGGCGCGCGGCACGCGGCACGGGGCTGTCATGGGGATTGGCGGAAGAAGCAGGCAAGATGGCGCGCTGGTTGTCCGGACAGGGCTTGCCCGGGCCCGATCTCCTCGTACGCCTGCTGGATGAGACCGACAAGATGCCCGTTGCCCGAATGGCACCGGTGTCGCTGGACGAACCCGTCTGGCGCTCCCCTTCGGGGCGGATGAATCCGATCGTGGCAGGCGCCGCGCTGAGTGATGCGGCAGCACAGGTCCGCGAACGTGGTGGCATCGAAATCGACAAACTGTGCCTGCCCCTGCTGCTGGCACCCGCGCTGGCCGCGGCGGCGGCGCAGGCGGGTTCGCCGCTTGCCGCCTCCTGGCAGGGTGTGCGCCTGACCAGCGACGGTTGGCGAGTCGCATGTGACGGTGATGATGCGGCGTTGCTGACCGAGATGGCCGAGCGGGTGCTCGTGACGACCGACGCGGCGGCACCGGTATCGTTTCCTGAGGTGGTGTCACGCGCCACTGTGCCGCAGGATGTGCTGAACACGCTCGCGCGATTCGCGCACCGGACGTACGCACCTGCCACCGAGGAAAGCAGGGCACGCGGGGCCGGCACGGGAGACAGTGACAACGATTGAATATCTGCCGATCTTGTGGCTATCATGGTGTTGTTCGCTGGAAAGCCTTCAATTCTCATCAACCCATCCTCACGGGATGCCGGAGAGACCTACGTGACCGATACCCACGACGCGTTCGCAACCGATACTGCCAACAACGGTGATCACATGAATCAGCTTGACGGTATCGTCGATACCGCGCGCTACCCGATCACCGATGCGAGTTTCCGCGACAACTGCCGGCGTGAACTCGATGCCAATGGGGTGCTGGTGTTGCCGGATTTCCTGTTGGCCGACTCGGTCGCGCGCATCATCGACGAAGGCGACCGTCAGCAGCATCTCGCCTATTACACGTCCGATACGCACAATGCCTATCTCAAGCCGGCCGATCCCGACTACCCGAGCGATCACCCGCGCAATCTCGAGGTGACTTCATCGAAGGGCTGCATCACTACCGATCAGATTCCGCCGGATTCCGATCTGCATACGCTTTACAACAACGAATCGTTCCGGGACTTTCTCTGTTCCGTACTTGGCATCGACGCGCTGTATGAATATGCGGATGATCTCTCCTCGATCAACCTGCACTATGCGGGGCCGGGACAGGAACTTGGCTGGCACTTCGACAATTCTTCCTTCGCGCTCACCCTGCTGATTCGGAAACCGGAAGCGGGTGGCGTATTCGAATACGTGAAGGATCTCCGCGATGCGGATGCCGGGGAAATGAACTATGAAGGTGTGGCCGATGTTCTGAACGGCAAGCAACCGGTCGAGCAGCTCGCGATCGACGCGGGCGGTCTGGTGCTGTTTCGTGGTCGCAACTCGCTGCATCGGGTTACGCCGACCGAGGGTGATGTCACGCGCATGCTCGTCGTGCTTGCGTACAACACCGAACCCGGTGTCGCCCTGTCGGAATCGGCAAGAATGACCTTCTACGGGCGTCTGTCTTAGGCGTCTGTCCTGGGCGTCTGTCGCAGGCGTCTGTCGCAGGCGAAGTCGTGCCATCGCTGCGGGGTCGTGGCGATGCGCACCACTACGGCGATCGGTTGGTGAGATTGCCGAAACGCGCTGGCGAAAACGGTGCGAGGTCGATGCGGGGTGTCTCGCCATTCATCTGCGCGGCGAGCAGTTGTCCCGTGATCGGACCGAGGGTGAACCCCTGGTGGCCATGACCGGTTGCCAGCCAGAGCCCCCGTCGTCCTGCTACCGGTCCGATCATCGGCTTCATGTCGGGCAGGCAGGGGCGTGCACCGAGCCAGGGCGTTTCGTCGATGGTCTTGCCCAGCGGATACCAGCGCCGCGCCTCGTGCTCGACGGCGCGCAGTTGCCCGTGATCGGGTGGCGCATCGCGCAGGGCCAGTTCCGCTCCGGTCAGCAGGCGGATACCGCGTTTCATCGGTGAGAGTACGAAACCCGCCTCGGCATCGATGATCGGCAGATTCAGCGGTGTCGTTGCCTGATCTTCGAAGTGCCGGTGATAACCACGCTTCGGAAACAGCGGAAAACGAATACCGAGTGGTGCGACAAGATCAAGACTCCAGGGACCGGCTGCAATCACCACGTCGTCGGCATCGTGGTCGGCTGTCTCACCCCTGAGTCGCCATCGGTGGGTGTTCGTGGCAGATGGTGATTCAATTGCCAGTATGTCATCCCGGAGCACGTTGCCACCGAGCGCGATCATCGTGGCCGCGTAGCGTTTCACCAGGTCGCCCGGGTCCATGACCGACCAGGCATCCAGCCAGTGGATACCGCCCGCGATCTCGACGCCGCCATCGGCTCGACTCGCGCTGGCATGCAGGGCAGGGATGGTGCGGCTGATCTCGGTTCGGTCGAGCAGCCTGCTTCCGACACCGAATTCGCGGCTCACGTCGTTGGCCTGTCGGCAGGCTTCATCGTAGGCACGCGAGTGTCGAAAGAATGCGATGTAACCGCTGCGGCGCACGAGGTGTTCGCTGCTGCTCTCGTCGAGCATCATCGCATGGGCATCGCGACAGGCAGCGATGAGCGTGGCGTACTCGCGCGTGATGGCGGCATGCCGCGTCGCGGCTGAATGCCGGTAGTAGCTCAGCAGAGGAGCGGCTGCGCCGAGCAGGGCGCTCGGGCGCCAGCGAACATCCGTACGGCGATTGCCGATGATCGACAGCAGGGTGCGTGGATCGCGCGGGATCGCGTACGGAGCCACGGCTTCGCCCTGGATCACGCCGGCGTTGCCGAAGGACGTTTCCTCGCCGGGTACATGACGGTCGATGAGCGTGACGGAGTGTCCGTGTTTCACGAGATGCCAGGCGACCGAGACACCCACCATGCCGGCGCCGAGGACGATGATCTCGCGCGCACTCATCTGTTGCGGGCGCATGAACACATAGCCTATCGTGGATCGTCAGTGCGGCACGAGCCTGATTCAGGCTTCGTTGGTATTCGGGGTTTTTTCGACGGGTGTTGAACCCGCGCAGTTACTTTCGCCTCAGCAGTGCCTGCCGTGACAGGCAAGAGCATCGGGTCGGAGGCACCGATAAAACAACAGGAGCGCCGTGACCGCAAATGGCCACGACGCTCGCTGCAATCGGCTCAGCCCAGTTCGACCGGGCCGCCCTGTGCGGTCTTGTCGTACCACTTCAGTTCGACTTCGAAGCTGTGTTGGGTGCCCTTGTGGGTTTTCTCCTCGTCTTCGATCTTCAGTTTCAGGATCAGTTGATCCGGCAAATCGAACTCGATTTCATCGGTGCCACGACGAAGCTTTACCTCGCCTTGTTCGATGTGCTTGGCGAGATCATGCAGGAAGCTGACCACGTCCTCACGTGACTTCGGTTCCTTGCTGCTGAAAAGAGTAGTTTCGCGGCCCATGTTCGTTACCTCATGTTGGGTTTCAAATGCTGACGATGGACTCCTTTGGTATTCGCCGGACGAACGTCGGGTTCTCACGGCAGGGTAATGCGAACCTTCTCGATGCGTCGCTCGGTACTTTCTTCGATGGTGTAGGTGATGTCATGCGATTGAATGCTGACGCCTGCACCGGGAATGTCGGGCAACTTCTGCAGCAGATAGCCTGCAAGTGTCGAGTAGTCTCCCGCCTTGGTTTCGATGCCCAGACGATCGTTCAGGAAATCCAGATTCACGTTGCCGTTGACGATATACACGGTCTCGGCAATCTTGCGGATCGAATCCTTGTCGTCGTCCGTAAGCTGGTGCTCGTCGTGATATTCGCTGACGATGAGCTGCATGATGTCGGTTGCCCTGACAATACCGCGTGCGCTGCCGAATTCGTTGACCAGCACCGCCATGGAATCATCAAGGTGACGCAGATCGTCAAGCAGCTCGCGTGCGCTTTTCGATCCTCCCACGTACTTGACAGGTCGGATGTAGGCTTCGACAGGGGTTTCATCATCAAGCCCCAGCAACTCCAGAGTATGAACCATTCCGATGACGTTGTCGACCCGTTGATCGATGACCACGAGGGTCTTGTGGCCTGATTGCAAGGCCAGTTCTCTGGCTTCTGCGCAGCTTGCGCTTCTGTCCACACTGATCACGTCGACCAGCGGTACCATCGCCTGTATGACCGGTGTGTCCGAGAACTTGAACATCTGACGGATCATCTTGCTCTGCTCCGGGGTCACGTTGCCCTCCGGGCCCGACATGTGCAGCATCGAGATGAGCTGCTCCCGAAGGGTGAAGATGCCGCTTTCCCCGCTACCCACCATCCGTGTCAGGAATCGCGTGATGATGCTGAACACGAGCAGTATCGGGTAGAAGACGTAGGAGAAGAACTTCAGCAGGAATATCGCCCTGGGCGTGATTTCGTTCGCACGCTGTTGATACACGCTCTTCGGAACGATCTCGCCCAGCACCCAGTTCAGCGGTGCCACGAAAACCACGGCAAGCCAGCTGTAGCTGGCGCCGAAGAGACTGACGACAAGCGCCGTGGCCAGTGTGGTGTTGGTGACGACCGAAATGTTCGTGCCTACCAGCGTCGTCGACAACAGCCACTCGGGTTTTTCCAGCATCTTCAGCGCCAGCTTCGCGCCTTTCGAGCCATTGGCGGCCTCGTGACGAAGCCGCAGACGATCGGCGCTCACGACACCGATTTCCGATCCCGAAAAGAAGCCCTCGGCAATGATGCAGATGAGTATCGCCACTACGGTGAAAAGTACTTCCGACATGATCAATCCTCTCCTTGTTCGTTGCTGGTCGTGTCAGCCGGCGCAAGCAGCATGCGGCTCGACAATTCGATATCGGGTTCCCGGCTGTACAACAACCTGACGATGCGGTTGTTGTCGACTTCCACGATGCAGAAGCGGCCAAGGTGCGTCTCCACGATCGTGTCGACCGCCGGCAATTCGCCATGCTGGTTCAGAATGTAGCCCGCGAGGGAGCGGATACCATCCCTTTTCAGTTTCACACCGAACTCCCGATTGAAGTCGTCGAGGCCCATGTCGCCGTCGAGAATGAAGACGTGTTGGTCATCGATGGATGCGATGTTCTGCATCGCTGCGGCCGAGGACAGTGAGCGTATGCGCCCGAAGATCTGACCGAGCAGATCCTTCATGTTCACGATGCCAACGATGCCACCGTATTCGTCAACGACCAGTGCAAAGGTGCGCTTGGTGTTCTGGAAGGTGTGGAAGAGTTCGATGGCGGGCTTGTTTTCCGGAACGAGGTAGGGTGTCCGCAGAAAGGCGTCGATGGGTTGCGATTCATCGTCGATATGATCTGAACCGACGCCAAGAAGATCGGCGGCAAAGAGCACGCCGATCACGTCGTCCTTGCCGCCACGGTAGACGGGGAACGCGACGTGTCGGGTTGCACGTATGGTGCTCAGGATCTCGCGCAGTGGCATCTCGGTCGAGAGAAAGCAGATGGTCGATCGCGGAGTCATGACATCGCCGACCGTCTTGTGCCCGAACTCGAAGATCTGATCGACGAACTTCGCTTCCTGATGATCGAGTACACCTTCGGATTCGGCCTCGTGCGTCAGGGTTCTGATCATGTCGTCGGTGACGATGTTGCCGCGCTTGAGTTCGCTGCCCACGATCATGGTGGTCAGCCGGTCGGCAATCAGTCTGATGATCCAGCGAAGCGGGAAGATCAGTCTGGAAAACAGGTCGATCGGGCGCGCCTGGACACTCGCGAACGCAATATTGTGCTTGAGTGCGAGTGTCTTCGGCGTGACCTCGCCGAACAGAAGGAGTGCTGGCACTGCCACGAACAGGTTCAGGTACGAGTATTCGGGACCGAACAGCTGAATGATGATCGATGCCGATATCACCGACGAGGAAACGATGACGAACTCGTTGGCGATGAGAATCGTGACAATGAGGCGGCGTGGTTCACTCAGCAGTCGTTTGACGAGATCGAGGTTCGGGTTGTCATCGTGCTTCATCTGCTCCAGATCGAAATTGTTCAGGGAGAACAGCGCCGTTTCGGAACTCGAGAAGAAGCCTGACAGGCCCACCAGGATGACGAACAGGCCCAGCTCCAACCAAATTATCAGATCCATCAGATTCCACTCGCTTGCTTGTCATGGTCGATTGCGACCGACAGCGAGGATACAACAGGTTGGAGTGACGAAGTACAGGAGAATCCGGGTAGTTGGTGACTGATTGCCGGTTGTACCTGCCCGGGTCCCCGGCCGTGGCTGCCCGGAGCCGGACGGCAACGGCCCGCGTCCATGCGCATCACGCGCCAGTGCAGCCGGTGTCGGGTGAAATCCATGCCGGATCGGATGAAAGGGGGCGTGATGGTCCTGTCGTCTTCGCTGCAACAGGCGTAGGATGGTGATCAGGGAGACAACAAAGGGCTCCTCCGGGAGTCAGGAGGTAGTCGCATGAGCAATGGCGATGCAATGCCTCGCGGCACGGCGAACAGGCTCGAAACGCTGGATACCAGCCAGCCCATATGGGATCAGTTCTTCATCGTCGCACCGCTGGTGCTGATCGGTACCCGCGAAGCGGATGGGACAGACGATCTGGCGCCCAAGCACATGGTGACTCCGATGGGCTGGCAGAACTACTTCGGTTTCGTGTGCACCCCGCGCCACCGCACCTACCAGAACATCAGGCGTGACGGTGTGTTCGCCGTGACCTGGCCCGGTCCGTCGCAATGGCTGCAGACCAGTCTCAGTGCGTCACCGCGCTGCGAGGACGACACCAGGCACGAACTCGAGCTGCTGGATCGTCTGCGATCACCGACGGTGGATTGTCCGGTAATCGCCGAGGGCTATCTCTACCTCGAATGCGAACTCGATCGTTTCGTCGATGGTTTCGGCATCAACAGCCTGATCGTCGGCAGGATCGTGGCCGCATCGGTCGATCGCAACTACCTGCGTGCCAACGAACGCGACGATCAGGATCTTCTGCGTGAAGCGCCGATACTGACCTATGTCAGTCCCGGTCGGTTCTCGATCACGCGCGACACCATGGCCTTCCCGATGCCGAAGGGGTTGAAGAAATGAAGAGCATGGATACCGCTCGAGGATCTGCTGCAGACGCCACGCTTTCCGCAGCCTCCGCCAGTACCGGCACGCCATCGGGCAATGCCATTCTTGCTTATCTGCATTCCCGCAAGCATGAGTTCGTGGCGTTTCTCGAGAAGCTGACGCTGGTCGAGTCCCCCTCGTCTTCACCGGAGACGCAACACCGCCCTCGGGAGATCATCGCCGAGCGTCTGCAGCAGTCCGGTTTCCACACCATGGCGCTGAGTGGCAAGGTCAACGGCGGCAACCTCTTTGCGCGACCGGCCGAGCGGCAACGTGGCCGGCCTCTGCAGATGATGGTGGGGCACTACGACACGGTCTGGCCGCTCGGAACGCTCGAGCACATGCCTTTCGTACACGACGCCAATGTCATCAAGGGACCTGGCGTGTATGACATGAAAGGTGGCATCACGCAGATCATCTTCGCGCTCGAGACCATCCGGCACTTCGGTCTCGAAATGCCGCTCACACCCGTCATTTTCGCCAATTCCGACGAAGAGATCGGCAGCCGCGAATCGACTCACCACATTGCAAGGCTGGCCCGTGTGGCCGATCGTGCCTTCGTGCTCGAGCCTTCGCTCGGACGCGACGGCAAGCTCAAGACCGCACGCAAGGGCGTGGGGCGTTTCACCGTGACGATTCGTGGCCAGGCAGCGCATGCCGGACTCGATCCCGAGAAGGGTGCGAGCGCCATTCTCGAACTGGCGCATGTGGTGCAGACCCTGTTTGCGCTGAACGATCCCGAGAAGGGAGTGACGGTCAACGTCGGCACCATCGAAGGAGGCCTGCGTCCCAACGTGGTTGCGCCCGAAAGTGGTGCCGTGGTCGATGTGCGAGTGGCTACCCGGGAAGACGCCGAGCGTGTCACGGCAGCGATTCACGGCATGCAGGCGTCGGTTCCCGGTACCAGTCTGGCCATCGAAGGCGGTATCGGTCGCCCGGCGCTTGAACCCACGCCACGCAACCGTGCGCTCTGGGAACTGGCGCGGTCGCTGGCTGCGGATATCGGTCTCGAGCTCGACCAGGCACTCGCGGGCGGTGGCTCCGACGGCAACACGACCAGCCTGTATACCGCCACCCTCGACGGGCTCGGCCCGGTAGGTGACGGTGCCCATGCGCCACACGAATTTCTGTACCTCGATGAAACCCTTGCCCGTACCGCCTTGCTGGTGAAGCTGCTGTTGTCGGCCTCCACCCGCGGGGAAACCTGAATAACCGGCCGTGCCGGCATCAAGGAGACCTGATCATGGACCAACCGTTCTACACTACCGTCACCCGTATCTCCGATGTCGAAACCGAGCCGTGGGATGTCGCCACCCTGCCCAGGGAACAATGGGCGACCGGCGACTACGTGCTCTGCGAAGTCCAGGGGCGGCCCGGTCCCCTCTACGTGGTTGAACGCCCATCGGGCCGCATGTGTCAGGTCTTCGACGGGGATCTCGTGGTCGGTGCCTTCGGCGTTCGCGCGGCAACTCTCGAAGGCGTTGGTTCGTGGGAAGCCATCGAGGACGACGGCCAACTCCACGCACTGACTTCGGCAGGCCTTCTCGGCAAGACCACGTCGGTGTCGCTCTTTCTGCCGCCGCTCATGGAACTCGAATACCGCGGCCACCTCGTGCGTGAGGACAAGCTCACCATGCAGGGGTTCTGTACCGACGAGGCCGACACACCGTTCGACATGCCGGTGATACTGCTCATCGGCACCTCGATGTCATCGGGCAAGACCACCTCGGGACGCCTGATCGTGCATGAGCTGGCGAAACTGGGACTCGATGTGGTGGCTGCCAAGCTGACGGGTGCGGCACGCTTTCGCGACATGCTGAGCTGGCGTGATGCAGGCGCCTCGGCCGTCTACGATTTCGTCGATGTCGGACTGCCCTCGACCGTGTCGTCACCGGAGGAATTCAGACCTCTTCTCGGCAGATTGCTGTCGAAAATCGCGGCGTCGGGTGCCGATGTGCTGGTGGCCGAAGCGGGCGCCTCACCACTCGAACCCTACAATGGCGCCACGGCGATGGAGATGATCGATGAGCATGTCCGCATGCTGGTGCTGTCGGCTTCCGACCCCTATGCCGTCATGGGCGTGCAGCATGCCTTCGGCATGCGACCGGATCTCGTCTGCGGACCGGCGGCCAACACCGATGCGGCGATCGAACTCGTTGATCGTCTCTGCGGCGTGCCGGCGCTCAATCTCATGCGGCTTCGGGCGCGTCAGCCGTTGCAGGACCTGCTTCGGGAAAAGCTGGATCTGCATTGATCGCGACACTGCTACATCTGAAATCAGTCGTTTCCAGGCGCAGTGCACTCGGCGTGATGCCAAGGCGCTGCGTGAACTGAGCAGTCATATTCCGATGCTGTTTTCAATGAACGACCTCGAAGATGCCGCCGCGATCGTCGGTGCGACCGTCAAACCGACGCCCGCATATGCCTGGCCGCTACTGGCCAGGCGGACGGGGGCCGAAGTCATCGTCAAACACGAAAACCACACGCCCACGGGCTCCTTCAAGGCGCGCGGTGGCCTCGTGTACGTTGACAGGCTGTGTCACGCGAGGGATCTGCCGCCAGGCCTCGTGACGGCGACCCGTGGCAACCATGGACAATCGATCGCCATCGGAGCATCCCGTGCCGGCATTCCGGCACGGATCATCGTGCCCGAGGGCAATTCGGAAGAAAAGAATGCAGCGATGGCAGCCTTCGGGGGCGAAGTCATCATCGCAGGCAAGGATTTCGATGAAAGCCGCCGCATCGCCGCGGAATACCAGTCCTCTCACGGTTTCACCCTCGTGCCTTCATTCCACCGCGATCTGGTGACAGGCGTTGCAACCTATGCCCATGAGCTGTTTGCGGACCACGCCGATATCGACGCGGTGCTCGTGCCGGTCGGCATGGGCTCGGGAATCTGCGGACTGATTACGGTACGAGATCTGCTGGGGCTCAAGACGGAGATATGGGGCGTCGTCGCACGCAACGCACCGGCGTTCGCGCAGTCCTTCGAACATGGCGAGCCGAGGCCGACGGCAAGTGCTCGCACCTTTGCGGATGGCGTGGCCTGCCGCGAACCGCAGGCGGAGCCGCTCGAAATCATCCTCGAGGGCGCGGCGGGCATCCTGCAGGTTGGCGAGGACGAGATTGCCGAGGCGGTCCGAATCTACTTTTCCGACACGCATAACATCGCCGAGGGCGCCGGAGCCGCGCCACTGGCCGCATTGTTGAGTTCGAGCGCAAGGTTCCGGGGCAGGCGCGTCGCCCTCGTCCTTACCGGGGGCAATATCGACAGGGCGTTGTACGTGAGGATTCTTGGCGGCGAAACCCCGGTTGTCTGATTTCGGGACTCCGGTTGCCTGACTTCGGAGAAGCGTCGGAATTGTTCATGCGCGCAGCCCGGGCAGCAAGGCGTCTGTCGCCGTGTACGAGGTTCGTTGCACAAGGTAAACACCGTGTCGAACCCGGTCGCGACTCAAGTACAATGCGCGCCCATGCCATGCGACGCCCGACATCCCGAACCTGCAGCGCCCGACAGCCGTCCGTCGGCTGAACCGCCACCGGGAATGCCGGATTGGCTGGCGGCGCTGATTCCCGCGACGGTGCCCCCTGACGTGGCATCCGCTTCCATGGCGCCCGCTGACACCTCGAACCATGAAGCATGTGGCAGGTACCTGTTCACGGTCACGACAGGAACCCCGACATGCGCCTGACGCGTATCCACGTCGCCGGTTTCAAGTCCTTCGTCGATCCCACCGACCTGAAACTGCCGAGTCCACTCGTCGGCATCGTCGGCCCGAACGGCTGCGGCAAGTCCAACACCATCGACGCCGTGCGCTGGGTCATGGGGGAGTCTTCCGCCCGGCACCTTCGCGGCGAATCGATGGACGACGTCATCTTTTCGGGTTCGAGCGCGCGCAAGCCCGTCGGCAAGGCCTCGGTCGAACTCTTCTTCGACAACTCCGACGGTTCCCTCGGCGGTGAATACGCGGCCTATGCCGAAATTGCCATTCGCCGCGAGGTCACGCGCGACGGGCAGTCGAAGTATTTCCTCAACAGCGCGCGCTGCCGGCGGCGCGACATCCGCGACATCTTCCTCGGTACGGGCCTCGGGCCGCGCAGCTACGCCATCATCGAGCAGGGCATGATCTCCCGGCTCATCGATGCGAAACCCGAGGACATGCGCGTGTACCTCGAGGAGGCCGCGGGCATCTCGAAGTACAAGGAACGCCGCCGGGAAACCGAAAACCGCATTCGCCACACGCGCGACAACCTGGACCGGCTGAATGACCTCATCGAAGAGGTCGACAAGCAACTTGCACATCTGCGGCGTCAGGCCAGCACGGCCGAGCGCTACAAGACGCTCAAGGCCGAGGAGCGGCAGAAGCGTGGTGAACTGCTGGTACTGCGCCGTCGTGATTTCGAATCGCGCCACGGGCGGCAGGCCGTGGCCATTGCCGAGCGCGAGAAGGAACTCGCGGCGGCAGTCGCCGAGCAACGCGCCGCGGAAGCGGCGATCGCGCAGGCACGTGAGCAGCAGAACCTGCAGTCGGAGCGCTTCAATACCGTGCAGGCAGAGTTCTACCGGGTCGGCGGTGAAGTGGCGCGCATCGAACAGAACATCGAGCATACGCGCCAGAATCGCAACCGTCAGAACGAAGAACTCGCCGAGGTTCACCGTCAGCTCGAGGAGGCCAGGCGCCAGCTCGAAGAAGATGCCACTCGCATCGCCGAGATGACGCGCACCATCGAGGCCGACATGCCGGCCTTCGAACGTCTGAAGGAAAGCCAGCGCCATTCGGCCGAACACCTTGTCAGCGCCGAGAATGCCCTGGCGCAGTGGCAGGGCGAATTCGAGTCCTTCAACCGCCGCTATACCGAGGCGCAGCAGACGGCCGAAATCGAGCGTTCGCGCATCGAGCAACTCGAACGGAGCGTTGCCGGTGCCGCGGCACGTCAGGAGAAACTCGAAGCGGAACTCGGTGGCATCGATCTCATGTTGCTGACGGCAATGATCGAGGAAACCGTGGCCGAGGAACTTGCGGCAGATGAAGAGGAACAGCGCCTGCAGGGTTCGCTCGCGCGCCTCCGGGAAAAACAGCAGGGCGACCGTGAGCGGCTGCGCGAGAGGGCCGAACGCGCCGACGTCGTGAAGGCTCGTCTGCAGCAGGCACTCGGACGGCTCGCCTCGCTCGAGGCGTTGCAGCAGGCTGCACTCGAAGGCGATGCTCAGGCGGCCGAGGCCTGGCTGCAACGGCATGAACTCGAGGCGGCGAAGCGCCTTGCCGAGACACTGGATGTGGACACCGGCTGGGAGCGTGCCGTGGAACTCGCGCTCGGTACGTCGCTCGATGCCGTGTGCATCGACGACCCGGCACGGGTCGAGCGGCTGGTTGACGATCTGCCGGCGGCCCGCATCACGCTGCTCTCCGGCGGTGGCAACAGCAGTGCCCCGGGTGCCGACGGCAAGAGCGACTCGACGGCCGTTGCGGCGCCTCCGCTGAGCCATTACGTGCGAGGCCCGGCCGTGCTCGATGAACTGCTTGCCGGCATTCACGCGGCCGACACGGTCGCGGAAGCACTGCGGATGCGCCGTGAACTCTCCGGCAAGCAGTCGGTGGTCACGCGTGACGGGCTCTGGTTCGGCCCGAACTGGCTGCGCGTGGCGCGCGTCGAGGCCGGCGACAGCGTGCTCGAGCGCGGCATCGAAATCCAGGAACTCAAGACCGAGATCCACGCGCTGGAGACGGAGGCGAGCGAACTCGCCTCGGTACTCACCGAGCTTCGGCAGCAACTCGAGGAGCAGGAAACCCGTCGTGAAACGGTGCAGCACAGCGTGAACGACGCCGTGCGCGCACTGGCTGCCGTGAAGTCGACCCTGGCCGGTCACCGGCAGCGCGAGCAGCAGCAGGCCGAGCGGCAGCGCGCCCTGCAGGCCGAGCTTGCCGAATTGTGTGAATCGCGAGCGCGCGAGCGCGAGAACCTCGAAGCCTCGAAACTCGAGCGCAGCGAGGCCCTGGCCACACTCGACGCCATGGCGACCGATCGCGAGCAGCACCTCGCCGAGCAGCAACGACTCAGGACGACGCTGGCCGCAGCGCGCGAGCAGCGTGATGCCGACCGCGATGCCGGACAGGAACTCGCCATTCGCGTCGAATCACTGAAGAGCACGCGTGCGGCCACCGAAGAGCAGCTCGAACGGGTGCGCTCGCGCATCGGCGAACTCGAGCGACGTCAGCAGCGGCTCGACGCCGAAATGCTTGCCGATGGCGATGCAGACCCACTGATCGCGCTCGAAGCAGCCCTGCAGACACAGCTCGCAGCGAAGCTCGCCGGTGAGGCGGCGCTCGGCGATTCCCGCCGTGAACTCGAAGCCGTCGAGGCACGCTTGCGCGACCACGAGCAGGCGCGTCAGCGTCACGACAGCCGCGCGCTCCAGCTGCGCGATGCCGTGCAGAATGCGCGCATGGAAAGCCAGGAAGTCGTGGTACGGCTCAAGACACTCGACGAGCAGCTTGCCGAGCACGACTACGTGGTTGCCGACATCGAGCGGGTACTCGATGCACTCGATGAACCGGCCGATCTCAGCGTCTGGAGCGAAACGCTGGAGACGCTCGAGCGGCGTCTCCAGCGCCTCGGCAACATCAATCTCGCGGCCATCGACGAGCTGGCCGAACAGAGCGAGCGCAAGACCTACCTCGACGAGCAGCACGCCGACGTGAGCGAGGCGCTCGCAACCCTCGAACGCGCCATCGAGAAGATCGACAAGGAAACCCGCCAGCGCTTTCGCGACACCTTCGACCTCGTCAACGGCAAGGTGCAGGAGTTCTTTCCGCGCCTCTTCGGCGGCGGCAAGGGTCGCCTCGTGATGACCGGCGACGATCTTCTGAGCACGGGCGTCGAGATCGTTGCGCAGCCGCCCGGCAAGCGCATCAGCAACATCCAGCTGCTCTCGGGGGGCGAGAAGGCGCTCACGGCCGTGGCGATGGTGTTCGCGTTCTTCGAGCTCAATCCGTCACCGTTCTGCATGCTGGACGAAGTCGATGCACCGCTCGATGACGCCAACGTAGGACGCTTCTGCGCGCTGGTCAGGGAAATGTCGGAGCGTGTACAATTCATCTTCATCACGCACAACAAGGTCACCATGGAAATGGCGCAGCAGCTCATGGGCGTGACCATGCACGAGCCGGGTGTCTCGCGGCTGGTGGCGGTCGACGTGCAGGAAGCGGTCGAGCTGGCCGGGGCCTGATGCGTCTGCCGTGGCTCATGCAGCGGCAGCGGGGTTCCGTTGACGCGTGCGAACCGACTGACACAGGCGCCTGCGCGTGTTCCGGCACGTGGTGCCATTCGAGGCTTTGCTTGCATGGATAATCTACGCTGGATCCTGATTTTCGCAGGTGTTGCGATCCTGGCGTTGCTGTACTTCACCGGGCGCTCGCGTCAGCAGCGTCGGGAAGCACACCGCGAAACGGCGCGCCAGGGCGATCCCCTGATGGGTGACGAAGGCTACCTTGGTGATCACGCCAACTTCGATGCCACAAGCGATCACTACGGCTTCGACGAACGCTTCGACCCCGACGACATGGCGCGCCCGGGCGAAGACCTGTCCGCCACGGGAGCCTACGACTACCCCGACGAACTCGAGGAAGCCCGCCCGCGTTCGGGTTTTGCAGGCCTGTCCGAGAAGATCGAGGCCTTCAGCGCGAAGCTCCGGCCGACGCGCAAGCAACGGGTGGCGGAATCCGTACCGGCCGATGAGAACGATCAGTCGAACTACGCCAGCAAGATCGTCACGCTGCACGTGGTGGCGCCGCAGGATCAGCTCATTCCCGGAGATCAGCTGCTCGCCGTCCTGCAGGAGCGCGAGTACTTCTTCGGTGACATGAACGTGTTTCACTCGATGCACAACGGCGAAACCGTGTTCGTCATCGCCAAGGTGGTCGAACCGGGTTACTTCGACATGAACGATGTCGAGAGTTTCAATACCCCCGGCATCTCGCTGATTCTCCAGTTGCCGGGTCCCGTACCGGCCGACGTGGCCTTCGAGGTGCTGGTCAGCGAAGCCTTCGAGATTGCCGATAAACTCGGTGCCATGGTGCTCGACGGCGATCGCAGCAGCCTCAGCAACCAGACCGTGCAGCACATGCGCGAAGGCATCTACGAGTACATGCACCGGCAGAAGTACTTCGGCAACGTCGCAAGCTGAGTCAGACCGACGCATGGCTCGCAAGGGCGCATCAGCGCCGCAGGGTACCGCCGAGGACAATGCATCGTCCTCACCGGCTCGGGTCGAACCGGGTGCCGCCGAGCGCGCGCGGGCGGAAGAGCTCAGGGAGCGGCTTCACCACCACGCCCATCGCTACTACACCCTCGACGACCCTGAAATCAGCGATGCCGAGTACGACACGCTGTTTCGCGAACTGCAGGATCTCGAAGCGGCTCATCCCGCACTGCAGACACCCGATTCTCCTACCCGGCGTGTCGGTGCGCCACCGCTGGCTGCCTTCGACAGCGTGCGCCATGCCGTGCCCATGCTGTCGCTGGCCAATGCCTTCGGCCACGAGGAATTCGTGCATTTCGATCGGCGGGTGCGCGAAGGGCTCGAACGCGGCGATGATTCACCCGCTTATCTGGCCGAGCCCAAGCTCGACGGGCTCGCCGTCTCTCTGCGCTACGAGCACGGTGTCCTGACACAGGCGGCCACGCGGGGCGACGGGCAGACAGGCGAAGACGTGACCGCCAACGTGCGCACGATCGAGTCGCTGCCGCTGAGGCTGGCACGCGGTGACGAGGCACTCGTGGTGCCGGAGGTACTGGAAGTGCGCGGCGAGGTATTCATGACGCATGCGGCTTTCGAGGAACTCAACAAGGCCATGGACGAGAGTGGCGGCAAGCGTTTCGTCAATCCGCGAAACGCCGCTGCCGGCAGTCTCCGTCAGCTGGATTCGCGCAAGACGGCCGAGCGTCACCTGTCGGTGCAGCTCTACGGCGTGGGTGAGGTCGTCGGCATCGAATTGCCCGCCACGCAGCAGGAGCTGCTTGCCATGCTCGCGCGTTATGGCCTGCCCACCAATCCCGAGGTGGCCGTGTGCGAATCGCTCGATGCCTGCCGGCGCTTCTTCGACGAACTGCTTTCCCGGCGTGACGAGCTTGCTTACGAGATCGATGGCGTGGTCTTCAAGGTCAATGATGCCAAGGCGCAGCGTGAGCTCGGACAGCGCTCGCGCACGCCGCGCTGGGCCGTGGCGCAGAAGTTTCCGGCCGAGGAAGCCGAAACCCTGCTCGCGGGGGTCGAGTTTCAGGTGGGACGCACCGGTGCGCTCACGCCGGTGGCGCGGTTGCGGCCGGTGTTCGTCGGCGGCGTGACCGTCAGCAACGCGACTCTCCACAACATGGACGAAATCGCGCGCAAGAACGTGTGCATCGGTGACACCGTGATCGTGCGTCGTGCCGGTGACGTGGTACCGGAAGTGGTTGCTGCGGTGCCGGCGAAACGCGGCGCGAACGGTGCCGTCAAGGCCATCGAGCTGCCCGCCGTGTGTCCCGCCTGCGGCTCGCCCGTGGTGCGCGATGATGGGCAGGTGAAGGCACGCTGCAGTGGTGAATTCGGCTGCCCGGCGCAGCAGCGTGAAGCCATCAAGCACTATGCCTCGCGCGGGGCCATGGACATCGACGGGCTTGGCGACAAGCTGGTCGAGCAGCTTGCCGATGCCGGCCTCATTCGCACACCCGCCGATCTCTACGCGCTGGATGCCGAGAGCATCGCGGCGCTGCCGCGCATGGGCGCGAAATCCGCCGCCAATCTCGTCGCGGCCATCGAGGCGTCGAAATCGAGTACCCTCGGGCGCTTTCTGTTCGCGCTCGGCATTCGCGACATCGGGCAGAGCGGGGCGGAACTCCTCGCCTCCGAATTCGGCTCGCTCGACGCCGTTCGCAGCGCCGATGAGGCGGCACTGGTGGCCATCGAGGATATCGGCCCGATCGCGGCCAACAGCGTCATCACCTTCTTCGGCAATGCCGACAACGCCGTCGAGGTCGAGCGGCTGCTTGCCGCCGGCATCGTTTTCGATGAAACCGACATCGAGACGCTCGCACCGACACTCGGCGGCAACACCTACGTGCTCACGGGGACGCTCTCAGGCATGACGCGCGACGAGGCCCGCGCGGCGCTGCAGGCACGTGGCGCCAAAGTCAGTTCGAGTGTCTCGAAGAAAACCACGGCGCTGATCGCGGGTGCCTCGCCGGGGTCCAAGGTCGACAAGGCCGAGGCCGCCGGTGTGCCAGTGATCGACGAAGCCGCGCTGATGAAGCTGCTGTCCTGATCTGCCGTTTCGCAACCGTATTCCTGCTGCTGCTCCATGAACCACACCACCCGCCCGATACGCATTGCCATACACGGCGCCGCCGGCCGCATGGGCCGCCAGCTCATCGCCGCCGTGGCGGAGCGCGATGACCTGCTGCTGGCCGCGGCCATCGACGCTGCCGGCAGTCCGAGTGTGGGGCAACCCGTGTCGTGGCTCTGCGCCGCCGTTCGCGATGACATGGACGTCGTCGACCATACTGCCAGTCTGACCCCGGATGGCTGTGATGTGGTCATCGACTTCAGTACGCCCGCTGCCACCATGAGTCTGCTCGAAGTGCTGGCCGGAAAAGGCATCCCGGTCGTCATCGGTACCACGGGGCTCGACGGCGATGCCCGCGGCCGGCTTGCCGAAGTCGCGGCGGATCTGCCGCTGATCCACGCGGCGAACTACAGCGTTGGCGTCACCGTCACGCTTGATCTGCTCGCGCGCGCGGCGCGTGCCTTCGGTGACGATTGCGATATCGACGTGTTCGAGGCGCATCATCATCACAAGGTGGATGCGCCATCCGGTACCGCCCTCGCCATGGGCGAGGTGCTGGCCGCAGCGCGCGGCCGGAAACTCGACGAGGTTGCCTGTCTTGCGCGACAGGGGCAGGTCGGTGCCCGTCCGCCGGGTGAAATCGGCTTTGCCACGATGCGCGGCGGTGATATCGTCGGCGAGCACACGGTGTTCTTCGCCGGTATCGGTGAACGACTGGAAGTCACGCATCGCGCCACCGATCGCATGATCTTCGCACGCGGTGCGGTACGCGCTGCGAGGTGGTTGGCGGAGCAGCGCGTGACGGGGCGGGTATTCGACATGCGGGATGTGCTTGGCATAAGCTGACGCCGTCCGGACAACTCCGAACAACTCCGAACAACAACGAGGCAGACAAACACATGACATTTGCGGTCGTCTTTCCCGGTCAGGGCTCGCAGAGCGTGGGCATGCTGGCAGAACTCGCTGCGGCCGAGGCCGTGGTCGGCGAGACCTTTGCCGAGGCTGCCGACGTTCTCGGACGTGATCTCTGGGCACTGGCGCAGGCGGGACCGGCCGCAGCGCTTGCCGATACCCGCACCACGCAGCCGCTCATGTTCACGGCCAACCATGCCGTCTGGCGGGCGCTCGATGCGCATGGGTTGCCGACGCCGGCAGCCTTCGCCGGTCACAGCCTCGGCGAGTTCAATGCCCTCGTGGCCGCCGGTGCCATCGGTTTTGCCGAGGCGCTCGCACTGGTGCAGAAACGCGCCGATCTCATGGCCACGGCGGTGCCCGAAGGCGAGGGCGGCATGGCGGCGATACTCGGGCTTGACGACGACAGGATCGTGGCCATCTGCGAGTCGATCACGGGCGAGCGGGTCAGCGAGGCCGTCAACTTCAATTCACCGGGTCAGGTGGTGATTTCCGGTCACGTCGATGCGCTCGAGAAGACGATCGCCGCCGCCACCGAGGCCGGTGCCCGCAAGGGCATGATGCTGCCCGTGAGTGTCCCCAATCACGCGTCGCTCATGCGACCGGCGGGTGAGGCGCTGGCTGTGGAAATGCAGGCGCTTGCCTGGCAGGATGCACAGGTGCCGGTGGTGCAGAACGCCGACGCACGTGCCGCAAGCTCGGCCAGCGATCTGTTGGCCAGTCTTGTCGAGCACGTCTACAACCCGGTACGCTGGGCGCGGACCGTGGAAGTGCTGCGTGACGATTTCGGCGTTGATACCATCATCGAATCCGGTCCCGGGAAGGTCCTTGCCGGGCTCGGCAAGCGCATCGACCGATCACTGACTCATTTGCCGGTGTTTTCTCCCGAAACACTGGCCGCGGCCCTGACAGAACTGACATCTCGATCATCATGACCACTGAATTCGCCGACGAACGTGTTCTCGTCACCGGTGCCAGTCGCGGCATCGGTGCCGCCATTGCCGACGCCTTTGCGGCTGCCGGAGCCACCGTCACCGGTACCGCCACCTCCGAGAAGGGCGCCGCGGCAATCACCGAGCGCTTTGCGGCTGCGGGTGTGCATGGCGAGGGACGTGTACTCGACGTATGCGACGTCGATTCCATCAACACCTTCTGGAGCGACATGGAAAACGCGGTGGGCGCGCCGACGGTACTGGTCAACAATGCCGGCATCACGCGCGACAACCTGTTCATGCGCATGAAGGACGACGAGTGGGACGATGTCATTGCCACCAACCTCTCCAGCATCTATCGCCTCTGTCGTCTTGCGGTGAAGCCCATGATGAAGGCGAGGGGCGGGCGCATCATCAACATCACCTCGGTGGTGGGCCTGACCGGCAATGCCGGTCAGGTGAACTATGCGGCCTCCAAGGCCGGCATTCTGGGCCTGACCAAGTCGCTGGCGCGCGAACTCGGAGCCCGCAACATCACCGTCAACGCCGTGGCGCCGGGCTTCATCGAATCGGACATGACCAGTGCGCTCTCCGATGAGCAGCGCGCGGCGCTGGCGAAGGAAATCGCCCTTGGCTGCCTCGGCAGGTCCGAGGACATCGCCGCGGCCTGCCTCTATCTCGCGTCTCCCGGCGCGCGCTATGTGACCGGTCAGACACTCAATGTCAATGGTGGCATGTACATGCCCTGATGCGCCTTGCTTTCGTAATCGCTGGCGCCCATATTGCCAATTCCTCGCCCTGAGGCACTACAATGGGCAACAGTGTCGGACAGTGAGTCCGATCGGCCCTTACCCGGAGGTTTATTCCAACATGAGCAGTATTGACGAACGCGTCAAGAAGATTGTCGTCGAGCAACTCGGCGTCAACGAAGATCAGGTCAACAACGAAGCGTCTTTCGTCGAGGATCTCGGCGCCGATTCGCTGGACACCGTGGAACTGGTGATGGCCCTCGAAGAGGAATTCGAATGCGAAATTCCCGATGAGGAAGCCGAAAAGATCACCACGGTTCAGCAGGCGATCGACTACGTCAACGCCAATCTCGACCAGGATTGATCCTGGTTCCGGCGCGGGACGGTTCCGGCTGCTCCCGCACATCACGGGCCGCGCCCTGTGCACCTGTCGTCCAGTGTCGGCAGGCGCGCCGCGTGGCCTGTTTCGTTTTCGGGCCACTGCCCTACAGAAGGCCCCGAGGGAGTGAGCAGTGAGCAAGCGAGTGGTAGCAGTAACCGGTCTCGGCATGGTCAGCCCGGTGGGCAACGATGTGGAAACGAGCTGGCAGAATCTTCTGGCCGGCAAGTCCGGTGCCGCCACGATCGATTTCTTCGACACGACGGGTTGCGCCACCACCTTCAGTGCGTCGGTGCGCAACTTCGATGTGGGCGAGTATCTCGATCGCAAGGAAGCACGCAAGATGGATACCTTCGTGCATTACGGCATCGCCGCTGCCGCGCAGGCGATTGCCGATGCCGGTCTCGAAGACTGCAACACGCTCGACCGGACGCGCGTCGGAATCCAGATCGGCTCGGGCATCGGAGGCTTGCCGAACATCGGCACGCAGCACGAGGTACTCTTCGAAAAAGGGCCGCGCAGGGTTTCCCCGTTCTTCGTGCCGTCGACGATCATCAACATGACCAGCGGCAACCTCTCGATCAGGTACGGGTATCAGGGGCCGAACCTTTCCACGGTCACGGCCTGTGCTGCCGGCACCCACAACATCGGCGAAGCCGGGCGTCTCATCGAGTACGGCGATGCCGACGTCATGATCGCCGGCGGTGCGGAAATGGCCACCTGCCGCATGGGTCTTGCCGGTTTCGGTGCGGCGCGCGCCCTGTCGACACGCAACGACGATCCCGCATCTGCCAGTCGCCCCTGGGATCGTGATCGTGACGGTTTCGTACTCGGCGACGGCGCGGGCATCGTGGTGCTCGAGGAACTCGAACATGCGCGTGCGCGCGGTGCCACCATCCATGCCATTCTCGCGGGTTTCGGTTGCAGTGGCGATGCCTTCCACATCACGCAGCCTTCGGAGAACGGCGAGGGCGCCTCGCGCTGCATGAACCTGGCCCTCAGGAATGCAGGTCTGGCCCCCGAAGACATCGGCTACATCAATGCCCACGGCACCTCCACACCGGCAGGTGATCTTGCCGAGACCGAAGCAGTGAAAAGTACCTTCGGCGCGCACGCGGGCTCGGTGCTCGTGAGTTCCACCAAGAGCATGACCGGACACCTGCTGGGCGCCGCCGGGGGTATCGAAGCGGTGGCGAGCATCCTTGCACTGCGTGATCAGGTGGTGCCGCCCACCATCAATCTCGACAACCCCGGCGAGGGTTGCGATCTCGACTACGTACCCAATGTCAGACGTGAAGCGAAGCTTGATGCCGTGATGTCGAATTCCTTCGGTTTCGGTGGCACCAACGGCACCGTCATCTTCACGCGGGAGCCCGTGTGATCCGATTCCTGCTCGGCGTCCTTGTCATCGTGCTGCTGGGGGGCGCGGGTGCGGCCTATTGGGGCTGGAACGACTACCAGCGCTGGCTCGAAGAACCACTGCCGATTGCCCCGGGTGAGGAGTTCGTGGTCGAGCGCGGCTGGACGGTGAGCCGTGTCGGCAGCGAACTCGAAGCACGCGGCTGGCTCGACAAGCCGCACTGGTTCAGGTTGTTCACGCGGCTCGAGCCGACGGCCACCCGCATCAAGGCAGGTGAATACGTCTTCGAAGGCCCGCAGACCCCCGCGGAACTCTTCGACGTTCTCGACACGGGGCAGACACGGCAGTACTCCGCCAGCATCATCGAAGGCAGCAACTGGAAGCAGATGCTCGAAGACCTCCAGGGCGCAGAGCATCTCGTGAAGGATCTCGGCGTCGAGATCATCAAGCCATCGGTCGACAAGACCAATCCGGAACTGTCGATATCGGCTGATGAACTCGTCACGAAGCTCGGGCTGGATGTGGCCCATCCCGAAGGCATGTTCTATGCCGATACCTATGCCTTCCCGAAGGACAGCAGCGAGACCGACTACCTCAGGCGCGCCAATCGCCTGCTCGAGGCCGTGCTTGCAGAAGAATGGTCAGGGCGTGACGAAGGCCTGCCTCTGGAAACACCGTACGAAGCCCTGATTCTTGCCTCCATCGTCGAGAAGGAAACCGCCGTGCCTGCGGAACGGCCACTGATTGCCGGCGTGTTCATCTCGCGTCTGAAGAAGGGCATGCGCCTGCAGACCGACCCCACCGTGATCTACGGCATGGGTGACGCCTTCACCGGCAACATCCGCAGAAGCGATCTCACTACCGACACACCCTGGAATACCTACACCCGTGCCGGCCTGCCGCCAACGCCCATCGCCATGGTAGGCCGCGAGGCCATACACGCAGTCATGCACCCGGCCGCGACGACGGCCCTGTATTTCGTGTCGCGCGGCGACGGTTCGCATCATTTCTCGGACACGCTCGAAGAGCACAACGTGGCGGTGCGGAAGTACCAGCTCAGGCGATGATCCCGTGGTGGTCCTGGAGGTTGCGCGTGTGACGGTCTCGAATGATGAGCATGTGGTGGTGTCAGGGTGCGCGGTTCGGCGGCATTTCCGCGTGAATCCGAAGCCATCGGAAATCGTTCCGTCATGAGCGGTCGCGCCGCATTCATCACGTTCGAAGGGCTTGAAGGCGTCGGCAAGACCACCAACCGCGACCATGCGGCGCGTCGCCTTGCCGAGGCCGGTATCGATGCCATTACCACACGCGAACCCGGTGGCACCGACGTGGGCGAACAACTGCGCGAGCTCATGCTGCACCAGGAGGTAAGCCTCAGACCCGAGACGGAAATGCTGCTGATGGCTGCCGCCCGTGTCGAACACCTGGCCCAGGTCATCGAGCCGGCGCTGGCGGCCGGTCGCTGGGTGCTCTGCGACCGCTACCTCGATGCGAGCGTTGCCTACCAGGGCGCCGGGCGCGAACTCGGCGTCGAACGTGTGCTCGACCTGCATCGGCTCGCCGGTGTCACGCGGCGACCCGATCTCACGCTGCTGCTCGACATGCCGGTGGCGGCGGGACGGCAGCGTGCGGGCGCGAGAAGTGCCCCCGACAAGATCGAGCGGGAAGACGATGGTTTCTTCGCGCGTGCGCGCAAGGCCTATCTCGATGCTGCGGCGGCCGAACCCGAACGCGTCGTGGTCATCGATGCCAGTCGCTCGCTGACCGAGGTGCAGGCATCGATCAATGAGGCGCTGGCGGCGCTGTACGACCGCCTGGGCACGCACGACCACGCGCTGCCCGGACCGGGCAACGGCGCTTCGACGGTCCCCGGGCAGCGCTGAGAGGTTGCTGGCGATGGCGGGCGGGCGATCCAGCGACAATGCTGCCGAGGCGCGGCCACTGCCCTTCAATGATGCCTTCGGCATGCCGCCGCGCGCCAGTGGTCTGGCGGCCTTGCCGCCCTGGCTGGTCGATGATGCCCGCAGGCTGCTGCAACGCGAGCTTGATGATCGTTTCCCGCACGCGCTCCTGCTGACTGGCGTGGACGGTGTCGGCAAGCGTGCCTTCGCGGCCTGGTTGGCAGAGGCCCTGCTGTGTCTTGAACGGGTGGATGCGGGTGGCGCCGACGTTCTCGGTGCCTGTGGACAATGCGCGGCCTGCCACCAGCTGGCTGCCGGCACACATCCCGATCTGGCGCTGCTGGCGCCCGAAGGCAGGAGCGAGACGATCCGCATCGATGCGGTGCGGGTGCTCATGGAGTGGCTGCAGTTGACACCGGGCGCGCAGAGTCGGCGGGTGGCCCTCGTGACCGCGGCCGATCGCATGAACCGGAATGCGGCCAACAGTCTGCTGAAGACGCTCGAAGAGCCGGCAGAGGGAGCGGTGCTGATTCTCACCGCCAGTCAGCTCGGACGCTTGCCGGCAACGGTGCGCAGCCGCTGTCAACGCATGTTGCTGCGTCCGGGTGAGGGCAGGGTTGCCCGTGACTGGTTGCTCGCGCAGCCGGGCATCGACGAGGCAGCGCTTGCCGAGCATCTGCTCGAGGCCTGTGCCGATGCCCCCTTCGCGGCCATTCGCCGCAGCGCTCGCGATGCACTGGCGAACTTCTCGCTGTTGCAGGAAGCCTGGCTGGACCTGTTTCTGCACCGGCGCAGCATCGGTCGTATCGTCAGCGCCCTGACCGATCTCCCGCGCGAGGAAATCCTGCGCCAGTTTGCCGCCTGGAGCGCGCAGGCAGCGCGCGTGTCGCTGTTGCAAGAGCAAAGTGGTGCTTCTGGCGCGAATCCTGCCGTGGATTCCTTTCTGGCAGAGACGGCCCCGATCCTCGAGATCGAGCACTGGTTCTCACTTCATCAGCAGATTCTTGAACTGCATCGCACCGACAGTGTGAGTTTTCGAACCCAGACTGTGCTTGAGGGGCTTTTTGCCGATATTCGTAGCGGTATCCAGACCAGACAGGCAAGCAGGCAGGCGGCAACATGACCGAATCAACCCGCAAGGGCATCATCGCGTTCTCGATCACCGATCGCGGAGCGCTGTACTCGGCCTACATGGCCTTCGTGACCAATGGCGGCATCTTCGTGCCCACGGCGCGCCAGTTCGAACTGGGCGATGAAGTGTTCCTGCTGTTGAAACTCATGGATGACGATCACCTGCACACGGTGCCGGGCAATGTGGTCTGGGTGACGCCGGTGGGCGCACAGGGCAACAAGGTGCAGGGTATCGGCATCCAGTTCAGCGACGATGACAACGGTGCCACCAAGTCGAACATCGAGCAGCACCTTGCCGCCACTCTCAAGAGCGATCGCCTGACACATACCATGTAGAGCACGAATGGCCTACCATGAAATCATGACGGGCCATGTTCATACCGAAATCGATGACGGCGCCGGTCGTGCCATCGGAAAACCGTTGGTGTGGCTGCTGGCCACGGCGCTGTTCCTTGCCACGGGCTGGTTGATCGGATTCACCTTCAGCCATCGCGATACGCTCATGGCCCTCTGGCTGGAAACGAGCGAACAGCAGTACCTGACGATGACGGACGGGGCCGGCCCGGTCACCTACCTCGTGCATCATGCAGACTACGCCGCGCTCGAACAGGCAGTACGGGAAAATGACGAGATTCTCGGCGTGGAGATCTTTCAGTATCCGAACGTGGCTGCCATGGCCTTTCTGCGGCCGGATTCGAACGCCATCGATTCGGTGGCGGCACTGCCGACGGTGGAGCGGATCGAGCAGCGTTTCGTGCCGATGATCTGCCACTGAGGTATTCGAGCGACACGATACAGCGCGTCAGGGACAACATGCACAAGGGCAGGAACCTGAAACGCATCGGCATCATGGCCGCCATTGCCGGCCTGGCCATCGCCCTGTTCCTGGCAGGGCAGCGTCTGGTGTCGTCGTTTGACGGCAACGCGGTCGAACCGACACGGCAGGGCGCGGAAGAGGATACGATCGGCAATCCGCCGGACGCAGGCGGGAAGACCGGCAGGGACGCAAGCGGGACTGCGGCTGCAGGCACGGCCGGGGCCGAAGCCGGGGGCGCGGCCGGGGGCGCGGCCAAAAACGCCGAAATGGCAGTGCATGCACACGCGGCACTCGACGTCGCCGACTGGCCTGAAATACCTGCCATCGCGCTCGAGGTTCACGAGGACGCCAGCGCCGGATGGAATCTCGAACTCCTGCTCGAGAATTTCCGCATGGCACCGGAAAAGGTCAACACCGACGTGGTCGTCGGCGAAGGCCACGCGCATCTCTACATCGACGGCAGAAAGGTCATGCGGCTCTACGGCAACTGGTATCACATCGCCTGGTTGCCGAGCGGTGCGCACCGTGTCAGTGTCACACTCAATGCCAACGATCACAGCGAACTCACGCTCGGCGGCAGGCCGATCGCGGCCAGCGTGGTGCTTGAGGGGGTGGGTGAGGATTAGCCCGCATCGCTCACAGCGCGGGCGCTTGAGCTGATTTCAGGCCATTCGATCGGAGCAATTCGGCAAAGGACAGTGACAGTGCCTTGCGGATTGCGACACTCGTTTTCGCTGGCGACTTGTGCCGACAAGGCTCCAGTACGCCTCGATCACATCGATTGTTGCCGCCGATATCCTGCATCACGCAGCTTGCCCGTGCCGGTGCGCTCGCACCGGCTGTCGGCCTGCTTTTTCGATG
>PDPU01000026.1 GCA_002746645.1 Gammaproteobacteria bacterium | reverse complement strand
CGCAGCGTCACACCCGAACGCGTGCCGATGTCGTTCGACTGGTGACGCAGATGGGCGTTGGGGATGACCTGCTTGCCGGTGTCGATGTCGTTGACGCCCCAGTCGGCGAAGGCTTCGACGGTCGGGTTGATGATCCGGATACGTGTTCGCGACGAATCCTCGATCATGAGTTTCGAGCGCGCGATGGCCTCTGCGGCCTTCTCGGCGCGCGAGGCGCAACGCCAGCTCCTGACGCATACTGTCCACGCGGGCGTTGTTCGTCGCACCGGTGCGCGCCGCTTCGAAGGTGGCGTAGTTGAGTGTGGACCTGCCGTGATGGATCAGGCTGCCCTGCAGTGTCGAGAGCCCGAGCACCAGCAATACCGGCACGGCAAAGGCGAGTTCACCGAGACTCCCGCGCTCGGCAGACAGATCCCGTTTCCGAGACACGACAGGTATCCACGACAGCTTCATGTTCTTCCCCTGATTCGCGGGTCGGCAATGACCCCTGGCGCACACACCGGCGTTGATGCCGGCACACCTTCATCAGCGAAGGTGCATGGCCATGTGGAAGGAAACGCACCGGGTGGATTTTCTTGACGGCTTCCGAGCAGTTCTTCCGCCATGCACAGTCATTGGTGCCAAGGGAAAACCATCACGGCATTGTGCTGCGGCCAGCAAAAGCACAGTGCCATTCACGCGTGATGAAACAGACTTCGCTCCTCTTCGACCAGCGTCCCGATCAGTGAACTGACCGCCTGCAGACGCGGTGTCGCGCCGAGATTCTCGTGCCAGGCCAGAAAGTAGCTCCGCGTGAGCGCGGCTTCGGGGATGATCCGCTTCAGTGACGCCTCGGCGCTGCCCATGAAATCGTGCAACATGCCGATACCCGCTCCCGAACGCACGGCCTCGAACTGACCGATGGCCGTCGAGACCTCGATGCTCGAACGCCAGTCACGCAGGATCTCGCGGTTGTAGTTGAGTTCGGGCGTGTAGATCAGATCCTCGACGTAGCCGATGAGTGCATGCTCGTACAGCGCTTCGCGTGATGTCGGTTCGCCGTAACGCTCAAGATACGAAACAGAAGCGTACAGTCCCAACGTGTAGTCGGTCAGACGCCGGGCCTTGAGGCGCCCCTTCTCGGGCCGGCCGATCATCACTGCGATGTCGGCCTCTCGCTGCGACAGCGAAACACTCCTCGGCGCAGGCACGAGCTGCACATCAAGGTCGGGGAATTCCTCCCGGAAACGGTACAAGCGCGGTGCCAGAAAGGCACTGCCGAAACCATCGGGGGCGGCAATGCGCACACTGCCGGCAACGCCCTTGCCCGCGTGCTGCAACTCGGCCTGACAGGCCAGCATTTCCGCCTCCATGCGCTCGGCCGCAACCAGCAGGGTTTCACCGGCATCGGTCAGGCTGCAACCACGCGTGCTGCGATCGAGCAGGCGCACACCCAGAGCCTCCTCAAGTGCCGCGAGATGGCGGCTCAGCAGCGCCTGGCTGACACCGAGCTTCTTCGCTGCACCCAGCATGCGCCCCTCCCGCGCCACGGCGAGGAAGTAGCGCGCATCGTCCCAGTTCATCACGGCTTTCGGTGAGGCAGGCATGGTGCAGGTGTCGGCGCAGAGACGAAAGCGATTCACGTGAACCGTTTTCAACCCGTTTTCGAGATCTCGGTCACAGGCCCGGGGCCACGAAGGGTTCACGTGAACCGCAACTCATCCGAATCCGTGGATCCGATCACACCTTATCATCACCGTCCTGTCCGGCCGTAACGACACCTCGATATCAACGGAATCGAATAGCAGATAGCCACATTCGTCCATTTACATACACCTGGACATAAAAGATACTGTCCCTTCAGGGTGAGCAACGCCCCATCATCCACACCGAATCCGCATCCAGGAGAGCACCCCATGGCGACCATCGGTCACTTCATCGACAACCAGCAGGTTGCCGGCACCTCCGGCCGCAGCCAGCCGGTCTGGAACCCCGCCACGGGTCAGAGCGACAGCGAGGTAGCGCTGGCCTCGGTCGAGGAAGTGAACCGAGCGGTCGCGTCGGCCGCAGCCGCCGCAGCGGACTGGGCCAACACGCCGCCGCTGCGCCGCGCGCGCATTCTCGATCGCTTCAAGATGATGCTCTGGGATCGCGCCGATCAACTCGCCGAAGCCATTTCCGCCGAACACGGCAAGACACACGAAGACGCGCTCGGCGAAGTCACGCGCGGACTGGAAGTGGTCGAGTTCGCCGTGGGTGTGCCGCAGCTCCTCAAGGGCGAATTCACCGAGAACGTCGGTGCCGGCGTCGATGCCCATACCGTGCGTCAGCCCCTCGGCGTTGTTGCCGGCATCACCCCCTTCAACTTCCCGGCCATGGTGCCGTTGTGGATGTCCCCCGTGGCCATCGCCACCGGCAACTGCTTCGTGCTCAAGCCGAGCGAGCGCACCCCCTCGGCCTCCCTGCTGCTTGGCGAATGGCTGGCCGAAGCGGGTCTGCCGGCCGGCGTCTTCAACGTGGTGCAGGGCGACAAGGAAGCGGTGGATACCCTGCTGCACCACCCGGACGTGAAGGGCGTGAGCTTCGTCGGCTCCACCCCGATCGCGAAGTACATCTACGAAACCGGCACCGCCAACGGCAAGCGGGTGCAGGCGCTCGGCGGGGCCAAGAACCACATGATCATCATGCCCGACGCCGACCTCGACATGGCGGCCAATGCACTCATGGGCGCGGCCTACGGTTCGGCGGGCGAGCGCTGCATGGCCATCTCGGTGGCCGTGCCCGTCACCGATCAGGTGGCCGATGCGCTGATCGAACGGCTGGTGCCGAAGATCGAGGCGTTGAAGATCGGCCCCTCGGTCGATGAAAACGTCGACATGGGCCCTCTCGTGACCGAACAGCACCTCGCCAAGGTGCGTGGCTACATCGACACGGGCGAAGCCGAAGGCGCGACCATCGTCGTCGACGGCCGCAGCTTCAGGATGGATCGGCAGGGTTACGAAAACGGCTACTTCATCGGCGGCACCCTGATCGACAAGGTCACTCCCGACATGCGCATCTGGCAGGAAGAGATCTTCGGGCCGGTACTTTCGGTGGTGCGCAGGAGCAACTACCGCGAAGCCGTCGATCTCGTCCATCAGCACCAATACGCCAACGGTGTTGCCATCTTCACCCGCGACGGTGATGCGGCGCGCACCTTTGCCAACGAGGTCCAGGTAGGCATGGTCGGCGTGAACGTGCCGATTCCCGTGCCGATGGCTTTCCATTCCTTCGGCGGCTGGAAGGCCTCGCTGTTCGGTGATCATCACATGCACGGCATGGAGGGCGTTCGCTTCTATACCCGCATGAAGGCCATCACCACACGCTGGCCGAGCGGCATCCGCAATGATGCCGAATTCGTGATGCCGACGCTCGGATGAAACAGGCAAGGCGACAGATCATGTTGAAGACAGCGCTTCTCGGTGCCGGCCGTATCGGCCAGGTGCATGCGGAAAACATGAGTCAGCCCGGACTCAGTGAACTCGTGGCCATTGCCGATGTGCATGCGCCAGCGGCCGAGGAACTGGCTTCACGCCACGGGGCCGAAGCACGAACGGTCGACGAGATCCTTGCCGATGCGTCGATCGACGCGGTGCTCGTCGCCACCTCCACCGACACTCACTCCGACCTGATCGAGCGCGCGGTGGACGCCGGCAAGGCGGTACTGTGCGAAAAGCCGGTTGATCTGTCACTCGCACGTGCGCAGCAATCGCTGCAGCATGTCAGGTCATCGGGCAAACCCGTGATGATCGGCTTCAACCGCCGCTTCGACCCGAACTTCGCCGCGCTCAAGCAGGCATTCGACACGGGCGAGATCGGCAAGGGCGAGATGCTTGCCATCACCTCCTTCGACCCGGCTCCGCCGCCCGTGGAGTACGTGAAGGTTTCGGGCGGGCTCTTTCGCGACATGATGATCCACGACTTCGACATCGCCTGCTGGATCATGGGAGGTGCGCCCGAGGTGGTGTCCGCCATGGGCAGCGCGATCGTCGACGCCGCCATCGGCGCCGCGGGCGATGTCGATACCGCCGCCGTCACCATGACCTGGTCCGACGGGCGCATCGCGGTCATCCGCAACAGCCGCCGCGCCGTCTATGGCTACGACCAGCGCATCGAGCTTCTCGGTGCCGAGGGGCTCCTTCAGGCCGAGAACATGGTCGACAACACGCTCAGGAAATCCACGGTCGATGGCGTGCAGTCGGCGAAGCCCCTGTACTTCTTCCTCGAGCGCTACATGCCGGCCTACCGCATCGAGTGGCGTGCCTTCGTCGACGCTCTTGCCGGTGGCAACAGCATGCCCGTGAGCATGGAAGAAGGGGTAACGGCTCTGGCGGTCGCGGAAGCCGCCACGCGCTCGCACCAATCGGGGGAACGCGTGATGATGAAGGATGTCATGGCCTGATCGTCTGCGGTTTCACCGCGACTCTCGCCAGCTCCGCTCGAAGGGCAGGCGCCACGCATACGGCGCGATGAGCTGATGAATCGCGTTCGGCCCCCAGCTTCCCGGCGCGTAGGACTTCACCGGCGGCGGATTCTCGAGCAACGGCGTCGAGACATCCCAGAGTCTTTCGATGCCGCGTGAACTCGTGAACAGGGTGTGGTCACCGCGCATGGCATCGAGGATGAGGCGCTCGTAGGCCTCGAGCACGTCGCCCGCAAGCTGGGTGTCTTCCATCGCGAATTGCAGACTCAGCTTGTCCAGCCGCATGCCCGGCCCCGGCCGCTTGCCGTAGAAGGACAGCGACACCTTGGACGAATCGGCCAGATCGAAGGTCAGGTGATCGGGCCCCTGCTGCCCTACCCCCGACCCCGGCGGGAACATGCTCTTCGGTGGTTCGTGAAAGGCAATCGAGATGATGCGCTGCCCTTCGGCAAGTCGCTTGCCGGTTCTCAGGTAGAACGGTACATCGGCCCAGCGCCAGTTGTCGATCACGCACTTCAGGGCCACGAAGGTTTCGGTTTCCGATTCGGGGTCGACGCCGGGCTCGTCACGATAACCGCTGTATTGCCCACGCACCACGTTGCCGGGTTCGAGCGGCAGCATGCTGCGGAACACCTTGTTCTTCTCCTCGCTGATGGCCGCGGGCTCGAGATCCGATGGCGGCTCCATGGCCACGAACGCGAGAATCTGGAAGAGGTGCGTGACCACCATGTCGCGAAAGGCTCCGGTGGACTCGTAGAACGCGGCGCGCCTGTCGAGCCCGAGCGTCTCGGGCACGTCGATCTGGATGTGGTCGATGAAGTTCCGGTTCCAGATCGGTTCGAAGAGACCGTTGGCGAAGCGGAAGGCGAGGATGTTCTGCGCCGGCTCCTTGCCGAGAAAGTGGTCGATGCGGAAGACCTGTTCCTCGAGGAAGACCTCGTGCACCTGACGGTTCAGCGATACCGCACTGGCGAGATCGACACCGAAGGGCTTTTCCATGATCACGTTGGCACCTGCGACGAGCTCCGCCTCGCCAAGCGTCTTGATCACGGACAACGCCGCCTTCGGAGGCACGCTGAGATAGTGCAGACGCCGCGCTTCACCCTCGATGGCCGATTCGGCACGCGACACCGCTGCCTGCAGGGCGCCGGCACCGGCCGACAGCGGCACGTAGTCGAGCCTCTCGGCAAAGGCCTGCCAGCTCTCGTCGTCGAGGCCGCGCGAGTAGAATTCATCGAGCGCCGCGCGGCAATGAGCGCGAAAGGCATCGGCGTCCTTTTCGTCGAGCGACACACCGATGATGCGGCTGTCGGGAATGAAGCCTGCGCTGGTCAGGTGGTACAGCCCGGGAATGAGCTTGCGGCGTGCAAGGTCCCCGGTGGCGCCGAAGAGCACGACGACCTGCGGGTGCTGCGGACCGACCTCGGCGTTTACGCTTCTGGACATGAGCGTGCGGACTCCTGCGACGGCGATGCCAGTCAGTATACCGACTGGCTTCACGCACGTTTCCCCAACCGGACGCGCGTTTCCCCAACCGGCGCGATGCCTGAGGGTGTAGAATCGCCGCTCGTCCTGCGCAGCCCGGCCCCCGGCAGCGCTCTCCGGGCGGTACATCACCGCTCATGGCGGCGGGCTGGCACTACATCGGCAGCCAGCCCACGATTCCCCCTTGTCACCTGCTGCTCCCGAGGCGGCCTGATCACGCATGTCAGACTCGATCCAGAACCTCAGAAACATCGCCATCATCGCGCACGTCGACCATGGCAAGACCACCCTCGTCGACAAGCTGCTGCAGCAATCGGGCACGCTCGACATGCGGAAGGAACACAGTGAGCGTCTGATGGATTCGAATGCGCTCGAGAAGGAGCGTGGCATCACCATCCTCTCGAAGAACACCGCCATCCGCTGGAACGACTACCGCATCAACATCGTCGACACTCCCGGACACGCCGATTTCGGCGGCGAGGTCGAACGCGTGCTCTCGATGGTCGATTCGGTGCTGCTGCTGGTCGATGCTGCCGAAGGTCCGATGCCACAGACGCGTTTCGTCACCCAGAAGGCCTTCGACATGGGCTTCCGCCCGATCGTCGTCATCAACAAGATCGATCGCGAAGGCGCTCGACCCCACTGGGCGCTCGACCAGACCTTCGAACTCTTCGACAATCTCGGTGCCACCGACGAACAACTCGACTTTCCGGTGGTCTATGCCTCGGCCGTCAACGGCTACGCCGGGCTGGAGCCCGACGTGACGGAAGGTGACATGACGCCGCTGTTCGACACCATCGTGAACTCGGTCCCTCACCCCGACGTCGACGCCGATGGCCCCTTGCAGATGCGCATCAGCTCGCTCGACTACAACAGCTACGTGGGCGTCATCGGTATCGCCCGCATCAAGCGCGGCAAGCTCGCACCGAACTCGGCGGTCAGGATCGTCGGCACCGACGGCGCCACGCGGAACGGTCGCGTGCTGCAGGTACTCGGCTTCCACGGGCTCGAGCGCATCGAAACCGAGGGTGCGGAGGCCGGCGACATCGTGGCCATCACCGGCATCGACAAGCTCAACATCTCCGACACCCTCTGCGACCCGAACCACGTCGAGGCCCTGCCCGCGCTGAGCGTCGACGAGCCCACCATCAGCATGAACTTCCAGCCCAACAGCTCTCCCTTTGCGGGCAAGGAAGGCAAGTTCGTCACCAGCCGGAACATCTGGGATCGGTTGCAGACCGAACTGCTGCACAACGTGGCGCTCCGTGTCGAACGCACCGAACAAAGCGAAACCTTCAAGGTCTCGGGCCGCGGCGAACTGCACCTCTCGGTACTGATCGAGAACATGCGCCGTGAAGGCTACGAACTCAGCGTCGGTCGCCCCGTGGTGATCACGCGCGAGAACGACAAGGGCGAAATCGAAGAGCCCTGGGAACGCGTCAGCATCGATGTCGAGGAGCAGCATCAGGGTGCGATCATGGAAAAGATGGGCGAGCGCCGCGCCGAACTGAAGGACATGGTGCCTGACGGCAAGGGCCGTGTACGACTCGACTACCTCGCACCCGCCCGTGGCATGATCGGCTTCCGCACCGAGTTCCTGACCGCAACCTCGGGCACCGGACTCATCTATTCGGTATTCGACCACTACGAACCCAAGACGGCAGTCGATATCGGCCAGCGCCGCAACGGCGTGCTCATTTCCAACGGCCAGGGCAAGGCGCTGGCCTTCGCACTCTGGAACCTCCAGGAACGAGGACGCCTCATCATCGGCGCCAACACACAGGTCTACGAAGGCCAGGTGGTGGGTATCCACTCGCGCGACAACGACCTGACCGTGAACGTGCTGAAGGGCAAGCAGCTGACCAACATCCGTGCCGCAGGCAGCGACGAGAACGTCGTGCTGACGCCGCACATCGACCTGTCGCTGGAGCAGGCGCTCGAGTTCATCGACGACGACGAACTCGTCGAGGTCACGCCCGAATCGATCCGCATCCGCAAGAAGTTCCTGAAGGAATCCGACAGGAAACGCGAGTCGCGCCAGGCGAAGACGAGCTGAGGTTCAACAAAAACGGCACCTCGCCGCCAAACTCTGCTACAACGGCAGCATGAGCTTTCGCCGTATCATCGACCATCTCCTCTTTCGCGAAGTCGACGCCGCTTCGCTCGCTGCCTGGCGCATCGGTTTCGGGGCACTGATGACCTTCGAGGCCATCAACTACGGCCTGTTTCTCTGCCTCGACTGCTACTACCGCGACACGAGCTTTCTCTTCAAGTACCACCACTTCGAGTGGGTCGGCGTGCCACCGGGTTTCGGCCTCGAGATCCTGTTCGCGCTCATGACCGTCGCAGGGCTCTGCATCACTGTCGGTTATCACTACCGGGCAGCGATGATCTTCTACACCTTTGGTTTCACCTGGAACTTTCTGCTCGACCAGACGCGTTACCTCAATCACTTCTATCTGGTCATTCTCATCTGCGTGATCATGTGCTTCGTGCCGGCGCATCGTTACTGGTCGCTGGATGCGTGGCGGAAACCCGAACTGCGCTCGCCCACCGTGCCCAACTGGGGGCGTTTCTGGCTCGGCGCACAGCTCGAGATCGTGCTGATCTACGCGGGGCTCGTGAAGATCAACGGCGACTGGCTGAATCTCGAGCCGATGCGGCTCTGGATGAACTACCGCAGTGCCGACGCACACTGGATATTCCAGTGGCTGACCCAGGACTGGGGTATCGCACTCGCAAGCTACGGGGTCATCGCACTGCACCTGATCGGCGCTCCGCTCCTGCTCTGGCGCCGCTCACGCCTTGCCGTGCTCTGTCTCTACGCCATCTTCCACACCACCAATGCCTTCGTGTTCAACATCGGCATCTTTCCGTGGATGACACTCTACGCGAGCCTGCTGCTGTTCGATCCCGACTGGCCACGCCAGTTCATCGCCTGGGCCAACCGTCATGGCTGGCTCATGCGCTGGCAGCATCTGGCCGCGGCGCCGACACCCCGCCCGGCGTCCGCTGGCGCTGCTGACGGTACCGCTGCCGGCCTGTCAACGACAGGTTCGGCAGCAACCCTCAGGCGCGGCGCCGGGTTCGGCACGTGGCAGAAGACAGCCATCACGGTGTTCGTGTTCGGCTGGCTCGCCTGGCAGATCGTGTTGCCACTGCGACACACCTGGGCTCCCGGGAACGTGGCCTGGAACGAGGACGGTCACCGCTATGCCTGGCGCATGAAGCTGCGCTCCAAACGCGGCAGTGCGGTTTTCATCGTCGAACGCGCAGACGGCCGCACCTTTCGCGTCGACCCGCGTGATCAGCTCACCGCCCGCCAGGCCAGGAAGATGGCCTGCATCCCCGACCTGATCTGGCAGTTTGCACAGAAGCTCGAGCAGGACTACGCACGCTTCGAACTGCCCGAGGGCGCCGAGCCTCTCGACTCGGTGGTGCGTGTGGAGACCCGCTGCTCGCTCAACGCGCGTGACTACGCAACACTGATCGATCCGACGGTCGATCTCAGCGCCATCGATCGTCGCCACCCCGCGAGCGAATGGGTACTGCCGAACACGCTGCCGCGTCACGAACCCATCTTCGGCCCATGAGCGCCGCGGCCGAGCTGGTACTCAGGCAGGATCATCCCCGTGACGCCGGCGATGCCCGGCAAGGTACTCGTGAGTGCGCATCTCGAACAGGCGGCTCGCTGCGCGTTCGAACTCGAAGGCCATGCGCTGCCCCCGATAGAGTTCGTCTGCCGGCGCCTCGGACGACATCAGAAAACACACGTTGCGCTCGTAGAACTCGTCGATCATGTTCACGAAACGTCGTGCCTCGTCGTTGCGGTTCTCGTTCATGACCGGAATGTCGCTGAGCATCACGGTGTGGAAGCGCCGCGCGATTTCGATGTAGTCATCGGTGGACCGAGCCGTGGCACAGAGGCTCTGAAAATCGAACCAGACGAAATCTCCGGCCCGCCCGAGTATGTCGATGACGCGACCGTTCACCTCGATGTTGCCCGGCTCGGGCTCGTTCCCTGCCGAGAGGCGCAGGAAGTGCTCGTGCATGGCCGCACGGCAGGCATCGACGCCGAGCCCACCGTCGCAGGCGGGGTCACTCACCAGATGAATGGGTTCCACTTCGAGAAGACGCAGGCGATAATCGGTCTCGCCCAGCATCTCGATGACTTTCGTGTGCGCCTCGATCTGTGCGATGGCCGGCAGAAAGCGTGCGCGCTGAAGACCCTCCTTGTAGAGGTCGGAGGGCTTGCGGTTCGAGGTCGTCACGAGCGTCACCCCGCGCCGGAACAGTGCGGTCAGGAGCCCGCCAAGCAGCATTGCATCGGTGATGTCGTTGACGTGAATCTCGTCGAGCAGCAGCAGACGCGCTTCATCTGCCCAGGCTCTGGCGATCGACTCGAGCGGGTTTTCCATCTGCTGGCGTTCGCGCAATCCCGCATGAATCTGCTGCATGAAGTGATGAAAGTGCAATCGGCGCTTGTTGGCGACACCGGCGTTCTCGAAGAAGAGATCGCAGAGGTGCGTCTTGCCGCGCCCGACACCACCCCAGAGATAGAGTCCGGTAACGCCCTGCATGCTCTCGTCGGTCGTTTTCCGCCAGCGCGCAAACAGTGATTTCGACGGCGGTTTCCAGGCCGATTCACGCTGGAGATTGCGCGAGATGCGATCGAGCTCCGTCATGACCGCGCGCTGCTCCTCATCCGGGTCGAGTCGACCAGCGGCGACCTCGGCGTCGTAGACTTCGAGCGGCGAGTTCACGCTCAGGCCAGCCCGTCGCGCGCCGCCCTGAGCGCACGTATCGCCTGCTTCTGCCGCACCAGCACATAGTGGTGCAGCGCATCGAGTTCCTCGGTGGCAAGATCCACGAAACGGTAACCGAGCCCCTTGCTGTTCACGCCTTCGTCGAGCACGTCCACATAGCCATTGATGGGCGTCATCGACGTCGGCAGATCCATGCTGAAGGGATATCGCCGCCCGCGCGTCACGACATCATCAGGGGTGTTGAACCCCGTGGCGCTGATTTCCATGACCTGGCACAGCTTGCCGTCGATCTGCAGGATGATCGGGTCGTCCGGGTCGGGCACCACGCGGTAGGCCTTGTGGCCCGAGGGTTTGCCGGACAACGAAATGGTACTCATCGGGTTGGCTCAGTCGCTGGCGCTGTCGAGCACCGCGGCAAGACGGCCACGGAGTCGATGCACGTTGTTGTCTTCGAGAATCAGTGCGGCGCCGCGGTAGGCAATCTCGGCGGCAAGCAATTCGCGATGATGTGCAGCCCGCATGCGCCCGATCAGCATCGTCAGCAGCAGCGCCAGGCACAATCCGCAGATCAGCGGCAGGAACCCTTCGCCACCGACGGCATCACCTGCCACGGAACCCACGAGATGGATCAGCGAACCGAGAAGCCCGGTGGCCGCAGCATAGAGAGCCGCAAAGAGAAACACGTCATGCGATATCTTCTGCCGCCGTATCGCTGCCTCGATGTGCATGGTGAATGCCTTGTCGATGGTTTCCTTCTCGGCAGCATCGCCGATCAGTGCGCAGACGTCTTCCACCGACGCATTGCCGGAGCGAAGTTCTGCTACTCCGAGAAGACCGTCGCGGCGACTGACCTCGCAGACCTTGAGCATCGCGCCGAGCATGTCAGCCGGGTTCACACCGCCACGAATACCGCGATCGAGAGCAAGCTGCAGCGAGTTGGCGAGCTGTGCGGGAGGAAAGGTCAGCAGCAGCGCCGCGACCGTGCCGCCGAACACCACGATCAGGGGTCTGACCAGTTCGACGAGATCACGCGTACCACTGAGGAACATCGCGAGACCGATCGTCAACAGCGCCGCTGCCAGCAACAGCGGTGCGATCTGCCAGAGGTCGACCTTGGGATTCTTCTGCACGTTGGGGTTATCTGAAGTCGCCGTGTTCACGGATCGCTGTGACTGCTCGAACCAACCCTGGCCGGTGCGGCACGGGGGGCGTTGATTGATTTGGCTTACCGGAGAATAGCAGAGCGTATCGATCTGGAAAGACATGCCATCAGGCAAGTTCGAGCCACGGTGGCACGAGAGCACCCGCTTCGCGCAGCCGGTCATCGAGCCGGCGTGCATCGGGTTGCACGGCTTCGAGCAGCATCCAGAAGCTGCGCGCATGGTTCATCTCACGCGTGTGCACCAGTTCGTGACGAATCACGTAGTCGACGAGTTCGGGAGGCAGAAAGAGAAGCTTGTAGTTGAGACTGATGGTGCCCTTCGTCGAGCAACTGCCCCAGCGGCTGCGTTGCCCGCGGATCTGCAGACGCCGGTACGCAAAGCCAGATTCGGCAGCCCGCGTGGCCAGACGCGCCGCGAGCCAGGGGCGTGCTTCGTCGCGCAGAAGTCTGGCGACGGCCCGGGCAACGAGCGCCCTGTCCGACAGCGCACCCGCAAGCTGCATGTACGCCGTTCCCCGCCACCCGGCACTAACGGTGGCAGTCTCGCCGGTCTCACTGGCCTCGATCTCGACACGACGCTCGAGTGCGAGCAGGTCGAGATGCGTCGGTGGCCATGCCTTGAGGTGAGCCGGCGTCTCGGCATCGAGCTTCGCGAGCTGTGCCTCGATCCAGCCGCGATGCTCCTCGACCACGGCAGGCACCTCACGACGCGGAAACCGTGCGGGGATGGTGACGACGAGGCCACGCCCGCGCTGCACCTTGAGCGTGGCCCGCTTCGCGCGTTTCGACACCACGAGTTCATAGTCGAGCGCCATCATCCGGCCTCGGCCGCCAACGTCTCCCGTGTGTCGGCCCGTGCCTTTCGCTGTCCGTGCGGCTCCGCACGATGATTCACGAGAAGCGCACGGAGTGCGGCAACATCGATCGGCTTGTGCAGCAGTTCGAGCCCCGAACGCTTGACCTCCCGAAGACGCTCCGGACTGGTATCGCCGGTAATGATGACGGCAGGAATCGGCGTGTCGGCCGCTTCACGAATCGCGAACACCGCATCGATACCTCGCTGCTTGCCGCGAAGGCGGTAGTCGGAAATGATCAGGCTCGGCCAGCTGTTGCTGAGCGCCACGATCTTGAGCGCATCACGCGCCGATTCCGCGAGTTGCACGTCACAGCCCCATTCCTCGAGGAGATAGCGCATGCTCTGGCGCACCTGCGCTTCGTCGTCGATGACCATGACGCGGAAGCCCGACACCGACAGCGGGCGCGCGCTGGCCTGCGCCGTGCGAGTCAGTGCGGATTCGCCGCGAGGCAGCAGCATGCGAAAGGTGGTGCCCGTGTTCACGTCCGAATTCATGACGAGTTCGACGCCCATGAGTCCGCAGAGTTTCGAGACGATGGAAAGCCCGAGCCCGAGCCCCTTGTCGCGATCGCGCTCTTCGTTGCCGAGTTGCACGAATTCGTTGAAGACTTCATCCCGGAATTCTTCCGGAATGCCGATGCCGGTGTCGGTGACGCTCATCAGGAGCATCTCGCCTTCACCCGCCTCGCAGCTGACACGGACTTCGCCCTTTTCGGTGTACTGAAGCGCATTGACCACGAGATTCCTGAGCACCCGTTCGAGCAGCACCGGGTCGGAATAGCAGACCAGGTCGTTGTCCTCGAAACCGAGTGCAAGCCCCTTGTCCTTGGCCTGGGCACCGAACTGCGCGCGCAACCGATCGAAGATCTCGCCGACGCAGAGGTGCTCGGGGCTGAACTCGATGGTTTCGGCATCGAGGCGCGACATGTCGAGCAGGCTGTTGAAAAGTGACGTCAGTGCATCGGCCGACTTCTCCATGTCGTCGATGATCTGCAGTTGCCCCGGATCGCGCTCACGATTCCGCAGCGTGCCGATGAACAGCCGGAGCGCATGCAGCGGCTGGCGCAGATCATGACTGGCCGACGCGAGAAAGCGATTCTTGGCGATCACCGCGCGCTCGGCCACGAGCTTCTCCGACTCGAGCTTGCGCATCAACTCGCTGTTGTCGAAGCGTGCCCGGATCAGTTCACGAAACTGCTGTTGTCCGCGCAGTGCAAAATAGTAGCTCACGGCAAGAAAACACAACATCAGCAGACCGATCAGCACCATGGATTCCTGACCCGACACGATGTGAGCGCTCGCAAAGGACAGCGCCATGGGGACGGAAAAACTCTGAAAGGCAGGAAAGTAGATTGCGCCCGAAGAAGCGCTGATGGCAATCAGACCAGCCACGATCGTCGACACCATCATGAGTGCCTCGCGGCTCATCTGATCGTAGAAGAGCAGCGGCCAGGAACTCCAGATCAATCCACCGACGAACGTTCCCGCCCAGAAGACCCGCCCCCACCACTGCGCCGAACCGTGCGTTTCGCCGTAACGAAAATAGACCGCGAGCCGCCAGAGGCGCAGAACCGTGACCAGAGCGAAGGCCGCGAGCCACCACAGCGCCAGCGTATCCCCCGTATGGCGATACTGGAAGAAGACCACGACAGCGCCGCAGAGCAGCGCACCGAGAATCAGTACCGGTCCCTGGCGGTAGATGAGCCGGACCTGTTCTTCGAGCACACTCTGGTGCAGTTCGGTTTCGATGTGCGACATGCATCCCTTCCTCGCAACTGCAGACCAGTATGAGTCCGTTGCCGTCGCGAAGCTGTGAGTCCGTCAGCATAGCAGTCTGTTCGTCCGTGACGCGAATGGCGGACTTTGGCTACCATGCATCTCATGTCGTGGCTTCCGCCCGAAGCCCAGGCTGCCCGGATCGTCAACCCGTTTCTCGAAGAGCACCGCACATGGCCGAGGAAATCACCCTCAACTACAGGACTGCCGATGGCAACGTGCGCACCGTCAGCGCCAGCATCGGCGACAGCGTCATGGATGTCGCCATCCACAACGACATCGACGAAATCGGCGCCGAATGCGGCGGCAGCCTGATCTGCGCCACCTGCCACGTCTACCTCGACAGCGAAGCGGCAGCGCTCTTTCCCGAGCCCGAAGACATGGAACTCGACATGCTCGAAGGAGTCATTGCCGAGCGTCGCGAGCACTCGCGGCTGAGCTGCCAACTGATGCTTGGCGCCGAGCACGACGGCATCACCATCGAATTGCCCGACGAACAGTAAGGTCGGATGAACACGGTCAGGATCCCATGAACACCGTATCGGTACCCGACATTGCCAGCCGGGTCTACAACCACAGCTTCAAGCTCGACCCGATCGTGCGCAGCCTGCTTGATACCGACGTGTACAAGCTGCTCATGCTGCAGACGATCTGGAAACAGCACGCCGATGTACCGGTAACCTTCTCGCTGATCAACCGCACCACCTCGGTGAAGCTTGCCGAGGAGATCGACATCGACGAGTTGCGCGCACAGCTGGATTTCACACGCGAACTGAAGCTTGGCAAGAAGGAACTGATCTGGCTCGCGGGCAATACCTTCTACGGCCGCGAGCGACTCTTCACGAGCGAGTTCCTCGACTGGTTCCGCGACTACCAGTTGCCGGCCTACGAACTCGACGTGGTCGACGGACAGTTCCGCCTCGATATCAACGGCAGTTGGGCGGAAGTCACGCTCTGGGAAATTCCGGCACTCGCGATCATCAGCGAACTCCGCTCACGCAATGCGCTTCGCGGGCTCGGGCGTTTCGAACTCGACGTGCTCTACGCAAGAGCCAAGGCAAAACTCTGGGAGAAGGTTCTCAGGCTCGACGCCCTGCCCGACCTCAGCATCGCCGATTTCGGCACCCGTCGCCGCCACAGCTACCTCTGGCAGAACTGGTGCATCTCGGCACTCCAGGAAGGACTTGACGAGAAATTCGTCGGCACCAGCAATGTCGCCATGGCCATGAACCTCAATCTAGAGGCCATCGGCACCAACGCCCATGAACTGCCGATGGTGGAAGCCGCACTCGCCACCGACGACGACGCCCTGCTTTACTCACCCTATGAGGTCCTGAAGGACTGGAGCCGCACCTACGATGACAACCTGCTGATCGTCCTGCCCGACACCTACGGCACCACACGCTTTCTTGCGAACGCGCCTGACTGGGTGGCCGACTGGAGCGGTTTTCGCATCGATTCGAAAGACCCGATCGAGGGCGGTGAGGAACTCATCCGCTGGTGGCAGGCGCGTGGGCGTGATCCAAAGGAGAAGCTCCTGATCTTCTCCGACGGACTCACCGTCGAAACCATCGAAGCCGTCCACCACCATTTTCACGGCCGGGTGCGCATGAGTTTCGGCTGGGGCACTCACCTCACCAACGATTTCCACGACTGCGCAACATCACCGAACCCGCAACTCGCAGCGATCTCACTGGTCTGCAAGGTCACTCGCGCCGACGGCAAACCTACGGTGAAACTCTCCGACAACCCCGACAAGGCCACGGGGCCAACGGAGGAAGTCGAACGCTACCGGCGTGTGTTCGGTGAAGACAACATGCGCCGCCAGGACGTCGTGGTCTGAACCCGGCTGCACGGGGTTCATCCCGAGTCTCGAAGGCGCGCGCCGTCAAACGGCAAGCGCAGATTGCTTCGGCAAGGCTCGTTGCGGCCGGTACCCTGTCGCACACACTCAATCGAAGAAACGTACCGTTTCCTCGATCGGTGCCCGTTCGGTGAGGAGCGAGTTTTCCACCGCGTCCGGATCGGCGTAACCAAGCGACATGCCGCAGACCACGTGGTGATCGTCGTCGACGGGCAATACCTCGCGGATGACCGCATGATAATCCGCCCATGCCGCCTGGGGACAGGTGTGCAGTCCCGCCTCTCTGGCCAGCAACATGATGTTCTGGAGGTACATGCCGTAGTCGAGCCAACTGCCCGTGGCGAGGTCGCGGTGAATGGTGAAGATCAGCCCCACCGGTGCGTCGAAGAAACGATAGTTGCGCCGATGCTGTGCATGCATCCTGTCCTTGTCGCCCTTGCCGATACCGAGCAGTCCGTAGAGGTCCCAACCGACCTTGCGGCGTCGCTCGACATAGGGCGAGAACCACGTCTCCGGGTAGTAGGGCTCGGTGCATTCGGGCTTCACGGCAGGGTCGTCGAAGGCCGCGCAGGCAGCGTCACACAGTTTCTCGCGGGTTGCTCCCCGTACGACCAGCGTGTGCCACGGCTGCATGTTGGTGCCACTCGGGGCTCGCTGAGCCGTGTCGAGAATGTACCGCAGCGTCTCGTCGGGCACGTCCTCGGGCAGAAAGGCGCGCAGGGATCGGCGGCTCTGCACGGCATCGCTGGTCGACGCCGCCTTCCCGTAGTTCACAAGGCCCTCAGTCATGGATGCATCTCCTGGTTGGTCTGTCCGTCCCGACTCACGCTGCCGCAATCATCGCCGTGATGCCGTCGGCCACGAACTGCACCGACAGCGCCGCCAGCAGCACGCCGAGCAACCGCGTCATGATCAGTCGGCCGGTTTCGCCGAGCAGTCTGTCGACAATGTTGGAGAGAGAGAGTACCGTTGCGGCCACCAGCATCACGGCGGCGATGAGCCCGAGCAACACGAGCAAGCCCATCCAGCGCGCCTCGGGCCAGGTGTTGCCGAGCGAGTCGGAAAGCAGGACCGTTGCCGAGATGGTGCCGGGGCCCGCCAGCAACGGGATGGCAAGTGGAAACACGGCAATGTTCGCGATGTGGTCGCGCGTTGCTGCGTCCGAGGCTTTGGCACGCCGCTCCTGCCTGTGCCCGTAAAGCATCTCGAACGCGAGATAGAACAGCAGCAGGCCACCGGCAACCCGAAAGGCCGGCAAGGTGATACCCATCAAGTCGAGTACGCCACTGCCCGTGATCGCGAACAGTGACAGGAGTGCAAATGCAATCAGCGTCCCCCGCCGGGCAATGCGCCTTCGTTCGGCAGCGTGCATGCCTTTGGTCAGGCCGATGAACAAGGGTACGTTACCAATGGGGTCGACCGTGACCACAAGCATCAAGAGCGCGTTGATGATGATATCGATGGTCATGAGAGATCGGGCATGAAAGGCAATTCCCGTTGGCAGCAGCGCGTCGGCGGAAGACACGATTGTACTGAAAGGGAGCAGACGCCGGTTCACCGGATGGCGAAGGGAGTGTGCCTGGATGGCACGTAGGGCAGAATGGGAGCCGGACACTACCGAAGACAGCAGTCATGAAACAACGCCGCATTGCCATCCTCGGCGGTTCGGGCTTCGTCGGCTCCCGCCTCGCCGCTCTCCTCGCTGCCGATGACGAATCCGTCGTGGTTCTGACACGGCGTCTGCAACGCGCGCACGATCTCGAGGTGCTGCACAGGATCGAACCGCGCGAGGTCGACGCGCAGAACCCCACCGCGCTTGCCGCCGCACTCGCCGACATCGATGTCATGATCAACCTTGTCGGTGTGCTCAATGAGCATGGTGGCGACGCAAGCTTCCAGCGCGCTCACGTCACCCTGACCGAAAAGGTGCTGGGCGCATGCCGGGAAGCAGGAGTCAGGCGCTACCTGCACATGAGCAGCCTCAACGCCGGCGAGCAGAAGGGCAAGAGCATCTACCTTCGCACCAAGGGTGAGGCGGAGCAGCGCGTGCGCGAGAACGACGCCGAACTCGACTGGACCATCTTCCGCCCCTCGGTGATCTTCGGTGAAGGCGACGACTTCTTCAACCGCTTCGGTCAGCTCGTGCGCGTCCTGCCCGTGTTTCCACTGGCCATGCCCGACGCTCGCCTGCAACCCGTGTTCGTCGATGATGTGGTCGGATGCATGATCGACGCGATCGATGATGCTGCAACCCATGGCAAGGCCATCTGCCTCTGCGGACCGGACATATTCACGCTCCGGGAAATCGTCGAGTACACGGCGCGCACCGTGGGCGTGTCACGAAAGGTGATCGGACTGCCCGACTGGGCAGCGAGGCTCCAGGCCCGTACGATGGAATTCGTACCGGGAAAGCCCTTCTCGATCGACAACTATGAATCCCTGAAGACCGACAGCATCTGCCCGGATGACTGCCCTCCGCAGGCGACCTCGGTGGATACGGTAGTACCGCAGTATCTCGGACGACGGAACTGAGCCGGCACTTCGCGGAAATGGCTGCAGAAGCGACGGAAACAGGCACGGCGCAGCCAAGTGTGGCGACGATCGTGGCAGTCAGCTTGTTCCGGCATCGTCACCCACCGCCAGCAAGGCATCCATCCGTGCCCGCCGCTCATCCCGTGGCAGCTTGCCGAGTGCTTCGGCCAGTTCATAAAAGGTCGGCAGATCACGCCCCGCCTCTTCGAACAGCGCTTCGAAGGCCGGAATGTAACGTCGATAGGTGGCCACCGACACCAGCCGCGCATTGTTGAGTTCGCGTCTGAACCAGCCATCGTAACCGGCGTATCCGCCCCACTTCCCTGTTTTCAGCGTGGCGTATTCCCTGCGCATTGCCGCGAAGATCGCCGCCTTGTCGGTGCGCATCTCCGCTTCGCTCCGGCCACTGTCGTAAAGCCCGACAAGCTTCTCGCGGGTACGCTTCAACAGTGCGAGGAAATCGACCTTGCGCGCTTCGGCTGCTTCGTATCTTGCGATTTCCTCGGCACGTCCGCGCTCGGTCAGCCAACGGCGAATGCCCTCCTGTTCGACGAAACTCGCATAGGCTTCGTTGAAGCTGCTGTCATCCTTCACGTACAGCAACTGATGCGCCAGTTCGTGAAACAGCGTGGCGACGTAACGGTATTCCCCGCCCCTGAGCATGGTATCGGGCACGGGGTCGGAAAACCAGCCGAGCGTCGAATAGGCACTGGCACTGCCGATCGCGACATCGAATCCTTCTTCTTCGAGCTTGTCGGCGTAGGTACGCGCCTCTTCCGGATCGAAATAACCACGGTAACTCACGCAACCCGCCACGGGAAAGCACCAGCGCTTCGGCTCGAGTGAAAACTCGGGGGCTGCGATCACGTTCCAGGTGATGGCTTGCCGGCCCGTTGCCACGTAGGTGCTGTAGCTCTTGTTGTCGGGCAGTGCCAGTGCCTCGACGGCGAAGCGTCGGGCATCGGCGACGGTCTGCAACTGGACTCGCAGCCCGTCGTCGAGCTGTGGATCGGCGAGCAGTGCCTCGATCGATTCACGCCCGCGCATGAGCTTGAAGTGTCCGCTGATCGCCTGCGAGTAGTAGCCGATGGTGGAGCAGCCCGCTGACGTTACGAACAGCACCAGAAACACGGCCAGCAGACCGAGCCCGATGCGCATCAGGCGTGCCATCCAACGAACCAGAAAGGCTGTGTGATCATGGCCGGAAGTGTAACATCGACCCATGAACTCCCCCTCCGAACCTGCCCCGGCGCGCAGCGATCCCCAGGACACCATCGCCTGTCCGGGCGAGCGTTACCTTGTCGGTGGCGCGGTACGCGACAGACTCCTCGGGCTGCCCGTGCTCGATCGCGACTGGGTGGTCGTGGGCACGACACCCGAAGCCATGATCGACGCCGGTTTCAGACCCGTGGGCAAGGACTTTCCCGTGTTCCTGCACCCGCAGACGCACGAGGAACACGCCCTCGCACGCACCGAGCGCAAGAGCGGACGCGGCTATCACGGCTTCGTGTTCAACACCGCCCCGGACGTGAGCCTCGAAGCGGATCTCGAGCGGCGCGATCTCACCATCAATGCCATGGCAGAGGCCGCCGACGGTTCCATCATCGACCCCTTCAACGGCCGCCGCGACATCGAGTCGCGACAGCTTCGGCACGTTTCGATGGCCTTCACCGAAGATCCGGTACGTGTCCTGCGCGTGGCACGCTTCATGGCACGTTTTCACGGCCTCGGCTTCGATGTTGCCGAGGACACGCTGGCCCTCATGCGGCAGATGGTCGCTGATGGCGAAATCGATGCGCTTGTCGCCGAACGTGTCTGGCAGGAAATGGAACGAGCGCTCGCGTCCGTGGTGCCGAGCGCCTTCTTCATGACGCTCAGGCACGCCGGCGCGCTCGAACGCATCCTTCCCGAAGTCGATGCCCTCTTCGGCGTACCGCAGTCGCCGCGGTCGCATCCCGAAATCGACAGCGGCGTGCATACCATGATGGTGCTCGACGAGGCGTCCTCGATCAGCGATGACGTGGAAGTGCGCCTCGCCGCACTCTGTCACGATCTTGGCAAGGCCACCACACCGAAGAGCGAATGGCCGAAACACAAGGGACACGAAGCCCGCAGTGCGCTCATCACGCAGAAGCTCGGCAACCGCCTGCGCATACCGAAGCGCATGCTCGACGCCGCGGTCATTGCCGCGCGCTACCACACCCATTGCCATCGCGTGGATGAGCTTCGCAACTCGACGCTCGCCAAGCTCCTCTACTCACTGGATGTGCTGCGCAAACCCGAACGCTTCGAGGGCTTCCTGACGGTCTGCAAGGCCGACTCCCGCGGGCGACTCGGCTTCGAGAACACCCCCTACCCGCAGGCCGAAACTCTCTGCGAAGCCGCCGCCGTGTTCAGCTCGGTCGACGCGGCGGCGATTGCCAGGGAGATCGACGACAAGAGCGAAGTCAGCGATCAGGTGCTGAAGGCCCGCACCCGCGCCATTGCCGCCTGGCGACAGGAACTCGCAGCCGCGGACGCCACGATGCCCGAGGAAGGCAGCGACGATACCTCGCTCGAGGCCGGTGGCGACGACGATACCGGCTCGGGTATTCGCGACTGAAACAGACCGGCAGCTCGGATTTCGACAACGACACCGCGCCGTGCGTGGCTGGCGAGCTAGTGGGCAGACAGTCTCGCAGCCACGGTCTCCACGCGCCGCAGAATGCCGACCACACCCACCCGGCCGAGCAGCAAGGCCGTCAGCATACCCGTCGCATTGGCCAGCATGTCGTACACGTCGAATTGCCGGTACGGCATGAGCCCCTGGAACACTTCGATGCCCACGCTCGTGGCAAGGATCAACGCGGCCACCAGCCACCAGGCCGACATTCGGCAGTAAATCTGGATGAACCAGAGCACCAGCAGCAGATACACCGAAAAGTGCACGAGCTTGTCGCGGCTCATGATCTCCATGAGATAAGGGTCGGAGATGCGCATGAGGGAGCCGACGGTAACGAGACCGAGCAGGAGAACGCCGATCAGAACCCAGAGACCGGGCCAGCGAAGTTCACTGTAGAAGAGCGAGCCAGGTCGCTTGAAGCGCCCATGACTGGCGCCATACGGCTCGCCGACCGGGCCGCCCGACTCGTCGGCAGGGTCGCCATGCGCACCGGCTGCGTCCACCGTGTGCATCGTTTTCGTGTTCAGCGGCTCACCTTTCATGGACTGCCGACACACTCATGCGATCAGGAAAACGATCAGCGTCAGCACGCACGCGATGGCGAGTCGCTTTCCGGATACCTGGGGACGGAACTGGCTCATTTTCGTATTGTCCGTAAAATCGGGAGAAAGTGCCACGAACCACACGCAGGAACCGCTCCCATGAGACATGCTCACAAGCCCCTTCGACAACGTTCGCTCCGCCGGTTGACGGTGACGATCCTCACGCTGGTCGTGCTGTTGTCCACGCACACGGCACTCGCCGACAAGGCCCACGTCATCGACGCGCACATCACCGATCTCGGGGGTGGTCGCTACCGCATCGACGCGACGATCGAGCACGCCGATGAAGGCTGGGAACACTATGCCAATGCCTTCGAGGTCTACGCCGAAGACGGTACCCTGCTCGGCACCCGTGAACTCGCCCATCCGCACGTGAACGAGCAACCCTTCACCCGTTCGCTGACGCTCGAACTGCCGCCCGGTACCGGAAAGGTCGAGATTCGTGCGGTCGATTCGGTGCACGGCGAAGGCGGCAAGGTCATCGTGCTGGCGTTGCCCGCCAGCAAGTGAGAACTGCCTGTCTGTGCACCTGAGGCGGCAGGTTTCATGAACCACCGCAAGCCCGATTGCCCGAGGCCGTTCCTACAGGAACACCACCAGCAGCACCACACCGAGAAGCAGGCGGTAGATCACGAACGGCACCATGCCGATACGGTTGATGAAGGCGAGAAAGTAGTGGATGCAGGCGAACGCCGAGACCATCGCTACCATGGTACCGAGAAGCAATGTGCCCAAGGCCACCGGCGCATCGGACGAAACGAGATCGCTGGTCACACCGAGCCCCGAGAGCACGATGATCGGGATCGACAACAGAAAGGAATAGCGGGCCGCGGCTTCGCGCGTGAGGCCGATGAGAAGCCCTGCCGTGATCGTGATTCCCGAACGCGAGGTGCCGGGAATCAGCGCCAGTGCCTGGGCCGAACCCACCACGAGAAAATCCTGCCAGCTCATCGAGAGTTCGCCGCGCTGCATGCGAGCACGCCGGTCGGCGTACCAGAGCAACAGGCCGAAGATGATCGTCGTTGCGGCAATGACGAGCGGTGATCGCAGATAGGTCTCGATCTGGTCCTTGAGGGCGAGTCCCACAAGCCCCGCGGGAATCGTACCGACGATCACACCCCAGGCAAGGCGCGCCTCGGGCGTCATGTCGCGGCGGGTGATCGAGCCGAGCCAGGCAAGGAACAGCGTGACGATTTCCTTGCGAAAGTAGGCTACCACCGCAATCAGGGTGCCGAGATGCACCGCCACATCGAAAGCAAGACCCTGATCGGGCCAGCCCAGGAGGCTCGGCACGAGAATCAGGTGCGCCGAACTCGAGATCGGCAGAAATTCGGTCAGGCCCTGCACGAGGGCGAGCCAGATGGTCTGGATGGTATCCACGTATTTGTCCGTCGAGGTATTCACCCATCGATGGGTGAACGAGAATCGGTAAGCGCGTTGATGACCGGGGATGCATCAGCGGCGATGCAGGAGTTCTTCGCCGTTGCAGCCCGAAAGCGCAGCATTGTAGTGCCTGTCGAGCACCTTGACTCGAAACCATTCACCGAATGGCATTCCGAATGGCGTCCGTGTCACGTTGACCTCGGCAATGCACCGCTCAAGGCCGCTCGATCGTCAATCCCACGAGCGTACTGCCCGGCATGGCCTGCGGTTTCGTCAGAGTGAGCCTGAGCCACGGCACGTCGAACTCTTCCATGATCATGCCGGCCAGTTCCTCGGCCAGCGTTTCAACCAGCAGGCATTCGCTGGTTTCGAGATACGCCCTCAGCCGCTCGGTGATGGCCTGGTAGTCGAGCGCGTCACCGATGTCACGGCTTGCCGCGGCCGGGCGGATGTCGTTCGCCATCTCGAGGTCGATGACCAGTGGCTGCGCCTCGCGTTTCTCGTGCTCGTGTATGCCGATGATGGTATCGACGGTAAGGTTGCGGATGAAGATGCGATCCATGAGGTGATTCCTTGCGAGGGCAGCACGGTCGGGCTCAGCCGGCCAGTTCACCCTCGAGTGCGCGCTCGACCGCAACCTCGGCGTGAATGGCCGTGGTGTCATAGAGTGGCATGGCCGTGTGTGGCTGCTGTACGAGCAGCGTGATCTCGGTACACCCTGCGATCACGGCTTCGGCACCCGCCTTGCCGAGCCTGTCGATGATGGCAAGGTAATCCGCTCTCGATTCATCGCGCACCTTGCCCAGACACAGTTCCTCGTAGATGACCCGGTGCACGATGCCACGGTCGGCCTCATCCGGTACGAGAACCCCGAGCCCGTGCTGGCGGAGCCGTTCGGCGTAGAAATTTTCTTCCATGGTGAAGCGCGTGCCCAGCAGCCCGATACGCCGACGACCATCGGCAACCAGGCGTTCCGCCGTGGCATCGGCAAGGTGCAGGAGCGGTATGTCGACCGCGGCTTGCACCACATCCGCCACCTTGTGCATGGTGTTGGTGCAGATCAGCAACAGTTCGGCGCCGACACGCTCGACCTGGCGCCCGGCTTCCGCCAGCACCTTGCCGGCGGCATCCCAGTCGCCCGCATGCTGCAGCCGCTCGATGTTCTGAAAATCGACGCTGACGAGCGCGATTCGAGCGGAATGCAAGCCGCCGAGTTCGCGCTTCACGCCCTCGTTGATCCAGCGGTAGTAGAGCGCAGTACTCTCCCAGCTCATGCCGCCAATGAGGTCAATGGTCTTCATGCGCCCGGATGTTACATGGTTTCGACCGGGATCCTGCATGGCATCGGGGAATCGCCATGCCGTTGCGCTCGCATGCAGCAATTGCGTTCATGTCGCTGTCGCGCTCCGCGAACTGCCGCTCATCAGCACCGCCTTCGGGGATGGGCGCATCGGCTACCCCAAGGTCCGTGCCCTCGTGCGCATCGCCACCCCCGACAACGAGCAGGAGCTGCTCCGGCGGGCCGAGAAACTGCCCGTGCATGTCTTTGAGCAGGAGATCGCGCGCATGCGCGTCCGCAGGGATCACTCCGACGAAAACGGTTCACGTGAACCGTCAAAGGCCGGTTTCCGTGATGCCGGTCATGTTTCCGCGCCGAAAAACGGTTCACGTGAACCGGAAAGTGCCTGTTCCTGCGAACACGGTCACACTGCCGACGCCCGTCACGACGACACCCGTCACGACGACACCCGTCACGAAGCCTGGCTTTCGCCCGGCGTCTCCGTCGCTCGCGAGACGGCACGCCGCCTCTGCTGCGATGCGCACGTCATCCCGCTGCTCTGCCACTACCACCACACGCTCGTGCACGAAGGGCGCTACGGCATCGAGCCGGTCGAGTCGAGTTCCCTCCATGCGCGTGGTAAACATGCCGAAATCCGCCGGATCTGAATGAAGTGGCCCTGCAGTTGCTGTTGCTGTTGCTTGTCTCCTGGCTGGGTTTTCGCTATAGTCCTCCGGCTAAGCTATCGCAACACCCTTTTTCGGAGCGTCCCATGTCCAGAGTTTGCCAGGTAACCGGCAAGAGCCCGATGTCCGGCAACAATGTGTCGCACGCCAAGAACCGGCGCCGTCGTCGCTTTCTGCCCAATCTCCACACCCATCGCTTCTGGGTGCCGTCGGAAAACCGTTTCGTGAGCCTGCGCGTTTCGTCCAAGGGCATGCGCGTCATCGACAAGCGCGGCATCGACACCGTGCTGGCGGAACTTCGCGAGCGCGGCGAACGCGTCTGACGCACGGCGCAGCGTCGTTCGCGTTTACTTTTCTGCCCTACCCAGAAGGAACCTCTCATGCGAGACAAGATCAAACTGGTGTCGTCGGCCGGAACCGGTCACTTCTACACCACCACCAAGAACAAGCGCACCATGACCGAAAAGATGCAGATCAGGAAGTATGATCCGGTCGTCCGCAAGCACGTGATCTACAAGGAAGCCAAGATCAAGTAGTCGACTGGCGCGCATCGCGCGCCCATCCAGCACGCACAAGCCCGGACGGCATTTCCCGGGCTGTTGTCGTCTCAGCCTTGGTCGCGCCCTTTCACCTGTCGACCGCGGGCACACCCTCGATCAATGCCACACCTCCATGCCACTGCGCTGACCCGTCGCCTGAGCGACAGTGCCGGCGTCTACGACATCGAGCTGCAACTCGACCAGGGCGATATCCTCGGCCTGCTCGGGCTCAATGGCGCCGGCAAGTCCACCACGCTGAAGCTGCTCACGGGGCTCCTGACGCCCGACAGTGGCAGCGTGAGCATCATGGGGCACAAGCTCGACGAAGCCCCGCTCGAGGCACGCGCCGCCATCGGTTATCTGCCCGACAACCCACCGCTCTTCAACGACATGCGCGTGGATGAATACCTTGCTCTCTGTGGGCGGCTGCACGGCCTTTCCGGCCATACATTGCAGAAACGCCTTGCCGACGTCATGGAAACAACCCGGCTTTCAGCACGTCGGCGTCAACTCGTCGGTGAGCTCTCGAGAGGCTATCGCCAGCGCGTCGGTCTGGCCCAGGCACTCGTTCACCAACCTGCGGTGCTGATTCTCGACGAACCCGGCAACGGCCTCGATCCCGAACAACTCGAGCACCTCCGCATCATCATCACCGATGCCGCAGAATCCGCCGCGGTACTGTTCTCCACACATCAGCTCACCGAAGCACAGGCAGCCTGCAACCGTATCGCCATCATCCACGAGGGGCGGCTCGTTGCCGACCAGGCGGCCGACGGCGCGGATCTGCGTTCGCTGTTCAGCGCCCTGACCGCCGGAGGTCTCGTCGAACAGCAGGCACTTGCCGCCAGCGCCAACCAGGCAGCTCGCCGTCGTTCCGATCACGGGACGAACACCACATGAGTACCGTACTCGCTCATCAATTCAGCCATCTGCTGCGCTCGCTCCAGAGCTGGGTCGTGCTCGTGATCGCCTCGGTCGGCATCGGCTATCTTTATCTCACCCAGCTCGAGTTCTGGGTCGCCAATCAGGCCGCGATCGCGGCCAGCGATCATGCGCCCGGGCTCACGGGTTTTCTGAGCGTGCGTTTCCTCGAACCTCTGGCGCTGCCGCTTGCGATCCTGTCGCTGCTGTTCGCGATGCGCGCCTTCAGTGAAGAGTTCCGCGGAGAAAGCCTCGCACTGTGGCAACTCGCCCCTCTCTCCACCCGGGCACTCGTGATCGGCAAGTTTCTCGGTGTGCTGCTGCTGATGCTGCTGCCGGTCGGCATCACCCTTGCGCTGGTGCTGTTGCTCGCCGGCTCGGTGACGCTCGAATGGCGCGTACTCGGCAGCGCGCTTCTCGGGCTGCTGCTGTGCATCTCGGCAAGTGTTGCCATTGGCATCTTCTTCTCTTCGCTGACGCGCCATGCCATCGTCGCGCTGATCTCGGGTGTGGCCATGATTGTCCTTCTCTGGATGATCGGCGAGGCCGGTTTCGCGGAACTGCCACTCGACTGGCTCAGGATGCTGTCGATCCCCGATCACCTGCGCGGCTTTTTCCAGGGCTTCGTGCAGACGCGTGGGCTTGTCTACTTCGCCGCCATCACGGTGCTGTTTCTCGCGCTTACCACGTTGCGGCTCGATGCGCTGCGCATCAGCGGGCGCTGAAGGTCTGGCATGAGAAGCACCACCACGCACAAACTCATCGCACTCATGCTCGTGGCCCTGACGCTCGCAGTCATCTGGCTGGGTGAGCGCTACAACCTCAACCGCGACGTCACGGCCAACCGACGCCACAGCCTCACCACGGCGAGTCACGAGGTTCTGAATGCTCTGACAGCGCCGGTCGAGATCATTGCCGTCGTCGGCAACGATCCGGTTCAGCACAAGGGCATCGATGCCCTGCTCGAGCGTTATCGTGAACTGAAGCCCGACATCACCTGGCGCTACCTGAACCCCGAGACCGACCCGGGCGCTGCACGCGCACTCGAGGCGGCACCCGGTGGCGAACTCATCATCCGGAGCGGCTCGCGCGAACAGCGCCTCAGTTCACTGTCGGAACGCAGTCTGACCGACGCTTTCGCACGGCTCGCGCTCGATGCCGAGCACCGCGTGGCCTTCATTACCGGTCACGGTGAACGAAGCCCGCTTTCACCCGGCAATCATGACTGGCAGCTCCTTGCGGAAAACCTTGCACGGCTCGGTCTTCAGCTCGACGAGCAAAGCCTGGTCAGCGAACCCGAACTCGACCCTTCGCTTGCGCTCGTGGTCATTGCCGCACCGGAAGGGCGCTATCTACCGGGCGAAGTCCAGAGTATCGAAAGCTACCTCAACGCCGGCGGCAACCTCCTCTGGCTGACCGAACGCGCCACCCACGGAGACGACAGCGCCGGGCTCGAGCGCATCGCCGACAACCTTGGCATCGATACCCTGGCCGGCATCATCATCGACGCCGCGAGCCAGAACCTCGTGGATTCTCCTGACTTCGTGGTACTCGACCGCCTGCCCGCTCACCCCGTGAACCGCTCGCTGGCCAGTCCCGTACTGCTGCCACAGGCCAGAGCCTTCGAGGTGACACCGCTCGCCGGACAGGACGAACTCCCCCTTCTGCAGACTCCTGCAACAAGCTGGACCGAAACCGGCCCGCTCGAGGGCGCCGTCACTCACGAGGCAGAACTCGGTGAAGTTGCCGGCCCCCTGATCGCGGGCCTGACCATCGAGCGGGAACTTCCTGCAGACAGTGAACCGAGACCCACGCAGCGCTTTGCCGTGATCGGTGACGCCGACTTCGCCGCCAACATGTTCCTCGGCAACGGCGACAACCGCGCCTTCGCCGAAAACCTCTTCCTGTGGCTCGTCGGCAGCGCCGAAGCCATGAGCTTCCGCCCCGATACCGCACCCGATGCCTCGCTGTCACTCGACACCCGCCACATTCTGATACTCAGTGCGACCGCCCTCGCCGGCATTCCACTCGTGCTTCTCGCCGGCGGCCTCGTCTACATCGGCTGGCGTCGGCGCAGCGGTCGTGTTCACGAAGAGGTGGCGGACGAAGTCGACCCGGGCTCATGACCAACGCAATGACATCATGCAGGCGCCGTGACATGATGAATGCAATGATACCGATGAATCATCCATGAGCAGCCCGGCACAACAGCGGCACGCGCTGATTGCGGTTGCGGCGCTTCTTGCCGCTGCTCTCGCCTGCGTCGCCTGGACAGCGATCCAGGATACTCGACGCATCGCCGCCAACACGCCACCGCCTCTCATTGCCGGCATCGATACCATCCGTTCGATCCGTATCGAGCGCGAAGCACGCGACACCATCGCCATCGAACTCGGTGCGGCTGCAGCTGACTCGGGCGCAGCCGAACCTGAGGCGGCCGATCCCGACGCGGTCGATCCCGACGCAGTCACGACGCCGGCCACGGGTGACAGCAGCAACACCATGCGCATCGTCGCCCCCTGCGAGCTCATCGCACAGAACGAGCGCGTCCAGCCGCTGCTCGATGCGCTGGCCGGCGCACGTGCCGAACACGACGCTGCAACTGTTGACCGCGACGCCGCAGGCCTTGCCTCGTCAACGTTGCACCTCGAACTCGATGGCGAAACACTGACCCTCGGTGGCCCCGACCTCAGCGGCGAACGGCACTACGTGGAGTATCAAGAGAGTGTCGGTTTCGTGCCCACCTGGGTCACTCAACTTCTCGATGGTGGGCTTTCAGCCTTTGCGAATCTTGACGTCATTCCACCCGACACCACCGAACTGGAAATCGATACCGGCGAGTCAACGATGTCACTGACGCCGGAAGCCAATGCCGAAGCCTTTGCACGCTGGCGTGATCTCACGGCGCGTCAGGTGGTGCGCTGGCCACTGGCCGATCAGGACGCGCCCGAATGGCTCGGTACACTCGTCGCCCGCAGCAAGGCAGGCAGCGACACGCAGACGACGGCGGCCTACGGCAGCTTCATCGCGCTCGTCAGCAAGGACGGCCAGTGCGCACGTCTCGTGGCGCGCGAAGACTGGCCTGCCGACGCCGCCCCCTGATACTCATCCACGCCGGCTGATGGCCGGCACGCAGCCGCCAGCCGCCGATGCCCGAACTACCCGAAGTCGAAACCACGCGCCGCGGCATCGAACCATTCCTCGTCGGCGCCCGCGTGACCCGGCTCGACATCCATGAAGCGAGGCTTCGCTGGCCGGTACCCGCGGAACTTCATTCACTGGTCGGACAACGCATCCACCATGTGGGTCGGCGCGGCAAGTACCTCCTGCTCGGAGCCGATCATGGCACCGTCATCGTGCATCTCGGCATGTCGGGCAGTCTGCGCCTTGCACCCAGCGACGAAGCACGGCGAAGGCACGATCATCTCGAGTTGCACGTCGACTCGAGTCCATCCGTGCTCCGCTACCACGACCCACGCCGCTTCGGTTGCTGGCTGTGGACCGAAGAGGCGCCCGAGAATCATCCGCTGATCGCGTCTCTCGGCCCGGAACCGCTCGGCAACCATTTCAACGGCACCAGCCTGTTCGCCGCGACACGCAAGCGCCGCGTGCCGATCAAGGTGCTGATCATGAACAGCCGAGTGGTAACCGGCGTTGGCAACATCTACGCCTCGGAAGCCCTCTTCATGGCCGGCATCCGCCCCGGACGCGCCGCAAGACGCATCAGTCGAGCCGAAGCCGAAGCACTCGCTGCCGCCATTCGCGCGGTGTTGCAGAAGTCGATCGAGCACGGTGGCACCACGCTCAGGGACTTCGTCAACGGCAATGGCCAGCCTGGTTACTTTGCACAATCACTGAACGTATACGGGCGCGAAGGCGAACCCTGCCATGCCTGCGGCAAGGCGATAAGAATGAAGATCATGGGGCAGCGATCAACCTTCTACTGCCCCCGATGTCAGCGCTGAGATACCGCCACTGCACCGCTGGCTCGCACGGTGTCAGAAAGCGCACACCTCTCCGGCGCCCGTGCCTTCTTCCATCGCGCCCTCGGGCGAAACCATGGCGCTGTCGGCGTCATCGCCACTGACGTCATCGGCACCGACGTCATCGCCGCCGATGTCATCACCGCTGAAGCAGCCACCTGCCTCGACAACGGCCGACTCGCTGATCGCATCATTCTCGCCATTGGCGATGGCCTCCATCGACACCGAACCGGCGTTCACGCGGATAACCTCGCCTTCATCGGTCAGCACGGTTCCCGCCGGAATCGTCACACGCGCTTCGGCCGAAGCGCCGCCGATTTCCGGATCCTGCTCGAGCAGTTCGGCAGCGAAGGCATTGCCAAGCATGGCCCCGAGCGTCAGATCATCGAGGAAACTGATGGTGTCGTTCTCGACGGTGAAGGACGTGTTGTTCAGTGACAGATTGATTTCCTGCTCCCCATCAATGAACAACTGCATGGGCGACTCACCGAAGCCGACATTGTTCACCTGAACGTTCTCGCTGTCCATCGACCCCCAGCTCATATCGGCCGTGAAGGAAGACATCAGGAGCTGCACCGTCTGGGTTTCTTCGGTTGCGGATGTCTCCTGGAAGACGTCTTCCTGCACGGCGCCGGTGCCGGGCATGGCCGCGGGCTCGGCAGGCGTTTCGTCCAACCCGTTCGACACCTCGAACAGGGCGTCCACCGCTCCGATGTTGCTCGTCATGGTGCTCGAGCCATCCATGTTGCCCACGAAGGAGACGAGTTCGGAGGCCGCAATCGAGATATCGGTGCCGCTGGCAGTGTCGATCAGGCGCAGAGGCTCGCTGACCGAGAGACTGATGCCGACCGAGGTCAACTCATCCGCTGTCTGAGTGGTGCTCGCCTCGACCCGCAAGGCTCCTTCGACGGTTTCCGGAGTTGTGGCTTCCGTATCGCCCTGCAGGCTTGCGAGCTGCTGCAGTGCAGCCATGTACCCGGGCAGGGACAACTCATAGGCGCCCATCTCCGGCGCATAATCGATCATCACCACGGGCTGCTGCTGGAACAGATAGGTGATGCTGCCGGTGTCATCGGTCACGGCGGCGACTTCCACGCTGAGGTCGCGGAACAGGGCTTCACAGACCGCCAGATCATCGACCATGCCGCTTCGTTCGGCCAGTGCTTCGCGGCACATGACACTCTCGTCAGGATCGATGGTGACAAGATCTCCTTCACGGCTGACGTTCGCGTTGCCGCTCTCGAGTCCGAGCGAGGCAGTCAGGAAAGTGTCGATATCGTCGTCGACGGTTTCCGGGTTGTCGACGCCATCGCCCATGGAGTTGCCATTGACATCGGCATCGAGCGCATCACCGAGGCTGGTGCCGAGTGCGGTGCTGGCGAGGTTCGCCGCATTCCGGCGAATTTCCAGATCGCTTGCCTCGGATGCCGGTCGGCCGCTGGCCGATTCACCGACGGTGCCACCCGTGGTGTCATCGTCATCGCTGCTGCACGCAGCCAGTAGAAGACTCAGTGCGATGGAAGCGCCGAGCGCCTTGACGGGTGTGTTCATGATCGTTTCTCCCGGGCCTGATGCGCCCTCTTGTCAACTCTCTCAGCCTGATCTTGCCATCAGGCCCTCGTACTTGCGTTGCAATTCACCCTGGGTTTCGGTGTTGTCAGGATCCACCACGATGCACTCGACCGGACAGACCACGACGCATTGCGACTCTTCGAAGTGTCCAACGCACTCGGTACACAGATTTGCATGAATTTCGTAGATTTCCTCGCCCTGATAAATGGCGTCGTTCGGACATTCAGGCTCGCAGACATCACAGTTGATGCAATCGTCGGTAATCAGCAGTGCCATTGTTCAAATCATCTCAATCGAGTTTGGCCGCGAAGGCCTCGAACACCGTCGGATGCACGAAGCGCGAGATATCGCCACCGTGGCGCGCGATTTCGCGCACGATGCTCGACGACAGGAAAGTGTAGTTCTGGGCAGCGGCAATGAACACGGTTTCGATCTCGGGAGCGATCTCGTGATTCATGCCGGCAATCTGCACCTCGTAATCGAAGTCACTGACCGCTCGCAAGCCACGTACCACCACCCGGCTGCCGATACGCTGAGCGTAGTGAACCAGCAGACCGTCGAAACTCTCGACGCTGACGTTGTCGATATCGGCAAGACTCGCACGGGCAAGCGCGATGCGCTCCTGGAGAGAGAAGAACGGGTTCTTGTTCTGGTTGGCCCCGATGGCGACAACGACGTGGTCGAACATCACGCTCGCGCGGCTGGCGATATCCACGTGCCCGAGCGTGATCGGATCGAAGGTACCGGGGTAGATGGCCGTGACTGTCATGCCGAAAATGCAGTGTATTGATTCGTTGAACGTGCAGTTTGCGCCAAAGCCGTGTCAACCACAACGTTCGATACGAATGCACCATTCGACACCAGCCCGCACCGGGAATTCATGCCCTACCGCACCAGCAACCTTGCCGCAACGTCACCGAAACGTCGTTCTCGATGCAAGCGGTATCCGGCCTCGGCCGGCACGATGCACTCGAATGACCGCTCTGCGGGCGCCTCGACATGCACGAGTGCTTCACTGGCCAGATGCCCTTCCTCGGCGAGCACCTGCAGGATCGGCCGTTGCAGATCCCTGTCGAAGGGCGGGTCGACGAAAACGATGTCGAAGGTCCGATGGTTGTTCGCGAGAAACACCTCCGCGCGCTCGTTGACGAGATGAACGGCTGCTGCCGACGCTGCACCAGTGACTCCGGAGCGCCCGTTGCCATCACCCTCGAGCCGAGCAAGGCTTCCACGCAGGCCCGAAAAGACGTTTCCGGCAGACTCCACCAGCACCACCTCGGCCGCGCCGCGCGACACCGCCTCGAAACCGAGCGCCCCGCTGCCGGCAAACAGATCCAGACAGCGTGCGCCGGCAAGGTCCGGCTGCAACCAGTTGAACAGGGTCTCGCGCAGGCGATCGGCGGAGGGGCGCAGACCGGGAGCATCCGGCACCGGCAGGCGGCGGCCTCGCCAGCGCCCGCCGATCAGCCGCACGTGACCCGCTCCGCCATGGCGTTCGGCGGCACCTGTACTACGCTTTCGCCGCGGGGAAGATGATTTCACGGTGTAGACACTGCCGCCACATGGTATTTTCGAGTTCAGCGTGGCTCGAACATAGCACGCGGTCGACACGCGGACTCTGCCGCTCCGTCGCGGCACTGACGCCCGTGACGCGAAGGCCTGACCGCATCTCTCTTACCGAACCTCTTGATCGCTCGATGGGCATCCGGCAGGGTGCCGGTTCGAGTGTCGCGATTCTGCAGCACATGGGCATTTTCAGCTTTCTCAAACGACAAAAGGCGGAGCGCAGCGACGCCGACGACAACGCCCCCGAGCTCGACACCAAGCTCAAGCGCACGCGTGGCAGCTTCAAGGACAACCTGCTCGATTTCCTCCTCGGCGACAAGCCGATCGATGAGGACCTCCTCGAGGAACTCGAGAGCCAGCTGATCCTTGCCGACGTGGGCGTCGACGCCACCAACCGCATCATGAAGAACCTGCAGGCGAGGCTTGCACGCAGTGAAGTGGGCAATGCTGCTGCACTCAGAACGGCCTTGCGTGAAGAACTCCTGTCACTCCTGAGTGGCGTCGATGTGCCGCTCGAAATTCCCGAGCAGGACGCGCCTTTCGTGATTCTCGTCGTCGGCATCAATGGCTCGGGGAAGACCACGACGATCGGCAAGCTCGCGAAGCAGCTTCTGGACGGCGGCAAGAGCGTGATGCTGGCCGCGGGTGATACCTTTCGCGCCGCCGCGGTCGAGCAGCTGCAGACCTGGGGTGAGAGGAACGGTGTGCCGGTCGTCGCCCAGGGCTCAGGCGCCGATTCGGCGTCCGTCATCTTCGACGCTCTGCAGTCGGCCACGGCAAGGAACATCGATGTCCTCATCGCCGACACCGCGGGGCGACTTCACACCCAGTCGAACCTCATGGAGGAACTCAGGAAGGTACATCGCGTGATCGGCAAGCTCGACGCCGACGCGCCCCACGAAGTGCTGCTCGTGATCGACGGAGGCACCGGCCAGAACGCCATCAGCCAGGCACGCGAATTCAACGGAGCGCTGTCGCTCGACGGCATGGTGGTCACCAAGCTCGACGGCACGGCACGCGGTGGCGTGGTGTTCGCCATTGCCGAGCAGATCGGCCTGCCGATCCGGTTCATCGGCGTGGGCGAACAGGTGGCGGATCTCGAGGCCTTCGAGGCCGAGCGTTTCGTCAATGCCCTGATCGCATCCGACACGGCAACGGCATGATCGAATTCGACCAGGTCAGCCTCGAATACCGGCCGGGGGAATTCGCCCTCCGGAACCTGAGCTTCCGTACCGAACCGGGGGCCTTTCTCTTCCTCACCGGCCACTCGGGCGCCGGCAAGAGTTCGTTGTTGCGTCTCATCGCTCGTCTCGACCGACCGACGAGCGGCAGCATTCAGGTCGGCAACATCCACTACGACAGACTGCGCCCACGTCAGGAAGCCAGCCTCCGTCAGCAGATGGGCATCGTGTTTCAGGACAACCAGCTCCTGCACGACAGAAACGTGTTCGACAACGTGGCACTGCCGCTCGTCATCGGCGGCTATCGCTACCGCGATATCGTCAGGCGAGTGCCCGCGGCGCTCGACAAGGTGGGGCTTCTGAACCGGCAGAGCGCCATGCCGGCGCTCCTCTCCGGTGGCGAACAGCAACGCATCAGCATCGCCCGCGCGGTAGTCGCACGCCCGCGGCTGCTGCTCGCCGACGAGCCCACCGGCAACCTCGACCCCGAAATCAGTGACGAGATCATGCGGCTCCTGATCCGCTTCAACGACGCGGGTGTGTCGGTGATCGTTGCCACCCACGATCGCACGCTCCTCGACGACTACGCCCTGCCCCGCATGACGCTCAAGGCGGGCGAGTTGACATACCACTGACGCTCACGGCACTTTCGGCATGACAGGCAAGGGTGAACGACACGGCAAGGCCTCTCGACTGAAGTCATCGGTCGCACGTGGTCAGAGCAGTGTGGAACATGTCGGTGCCCGGCGTGTGGCTCCGAGGCGCGATTCAACACGCGATTCGGCACCCGCAACGCCAGGCCGAGCGGCACCGCGCCAGACGACTTCCGCGCGCAGCAGGGCAGGCAAGGCGCCGGACAGCGGTGCCGGCAGGGCATGGCGATACCGACGCCGTGGCTATGCGTTGGCCCAGGCACTCGGACAGTTTCGCGAACGGCGCCTGTCGAGCCTCTTCACGCTCGCGGCACTTGCCGTTACCCTGACCTTGCCCGCACTGCTGCTGTTTCTTGCCGAACCACTCGCATCGCTGGCGCAACGGAGCACCGGCGGTGAGTCGCTGACCGCCTACCTTGCGCTCGATGTCGACGATCTTCAAGGCTCGCGCCTCACCGAAGAACTCGCCGGCATTGCCGGAGTTCGCGAAACCGAGTTCATCTCACGCGAAGACGCACTCGCACTCTTCCGTGAACACAGCGATGCCGCCGAGGTACTCGAGGCACTGGGCAGCAATCCCCTGCCCGGCGCCGTGGTGATCTACCCCGAGGCCAGTCACATCGACGCTGAACGCATCGCGCAACTGGCCACCCGCGTCGAAGCTGTCGACGGCGTCGAACGACTGCAGTACGACCTTCGTTGGGTACACCGACTGCAGGCGGCCATGGGAGTGATTCGCGTGGCCGGTATCGCGCTCGGCAGCCTGCTCACGCTTACCGCCCTGCTGGTCATCGGCAACACGATTCGGCTCGAGCTACTGCGGCGGCGGCGCGAACTCGAAGTGGCAAGCCTGCTTGGCGCCAACCGCCGCTTCCTGTATCGCCCCGTCATCTATACCGGCGCGCTCTACGGCCTGCTCGGTGGCATTGCCGCCGCGCTGCTGGCGCGTGCCGTGCTCGGCGCGCTGCGCCAGCCCGCCGATGAACTCGCCGGGCTTTACGGCAGCGAACTGACGCTCGTGATGCCGAGCATCGGCAACTATGCGCTGGTGGCGGCGGTCGGCATGGCTCTCGGCCTGATCGCGTCGCTGTTCACCCTGCTCGATCGGCCACGACAGTGGCTGGCACGCGGTCAGTAAGGTACCTGTTCTCGGCCGGCAGACGGCAATCCGCACGGACGCCAATCCGTGACTGCACCGGCTTCATTTCTCCCCACCACCGCTGTCGGTGATTTCATCTCATTGTTTTGCATATATTTTTCAAGCAAACCCGCCATCATCATTGACGATCCGGACTCCGATGTGTACAATGTTCACATAGTGCGGAACTCTACCGCTGCTCGGCAGTCTCATCATGCCGAGTACAAGATCACGCAGGGCATCACGTCACCATGCGATTGCGCCGGCTAAAGTACACCGGCTGCAGCAAGGGGCGGAACCGCCCGCAGGGGAGCAAGCGGCTCCCGCAGGGGAGCAACAGAACAATGAGTAACAGTACAGCCACACAGGCGATGACCCTACCGGTCATCGCCGATGACCTCAACAGCTACCTCGCGCGCATCTCGAACATCGAGTTGCTGTCGCAGGAGGAAGAGCAGCGTCTTGCGCGCGAGCTTCGTGACAACAACGATCTCGACGCGGCGCGTCAGCTCGTCATGTCGCAGCTCCGATTCGTGGTTCACATTGCCAAGACCTACAAGGGTTACGGTCTGCCCATGGCGGATCTCGTCCAGGAGGGCAATATCGGGCTCATGAAGGCGGTCAAGCGCTTCGACCCCGATCATGGCGTACGCCTGATTTCCTTCGCTGTCCACTGGATTCGTGCGGAAATTCACGAGTACGTGATCCGCAACTGGCGCATCGTCAAGGTCGCAACCACGAAAGCGCAGAGGAAGCTCTTCTTCAAGCTCCGCAGCGCCAGCAAGCAGCTCAACTGGTTCAGTGCCGACGAAGTTCAGGCCGTGGCCGACGACCTCGGCGTCGACCCGAAAGTCGTCGTGGAAATGGAATCGCGCATGCACGGTCGCGACAACTCCTTCGACGGCATCCCCGGCGACAGTGACGATCGCGTTGGCCTTTCGCCGGCCGAGTTGCTCTATCACGAACATGACGATCCATCCATCGTGGTCGAGCAATCGGACAAGCGTGAGGTCGAAAACGAAGGTCTCGAGAAAGGACTTGCACTTCTCGATGATCGCAGCCGCACCATTCTCGAACGCCGCTGGTTGCAGGACGAAAAGTCGACGCTGCACGAACTTGCCGACGAATTCGGCGTGTCAGCAGAGCGCATTCGCCAGATCGAGAAGGCGGCGATGAAGAAGATCAAGACACATCTTCTCGAGGCTCGGGTAGCTTGATTCGATTGCATCGATAGACCACCACCGGCACTCCGCCTGTCCAGTCGGTAATCTGGCATCATGACCTAGGAAGGCTCACTCATTGTGGGCCTTCGGCATCTGTGTCGGCAGTTTTCGGTGAAAAAAACATGCCGCCCTGCCAATTGCGTGTGCGAGCATTGGGATACTCCCAAGTTGTGGGCTGGATCGCCCCTCAGAGACTGCACATGAACGCCCCCTGTCGAATCACCGTGTTTCCTTGCCGTCACTTGACCGCAGGCGCGCTTGCGGCACTGCTGCTCAGCGGAAATGTGGCATTGGCAAAGGAAGGTGTCGGCCCACTCGTGCCTGCCCCGACCGACCTCTACGGTACACGCACTGGCAACGAAGTGAAACTGGACTGGCACGCGGTCAAAGGCGCCGCCGGCTACAACGTCTACATCAATGACACCTACGCCACCACCACGCGCGAACCTGGCTGGCACGGCTACGCCGATGAGGGCACCAGCTTCTACGTCACCGCCTTCGGCGACCCCGATCGCAACGGCACCATGGACTACTCCATTCGCTCGACAGAGGTCACTCCGGGCGAAGATTCCGGCAAGGACAAAGGCCCTGCATCGGGCGTCCCGACGGCAGCCACCGACGTTTCTGCCGTTCGCCTGGATGACCGCACGGTGCAGCTGTCCTGGTCACCCGCGAGTGACGATGTGGCGGTAGTCGGCTACAACATCTATCGCGACGACGAATACATCTCCACGGTGAGCCGGTCGCCGTTCGTCGAAATCGGACTCGACTCGAGCAACAGCCACACCTGGTATGTCGTGGCCTTTGACGAACCGCGCAATTTCGGCCCACGATCGGAAACCGCCACCCTGCCAGCAGCTACTGACCCGGATACACCTGACGACGACCCGGAAACGCCCGACGACCCGGAAACGCCCGACGATCCGGAAACGCCCGACGATCCGGAAACGCCCGACGATCCGGAAACGCCCGACCCCTCGAAGGATCCTGACGACCCGGAAGCCCCGAAGCCGACTGACCCCGGCCCCACCGACGGCACACTGTCGGCACCGCAGAATTTCCATACTCAACTCGTGTCCACGAACTGGGCAGAATTCCAGTGGGACCCTGTTGAAGACGCGGTTGCCTACAGGATCTATCGCGACGAGCGTCTGCTCGACACCATCGCCGCCGACGAAGATGGCGAATTCGCGAACTCGGGTGAAGCGGAAATGCAGCGCTACTGGGATACGGCAAGCTACATCGACTGCAACTTCACGCGATTCCTTTCATGCGAAACGCAGGCGCCGACGCCGGGCGAGAGCTACGAGTACACGATCCGTTCGGTAGATGCCGACGGTCTCGAATCGGCACCCTCCGCAGTGCTGCCGGTAACCTTCGAAGAGAACCGCTACGCCGATGTCGACATCATTCGCAGCGACATGGAAATCGTGTTCGAGGACGAATTCAACGATGTCGGGCTTGATCCGAGTCGCTGGAACACACGCCTGCCCTGGGGGCCGGACACGAGCATCAACGGTGAGCTTCAGTACTTCGTCGACACGATCAACGAACCCGACTTCGGTTACTCGCCGTTTGCCTTTACCGGCAACGCACTGCAGATTCGTGGCGTCGAAACTCCGGACGAGTTGCTCGAAGCTGCCAATGGCCAGCCGTTTCTCGCAGGAGCCATTACCACGCGCGACAGTTTCAACATGACCTACGGCTATGTCGAAGCGCGCATTCGTCCAGCGAGCGGCAGTGGCAAGCTCACCAGTTTCTTCCTGTTTCATCAGTGGGCGGCATTGAACGCACCTGAAATCGACATCATCGAATTCCTTGGCGAAAACACCGAATTCGCCTACCAGACCTATCACTACCGCAGCGAAGTTGACGGCACCACCTTCCACTCATCGCCCACCATGTACGCGCATCAACCCGGTGTGGATTTCGACGAAGATTTCCACATCTTCAGTGTGCTCTGGGAACCCAACCTCATGGTGTGGTTCATCGATGGCCAGGAAGTGCAACGTGTCAGTGGCCCAGCGGTTGCGCGTCAGCGCAGCTACATCACGGCCTATCTCGTTATGGGCAGCAACTGGACGCCGCGTCCGGATCCTGCCGATCCGGACTTCTCCTCGCCGATGGAAATCGACTGGATTCGCGCCTGGCAGCGTCCGGAGAACATCGCAACCGACTGATCAGCGAACGACGGCAAGCCGCCGAGATTCGAGCCAGACGATGATGTCGCTCGTGATCTCGGCGGCTTCCGGTTCATTGAGCAGTTCGTGACGCAATCCGGCGTAGACACGACGCGTCACATCATCGCCGTCGATGCAGGCGCTGGCATCCGGCGGCACGATGCGATCATGATCACCATGCAATACCAGCGTCGGTAACGGCATCGCTTTCGCCCCTTCTCGACACCGCCTCATCGCCGAGAACAGCGATGCAGCGAGATATGTCGATGCGCGCGTTTCCACCAATGGGTCGGCAAAGTAGTCACGCGCTACTTCAGGGTCACGCGAGAGGTCCTCGCCGCGAATGCCCGTCGGCAGCCGCAGACGCGCAGCGAGGGCTGCTGCAAGCGGCGCGGTCAGGCGTTGCCAGGCAGCACCACCGGCCAGGGCCGGTGCGCTCAGCACCAGCAGATGCGGCGCGGGGCGCTCGGACAGTACGTATTCGAGCGAGAGAAGACCGCCCATCGAATGACCGAAGAGGATGAGCGGCGCACCCGCTGCGGCAGCCGCTTCGCGTTCTGCCACGACACGCGCCGCGATGGCGTCGAGAAACAACGACCAATCCTGCACGTCGGCACGCCGACCCGGATCACGACCGTGCCCCGGAAGATCGAATCCGTGGACGCGAAAACCGGCTTGGGCGAGAGCCGTGGCAAAGCGCTCGTAACGACCGCTGTGCTCTCCGATGCCGTGCACCAGTACCACCGTGCCGCGCAGTTCGCCCTGTTGCGGCCAGTGCCGATCGCGGGACAGGTTGTCGTCCATGTTGCACCCTGTGTGGGCCAGACAGCCCTGCCGAGGCCGAGTGGATCAGGTGGCAACGGAGCTACCGATGAACAGCTGCAGATAGTGATCGACCAGCATCAGCCCGAAGAGCAGCATGAGGTAGGTGATCGAGAACACGAAGGTTCGGATCGGCTGGCGCTCTCGCCGGTCGTCGAACATGAGCACGGTCTGATACAGGAACACGGCCCCGAGTGCAATGGCGCCAACGAGATACAGGAGCCCACTCATGTGGCTGAGCCAGGGCAAGAGCGAGATGAAGAACAGAAGGACGGTATAGAGCAGGATGTGGATGCGCGTGCAGTGAACACCATGCGTCACGGGCAGCATCGGAATGTTCACCCTGGCATAGTCTTCACGACGGTGGATGGCAAGCGCCCAGAAGTGCGGTGGTGTCCAGATGAAGATGATCAGGAACAGGAGCAGCGCATCGAACGTGACCGAACCCGTGACCGCCGCCCAGCCGAGTACCGGCGGCATGGCACCGGCAGCACCGCCGATGACGATGTTCTGCGGCGTTGCGCGCTTGAGGTACATGGTATAGACCACCGCGTAACCGATCAGGGAGAGAAAGGTCAGCACGGCCGTCAGTGGATTCACGAGGAACACGAGAATGGCCATGGCAAGGATGCCAATGGCAGAGGCAAAGACGAGGCACTGTGTCGAAGTCAGTTCACCTCGTGGCAACGGACGGTTCTCGGTGCGTCGCATGATGGCATCGCAGCGCCGGTCGACCACGTGATTGATGGCTGCGGCCGAGCCCGAGGCGAGTCCTATGCCGAGCAGGCCGAACACGGTTTCCTGCAGTGGCAGCCATCCCGGTACCGCCAGTGCCATACCTGCAAGTGCCGTGAAGACAAGCAGCAGCACCACTTTCGGCTTGGTGACTTCGAGATAGGCACGCCAGTGCTCACCAACGTGGCTGGCAACACTGTTGACGGAAATGGCCTGGCTAACGGATTTCATCGCTGCAAACAAGTTCGAGCACGACAAGACACATCGTTCGGAAACGCCTGATTCGTCAGCCTACCCGATTCCGCAGACATTTAACAGTTACTGGATGTCCTTGACGCCTTTCTCCGGATCACCGCAAACGGCGAACTGCCACCGGCAGACGTCTCGAGACGCTCGAAAACCGGCAGCAGGCAACGCTACAAAGGCTAGAATGCGAAGGCCCGCCAACTGCCCGGGGTTCCCGACGTGCTCGACCCAGCCACCTTGCTCACGGCCGCTGTTTCCGCCACCCTCGCCTATCTCGCGGGCTCGCTCTCGGCCGCCATCATTACCTGCCGCCTGCTCGGCCTGCCGGATCCGCGAGGTGAAGGCTCAGGCAACCCCGGCGCCACCAACGTACTGCGCCTGGGTGGCAAAAAAGCCGCCGCGATCACGCTCCTCGGCGATGCGCTCAAGGGCTATCTGCCGGTATTGCTGACAAGCGCCATCATTGGCGACGCACCCACCGTGGCACTGGTCGCCCTCGCCGCGTTTCTCGGCCATCTCCGTCCCGTGTTCTTCAACTTCCGCGGTGGCAAGGGCGTGGCCACGGCCTTCGGCGCGCTGCTCGGCATGGCACCGGGCACGGGCTTTCTCGCCATCCTGAGCTGGCTGGCGATTGCGCTCGTGTTCCGTCGCTCCTCGCTGGCTGCACTCGTCACCTTCGCGCTGGTACCGATCTACCTGCTCGCAGTCGGCAAGGATACCTATGCTCTGGCCTTTCTGATCATCGGTGTGCTTCTCTTCTGCACGCACCGCAGCAACATCCAGCGTCTGCGCGACGGGACCGAGCCCATGATCGGCAAGCGCTGACGCCTTCAGGGCACACCGATATCGGTCAGAGGCCAGCGTGGACGCACCCTGACGGCCAGAGACGACGCCTCCGACAAACGTTGTCCGTGTGTTGCGGCCTGTGTTGCTGCGTCTGTCGCGGCCGCCCCGGACGCCTGCAGCGAGAGTCGGTGCAGACCCGCCAGCGCGATCATGGCGCCGTTGTCGGTGCAGAACTCGAGACGTGGGTAGTACACGGCAACACCCTGTTTCCCGGCCATCGTCGCCATGGCATCGCGGAGTTTCACATTGGCGCTGACCCCACCCGAGACCACGAGGCGTTCGCGCCCCGTCACCTCGAGCGCGCGTCGTGTTTTCGTCACCAGTACCTCGACCACGGCTGCCTGCAGTGCGGCGGCAAGGTCGGCCTTGAAGTCGTCCTCTCCGGTGCCTGCAGCGGGACCGGCACGATGGCGGGTGACCAGCGCCGTCTTGAGGCCACTGAAGCTGAAATCCAGTCCGGGTCGATCGAGCATCGGCCGCGGCAGATGAATTGCGTCAGGATCGCCCGATTGCGCCAGCCGCGACAGCGCCGGTCCGCCCGGATAACCAAGGCCGAGCACCTTGGCACTCTTGTCGAAAGCCTCGCCGGCGGCATCATCGATCGATTCACCGAGGAGTTCGTAGTCACCGAGGGCGCGCACGTCGAAGAGCTGCGTGTGCCCACCCGAAACGAGCAGACAGAGAAACGGAAAGGCAGGTGGATCGGGTTCGAGCATGGGCGCGAGCAGATGCCCCTCGAGATGGTGCACGGCCAGCGCCGGGCGACCGAGCGCGAAGGCCAGGGAGGCCCCCATCATGCCACCCGTCAGGAGCGCACCGGCCAGGCCCGGGCCTGCGGTGTAGGCCACCGCATCGACAGCCTCGAGTTCGAGTCCGGTGTCTGCAAGTACCTGCCGGGTCAGCGGCACGAGGCGACGCACATGATCCCGCGAAGCGAGTTCCGGCACCACCCCGCCATAGAGCGCGTGCAGATCCACCTGACTGAACAATGCGTGACCAAGGAGCCCTCGGTCGGCACTGACGAGCGCAAGGCCGGTTTCGTCGCAGGAAGACTCGATGCCGAGGACAATCATCTGACCAATGCTACTGCTTTTCTTCGCCTGCTTGCGCTTGAACGGCAGGTGTGTTTCTCGCTATAATGATTGGCTGTCCCGAAATTTCAACCTTGAGGAGATCGAATGCCCTCCGTACGTGTCAAAGAGAACGAACCCTTCGAAATGGCCCTGCGCCGCTTCAAGCGCTCCTGCGAGAAGGCCGGCGTGCTGACCGAAACCCGCCGCCGCGAGTTCTACGAAAAGCCCACCACCGAGCGCAAGCGCAAGGCAGCAGCCGCGGTCAAGCGTCACCAGAAGAAGGTGTCGAAGGAAACCTCACGACGCATACGCCTGTACTGACCTCTCGTCCTTGTCGAACCTGCCGAAACGACCCTGCCGCAAGGCCGTCAGTGCCCCGGCGGAACCGAGTTCTGCACCGGACCCCGTGCAACCATGAGCGACACACGCCAGAAACTGATGGACGACATCAAGTCGGCCATGAAGGCGGGCGACAAGCCGCGCCTCGCTGCGCTGCGCCTGATATCGGCCGACATCAAGCGCCGCGAGGTCGACGAGCGGGTGGAACTCGACGAGCAGCAGGTCATGGAAGTGCTCGACAGGATGATGAAGCAACGGCGCGAATCCATCGCCCAGTACCGCGATGCGGGCCGCGACGACCTCCTCGCCACCGAGGAAGCCGAGGCTGCCATCATCCAGGAGTATCTGCCCGAAGCCCTCTCGGACGAGGAAATCGACACCATCGTCGCAGCGGCAATCGCCGACACGGGAGCCACCTCGATCAAGGACATGGGCAAGGTCATGGGCAAGGTCAAACCTGCCGTCCAGGGCCGTGCCGACATGGGCGCGATCAGCGCCATGATCAAATCCAGGCTGGGGGCCTGAGTCCGCGGCGTGTGACCGACGCGGGAAAACCGCCGTTCGGCAGCGTCGCCTCGGTCAGGCACCGCCACCACGAATGAGCCGTTTTTCATGAGCGACGATCTCATCTTTCAGTTTCTCGATGTACCGAGAAAGGATCCGCGCAAGCTGAAGCCGCTGGTCCGCATCCACAATTTCAACGAGATCTACGGCCAGTTCACCGAGGAGCGCGCCTCCTCCCAGGCGAGCCGTTGCCTTGCCTGCGGCAACCCCTACTGCGAATGGAAGTGCCCGGTTCACAACTACATTCCGGACTGGCTCAAGCTCATCGCCGAAGGCAATCTGTTCGAAGCCGCCGAGCTTTCCCACCGTACCAATTCCCTGCCCGAGATGTGCGGCCGTGTATGCCCGCAGGATCGTCTCTGCGAAGGCGCCTGCACCCTCAACGACGGCTTCGGCGCGGTCACCATCGGTTCGATCGAGAAATACATCACCGACGAGGCCCTGAAACAGGGCTGGCGTCCCGACCTCTCGGCAGTCCGAGCCACCGGCAAGCGCGTGGCCGTGGTCGGCGCGGGTCCCGCGGGGCTCGCCTGTGCCGATGTGCTGGTGAGGAACGGCGTCGACGCCATGGTATTCGATCGCTACCCCGAAATCGGCGGCCTTCTGACCTTCGGCATCCCGCCCTTCAAACTCGAAAAGCATGTCGTGCGAACGCGGCGTCAGATCATGGAAGAGATGGGGGTGGAGTTCCGACTCGGTGTCACGGTCGGCGATGACGTCACGGCGGAAGAACTCCTCGACGAATTCGACGCCCTGTTCCTTGGCATGGGCACCTACACGTCCATGCAGGGTGGCTTTCCGGGCGAAGACCTTGACGGCGTCCACGAAGCCCTGCCATTCCTGATTTCCAACATCAACAAGCAGGAAGGCTGGCAGAGTGAAGCGCCTTTCCTCGACATGAAGAACAAGCGCGTGGTCGTGCTCGGCGGTGGCGACACTGCCATGGACTGCAACCGTACTTCCATTCGCCAGGGTGCGGTATCGGTCACCTGCGCCTACCGGCGCGACGAGAAGAACATGCCGGGCTCGCGCCGCGAAGTCAGGAATGCGAAGGAGGAAGGCGTCAACTTCCTCTGGAACCGCCAACCCGTCGAAATCGTCGGCGAAAACGGCCATGCCACTGGCGTGAAGGTGGTCACCACGAAGCTCGGCGAACCCGACGTGCGCGGGCGCCGCATGCCCGAGATCGTCAGCGGTACCGAGGAGATCATTGCCGCCGATGCCGTGCTCATCGCTTTCGGCTTTCGCCCGAGCCCACCGGCCTGGCTGACCGACATCGGGGTCGAACTCGACGATCGCGGCCGTGTGGTGGCACCGGAAGATGCACCGTTCATGCATCAGAGCAGCAACCCGCGCGTATTCGCCGGCGGCGACATGGTGCGTGGCTCCGATCTCGTGGTCACGGCCGTGTTCGAAGGCCGAAACGCGGCGCAGGGAATGATCGACATGTTCGCCAGCGAAGCCGCGGATCAGAACAAGGTCGTCAACGCGTGAGAGCGGAGTCGTCAACGAACAGCAGGGACGCCCCCGAAAACTGACCACCCGCCCCTGCTTGCCGGCATCCGCCAGACCGATCTCACACCAACAGTACCGGAACCGAAACACCGCCGATGCCCGCCGAACTGAAGAACGACCTGTACCTCAGAGCCCTCGCACGCCAGCCGGTGGAACGCACGCCGGTATGGGTCATGCGCCAGGCAGGACGATACCTGCCCGAGTACCTCGACGTACGCCAGCAGGCCGGCGACTTCATGACCCTCTGCAGCACGCCCGAACTCGCCTGCGAGGTTACCCTGCAGCCGATCCGTCGCTTCGGCCTCGATGCCGCAATCCTGTTTTCCGACATCCTCACCATTCCCGACGCCATGGGCCTCGGGCTGCACTTCGTCGCCGGCGAAGGACCGAAGTTCGAACGTCCGCTGCGGAACCGTGCCGATATCGACGCCCTGCCCGCCATCGATGCGAACGACGATCTTCGCTACGTCATGGATGCCGTTGCGCTGATTCGCCGTGAACTCGATGGCTCGGTGCCACTGATCGGGTTTTCCGGCAGTCCCTGGACCGTCGCCACCTACATGGTCGAAGGCGGTGGCAGCAAGGACTTCCACCGGATCAAGGGCCTCCGCTTTTCCGACCCCGACAGCATGCACGCGCTGCTCGCCAGACTCGCCACGGCGGTGACCGACTACCTCAACGCTCAGATCGCTGCGGGCGCTCAGGCCGCAATGGTTTTCGACACCTGGGGCGGCGCGCTCTCACCCGACGACTACCGCGAGTTTTCGCTGGCCTATATGCAGCGCATCGTCGACGGCCTCACCCGCGAGAACGAGGGCCGCAAGGTGCCCGTGGTGCTGTTTACCCGAAACGGCGGCCAGTGGCTCGACATCATGGCCGACACCGGCTGCGACGGACTTGGCGTCGACTGGACCACCGACCTTGCCGATGCGCGAAGGCTCACGCGCGATCGCGTGGCCCTGCAGGGCAACCTCGACCCCTCGGTGCTCTATGGCGACGAAACCACCATTCGTACACACGTGCAGCGCGTGCTCGAAAGCTACGGAGACGGTCCCGGGCACGTATTCAACCTCGGACACGGCATTCACCAGCACGTGAATCCGGAGCATCTCGGAATGATGGTGAAAGCGGTGCGGGAACTCAGCGCACGCTAGGCTTCACGCCGAACGCGCGCCGGCGCCGCCAACAGCAGTTCACACGCCGGTCGGGGTCACGCGCCCTGTGCCGCCGATCCCGCCGCGTTGCGACGTCGCCGACGTGACCGCGAGTTGCTCCTGCCCCCGGTGTCAGCCTTGCCGGAAGTATTGCCACGCGCTTTGTCGCCACGCGCCTTGTCGCCACGCGCCTTGTCGCCACGCGCCTTGTCGCCACGCGCCTTGTCGCCGCGCGCTTTGTCGCCACGCGACTTGTTGCAAGGTGCCTTGTCGCCTGCGGCAGCCGCTGCTGCGTCGCCGGGTTCGAAGCCGTCACGCTCACGCACCGGCACCTTGTTACCCAGCAACCGTTCGATGTCACGCAGCAATCCGGATTCATCGCCGCTGACCAGCGATACCGCTTCACCTTCGCGCCCGGCCCGTGCGGTACGACCGATGCGATGCACGTAGTCGGCCGGCACATTGGGCAACTCGTAGTTGACGACATGCGGCAGCTGATCGATGTCGAGCCCGCGTGCAGCGATGTCGGTAGCAACGAGCGCGGTCAACTCTCCGGCCTTGAAGGCGGCAAGCGCGCGCGTACGCGCCGACTGGCTCTTGTTGCCATGAATGGCCATGGCAGTGATGCCGTCGCGTTCGAGCTGCTGTGCCAGACGGTTGGCGCCATGCTTGGTACGCATGAAGACGAGCACCTGCGACCACTGGTCTTCACGAATGAGCGTACTGAGAAGGGCACGCTTGCGACTCTTTTCCACCCGGTACACCGCCTGAGTGACACGCTCGGCCGCACGGTTGCTCGGAGACACTTCGACACGCTCGGGCGAGTCGAGCAGACGATCGGCCAGCGCACGAATCTCTTTCGAAAAGGTGGCCGAAAACAGAAGATTCTGACGATCGGCATTGTCGGGCAGTAGCTTCAGCACTCGCTTGATGTCGTGTATGAAACCCATGTCGAGCATGCGATCGGCCTCGTCGAACACCAGGTATTCGACGGTCGAGAGGTCGAGATTGCCCTGAGAGGCATGATCGAGGAGCCGGCCCGGCGTGGCCACGAGAATATCGACACCGCGTTTCAGTTCCTGGATCTGCGGATTGATGTTGACGCCACCGAAAACGATGGTGCTCCGGAGTTGCAGATAACGACCATAGGCCGCGACGTTCTCGCCGACCTGAGCGGCAAGCTCGCGCGTGGGCGTGAGCACGAGGGCACGGATGGGCCGACGCCCCTTGTGGCGTTGCGCAGTGTGCCGGCCTTGCCCGCCTTCCTGGTCACGACCGGCCGACTCAGGAGTTTCTCCCTGGCTCAGTCGATGTAGCATCGGCAAGGTGAAGGCCGCCGTCTTGCCAGTGCCGGTCTGGGCACTGGCCATGAGATCGGAGCCGCCGAGAATGAGCGGGATGGCCTTCAGCTGTATGGGGGTTGGTGTGTCGTAACCTTCGTCGGTGATGGCGGCGAGAATCTCGGGGCGCAGCCCGAGTGAATCGAATGACATGTTGAGTCCGTATGATTGGCGCATCGCGGAATGGCCGCGCTGCCGGAGCAGGGCCATGGCGTTGATCGCAGGAAATCCGGGGTCGCGCCTGCCGCGAATGACTGTAGCCCTGTCGGGCTCATGATCGACCGGCGTCGGTTCGGGCGCAATGGAAAGAAACTACCGGGAACGCAGAAAACCACTCAGGCACTGCGGCGCCAGGCGGTGTTGCTGCACGACTATCAATGCGAAGTATACGCCGTAACCGCCCCGATCATACGCCGCAATCGAACCATGAACCGCAACCGACGGCTGTTTTCAACCGGAATCACCAGCGAAGCCGCCATGCGGATACCACCCGGATCCGGTTCTGCTCGGTTGGCCACCATGCGGACACTGCCTGGCTCCGGTTCTGCTCAGTTGAGCTCGGGATGATCACTGCACTTCACGAATTCGAGCCATTCCGTACGGTTCGCCGGCGCGTCGCTGCCCGCACCGATCGCCGAACCCGCCACACGCTGCAACGCGTTGAGGTCCTTCAGGATCACCTCGCGCTTGTCGATGCTGATGAGTCCCTGCTGATCGAAGGCGGAAAGGTGGCGCGAGACGGTTTCCAGCTTGAGTCCGAGATAGCTGCCGATTTCCTCTCGCGTCATGCGCAGAATGAAACTGGTGCCCGAATAGCCGAGACGACGATAGCGCTCGGCGACGCCGAGCAGAAACACTGCCACCTTCTGATCCGCCTGCATGCTGCCAAGGAGCAGCATCACGCTTCGCTCACGCACGATTTCGCGGCTCATGAGGCGGTGCAACTGGCGCTGCAGTGGTGGAAACCGGATGGCAAGATCGCTGAGACCGTCATAGGGAATCACGCAGACCTCACTGTCCTCCATGGCGCGCACTTCGCTCTCGTAGCGGCCTTCCGCCATGCCGTCGAAACCGAGAATGTCACCGGAAAGATGAAAGCCGCCGATCTGTGACTGCTCATCGCCGCCGACGACAATGCTCTTGAAGAAGCCGGTGCGCACCGCGTACAGCGATCTGAATTCGTCACCGAGGTGAAACAGGACATCGCCCCGAGCGACCCGTCGGCGCTTGTCGACCAGGGTGGCCAGCACCTCCTGTTCATCCGGCATCAGACCCGATGGCAGACAGATTTCCCGAAGGCCGCAGCTCGCACAGTGCTGCGCCGCATGGGACAGGAACTCGGGCACGATACCCTTGTTCGGGTCGCGTTTGTTGTTGTCCGGGTCGCGTTTGTTGACGGGCACGTTCACAAGCTGTCGACGATGTTCTTGATACAAATCAAGGCAAAGTGCTCAGAATAGCCGATAGTGGGGAGTCAGGTATGGAAATCTGTCGTGTTTTCGCCCACGGGATCGACGATATCGGACCCAGACACTGAAAACCCGCCAGAGAATAGAAAAAACTCAAGGTAAATCAATTGATTGAAACCACCCTGCTGGGCGTGTTCCTGGTCGGTCTGTTCGGTGGCGTACACTGCGTGGGCATGTGTGGCGGCATCGTGGCCGCGCTCGGCCTGATGAATCGCCGCCCTGCCACGGAACAACAGGTGGCACTTGGCGACCTGCGTACTGCGGCAGCAACGTCTCGCATCACGGGCAAACCACATGGCAACGCCCTCGTCAGCCACGCTAGCGCAACACCAGTCAGTACAGCAACAACCGGACCCACCGGCAACGTTGCCCTGTCATTGCCGCAACAGGCACTCCCGGCGCTCGCCTGGCGGCAGGTGGGTACGGCGCTCGGCTACAACCTCGGTCGCCTGTCCACCTATACCGCACTCGGCGCAGCCGTCGGCTCGGTGGGCAGCCTGCCCTTCCTGATCGATTCCACGCTGCCCGTGCAACAGGCAGCCTTCACCTTCACCAATCTCCTGCTGGTTCTGATGGGGCTCTACCTCGCCGGCTGGCGACGACTCGGCCTCTGGATCGAGCGCCTCGGGCAGGCATTCTGGCAACCCATCGCACCTGCGGCTACCCGCTGGCTGCAGCGCCCCGGCCTGCTGGCCAGCGTGGCCACCGGCGCGCTCTGGGGTCTCGTGCCCTGTGGTCTCGTCTACGGTGTACTGGTTGCCGCCCTTGGCAGTGGCAGTGCCGGCAACGGCGCACTGCTGATGCTGACCTTCGGACTCGGCACCCTGCCGAATCTCCTCGCCATGAGTCTCGCCGCCAGCTCGCTCGCAAGCTGGCTCAGGCGCCCGGGCGTGCGTCTTGCGGCCGGCTTCGTGGTCGCCGCCTTCGGTATCCTCGGTTTCCTGCGCAGCGAAACGGCGCTGTCGATTCCGATACTCGGCGAACTCTGTTCCCACCTGCCTTGATCACCGCTCACCAGGGCCTGCCGACATGCTGACCCCCGCAACAGGCCGGTGTTTCCACTGCGGCGAGCCGCTGGTGCCCGGTACCCGTTTCGACATCCTGTTCGAAGGCGAGTCGCGCGAGCTCTGCTGCATCGGTTGCCAGGCGGTCATGGCGGCGATCATCGACGCGGGTCTCGACGACTACTACCGTTTTCGCACCGATTTCGCCGTGCTCGGCACGCCGCCCGAGGAACTCGCGTCGGCGCTGGATGCCCTGTCGGTATACGACGACCCCTTGGTGGCCGAACGCTACCTCAAGCCCGCCGACGAACTCGTCGACATCGACCTCGGCATTCAGGGCATGCGCTGCGGCGCCTGTGTGTGGCTGCTCGAACGCTCGATCGACAAGCTCGACGGGGTACAGGCAGTCAACATCAACTACGCCACCTCGCGTGGACGGGTGCGCTTCGACCCCGAACGCCTTGCCGTATCCGACCTCATCCGCCGCATCGCCACCATCGGCTATTCGGCCCTGCCCTTCGATGCAGCGGCGCGCGAACTTCAGTTACAGGCCGAATCGCGTCAGTTCCTGCGCCGCTTGTTCGTGGCGGGCATCGGCATGATGCAGGTGATGATGTACGCACTGCCCGGCTACATTGCCGGCGATGGCGACATCGGCGAGGGCTTCCTCCGGCTGCTCCGCTGGGCGAGTCTGGTGCTGACCACACCGGTCGTCCTGTATGCCGCTCAACCCTTCCTTGCCGGCGCCTGGCGTGACCTGCGTCGTGGTCACGCAGGCATGGACGTACCCGTCTCGATTGCGCTGCTGGTTGCCTTCACGGCCAGCGTCGTCGCCACGGTGACGGGCCAGGGTGAAACCTGGTTCGATTCGGTCACCATGTTCGTGTTTCTGCTGCTCGGCGCACGGTACATCGAGTGGCGCATACGCCGGCGTGCCATGCGCAGCATCGACGACATTGCCACCGCCGTGCCCGAGAGCGCAACGCGCATCCATGATGACGGCGAACGTGAACAGGTACCCGCCATACGCCTCGTGAAAGGCGAGTGCATCGCCGTGGAAGCAGGTGCACGCGTACCGGTGGATGCGCGTGTCGTGCGTGGCGAGGGCGCGGTGGATCTTTCCCTGCTCAGCGGCGAAAGCCGACTGCTGCCAGTGGCTCCCGGCGACGACATTCCGGGTGGCGCGCTGTTGGCCGAATCGGCGCTCGAGCTGTCCGTATTGCGTTCGCAGAGCGACAGCACCGCCTCGGTCATCGACCGCCTGATCGCACGCGGAGCCGAAGCGAAACCCGCACTCGCGCGCCTCGCCGATCGGGTGGCATCCGTATTCGTGGCGACGGTACTGCTGATCTCGATCGGCGTTGCCATCTACTGGTGGCCGGAAGGCCCCGCACGCGCGCTCGAAATCGCCATCACGGTCATGGTGGTTTCCTGCCCCTGTGCACTGTCGCTGGCAACACCCGCCGCGATTGCCGCGGCCAGCGGATCCTTGCTGCGACGGCGCATCCTCGTCACCCGCGGGCACGTGCTGGAAACACTGGCCGCAGTCACCGATGTCGTCTTCGACAAGACCGGCACACTCACCGAAGGCAAACCACGTCTCGATGACGTCACGCTGTACGGCGCGCTCGATCGCACCGCGGCGCTGGCCATCGCCGCCGAACTCGATCGTGATGCGTCACATCCTCTGGCCACCGCGCTCTGCGAGGCCGCTGCCGACACCGGTTCGCTGCCCGGGGGGCTCGCATTCGACCACCCCCGGCAAACCCCCGGCAAAGGCGTGATGGCGGCGGATGAACGGGACGGCACCTGGCGGCTCGGCACCGCCCCGTTCACTGGCGCAGATACGAACCGCGCCAACGCCAACGCCAACGCCAACGCCAACGCCAACGCCAACGCCAACGCCAACGCCAACGCCAACGCCAACGCCAACGCCAACGCCAATACCGATACCGATACCGATACCGATACCGATACCGATATTCGGAATCGTGCGCATAACGACCGAATAACCGTCGATAACGCACGAATCGACACTGCCGGCAGCGAAGTCTGGCTGACACACGAGGATGCCGACGGAACCATCCGCACCGAGGCACGATTTCTCTTCTCCGACAGGATTCGCACCGATGCCGAGACGCTGGTGGCAACACTCCGGGAACGCGGGCTCCGGCTGCACCTGCTCTCGGGTGATCGCCGTGCGGAAGTCCAGCGCGTGGCCGCAGAACTCGGTATCGAGGAATCTACCGCGGAAGCGTTGCCCGATGACAAGCAGGCTTATGTCGAGCGCCTGCAGCAAGCGGACAGGAAAGTGCTCATGATCGGCGACGGACTCAACGACGCACCGGTACTGGCACTCGCCGATGTGTCGCTGGCTGTCGCCGACGCGAGCGATCTCTCGCGCAATGCCGCCGACGTGCTGTCGCTGCGCCGCAGCCTTGGCGCCATCGATGCACTGCTGACGACGGCAGGTCAGACGGTTTCCATCGTGCGCCAGAACCTTGCCTGGGCAGCGCTCTACAACGTCATTGCCATCCCGCTTGCAGCCAGCGGTCACGTGCCGCCCTGGGCCGCCGCCATCGGCATGGCCTCGAGTTCACTGCTCGTGGTGCTGAACGCCGCACGGCTGTGGCGCCGGAGTGACGCTCCGGAACTACCTCTGGCTTCCGGGTCCGGCGGCCCGGATGACACTGCCACCACCCTCGATGACACCGTTTCACCCGATGCGGCGCGCCTGTCCGCAGGCGAACGCCCGGGAGCGAATTCCTGATGGAAGCACTGTATCTGCTCGTTCCGCTTTCGCTCATCGCCGTACTCGTGGCCATCGTGCTGTTCTTCCGCATGAGCGCCACGGGCCAGTTCGATGACGATCAGGGACCGGCCTTCAGCGTATTGCTGGACGATGATCGGCCACCGTTGCCGCCCGATGAGACCGACGTCACACCCGAACAATCACCCGCGCCGTCGTCCGACAAGTCCGCAAGGTGACCTTGCTCGGACAATGACCAGGCAGAGCAGCCGGATGACGCCGCCAGTGGAGCCGGTGAGACGAATCGGCATCGCCGAATCGACAGTTGCAACACGCTGATCGCAGCGCCCTTGACCTGGATCAAGAGCCTTCCGACACCACTCATTGATACTTGCTCGATTGAGTCAACAGATGCGCAAGACGCTCGTCGGAGGTCATTGAATGAACGAAGCCACAGCAGTCGCGGCTGACGAGTCCGTCAGCGGCGACACCTACAACTACAAGGTCGTGCGGCAGTTTGCCGTCATGACCGTGGTCTGGGGTGTGGTAGGGATGGGAGTGGGCCTGACCGTCGCCGCCCAGCTTGCCTGGCCCGATCTCTTTCATGGCATTCCCTGGCTCAGCTACGGGCGGCTCAGACCCCTGCATACCAATGCAGTCATCTTCGCCTTCGGCGGCAGCGCACTCTTCGCCACATCCTATTATGTGGTGCAGCGCACCTGCCAGGCCAGGCTATGGGGCGGACCGCTGGTGGCCTTCACCTTCTGGGGCTGGATGGCAGTCATCGTGCTGGCAGCCATCACCCTGCCACTGGGCATCACCCAGTCGAAGGAATACGCCGAACTCGAGTGGCCCATCGACATCCTCATCGGGCTTGTCTGGGTCTCCTACGCGATCGTCTTCTTCGGCACCATCCTGAAGCGCAAGACGCCACACATCTACGTGGCCAACTGGTTCTACGGCGCCTTCATCCTGACGGTTGCCATCCTGCACATCGTCAACAGCGCCGCACTGCCGGTCACCATGACCAAATCCTATTCGGCCTACGCGGGCGTGCAGGATGCCATGGTGCAGTGGTGGTACGGCCACAACGCCGTGGGCTTCTTCCTGACTGCAGGCTTCCTCGGCATGATGTACTACTTCATTCCGAAGCAGGCCGAGCGTCCGATCTACTCCTACCGGCTCTCGATCGTGCACTTCTGGGCGCTGATCTTCACCTACATGTGGGCCGGCCCTCACCACCTGCACTACACCGCCCTGCCCGACTGGACACAGTCGCTCGGCATGGTGTTCTCGCTGATTCTCCTCGCGCCTTCCTGGGGCGGCATGATCAACGGCATCATGACGCTGTCGGGCGCCTGGCACAAACTCCGTACCGACCCGATCCTGAAGTTCCTGATCGTGTCGCTCTCCTTCTACGGCATGTCGACATTCGAAGGCCCGATGATGGCCATCAAGACGGTGAACGCGCTTTCGCACTACACCGACTGGACCGTCGGCCACGTGCACTCCGGTGCCCTCGGCTGGGTGGGTCTCATCTCCATGGGTTCGATCTACTACCTGCTGCCGAGGCTCTTCGGCCAGCGCGAGATGTACAGCGTGCGCGCCATCGAACTGCACTTCTGGATCGCGACCCTCGGCATCGTTGCCTACATCGCCGCGATGTGGATTGCCGGCGTCATGCAGGGACTGATGTGGCGCGCCACCAACCCCGACGGCACGCTCACCTATGCCTTCGTCGAGAGCGTCAAGGCCACCTACCCCTACTACGTGGTGCGCTTCGGCGGCGGTCTGCTGTACCTGAGCGGCATGCTCATCATGACCTGGAACATGGTCATGACGATCAGACAGGGCCGGCAGTACGATGCCGTGATCGGTGCCCGGGAGCTGCCTGCCGCCATGCCGGCTGCCAGCGGCGCTGCCAACTGAGGAGACGCGAGACATGAAATTCTCACACGACCTCATCGAACGCAACACGTTCCTCATGGTGGTGCTGGTGGTTGCACTGGTATCGGTAGGCGGCCTCGTGGAAATCGTGCCGCTCTACTTCCAGAAGTCCACCACCGAACCCGTGGCCGGGCTCGAACCCTACAGTCCGCTCGAACTGGCGGGACGTGATGTCTACGTGCGTGAAGGCTGCTACAACTGTCACTCGCAGATGATCCGCCCCTTCCGCGCCGAAACCGAACGCTACGGCCCCTATTCGGTGGCCGGTGAATATGTCTACGACCGCCCCTTCCAGTGGGGCAGCAAACGCACCGGACCGGATCTCCACCGCGTGGGCGGTCGCTACAGCGACGAATGGCACCGCGTCCATCTCTACAACCCGCGTGACATCGTGCCCGAAAGCAACATGCCAGCCTATCCCTGGCTCGAGACGAACATGCTCGATCCCGAGCTCATCGTGACGAAACTCAGGGCGCTGCAGGTGCTCGGCCATCCCTATGACGAGGAAACCATCGCCAGCGCACCGGCCATGCTCGAAGGAAAAGCCGAAATCGATGCCGTGATTGCCTACCTCCAGGGTCTCGGCACCACCATCAAGCCAGGGGGTGAATGATGGATCTGTTGAACGATGCCCGTTCCCTGATCACCCTGCTGAGCTTCATCGCCTTCATCGGCATCGTGTTCTGGGCGTGGAGCAGCCGGCGCAAACAGGACTTCAACGAAGCGGCAAACCTCCCTTTCGCCGACGACGACATGCAGAATCGCACCATCGAACACGACGCTGCCGAGGAGCTGAAACACCATGGCTGATTTCTTTTCATCCGGCTGGAGCCTTTACATCATCCTGGTTTCGGGTGTCTCCATCTTCGGCTGCTACTGGCTTGCCTACTGGGTCGCCAATCAGCGTGCTCCGGAGAAGCCGGCCGACGGTGAAGTGGGCACCACCGGTCACGTCTGGGATGACGACCTCGAGGAATACAACAATCCACTGCCGCGCTGGTGGCTGTATCTCTTCTACTCCACCTGCGCCTTCGCGGTCTACTACCTGTTTCTCTACCCCGGACTCGGCAACATCAGAGGCATGCTTGGATGGACCTCGGCCAAACAGTACGAAAGCGAGATGGCCAGGGCAGCTGCGGCCTATGACCCACTGTTCGAGAAATACCTCGACATGGACATCGCCGATGTATCGAACAACCCCGAAGCGGTGGCCATGGGCGAGCGCCTCTACCTCACCTACTGCACCCAGTGTCACGGTTCGGATGCGCGCGGCTCGCGCTCCTTCCCGAACCTTGCCGACAACGACTGGCTCGGTGCCGGCGATCCGGAGTACATCAAGCACACGATCCAGAACGGGCGCACGGCCGTGATGCCGACGATGCTCGAGGCCATCGGCAACACCGAGGAAGATCTCGACGCCATGGCCAACTACGTGCTCTCGCTCTCGGGCAGTGACCACGATGCCGCACTTGCCGCGAAGGGAGAAACCAAATGGGCAGTGTGCAGCGCCTGCCATGGCCCCGACGCCACGGGACTCCCCGCCATCGGTGCCCCGAATCTCACCGATGACACCTGGCTCTACGGCGGCTCGATCGATTCGATCAAGCACGCCATCAGGAACGGCTTCAACAATCAGATGCCGTCCTTCGGCGAGCGTGTCGGCGAAGGCAAGGCACATGTGCTGGCTGCCTACATCTGGAGCCTCTCGAACGAAGAGCGTGCGGCAAGTGGCGAAAGCGTCACGCAGTAAGCACTCCACCCACCCGACTTCCTGCCGACAACCTGACCAAGTAGACAGAGCCGCCTCCGATGAGCAGCAGCGATACCACCAGCACGGCCGCCTCGGGGCCTGACAGGCCCGAGGCTCGTCCGCTGCATCGAGTCAAGAAGCCGAAGCCGGCAGAGGAAGAGCAACAACACCTGCTTCTGGAAACTGGCAAGAAGGTGTATCCGCGCGCGGTTACCGGGCTGTTTGCACGCTGGCGCTGGGCCATGGTGTTCCTGACCCAGATCGTCTTCTACGGTCTGCCATGGCTGAACTGGAACGACCGCCAGGCCGTGCTCTTCGACCTCGGCACGCGGAAGTTCCACATCTTCGGTCTTGTGCTCTACCCGCAGGATTTCATCTACCTGACGGCATTGCTCGTGATTTCCGCGATGTCGCTTTTCCTGTTCACCACCGTGGCCGGGCGTCTCTGGTGCGGCTACACCTGCCCGCAGACGGTCTACACCGAGATCTTCCTCTGGATCGAAAGAAAGATCGAGGGCGATCGCAACAAGCGCATGAAGTTCGACAAGAGCCCGGCTTCGTTCAGGAAGTACCGCATCAAGGCCACCAAGCATGCCGTCTGGATTGCCTTCTCCCTGTTCACGGGCTTCACCTTCGTCGGCTATTTCACGCCCATCCGTGAACTCGCGGTGCAGATGGCTGCCTTCTCGCTCGGCCCCTGGCAGGCCTTCTGGGTGTTCTTCTACGGCTTCGCCACCTACGGCAACGCTGGCTTTCTGCGCGAACAGGTGTGCAAGTACATGTGCCCCTATGCGCGCTTTCAGGGTGTCATGGTCGACCGGGACACGCTTGTCATCACCTACGACGAGAAGCGCGGTGAGCCGCGCGGTGCACGCTCGAAGAAGGCCGACCCGGCCACCCTCAATCTCGGCGACTGCGTCAACTGCAATCTCTGCGTCCAGGTCTGCCCCACCGGCATCGATATCCGTGACGGACAGCAGTACGAGTGCATCGGCTGCGCCGCCTGCATCGACGTCTGCAATCAGGTCATGGAGAAGGTCGGGTATCCGAAAGGCCTCGTGCGTTACGACACCCTCAACAACATGGAGAGCGGTGGCAACCCGAACGAGGCGTTCCGTCATCTTCTGCGTCCGCGTGTGTTCCTCTACTCGGGCATCATTCTCACCGTGGTAACGGCCCTCCTCTTCAGCCTCGGCAATCGCATTCCATTGAAGGTCGACATCATGCGCGATCGCGGCACCTTGTCACGTGAAGTGAAGAACGGCATGATCGAGAACGTTTTCCGCATCAACCTCATCAACAGCGCCGAAGTCGACCGAGTCTTCACGCTCGAAGTACAGGGCATGAACGACATCACCATCGATACCGAAACGGAAATCGCGGTGGAAAGCGCCTCCCATCGCCTGATCCCGGTGCGCGTACGCGCCAACCCCGAAGGGGGCAAGCCGGGCAGCAACAGCATCGATTTCATCATCACGGCCAAGGATGACCCCTCGGTTCAACGGGTCGAGGAAGCACCCTTCTTCCTGCCGAGGCGTTGATGGACAGGCCCTCCACCCGCTCATCCGACAACCGCGCATCCAGCACCGAGGCATCATCGCAGGATCACGCAGACAGCACAGCTCCCTGGTATCGCCATCGCTGGCCCTGGATACTGATCAGCATCCCGGCCGTATCGGTGCTGCTCGGCATCCTCATGATCACGCTGTCGCTCAGTACCAACAATTCGCTGGTGGTGGACGACTACTACAAGGAAGGCAAGGCCATCAACCAGCGCCTTGAACGAGATCGACTGGCCGCGAGCCTCGGCGTCACGGCCAGTATCGAAACCTCGGGAACCGACGGCATCATCCAACTCGAATTCGATGACACAGCGGCGGCGGACGCCCTGCCGCCCAGTTTGCAACTGCAATGGATCCACGTCGCCTTCGCCGAGGAAGACAGAACCATCGTCTTCGAGCACGTCGGCGCCGGACGCTATGTCGCCGTCGGTGGCGCAGCCGGGTTCCCAGACGACGGCCACTGGAATCTGCAACTCGAACCCGTGAATGCCGACGGCCAGCAGCAGAATTGGCGCCTGACCTCCGCAACAAGCATCAGCGGTGGCAGTGACGCATTCGTGCTTCAGCCCAGATGAGAAAGGGAACGGACAAAACCTTACATCCCCTGTTTTTCATCCACACCCTATACCCACGCAAACCCCAACCCACTCACCCGTGGCACGGCAACTCGTGCACTGCTGGCGACGGAAACGCGGCCGTTCCTGCCCGCGTCGCCCCCCGGCGGGGGGCCGGCACGGCAAGCTTCAGAACAACTGCTCGACGTCCCTGACCCTCTGCTCGCGCGTCCTGGGAACGGTTGTCCCCCTGCCATTCTTGCTGCCCGAGGAAGTGGCATCATCGGCGCCATCGACCGAGTCGGCATCCGCGCCGTTACCGGCGTCACCTGTGCCATCCGCTTTGCCACTGCCGTCGGTACCTCCGTTCGCGAGTTCGGCAGTTTCATCGGCCTCGGGTGGATTCTCTTCATAGAACCATTCGAGCACCGTGCCTTCACCACTGCGTGCTTCTCCGGTCCTGCGGTCGACACGCTGCCTCAGCATTCCGGGCGGCTCGACCAGTTCCTGTTCGGGCACACCATCAAGCATCGTCGCCATGTAGCGTGTCCAGATCGGCAGCGCGGCAGTGCCGCCTGATTCCGCACGGCCGAGTGGTTCGAGCCCATCGGAGCCGATCCAGGCGGCAGCGACGGTGTCGGGCCCGAAGCCCACGAACCAGGCGTCGAGGTAGTTGTTGGTGGTCCCGGTCTTGCCGGCGAGATCCGTCCTGCCAAGGGCTTTACCGGCTTTCCTGGCGGTACCGCGCAGTATCACATCGCGCATGAAGCTGCTCATGAGAAAGGCGTTTCTCGCATCGATGACGCGGGGTGCGTCAACGGTATCGAGGGTCACACGTTCCAACTCCCTGGCGGCAGCAAGATTGACGCTGCTGTCGGCATCTTCGCCTTCGGAATAATCGGCGCCAGCCGCTGCGTCGGCAGGTAGCGCTCCGGCAACATCCGGCTCGGCGTTCTCAGCCCCAGTCATGTTGTCTTCTTCACTGACCTCGTCGACCAGCGGACTTTCCATGGCGGGGTCGCAGTCATCGCAAAGCACCACTTCGGGCGCCTGGTAGAGCACCTTGCCGTTCGGTGCCATGACCCGATCAATGTAGATGGGCTCGACCCGATAACCACCGTTGGCAAACACCGCAAAGCCGCGTGCCATCTCCAGCGGCGTGACGTTGGCGCTGCCGAGTGCCAGTGAGAGATCTTCCTGCATGTTCTTGCGCTCGAAACCGAACCGTGTGGCGTATTCGACCGTGTAGCGTATGCCGATCTCCCGCAGCACGCGCACCGAGACGAGGTTCAGGCTGCGTACCAGCGCTTCACGGAGGCGCGTCGGCCCGTAGAAACGGCCGCTGTAGTTCTGCGGCCGCCATTCATCCTCGAGCGCATTGTCGTGAAAGACCACCGGTGCGTCGTTGTAGATCGAAGCTGCGGTTTCCCCGGCATCCAGTGCCGCGGAATAGACGAAAGGCTTGAAACTCGACCCGGGCTGACGCCTGGCCTGAACCACACGATTGAACTTGCTGCGGTAGTAGTCGTAGCCACCGACAAGCGCCAGAATGCCGCCCGTTTTCGGATCGAGTGCGACGAAGGCTGCCTCGACGCCGGGTTCCTGCACGATACGCAGTTCACCTTCATCGTTCTCGCTGACGTACACCACGTGACCGGGTGCGAACACGCTGGTGAGATCGGTGATTTCCTCGCCGAGTTGATCGACCGAGATACGCTCACGCGCCCAGGCGAGCTGTTCGAGCGTGAAATCCGTCCTGGCACCGGAAGCGCTCACGAGAGACAGTGACTCGGGCTCGACCGACACCACGGCCGCCGGCATGAGATCGGCGGGGGTCGGCAACTCGTCGAGAGCTTCCAGCAGCGTTTCCGGGTTCTCGAGCAGTTCGGCCTCGATAACCGTCACCGGTCCCGTGTAGCCGTGACGACGCTCGTAGTCGTAGAGACCACGCCTGAGCGCCTTGTTGGCTGTCTCCTGCGCCGCGGACTCGATGGTGGTGTAGACGCTGTAACCCGCGGTTGCCCACTTGTCGCCGAAGAGCTCCTGAATGCGTGCACGCACCATCTCGCCCACATAGTGCGCCTCGGTTTCGGGGCGTGCGTAGTGAAGCCTGGCGGTAACCGGTTGCGCCTGCGCCGATTTCATCGCCGCTGCATCGATGAAGCCGATGTCCTTCAGACGCCGCAGGACATAGTTGCGTCGCAGCAACGCGCGTTCGGGATTGACGATGGGGTTGTAGCGCGATGGCGCCTTCGGCAGTCCGGCCAGCATCGCCGATTCGGCAAGATCGAGATCACTGATCCTCTTGCCATAGTAGACCCTGGAGGCGGCCGCAAAGCCGTAGGAGCGATTGCCGAGATAGATCTTGTTGATGTAGAGCTCGAGGATCTGATCCTTGTCGAGTTCCTGCTCGATCTTCAGGGCCAGAAAGATCTCGTTGATCTTGCGCGAGTAGGTGACTTCGTTCGTGAGAAAGAAGTTTCTTGCCACCTGCATGGTGATGGTGCTGCCACCGGGGCCCTTTCTGCCGGTGCGGAGAAGATGCAGTCCGGCACGCGCCAGACCCTGCCAGTCGACCCCGGGATGCTTGTAGAAACGCGCGTCTTCGGCGCCGATGATGGCGTATTTCAGGGAATCCGGCACCTCGGAGATCATCACGGGTTCGCGCCGCTTTTCACCGTATTCGGCAATCAGATCGCCCTCGGCAGTGTAGATGCGAAGCGGCACCTGCAACTGCACTTCACGGAGCTGCTGCACGTCCGGAAGTGTGGGCCAGATCTTGAAATAGAGATATCCGACACCGATCGCGACCAGCAGCGCGCCGGCAACACCAGCGATGGCAAGCCATTTGAATAGAAACATCAGCCAGCCGGTTCTTCGCTGCCCCGAACGGGAGCGCCGGGAACCGGCACGGCTCCGTTGACGGGTAGTTGATTCTGGCATGGATTGGCCGTGAGCCTTTCTGGATCAAGGAATTATAGCAATTGCCCGCTGGTGGCTGTCGCACGCGAACGCCGTCCGAACTGACTCCCCGGTCGTCATGCTGACCGGCCATTCGTCAATGTTCCGACATGCCGCGGCATCGTCATCAGTCGTCGGTTGGACGCGCCATGACCGAAAAGGTGCGATCGGGCTGCCGGTCAGAAGCAATGTCGATGTACCACTCGAATGGAGGATTGCGAACCAGTTCGAATTTCCGGGGGATTGCAATGAACGCTCCCCCTAAGGAATTGCACGTTTCTGGCGCTAAACCTGACATGGCACTCAAATTCTCAGCACGAAGCGCCGGCATGCTCGGCCTGGACATCACCGCGACCTCGGTCAAGCTGCTCGAACTCAAGAGCACCAAGAAGGGGTACAAGGTGGTCAGTTACACCGTCGAGCCCCTGCCGGCAAACGCGGTCAACGAAAAGAACCTGCAGGACGTCGAGGCGGTGGGCGACGCTATCGCGCGCGCCGTCAAGCGTTCGGGTACTCGCACTAGGGCCTGCGCCGTGGCGGTACCGAGCGCGATGGTCATTACCAAGGTCATCCAGATGCCCGAAGGGCTCAAGGATCATGAGCTCGACGCCCAGATCCAGCTCGAGGCCGACCAGTACATTCCCTACTCGCTCGAGGAAGTGAATCTCGACTTCTTCGTGAAAGGCCCTTCCGAACATGCCGCCGACATGATCGACGTGCTGCTGGCAGCCTCGCGAAGCGAGAACGTCGAGGATCGCACCGCGGCAGCCGAGATCGGTGGCCTCGACGTGAAGATCGTCGATGTCGAACCTTACACGATGGAAAACGCCTTCCAGCTGATCGAGCACCAGATTCCCGACGGTGGTGCCGGTCAGACGGTGGCGATTCTCGACATCGGTGCGAGCATGACGAGCCTCTGCGTGCTTCGCGATCGCGAACTCATCTATACGCGTGAACAGCCCTTCGGCGGCAAGCAGCTGACCGAGGAAATCATGCGCCGCTACGGCCTCTCCTTCGAGGATGCCGGCCGCGTCAAGCGCACCGGCGGTCTTCCCGACACCTACGAAGAGGACGTGCTGAATCCCTTCCGCGATCTTCTCGTGCAGCAGGCCAATCGCTTCCTGCAATTCTTCTTCTCTGCCGACAAGAACGACTACGTCGATCACATCGTCATGGCAGGTGGCTGCACCGGCATCCCGGACATCCGCGAACTCATCGAACAACGCATCGGCACACCGACCGTGATCGCCGAGCCCTTCGCCCACATGCCGATCGGTTCCGACATTCCCGCCCAGCGTCTGCATGACGATGGCCCGGCGATGATGATCGCCTGCGGTCTCGCACTCAGAGGAGTACAGAAATGACCCGCATCAACCTTCTTCCCTGGCGCGAGACCTACCGCCGGGAGAAGAACATCGAATTCGGCATCCTCATGGCCTTGTGCATGGCCCTTGCCGGAGGCGCCGGCTTCGGTGGCTACAAGTTCTTCGACGACAAGGTGGCCTTCCAGGAGAAGCGCAACCAGCGTCTCGATTCCGAGATCGCTCTCCTTCAGGAAGAACTCAAGGAGATCAAGGAACTCGAGGAAACCAAGAACAACCTCCTTGCACGCATGGAAATCATCCAGCAGTTGCAGGGCCAGCGTCCGCAGATCGTGCACACCTTCCAGGAAGTGGCGACACGTCTCCCCGACGGCATCTTCCTCACCAACATGCGTCAGGAAGGCGAAGACCGGCTGATTCTCGAAGGGCGCGCCGAATCCAACGCCCGCGTCTCGGCCCTGATGCGTCGCATGGACCGGAGCGACTACTTCGCCGATCCGCGCCTGGACGTGATCAAGGCCGACGACAACGACGTCATTTCGAACTTCACGCTGAGCGTGAAACAGGTGCGACCGGAAGCCGAAACGGAGGAAGACGAGAATGACATCTGACATCAACATCGATGTTGAGGATCTCAAGCGCATCGGCACGGCCCCCCTGCCGCTTCGCATCATCACCATCATGATCGGCTGCGCCGTGGTGCTGGGTCTGATCTTCCACTTCCTGATCCAGCCTCAGCGCGACAAGCTCAGGACCGTTCAGGCGAAAGAGCAGGAACTCCGCATCAAGTTCGACACCGAGCAATCGAAGGCGGCCAACCGTTCAGCCTACGTCGAGCAGCTCGAAGAAATGAAGAAGACCTTCAACGTCATGCTTCGCCAGCTGCCGAACAAGACCGACATCGAGAGTCTGCTCGTCGACCTGTCGCAAACCAGTGTGGCCAGTGGTCTCGAGGTCAAGTACTTCAAACCGCAGAGCGAAGTGCCACGGGAGTTCTATGCCGAGTACCCGATAGAAATACAGGTAAGCGGCCAATACCACCAGTTCGGCCAGTTCATCAGTGGCCTTGCCGCTCTGCCTCGCATCGTGACGCTCAACGGCATCAACATCGAGGATCTTAAACAGCGCAGCACCAGTGCACGGCCGTCGAACATGACGGGCGAGCTGAAGATGGAGCTGGTGGCCACCACCTACCGCTATCTCGAGGAGGACGAATAAGCCATGCGCCGCCTGACTCCAATACCGCTGCTGCTCGGCCTGGCTGCCCTGCTCGGTGCCTGTAGCAACGACCAGTCGGATCTCGAACGCTTCATCGAAGAGACGAAGCACAAGCATCATGGCCAGGTTGAACCCTTGCCCGAGTTTCCGCCGTACCAGACCTTTGCCTACGACGCCTTCGATGTACGCGATCCCTTCCGCGCCCAGACCGAACTCGTCGGCACCGTGTCCACCAGGGTCGACGACACCGAGTACACCGGGCCCCGTCCCCAGACCACGCGTCGACGCGAACCACTCGAAAGCTATCCGATCGACTCGCTGAAGATGGTCGGATTGTTGCAACAGAAAGCCCAGACCTGGGGGCTGGTCAAGGACCCCGACGGCACGATTCACCGTGTGCAGCCCGGCAACTATGCCGGACAGAACCACGGCCGGATCGTGTCGGTGTCGGAAAACCGCATCGACATTGTCGAGCTCGTGCCTGATGGCCTCAGTGGCTGGGTCAACCGCGACGCCCAGCTCGCCATGACTGAAGACTGATCATGAATACGGAGATGAAAATGCAAGCCCGTGTAAACCTGTATCGAAACGGCCGGGGCAACATGCGCTCTGTCATTCGTGCAACTTCCCTCGCCGTGCTCGCCGGCATCGCTCTGGCGAGCCAGCAGCTCCAGGCTGCCAGCAACCAGTTGCTGGACGTGAACCACGTGACCCTGCCGGGCAACAAGCAGCAGGTGGAGCTCACGCTCGCCGCACCCGCTGCCAACCCGCAGGCCTTCACCATCGACAATCCGGCGCGCATTGCACTGGATCTGAAGGACACGAGCAACGAACTCGACGAACGTCGCGTCGACATCAGCTCGGGGCTCCTGCAGCACGTCTCGACGGTCGAGGCCGGTGGCCGCACCCGTGTGGTCATCAATCTCGCATCGATGACGCCCTACTACACCTCGGTACAGGGCAACAAGCTGCTCGTCACGCTCGACGACAAGAGCAATGACTCGGCTCGGCTTGAATCCCGCGGCAAGGCTGCAGGCAGCGCCGCCGCGACGAAGAACTCGATCCTGCTGGATCAGAACACCGCGGCGACGGCCGCCGGCCCGGTGGTCGCCAGCCGCAACTCCATCGACGGCCTCGATTTCCGCCGCGGCCCGATGGGCGAAGGCCGCGTGATGTTCAACCTCTCTTCGGCCGGCGTCGTCAGTGACATGCGCGAGGAAGGTGGACGCATCATCGTCGAATTCCCCGACACCGACCTCGCCGCGAAACTCCAGCGTCGACTCGACGTCATGGACTTCGGCACACCGGTTCAGTTCATCGACGCGATCTCGAACAAGCGCGGCACCAAGGTGATCATCCAGCCCGCCACGCAGGAGTTCGAACAACTCGCCTACCAGTCGGACGACATGTTCACCGTGGAACTGAAGCCGATGAGCAAGGAAGAAATCGAGGAAAACCGCAAGGCCAAATTCGGCTACGTCGGCGAAAAGCTCTCGCTGAACTTCCAGGACATCGAAGTGCGCTCGGTACTGCAGCTGCTCGCCGACTTCACCGACCTCAACATCGTCGTCAGTGACTCGGTCAAGGGCAAGCTGACGCTGCGGCTGAAGAACGTACCCTGGGATCAGGCCCTTGACATCATTCTGCAGACGAAAGCCCTCGGCAAGCGTCAGGCCGGCAGCGTCATCATGATCGCCCCGGCCGAAGAGATCGCCTCGCGCGAGCGTATCGAACTCGAAGGCATGCAGCAGAAGATCGAACTTGCACCGCTGCGCACCGAATATTTCCAGGCCAACTACGCCAAGGCAGCCGAGCTTGCCATGCTGCTGAAGTCCGAAGAAGGTGGTCTCCTGACCGAGCGCGGCAGCGTCTCCGTCGACAAGCGCACCAACACCATGCTGATCAACGACACAGTCGACCAGCTCGCGGAGATCCGTGCCGTGCTGCATCGACTCGACGTGCCGGTTCGTCAGGTACTGATCGAATCGCGCATCGTGGTCGCTTCCGATGACTTCAACCGCGAGCTCGGCATCCGCTGGGGTTACAACCGCAACACCGCCAATCCCGGTGGCGAACGCGGCGACGGCTTCCTGCTCTCGGGTAACGCCAACGGCGTTACCGACCTCGGCAACAATGACAGTCTCTCGACGTCCGACCGCTTCAACGTGAATCTGCCGGCCTCGAACCCGGCCGGATCGCTCGGCATCGCACTTGCCAAACTCCCCTTCGGCACGCTGCTCGAACTCGAACTCTCGGCCATGCAGGCAGAAGGCACCGGTGAAGTGATCTCGAGCCCGCGTGTGATCACGGCCAACCAGCACGAAGCCTACATCGAGCAGGGCGTGGAAATCCCCTACCTCGAAGCCTCTTCGAGCGGTGCTGCCTCGGTATCCTTCCGCAAGGCCGTACTGGGCCTGAAGGTCAAGCCGCAGATCACGCCCGACGATCGCATCGTGATGGATCTGCAGGTGAACAAGGACACCGTCGGTCAGATCTTCGGCGCAGGTCAGCTCAACGTGCCGAGTATCGACACCCGCGAACTCAGTACCCAGGTGCTGGTGGACAACGGCGAGACCGTGGTACTCGGCGGCGTCTACGAGCAGTCGATCATCGATGACCGCGACTTCGTGCCCTTCTTCGGCAAGCTGCCGCTGATCGGCAAACTCTTCCAGCGCTCCACCAAGCAGGACGAGAAATCCGAACTGCTGGTATTCGTGACGCCCAGGATCATCAAGGAAAACGTGTCGATCGACTACTGATCGATCGACGCGGCGGGAAGCGGTGCTTCCTGTCAGCAACAGCGAAAGGCCCGCCTCCCCCGGCGGGCCTTTTTCGTTGCGACGCGAGCCGCCCGACCAGACTGACCAGACTGACCAGACTGACCAGACCAACCAGACCAACCAGACCGACCAGACCGACCAGACCGACCGTCAAGGGATGCTGCTGCCCGCAATGGCGACGTGCTCGAGCAAGTGCATTAGAATCAGACGATCTTTCGCGCGTGATTCAAAGCCTCTCTTGAGCAGCATCTTTCTCGTGGGGCCGATGGGGGCCGGCAAGAGCAGCGTCGGGCGGGCGCTGGCGCGTCGGCTCGGCTACGGGTTCCACGACAGCGACCGCGAAATCGAAGAGCGCTGCGGTGTCGACATTCCCACCATCTTCGAATACGAGGGGGAAACCGGGTTTCGCGAACGCGAAGAGCGCATCATCGACGAACTCACGAACCTGCCCGACGTCGTGCTGGCAACAGGTGGAGGCGCGGTGCTCAGGGAGGCCAACCGCGAACGTCTGCGCCGCCGCGGTCATGTCATTCTGCTCAAGGTCGACCCCGACGAACAGTTCCGGCGTGTCTCGGGCGATACCTCGCGCCCGCTGCTGCAGACCGCGAACCCGAAACAACGCCTTGCCGAACTGATGCGCGAGCGCGAACCCATCTACCGGGCCGTGGCCGACGTCGAGATCGCCACCGATTCGCGCCGCATGCACCATGTCGTCACACGCATCCTCAACCATCTCAAGCGGCACGACCTCATTGCTTCCACCAACAAGAGCTGAAACTGCATGACCTCTTCTGCCATACAGCACGTCGCCATCGACCTCGGCGATCGCAGCTATCCGATCACCATCGGCGAGGGACTGCTCGCTCAGGCCGACACCTGGTCGGCGCTCTCGGGCAGACGGGTACTGGTCGTGACCAACACCACGGTCGCGCCGCTCTACCTCGACACCCTGCTCGACGCGCTCGGCAACACCCCGGCGGACAGCGTGATTCTGCCCGACGGTGAAGCCTTCAAGTCGATGGACACGCTCGACGCGGTGTTCACGGCCCTGCTCGAAGGCGGATTCGACCGCGGCGCCACGGTGATCGCACTTGGTGGCGGCGTCATCGGCGACATGGCGGGTTTCGCTGCCGCCTGCTACCAGCGTGGCGTCGATTACATCCAGGTCCCGACAACACTGCTCGCCCAGGTCGACTCCTCGGTCGGGGGCAAGACCGCCGTCAACCACACACTCGGCAAGAACATGATCGGCGCCTTCCATCAGCCGGTGGCCGTGGTGGCCGACACCCGCACACTGCGCACCCTGCCCGAACGCGAACTGCACGCGGGCCTCGCCGAAGTCATCAAGTACGGGCTCATCATCGACGCCGACTTCTTCACCTGGCTCGAAACGAATCTCGACGCGGTGCTCGCGGGCGACAGTGACGCCACCGCCACCACCATCCGCCGCTGCTGCGAAATCAAGGCACGCGTGGTCGAGGCGGATGAAACCGAGCGCGGCCAGCGGGCGCTGCTGAACCTCGGACACACCTTCGGCCACGCCATCGAAGCGGCCATGGGTTACGGCGAATGGCTGCACGGCGAGGCCGTCGGCGCCGGCATGGTCATGGCCATGCACCTCTCGCAGTCGCTGGACCTTCTCGATGCCGTCTCGGCCGAGCGCGGCACGACGTTGATCAAACGCGCCGGCTTGCCGATTGCACCCCCCGCGGCAATGACGCCCGAGCGCTTCATGCAGTACATGGCACGCGACAAGAAGGTTGCCGACGGCGAAATCCGGCTCATTCTCCTGCAGGGGATCGGCGAAGCCTTCGTCAGCCGTGATCACGATCCGGCAGCACTCCAGCGCACCCTCGAGCACTTCACGGCCTGAGATTCAAGGCCACGCGGGGCGTCTTGTACTATGCTCGACAGATATTCCCGACACCGTTTCATTGCCAGGTCATAGTTTGATGTCGTCACCGGAATCGCCCGAATCTGCTGAAGCGCCGCTGCTGTCCGATGCCGCAGTCACGGCACTTGACCTGCTGCGCCAGCCGTTCGTGGACGAAGAAGACACAGCCAGCAGCGACACCGACGAGAACACCGCCGAACTCCTGACCGAAATCCGGCAGGCACTGATCACGGGAGATGATCTCCTGCTGATTCTCGGCGGACCGGGCGCGGGAAAATCCACGCTGTTGAGACTGCTCGCGAACCACGGCGGCAATCGTGTGCTGTGCTTTCCGGTCACGGGCGGACCGAAGTTCAGCACCCTGAATCTCTTTGCCGGCATGCTCGAAGCCTTCCAGACCGAACCGCCCGAGAGCCTGCCGGACATTCTCGATGCACTGGCACCGAAGCTGCAGTCACTGGTCGATCAGAACCGTATCAGCACCGTGCTCCTCGACGACGCGCACCTCACCGGAGATGCCGAACTGATCAAGCTGCTCTCCGGCATGCTGTACATGAACCGCCAGTTCGATTCGGTGCTGCGCGTAGCCCTCGCTGCACCCGAGGATTTCGAGAATCGCATCCCGGAACTCCTCCCCGGTGGCGCCGACCTGCCTTATTCGAGCCTGGCGATCGAACCGATGGACCGGACGCGAGCCGTCGCCTTCCTCGAGCAGCGCTTCGCCATGGCCGGCTACGATGGCGAACTGCCGTTCAGCGAAGAGGACATCGATCACCTGATGGCCGAATCCGGCGGCTACCCGGCGGCACTTCAGCAGGCAGCAGCACAACTCATCAACGAAGACGTCAGTGCCCTTCACGGTGACGAAACGTCAGTGCGCACAAACGGTGGTTTCGGCCACCTTCTGCGTGGCACGGTGGACAACGGCCGCGGACGCCTGTGGAAGTTCGGCCTCGGGGCACTGGCCGCAATCCTGATCGGTATCGGACTTCTGTGGCGTTCGCCGAGTCCGGTCGATCATGATGCCGCCGTCGACACGAACGGCACCGCACAGGATGCGCCAGCGACCGGCAACACCCTTGCCATGATCGGTGAAGAGAAAGACGCCGGCATCCAGGGTGACATGGGAAAAAACACCGCGACAGACAATGCCTCACCAACGGACCTCTCCAGCAGCGACACCTTGACCGGTGGCGCCCAGACCGATGACGCCCTGACGGAGAACACCCTGACCGGCAGCCGTCGTAACGTCAATGCTGAGCCCGGCGATGTTGAGTCCGGCGATGCCGCCAGCAGCAGGGCCAGTGGTGACACGATCGGTGACGCCGCCAGCAGCGGGGCCGATGAAAACACGGCCGGTGACGCAAGCAGCAGTGCAGCCGATGACGCACTCACCGGGACAGACTCGGCCGCAAACCGTGCGGAGGATTCCGGCAGTGACGCAACGGCCGCTCGAGCCGCTGACACCGAGAACGAAACCGACACCGACACCAGCACCCGCGTCGCCGCGACCAGCGACACAGACACAGACACAGACACAGACACAGACACAGACACAGACACAGACACAGACACAGACACAGACACAGACAATACGACCGATACGGCAAGCGACACAGCGAATGCAACCGCGCGTGCTGCCGCCAACGACGACGCGACACCTGCAGACGACACAGCCGATGCCACCGCAACCTCAGCGACAGGCGAGGCCAGCGGCGAGGCCAGCCGCGACTCACAGACGGCAGAAGCCGCCACTGCCGCTCCCGTCGACATGACCGGCGACGCTGACACGGCCCAGGAAACCGGCGGCCTGGGTGATGCGGCGCTGCAGCGTGAAAACCTCGAATCACCGAACTGGGTACTGTTGCAGCCTTCGAATCAGTACAGCGTGCAGATGATCGCCTCGACCGATCTGCTCACGGTGGTGCGCTTTCTCGATACCCACGAATTCACACCGCCGAATTCGATCTATTCCTTCGAACGTGACGGCAGAACATGGTACGCGCTGTTGCACGGGCTCTATCCGTCGCTGTCCGCGGCACAGACCGTGATCGAAAAGATGCCGGCCGCAGCCCAGCGAAATCAGCCGTGGATTCGCAACATCGGGTTGCTGCAGCGAACTCTGAGCAAACAATAGCTTTCGCCCCCTTCGGAGCGCGGCCGGCAGGCGCGTCGTGGTTGGGCAATGCCATGCACAACTGCAGCGCGTGCGAAAAGCTGACCGAGTGAGGATCGCGCCCGGCCATCGCCGCAGCCTCGCCCATCACCAGACGCAACAGATTGTACCGAGGCAGGTGTGCACCAGGCTCCTTCATGATCATCGCCGGTGTCTGGCAGCTCAGGATTCCCGCTTGCAGACTGTCCTTGAGTGATCGCAGATCGGTCTCGACATTCCAGCGCCGCTTGCAAAGCGCCTTGAGCGCCTCGTCGCAATGGTCACCGGCGTCGAGAATCGAGTTGAGCAGTATTCGATCACGGCAGCCCTTGCGACATGAGCGAACTCGGACATGGCTGGTTCCGGTTGCGTTTGACAGACTGCAACCCGGAAAACAGGCGATAGGGCAATCGGAGCGGGTGTGCATTCTGTTTCCTGCTTGCTTTTGGATTGCAGGTCACTGATTGCATGTGTTACTTCTATTCTGCAAGTGGCGCGCGTGATGGCCGCAAATGATGAAAGGTGTTCCCCATGATTCTGTCTATATCTCTGGCGGCTACCGGGCTGGCGGGATTGGTGAATTTCTGGCTGGCAATCCGCATCGCACGGCTTCGCGGCAAGCATGATGTATTGATCGGTGACGCAGGCAATCCGCAGATCATTGCGGCCATGCGGGCGCAGGCCAATTTCGTCGAATACACCCCCTTCGTGCTTTTGCTGACGGCGTTTGTGGAACTGGCAAAAGGCAGTTCAGTGCTGCTGGCGACTATCGCGGGAGTTTACCTCCTCGGTCGGGTCGCGCATGGGGTTGGCATGACCGGCGATGTCCGCTGGCGCATGGTCGGCATGGCGACAACGATGTTCACGCTGCTTGTGCTTTCGATATACGCGGTTGTTCTGGCGTACTTGTCCCTGAATTGAGGACCGCCGTGCCTGCTCCCGAACAATCCCTGCTATGCGACCGCATCCGCAAGGCCCTTACCGCTCGGCATCCGGTACGCGAAGTGTCCATGTTTGGCGGTATCTCCTTCATGATCGACGAAAGAATGATCGTTGCAGCACAAAAGAACGGCGATTTGCTTGTGCGCGTCGATCCCGCACAGAGCGCCAGCTTGCTCAGCCGCGACGACACACGGCAAGCTGAAATGGGCACAGGGCGCCCGATGGGACCGGGTTGGCTGGTGGCCAAAGGACCGCTTTCACAGGCGCAAGCCGCTTTCTGGGTGGGCGTTGCGATGGAATACCACGCAGATTCCGGCTAGCGACAGACACGACCAGCAACGGGCAATGCCGCCTTGATCGCGCCCGTGTGACGGCAGGAACAAGCTGCATTCACAACACCTGTGCGCAGAAAACCGCCCGCTGGAGCGTGGTTGATTTGACGCCTGCCCCACCTCTCTGGTATTTCTGTCAGGCTGGCAACTGTTGTCCTGACGCATGAATCACCTCGAGTCCCTGGCCGAATCCGGCCTCTATTCCCCCAGGTTCGAACACGACAACTGTGGCTTCGGATTGATCGCGCAGATGGATGGTCGCGCCAGCCACTGGCTGGTGGAAACCGCCATCACCGCCCTCGGCCGCATGACCCATCGCGGCGCCATCGGTGCCGACGGCAAGACCGGCGACGGCTGCGGTCTGCTGCTGCGCAAGCCCGAAGCCTTCCTCGAAACGATTGCCGCCGATTGCGGCTTCGAGCTTGGCGTCGAATACGCCACGGGCATCGTGTTTCTCGATCGGGACGACAACAAGGCTGCCACTGCCCGCACGGTGCTCGAGGAGGAACTCACCACCCGCGAACTTGACGTCCACGGCTGGCGCATCGTGCCCACCGACGATTCGGTGTGTGGCGAGCAGGCGCGAGAAGTCATGCCGCGCATCGAGCAGCTGTTCGTTTCGGGCAGCGACGACATGGATGCCGCCGAACTCAATCGCCAGCTCTACGTGGCGCGACGCAAGGCCGAGCTGCGTCTGGCCGAATCGGATCCGGTCTTCTACGTCTGCTCGCTCTCGAGCGAGGTAATTCTCTACAAGGGCCTCGTCATGCCCGAGTACCTTGCCACCTTCTACCGCGATCTCGAAGACGAATCGCTCGAATCCTCGATTGCCGTCTTCCATCAGCGCTTTTCCACCAATACCCTGCCGAGCTGGCGCCTCGCCCAGCCCTTCCGCTACCTGGCCCACAACGGCGAGATCAATACGATCGAAGGAAACCGCAACTGGGTGCGATCGCGCAGCAGCAAGATGCGCACGCCGATGCTCCCCGAACTTGCCGGGCTCACGCCGCTCGTCAGCCAGTCAGGCTCGGATTCAATGTCGCTCGACAACATGCTCGAGCTGATGCTGGCCGGTGGCATCGACATCTTCCGCGCCATGCGCATGCTCGTGCCGCCCGCCTGGCAGAACACCTGGGAACTCGACGCCGACCTGCGCGCCTTCCTCGAATACAACTCCATGCACATGGAGCCCTGGGACGGCCCTGCCGGCATCGTGCTCAGCGACGGCCGCTACGCCAGCTGCGTGCTCGACCGGAACGGCCTGCGGCCTGCGCGTTACGTCATCAGCAAGGATCGCCACATCACCCTCGCCTCGGAAGTGGGCGTGTATGACTACGTTCCGAGCGAGATTCTCGAGAAGGGACGCCTCAAGCCCGGCGAAATGCTCGCCATCGACACGCAGTCCGGGCGGCTGCTCCTGCCTCAGGACATCTCCGACATGCTGAAGCTGCGCCAGCCCTACGCCAAGTGGCTGCAGATGAACGTGCGGCACCTGCGCGCGAGTCTTCGCGATGTGCACGTCACCACGCCCTCGCTCGATGACGAACAGCTTGCCGTGTACGAAAAGATGTTCAATGTCAGCTACGAAGAGCGCGATCAGGTGCTGTCGGTACTCGCCGCAGCGGGGCAGGAAGCGGTCGGATCGATGGGCGACGATACCCCCTTCCCCGTCATGTCGCAGCATGTGCGCCCGCTCTACGACAACTTCCGCCAGCAGTTCGCGCAGGTCACCAACCCGCCGATCGACCCGCTGCGCGAGACCATCGTGATGTCGCTCGAAACCTGCCTCGGTCGCGAGAAGAACCTCTTTCGGGAAACGCCGCATCACGCACGACGCCTGCTGGTACGCTCCCCGGTGCTCTCGCGCGGGAAGTACGAGACGCTCCTCGCCATGGATGACGAACCCGACTACGCCAATCACGTCATCTCGCTCCAGTACGACCCGACCGAAGAACACCTTGCCGCGGCCATCGAACGCATCGCGAACGAAGCCATCGCGGCCGTCAGAGACGACGGCAAGGTGGTCATCGTGCTGAGCGACCAGGACCTGGTCTCTGGCTGCCTGCCCGCACACGCGCTGCTGGCCACGGGTGCGGTGCATCACGCGCTCATTCATGCGGGGTTCAGAAGCGATGCCAACATCGTGGTGGCCACGGGCACCGCCCGCGACTCCCATCAGGTGGCCGTGCTCGTCGGTTACGGTGCCACCTGCGTCTATCCCTACCTTGCCTATGAATCCATACAGGGTCTGGTGCGGCACGGTGAACTGTCGGATGACAGCATCGAAACACTCGAGCAGAACTACCGCAAGGGCATCAACAAGGGTCTCATGAAGATTCTCTCGAAGATGGGCATCTCCACCATCTCGAGTTACCGCGGGGCACAGCTCTACGAAATCGTCGGTCTCCACGACGAAGTGGTGTCACTGTGCTTCGAAGGCACCACGAGCCGCGTGCAGGGCATGAACTTCGACGACATCCAGAACGACCTTCTCGCGCTCGCCAGTCACGCCGTCGATCCACAGGCGGAAATCTCGCAGGGCGGGCTGCTGAAGTACGTGCATGGCGGCGAATACCACGCCTACAACCCCGACGTGGTGCAGTTGCTGCAGGCCGCGGTTGCGAGTGGCGACTACGCCGACTTCCAGCGCTACGCCGACAGTGTCGACCAGCGCCCGCCCTCGATGCTTCGCGATCTTCTCGAACTGGTGCCGAAGGGGCCGCCGATTCCCGTCGATGCCGTGGAGCCGGCCGAGTCCATCCTCGCGCGCTTCGATTCGGCCGGCATGTCGCTCGGCGCACTCTCGCCCGAAGCCCACGAAACCCTCGCCGAGGCCATGAATCGCCTCGGCGGACGGTCGAATTCCGGCGAAGGTGGTGAAGACGCGGAGCGCTTCGGCACGCTCAAGGTCTCGAAGATCAAGCAGATCGCCTCGGGCCGCTTCGGCGTCACGCCCCACTATCTCGTCAACGCCGAGGTGCTGCAGATCAAGATCGCCCAGGGCGCGAAACCCGGCGAGGGCGGCCAGTTGCCCGGGCACAAGGTCAACAAGATGATCGCGAAGCTGCGTCACAGCAACCCCGGCGTGGCGCTCATCTCGCCACCGCCGCATCACGACATCTACTCGATCGAGGATCTCGCGCAGCTCATCTTCGACCTCAAGCAGGTCAACCCCCAGGCACTCGTCTCGGTGAAGCTCGTCGCCGAAGCGGGCGTCGGTACCGTGGCCGCGGGAGTCGCCAAGGCCTACGCCGACCTCATCACCATTTCGGGCTACGACGGCGGCACCGGCGCCTCACCGCTCACCAGCGTCAAGTACGCCGGCTCTCCCTGGGAACTCGGCATGTCGGAAACCCACCAGGTGCTGCGTGCCAACGGCCTGCGCGGCAGGGTACGCGTGCAGACGGACGGGGGCCTCAAGACCGGACTCGACGTGGTCAAGGCCGCGGTTCTCGGCGCCGAAAGCTTCGGCTTCGGCACCGGTCCCATGATTGCGATGGGCTGCAAGTACCTGCGCATCTGCCATCTCAACAACTGCGCCACGGGCATCGCAACACAGCACCAGGTGCTGCGCATGCGCCATTTCAACGGCAACGTCGAGAAGGTCATGAACTACATGCGTTTCATCGCCGAAGACGTGCGCCGGCACCTCGCGAAGCTCGGTGCGCGCAGCCTCGAAGACATCATCGGCCGCCCCGAATACCTCCGCGTCAACCGTGGCAGCACCGCACGTCAGGGACGTCTCGACCTCTCGCCGCTGCTCGCGACGGGTTCGGTGCCCGAGAACGCTCCACGTTTCTGTCAGGTGGAAAGAAACCAGCCTTACGACCGAGGCCTTCTCGCCGAACAGATGGTGGCCGACTGCATGCCGGCCATCCGCAGGAAGTCGGGCGGCGAATTCAGCTACACCCTGAAGAACACTCATCGCTCGATCGGTGCGCGCCTCTCGGGCGAGATCGCCCGTCTGCACGGTGACAAGGGCATGGTCGACACGCCGATCACCCTCAACTTCACGGGCACTGCCGGGCAGAGTTTCGGCGTGTTCAATGCCGGTGGCCTGCACCTGCGGCTGCACGGTGACGCCAACGACTACGTCGGCAAGGGCATGGCCGGTGGCATCATCGCCATTCGCACACCGCTCGACGCACGCTACACGGCCAGAAAGTCCACCATCGTCGGCAACACCTGTCTCTACGGTGCGACGGGCGGCCATCTCTACGCCTCGGGCCGGGGCGGTGAGCGTTTCGCGGTACGCAACAGCGGCGCCATCGCCGTCATCGAGGGCATCGGTGACCACGGCTGTGAATACATGACCGGCGGCTGCGTGGTCTGCCTCGGCGAGACCGGCGTGAATTTCGGTGCCGGCATGACCGGCGGCCTCGCCTTCGTCTTCGACGACCACAACGTGTTCGTCGATCGCTACAACCACGAACTCATCGACATACACCGCCTGCATGCGGAATCCATGGAGCGCTACCGCAACTACCTCTTCGAACTCATCGAGAACCACGTGGAAGAGACCGGCAGCGCCCTCGGGCGCGAGATGATCGACGACTTCTACAGCCTCGCGTCGCGCTTCTGGATGGTGAAACCGAAGGCAGCCGAGCTTGGCGAACTCCTGAGCACGCTCGGTCGCGCGGCCTGATCGCCAGGCTGCGTGATCGAACTTGATGTTGCAAGCCTGATACTGCTCGCCGGTGTCGCCTTCGTCGCCGGCGGGATTGATGCAATTGCCGGCGGCGGCGGGCTGCTGGTGTTGCCTACCCTGCTTTCCCTGGGTTTTCCGCCCGTGGCAGCGCTCGCCACCAACAAGCTGCAAGGTGTCTTCGGCACCGCCATGGCCAGCCTGAGCTTCCTGCGTGCCGGCCTCGTGAACTGGAGAACGGCCGCACCGGGATGCGCGCTGGCCGCGCTGGGTTCGGTGCTCGCCGCCCGGGTCGTCCAGGACATCGACACCACGCTGCTCGAGCGCCTGATGCCAGGCCTCCTCGTCGCCGCGGCAGCCTGGTTCCTGTTCTCGCCGAGCCTTGACGACGTCGAGCGGCAACAGCGCATCAGCCGCACTGCCTTCGCCGCAGGGCCGGCCTTTGCCATCGGTTTCTACGACGGCATCTTCGGTCCGGGCGCGGGTTCCCTGTACACGTTCGCAGCCGTGGCGCTGCTCGGTGTGGGCGCGCGTCGTGCAGTCGGCGAAGCCAAGCTCCTGAATGTCTCGAGCAACCTCTTTGCCCTGCTCGCCTTTGCGGCGAGTGGCGCCGTCATCTGGCAGGCCGGGCTCGTGATGGTGTGCGGCAGCGGCCTCGGCGCCTGGCTTGGTTCACGACTCGCCATCAACAAGGGAGCGGCACTGATTCGACCCATGCTGGCGGCGACCAGCATCGCGCTCGCCGCCAGCCTCGCCCGGGACGCCTTCTTCGGCAGCACCTGAGCAGCGGGCAGGCACTTGATCAGCGCGGCACTTGACCAGCGCGGCACTTGACCAGCGCGGCAACTGAACATGCAGCGCCCGCTCGCGCAACACCCGGCCGCGCCAGCACCGGTCACGACCGGGGTCACCCCCGAGACTCGATCCCGCGAATCAGCCTCGATTGTGCGTCATGTCCATGGGCACGACCCAGGCATCGAACTCGTCTGCCGTGAGGTACTCGAGCGCGAGTGCCGCTTCCTTCAGAGAGCTGCCATCGGCATGGGCTTTCTTGGCGATCTTCGCGGCCTTGTCGTAACCGATGTGGCGATTGAGCGCCGTGACCTGCATGAGGTTCCGGTTCAGGTTGTCCGTGATGCGTTCGCGGTTCGGCTCGATGCCTCGGGCACAGTGCTCCTCGAAGGCAAGCGCCGAGTCGGCAAGAATGCGCGTGCTCTCGAGCACGGCGTGCACCATCACGGGCTTGAACACGTTGAGCTGGAAGTTGCCTTGGGTGCCCGCAAAGGCCACCGTGGCATCATTGCCGAAGACACGCGTTGCCACCATCGTGAGCGCCTCGCACTGCGTGGGATTGACCTTGCCGGGCATGATCGAGGAGCCCGGTTCGTTGGCCGGGATCTCGATTTCACCGATGCCGTTGCGCGGACCCGAGGCCAGCCAGCGCACGTCGTTGGCCATCTTCATGAGTGCACCGGCGAGGGTTCGCAACGAGGCCGAAACGAGCGTCATCGCGTCGTGCGCCGACAGCGCCGCGAACTTGTTGTCTGCCGAGCGGAAAGGCGCGCCGGTTTCCTCGGCCATGCAGGCCGCTGCGCGGTCGCCGAACTCGGCATGGGCATTGAGCCCCGTACCCACGGCCGTGCCGCCGATGGCGAGTTCGAAGAGGCCTTCTTCGGCATGTCGCACTTCGGCCAGTGCCGCGTCGATCTGCGCCACCCAGGCACCGATTTCCTGACCGAGCGTGATCGGTGTGGCGTCCTGCAGGTGCGTGCGCCCGACCTTCACGATGTCGGCGAAGGCTGCCGACTTCTCCGCCAGCGTGTTGCGGAGCGTTTCGATGGCAGGATAGAGGCGCTCGCGCAGTTCGAGGACACTCGCGATGTGCATCGCGGTCGGGAAGGTGTCGTTGCTCGACTGACCGCGATTGACGTGGTCGTTCGGGTGCACTGGCGTCTTGCTGCCCATTTCGCCGCCGGCAAGCTCGATGGCGCGGTTGGAAATGACCTCGTTGGAGTTCATGTTGCTCTGTGTGCCCGAGCCGGTCTGGAACACCACGAGGGGGAAGTGGTCGTCGAGCTTGCCCTCGATCACTTCATCGGCAGCCTGCACGATGAGTTCGGCAATCTCCGCGTCGAGTTCGCCAAGCTCGGCGTTGGCGCGCGCGGCCGATTTCTTCAGGATGCCGAGCGCCCGCACGATCGGGCGTCCCATGACGAAGGTGTCGCGACCGATCGGGAAGTTGTGGATGCTGCGTTCGGTCTGCGCACCCCAGTAACGGTCGCCCGCTACCTCGATGCTGCCGATACTGTCGGTTTCCTGCCGCGTTGTCGGTGCGGAAGCCTTGCTCATGATGACGTTTCCTTCGGTTGGTTGACACTGCTGCGGTGCTGCCTCACATCATCGCACACCGGCGGTATAGTTGTGATGATGGCCCAGATTCCGCAACACTTCATCGACGAGTTGCTCACGCGCACCGATATCGTCGATGTCATCGATGCTCGTGTGACGCTCAGGAAGGCCGGCGTCAACTACACCGCGCGCTGCCCCTTCCATTCCGAGAAGACCCCTTCCTTCAACGTCAACCCGAGCCGCCAGTTCTACCACTGCTTCGGCTGCGGCGCGAGCGGCGACGCCATCCAGTTCCTGATGGACTACGAAGGCATGCACTTCGTCGACGCCGTCGAGGCACTGGCCGAACGTGCCGGCATGGAAGTACCGCGCAACGAGAAACAGACCCGCAAGGTGGCCGCGAGCCGCCCGCTCTACGAACTCATGGACGCCGTGGCACGCTTCTATCAGCAGGCGCTGAAAGCGCACCCACCTGCCATCGATTACCTGAAATCACGCGGGCTCTCGGGTGAAACGGCGAGAAACTTCCGCATCGGCTTTGCGCCCGAAGGCTGGGATGCGCTGATCAAGGCCTTTCCGAACGACGTGCCAGCCCTCGTCGAGACCGGCATGCTGATCCAGGGCGAGGACGGCAGGCGGCCCTACCAGCGCTTCAGGAACCGCATCATGTTTCCGATCCGCGACCGGCGCGGCCGCGTCATCGCCTTCGGTGGGCGGGTGCTCGACCAGCAGGAGCCGAAATACCTCAACTCTCCCGAAACGACGCTGTTTCACAAAGGCCGCGAAGTCTACGGCCTGTCCGAAGCGCGCAGGGCCGCGCAGGATGCCGCCAGCATGATCGTGGTCGAAGGCTACATGGATGTGGTCGCGCTCGCCAATCATGGCATCGACAACGCCGTGGCCACTCTCGGCACCGCCGCCAACCAGGAACACAGCGAAATGCTCTACAAGGTGGTGCCCTCGATCGTGTTCTGTTTCGATGGCGACCGCGCCGGTCGCGCCGCCGCCTGGCGGGCGCTGCAGGCCACCCTGCCCTGTCTGCAGAGCGGGCGGCAGGCCGAGTTCCTGTTCCTGCCCGACGGCGAAGACCCGGATTCGATCGTGAGGCGCCGTGGTGCCGCGGGATTCAGGGCGCTGCTCGAGAGCCGCATGTCGATCATCGACTTTCTCTACCAGCATCTGCAGAGCGAACTCACGATCCAGGGCATGGCCGGCAAGGCACAGCTCGCGGAAAAGGCCCGGCCACTCCTCGCAACGATTCCGCCCGGTGTCTACAAGGATCTCGCGCTGCGGCAGCTCGAAGCACTGATCGGTCTCTCCCTTGGGGGATCCACTCGATCGATGCCTGGTCGGCCACTCGGCGCTGCGGGACGCGCCGGCCCGGCTGCCACGCGCGGCGACAGTGCACTGAGTCCTGGTGCACGCGCCATGCAACTCTGTCTGCAGGAACCCGGCGTGATCGCCACGCTCGATCTCGACGACCTCGACATCGACCCGGACATGCGCGGCGGCACGACGCTTCTCAAGGTCATCGGCTTCTGTCTGCAGGAGCCCGACATTTCCACGGCACGCCTGCTGGAGCGATTTCGCGACGACCCGACGCATCCGCACCTGAAGAAGCTGGCCGCGCGCCCCTACTGGCCCGACGGGCGCGAACTCGATACCGATACGGCAGCCATCGCCCTCGCGCAGGTACTCCGGCAACTGCACCAGAGGAGCAGCCGCACCATGAGCGAGCATCTGCCACCCGGTCAGCGCCGCGGCCTCATCGGTCTGACACGACGGTGAACACGAGACCCACCGGCAAGGCAGCGACACCGCTGCCCGACGACGATCGCGGCCAGCGCCGCGACACCCATCGCATGCGTTTTCATCACCACGGCGAACTCGCCGGACAGGCCATGGTCACCTTGCCGAAGGATGCGAGCCATCACCTCATGAAGGTGATGCGTGCCGCAGCCGGTGCCGAAGTGGAACTCTTCAATGGCGACGGCTGCACCTACCTTGCCGTCATCGACACCGGCAGCACGGCACGCGAGGCTCGCCTCGTCATTACAGCCCGACACCCCGCCAACGGCGAATCACCACTCGACATTCACCTCGTGCAGGCGATCTCCCGTGGCGACCGCATGGACAGCGCCCTGCGACAGGCAACCGAACTCGGCGTCGCAGCAATAGCGCCGATCTACAGCGAACACGCCATCCCCGCACTCGACGCGAAGCGCGCCGGGAAGAAGCGTGAGCACTGGCAGGCCATCGCGCGCAGCGCCAGCGAGCAGAGCGGCCGCAACCGCGTTCCCGAACTGGCACCGCCACAGCACTTTTCGACCTGGCTTGACGACTTCCGCGCTTCGTCACGGACCTGCCTCCCGCTGATGCTCGTACCCGGTGCCAGGCTTGCATTGACCAGAGCGGCCAGCGCCGCAGCAAACCACCCGATCATCCTGCTCATCGGCCCCGAGAGCGGCTTCAGCACGGCCGAGATCCGGGCGGCCAACGCGGCCGGTATCCGCAGCGTGTCGCTGGGCCCGCGTGTGCTCAGAACCGAATCCGCTGCACCGGCGGCGCTGGCTGCATTGCAGGCAACCTGCGGAGATTTCTCGTGAACGCGACCTTCAGACTGCTCGCGCTGTTCTCGCGCCCCGGGCTCATTTTCGGGCTTATCCCTGGCCTTGCTTCCGGCCTTGCTCCCCGCCTTGTTCCCGGCCTCGTCCTCACCCTCACCCTTGGCGGCTGCAACCTGCTCAACGTCAGCGACCCACTGCCGCCGGAAGTCTCCATCTCGCGCATCGAGCCGCTGAACTTCAGTCTCGATCAGCAGAAGCTCGCGGTGCGGCTGGACGTGCGCAACCCCAACAACTTCGATCTACCGCTCAGGAGCCTCGATCTGGTCGCACGCTTTGCCGACACTGCATTCATCACGGGCAGGAGTTCGGGTGGCGTGACACTGCCCGCCAAAGGTCGCGCCAGTCTCGACCTCGAACTCGATGCGGCACTCGGCGATCTCATCGACTTCATGCGCGACTTCGTCGCCTCAGGCCAGACGGAGCTGCCCTACACGCTCGAAGGCAGCGTCACGCTCGGTAACTGGCCCAGCCCGTTTCCGCTGCAGTCACAGGGCATGATCGAGAATCCACTGCAATGACGGCACTCGGACACGCATCCGCCCCTGCCGCAATACACATGCAGGCCATGAGGCACACATCGCACCGGAACAAGCCCGTGTCGGCGCTCGGCCAGGCGCTTGACCGCCACGAGCGCCTGTTCGTGCTCACGGGCGCAGGCGTCAGCACCGGCTCCGGCCTCGGCGACTATCGCGACCGCAACGGCCACTGGAAACGACGCCAACCCATGAGCGGCCAGGAGTTCAAGGCCAGTGAAACGGCGCGCCAGCGCTACTGGTCACGCAGCTACATCGGCTGGCCCGTGTTCTCCGGAGCCACGCCTTCACCCGCGCACCACGCACTTGCCGCCCTCGAACGACGCGGCCGCATTGCCTGTTGCGTGACTCAGAACATCGACGGGCTGCACCAGGCCGCCGGGCACAGAGACATCGTCGAACTGCATGGCGCGCTCCACAAGGTCATCTGCCTGAGCTGCGGCAACAGGAGCCTGCGTGACACCTTCCAGGAGCGCCTGCAGGCCGCCAATCCGTGGCTCGACACGCTCACGGCAACCCTGGCCCCGGACGGCGACGCCGATCTCGAAACGAACTCGCTGCCCGGCCTGCAACTACCGGCCTGCGAACATTGCGGTGGTGTACTGAAACCCGATGTGGTGTTTTTCGGGGAAAACGTGCCGAAGCCCGTGGTCGAGGAGGCAATGAACGCCCTCCGAGCTGCCGACGGGCTGCTCGTCGTCGGTTCATCGCTGATGGTGTATTCGGGTTTCCGCTTTGCCCGCGAGGCAGCGCGTCTCGGGCTGCCGATCATCATCGTGACCGACGGCGTCACCCGCGCCGACGACCTTGCAACACTCCGCGTGAGTGGTGACTGCGGCGAGGCACTGACTACGGCGCTTCGATGAGCTTGCCGCCGGCACGCAGAATCATCGCGCGCAGTTCCTCGGCCACCGCCTCGAGTTCTTCGGGATCCGAGCCACGCGCGACCAGCGCGCCACGAAAACCCGATGCATCGCGCCCGGGGTAACTGCCGATCGACACCGCCGGAAACGCCGTCTGGATGGCGCGCAGCGGCGTTGCCATTTCCCCTTCGGGCAGGTTGCCGATCACGCTGACACTGTGGATGGGCCGGCCCGCCCGCAAGGTCGGCAGCACCGTCTCGAGCATCGCCTGCATGATCGAAGGCACGCCCGCCATCACGTAGACGTTTTCGATCCGGAAGCCCGGCGCGGCCGATAGCGGATTTTCGATCAGCTCCCCACCTTCCGGCACCCGCGCCATGCGCAGCCTGTCGGCATTGACATCGACGCCTTTTTCGGCACAGTACTCCTCGATCCGGCGTCTCGCTTCGGGATGTTCGAGCAACGCCACACCGAAGGCCTCGGCCACGCAGTCTGCGGTGATGTCGTCATGCGTGGGACCGATGCCACCCGTCGTGAATACCGTGTCATAGCGTTTTTTGAGCGTGTTCAGCGCGGCAATGATGTCCGCCGGTTCATCCTCGACCACGCGCGCCTCGCCCAGGCGTATGCCATGTTCGGCCAGGCGCTGGCCGATGTACTGGAGGTTCCTGTCGGCGGTGCGCCCGCTCAGCAACTCGTTGCCGATGAGCAGCACGGCGGCTGTCGGCCTGTCACTGTCTTCACTGGCGGCACTGCGTTGCTCTGATGCGGTCATCTCTGTCTGGTCGGCTCATGCCATCTCGGCGCTCAGATTACACGAAGCGCCTGCGGATGCACTGATACTGATGCGCTCGCGGATGCAACGATGCGGTCGCAGATGCAATGATGCACTCGCGGATGCACCGATGCGGCCGCGCGGCGCTCCGTCGAACCGGTCGGCGTCGACAGGCCCATACCGCTCCCCTCAGTCCGCGGCACGCAGCCCTGTGCGGCGTTGCAACCCCTTCCTGATTGCCCGCGAGGCCGCAACAAAGCCGAAGGTACCCGTCACGAAGCCAAGCGATCCGTAACCCCGGTCGCAATCGAGCCGTGCTCCGGGCACGCCGGGACGGGCATGGCTGACACCCCCGCTGGCCGTCGGATACACCGGCTGCTCGCTCGAATGGACGCACTCGATGCCGAAACGGCGTTTCGGGTTGCGGCTGAAGCCGTAGTCGGCCCTGAGCCGTGCGCGTACCCTGGCGGCCAGAGCATCGTGCCGGGTCTGCGACAGGTCTGCCACCGACACGGCCAGTGGGTCGATCCGTCCGCCGGCCCCGCCCGTGGTGATGATCGGCAGCTTGTGGCGTCGACAGAAGGCGATCATGGCCGCCTTGAAGCGGATGCTGTCGATGGCGTCGATGACGACGTCGAAGTTGCGCAGCAGCAGCGGTTCGAGGTTCTTCTCGGCCAGGAAATCATCCACGGCATCGATGTCGCAGGCCGGGTTGATGTCGAGCGCCCTGGCCGCGAGCGTGTCCACCTTGCTCTGCCCGACGGTGCTGTCGAGCGCCAGCAACTGCCGGTTGATGTTGGACGTGTCCACATCGTCGTGATCTATCATCGTCACATGCCCCACCCCCGACCTCACCAGCGCTTCGACCGCCCAGGAGCCCACGCCACCGACCCCGACAACGGCAATGCGCAGGCGCTGGACGATGGCGAAGCTCTCGGCTCCGTAGACTCGGCGTGTGGCCGCATGGCGCGGATCGATGCTCGTGGTTGATGACACCGGCCCGTCCGGCAGTTCGTCCGGCAATGATGCGCCACCGCCGGGTACGGCGGTTGTCGGTATCGAGGAAGTTCTGTCGCTGGAAGGCATGAACGAAATCGAGGTGGCTGCCACCGCAGAGACACGGTTTCCGGCAGGGAGCTGGCAGGTATACATGGTACGTTGTGCCGACGACAGCTTGTACACCGGCGTGAGCAGCCATCTGCAACGACGTTTCCGCGAGCACAATCGCGGAAGTCGGGGTGCGCGCTACACGCGAACGCGCCGCCCGGTCACGCTGGTGTACTGCGAAGCGGCCGACAATCGCGCCTCGGCTCAGCAGCGTGAAGCGGCCATCCGACGGCTGTCACGCGCGGCGAAACGGACCCTGGCCGCAGCATGGATCAGACTTCACAAGCTTGATTCCAGCATGTAGAAACCGGCCAAAAGACTGGCATGGGTAGGCCCTTGGCGCTATCATAAGCGGATTCGCCGACCGCCCAGCCTGCGGCTCGGGCAGTGTTATATCAAGGAGCATGACTGTTGAAGAAAATGTTTGTCGGTGGCCTTCCGCTCGATTCCACCGAAGAGAGCGTCAGTGAGCTCTTTTCCGCTTACGGCACGGTACGATCGATCAAGCTTGCGGCTGACGTGTTCAGCGGCCAGTGCAAGGGCTTCGGTTTCGTGGAAATGGAGGGGCATGAAGCCCGTGCAGCCATTGCCGGTCTCAACGGCAAGATCATTGGCGAGAAGTCACTGAAGGTCCAGTTCGAGGAACCCAGAAAAGGCGGCAAGCGCGGCGGTCGTCGTCGCTGACGCTGCCCGCACAACACCCCTGCCAGGTATCAAGATGCGCGACGGCCATGCGGTCGCGGTTGCGCCGGAGTAGCTCAGTCGGTAGAGCAACTGATTCGTAATCAGTAGGTCGGAGGTTCGATTCCTCTCTTCGGCACCATACTCTCTGGCCAGAAGCACCGTCGTGTTTCCCCTGCCATGAACAAGCCAACGCCCGCCGCGGAAGCGGCGCGCCTCACCAACCGTTCGATCCGCAGTTTCGTGGTCAGGAACGGGCGCCTGACGGCCGCTCAGGAACGGGCCATCGACACGCTGGCCGGGCACTGGTGTCTGCCGTACACTGAAACCACCATCGCCCCGCAAGCGGTCTTCGGCAGAACCGCTCCGCTGTGGCTCGAGGTCGGATTCGGCAACGCGGACAATCTTCTGGCGCTGGCCAGCCGCCACCCGGACACCGACTTCATCGGTGTCGAGGTCCATGCGCCCGGTATCGGCCAGGCGCTGCTCGGCATCCAGGAGCAGGGCCTTGCCAACCTGCGCCTGATCCAGCACGATGCGGTCGAGGTGCTCGAAACGATGCTGCCCGAAGGCTCGCTCGAGCGCCTGCTGCTGCTCTTCCCCGACCCCTGGCACAAGAAGCGTCACCACAAGCGCCGCATCGTGCAGGAAGACTTCATCCGCGCGGCCTGTCGCTGTCTTGCCAGCGGCGCCTCCCTGCATGCTGCCACCGACTGGCCCGACTACGCCGCGTGGATGCGCGAACACCTCGACTCCGTACCCGAACTCCAGTTCATCGGCGAACTCGACCCGCAGACGGATCCACGCATCGAGCGCACGGAAACACGCTTCGAGCGTCGCGGCCAGCGCCTTGGCCATCCGGTGGCAGACCTCCTGTATCAGCGGCGCTGAGCGATGCCGCCGGCGCGGCGACACCCACCGCGACAACGCGCACCGCTTTATTCGAGGCAACCGCCCTCTTCAAGACAGCCGCCCTCTTCAGGCAGCCAGGCTCAAAGCCCGATCACGTCGCAGCGGCGCCTTCCGGGCAGTTACCCTGAAAGGCACAGCCACGTCGCAGCGGCCGTTTCCGGTGACGACATTGAAAAGCAAGGTCACATCGCACCGGCAAACGCCTTCTTGCACTGCAAAAAGGAGCGACACTTGCTAGAGTAGCGATACTTTCGTTCGCCACGCCTGTTCGACGCTTCCGATGCGCCTGCGCACCTCAGTCTTCATGCCTTCTGCCTTCCGGGGAGCGTTCTGATCCATGGCGGAAGGGTTGGCCCTGAGCACGGAAATGGTGGTGGTGCTGGGTCTGCTCGGCATCACGGTGCTGGTGTTCGCCTTCGATCTCCTGCGCGTCGACATCACCGCCATCAGCGTGATGGTGTTCATCGGCCTCGCACCCTATTTCCCCGGCATCGATCCCATCCTCAGCAACGAAGAGCTGTTCTCGGGCTTTGCCAGTAATGCCGTCATCGCCATCATCGCCGTGATGATCATCGGCGCCGGGCTCGACAAGACGGGGCTCATGGGGCAGATCGCGCAACTGATACTCAAACGCGGCGGCAATGGCGAAAGGAGCATCCAGCTCGCCATCACCACCACCGTGGCGACGATCTCGAGCTTCATGCAGAACATCGGCGTCGCTGCCCTGTTCCTGCCGGTCATTTCACGCATCTCCTCGCGCACGGGCATTCCGATCGGCCGCATGCTGATGCCGATGGCCTTCTGCGCGCTGCTCGGCGGCACCGCCACGATGATCGGCTCGAGCCCGCTGATCATCCTCAACGACCTCATCATCCAGTCGAATCGCACCCTGCCGGAAGCGGCCCGCATGGACACCTTCGGTCTCTTTGCCGTACTGCCGATCGGCGCCGCGCTCTCGATCACGGGCATCCTCTACTTCATGCTGCTCGGCCGCTTCGTGCTGCCGGAGTCGAAGGAAGGCGAACAGAGCCGCACCTCGCGAGCCTCCGACTACTTCGAGCAGCTCTACGGCATCAAGGGTGAGCTGTTCGAGGCACGCGTGACCGACGACAGCCCGCAGGTGGGCCTGAGCCTGCGCCAGGTCGAGGCCACCTACAACGATACCCCGGCCATCCTCGCGCTCTACAGCGGTGACGTGGTGAAGATTCCGCCCGACCCCGACGAAGCGCTCTGGGTCAACAGCACCGTGGGCCTCATGGGCGAACGCGAGGAGATCGAACGGTTCTGCGAGGAAAACCACTGGGAACTCAAGGGCGACCCCGATCGCTTCGCCGTGGTCCTCGACGGCCAGCACAGCGGCATCGGCGAGATCGTTGTGCCACCGAGTTCTTCACTGGTCGGCAAGCCGATCAGCGAGATCAAGCCGCGGCGCAACTACGGCACCAACATCCTGCAGATCTATCGCGACCACGAAATCATCCGCCGCCATTTCGGTGATGTCACCCTGCACGCGGGCGATACGCTGGTGGTACATGCAAGCTGGAAGGATCTGCACGCCATCTCGAAAGGCCGCGATTTCGTGGTCGCAAGCGAAGTGCACTACGAGAACCTTCGTCAGCACAAGGTGCGCGACGCCCTGCTCTGGTATGTGCTGAGTCTGGTCCTGTTCCTGTTCACCGACAACCTCGCGATCTCGCTCCTCACCGGTGCGCTCGGCATGGTGTACTCCGGCGTGCTGACGATGGACGAGGCCTACTCGGCAGTCAGCTGGTCGACGGTGTTTCTGCTGGCCAGCCTCATCCCGCTGGGCGTGGCGGTGCAGCAGACCGGCGCAGCCGCGTGGATCGCTCAGGAGATCCTGCTGCTGATCGGCGATGTACCGGTGTGGGTACTGCAGGCGGTCATCGCGCTCCTCGCCACCTTCTTCTCGCTGGTCATGTCGAACGTCGGAGCAACGGTGTTGCTGGTGCCACTGGCCATCAACATGGCCGTTGCCGTCGGTGGCAACCCTGCCGTGTTCGCGCTGACCGTCGCCATCTCCACCAACAACTCCTTTCTCATTCCCACCAATCAGGTCAACGCCCTGGTCATGGGCCCGGGTGGCTACTCGGTAGCCGATTTCATGCGCGCCGGCAGCATCATGACGGTGTTGTTTCTCGTCGTCAGCCTCATGACCATGAACCTGATCTACTGAACAGGTCTGCGCCACTCAGCGCCCGGCAGCGAGGCGCCTCACCAGGTTGCCGAGCCACCCGCTGACCGAACCCATGTCCTGCGTCTCGGGCGGGCGATCCTCGATGTAGAAGGAGGCCATGTCGATCACCTCATCGAGCGCCTTGCGGAATGCCGGCAGATCCTCCGCCATGACCCGATCGGCTCTGGCGCGGTATTCCATGTGCACCGTCAGTTCGCGACCGTCGGCACTGAGTTCGTGGTGTTTCTCGAAGTGGAACCAGGGCGTGTCGAAACGGCCATCCAGATCATCGAGATGGCGCGCTGCGGGCAGTTTCACCAGCCAGCGCTCGACCAGCCGTGTGGGGTGATGCAGCATCACGGGGTGTCTTCGACCCTCGTCCTTGCTCGCGTCGGGCAGTTCCGGTGTCTGGCCGATGATCTCGTCAGCGTACACCCAGAGATAGCGCTCGGGATGATCGTCCTCTTCCCAGAGCGCAGCGATGCGGTACTGCTCGCGCACGACCAGCGACGGCGCGTCGGTTTCGGTGAAGCGGGTATCCCCGACGCGCTCCAGATCACCGAACCAGTCTTCGTAGTATTCGAGATAGTCTCGGGCGGTCTGCCGCTGCCCGTCGTATTCGAGGTTGTAGCGTAGGCTCTCGGCCTCGCTGCCGGTCAGCGTCGTGACCACATCGAGCCTTGCGGAAGCCTGCGCATCCGACGGGAATTCGACGGTCTTTTCGACCAGACGGTAGCCACCTTCACGGTCACCGGCCATCGGCACCAGTTCCCTGCTGCCCGCGGCAATGAGCAATGCCTTGCCGAAATCGGGCTCGCTGAAGCTGCCGAGCGGCCCCCGCTGATAGCTGCGTGTCGGGTCGATGAAGTGCGAGCGTCCTTCGTGCTCGAGATGCACGATGACGTGGTCGAAGGCGCGCAGCCGGAAGGGTTGCTCGGGCGCGAGCAGTTCGCGTGAGGTATCCACGAGTGCCGCCTGCGACTCGATGCCGAGCGCATCGAGCAATGCCATCAGCAGCACCGCCTTCGCCTTGCAGTCGCCGAAGCGGCGTTCGAGGGTTGTTTCGACACTCGCGGGACGAAACGAGTCTTCGCCGAGCTGAACCCCGAAATAGCGCACCTCGTCCTGTACCCAGTGGAGCGCGGCACCGATTCGCGCCGCGCGACTTTCGTGCTCGGCGGCGATGCGAGCGGCAACCGCCAACAGTTCATCGTTCGGTGTCGCCGGCAGGGTATAGAACGGCAGTACCCAGTTCACCACCTCGTCCCAGCCATCCACGTTGGAGAAGACAATGCCGTCGCGCAGCGCAAGTTCGGGCGGCGCGTCGGCTTCACTGCCCGGTGCCGCCACCTGCCGCAGCGCATAGGAACTCACGAGCACGCCATCGCGGCTCTCCTGTACCAGCGGTACGTGATCACCGGACTGACGCACCAGCAAGGGCTCGCCGACCGCGCTCAGCACGCGCGTCGACATCTCCGCACGCGGCACCTCGGAATCGGTATGGAGACCGATCTCGAAACGCCCCTCGAAGGCCGGGTTGCCGCCCGTCACGCTGTAGCTGTAACGGATGCGATCGCCGACGCGCACGTCACGCAGCAGCACGGCGAGTGTCCGATAACCGTTGTAGGTCAGCTCGTCGGTCTCGTTCTCGCGCCTGAGGATGTCGAGTCGCGCGTCGTCACGCTTGTCGATCAATTCGCCATTCCGCTCGACGAGAATCTCGTGCAGGCGCAGCCGTTCATGGCTTGGTTCGAATTCGATCTCGAAACTCGAGTAGTTCTCGACGCCATAGCGGTTGATCACCTCGTACTCGATGGCAAAGAAGGACTCGGGTGCGAAGGGGTTGACGACGTTGTACTGCGAATCGACAAGCTGGCTGTGAAACCCACTGGGTTCGCGCGGATCCTGCAGATTATCGAGGCGTCGATCGGCTTCGAAGGCGGGTTCGGGCTCGACCCAGGCGGGCATCTCGGCGAAGCTCACGTCGGCGAGCGTCACGTCATCGGCGGGGGTGGCATGCCGTTCCTGTGGAACGGGGAGAAACTCGTTCGCGAAAGCTGCCGAAGACAACAGCGACGCCAGTGCCGCCAGCGTCAGCGCGGACAGCCGCGACATTCGCTTCACCGCCCGATGCAGCGGGTATCCGATCCCGGAACGCGGCAGCACCCGCTTGCCGGTTTCGAAAAACCGGGCGCACTGCATGTCCTCGCGCCCGTCAACAATTTCCACCATGAGGATTCTTGTCGATCCTTTCTTCAGGTAAAAACGTGAGCGGCCGAATCGGCGATGACTTTCGCTGCAACCCTGTCTTACGTGAGGCGGGACACGTCTCCGCCGAGCCAACCGAGAGGATCGTCGCGATTCACGCCGTGCATGTAGGGCAGTTCACGCTCGACGTGCGTGATCTGATACACAAGACCGATCCAGTTGCCGACGAGAGCCTCGCCACTGTCGTGCCAGGTGTTGCCGAGCCTGTCGACGACGAGCCTTTCGGGAAAGGCCGGTGGCTCGGTCGACGCCGCACGCGCCGCACGCAGCCTTGCGGCGTATTCGTCGAACAGTGTTCGCGTGAAGAGATCGAAGTAGTGCCGCGGAAACGGTGGGTAGCGATCGGTTTCACCGCGGAAGTAGCGCGCCACTTCGCGCTTGTATTCCTTGAGGAGGCTGATGCTGTCGTATTCGGGATGCCCCTGGAAACATACCTGGCGAAAGCCATCGGGACTCACGACGAGTTGCACGCCGGATTCCTCTCCCTCGATCAGTACGTGCAGGCCCGCCGCCTCGAACTGCTCGCGCGTGATCTCGTTGAAGCGCGAATGCGGCACCGCAAGCTCGGTGTTGATGTCGGCCACGAGCGGATGATCGGCGCGTGTGACCTTGTGCTCGAACACCCCCCAGCACTTCTCGGCAAGGCCGCGCCGCCGCACACCGTGGCGTGACAGCATCAGGGCGTGTGTGGCAAGACAGGAGCAGAGCGTGGAGGTCACGTTGGCATCGGCCCAGTCGAACACCTCGCACAGCGATCCCCAGAACACTTCCCGGGAAAGATCATCCCCGATCACGTTGGCACCACTCACGATCAGGGCATCGAGCCCGTCGCGGCGGATGTCGTCGAAGGATTCGTAGAACCCGTCGATATGGGCACGCGCCCGTGCGCCGCGGGGAATGCTGTCGAGCGTGAAAGGGTGCACGAAGAACTGTGTGATCGGGTTGCTCGAACCGATCAGGCGGAAGAACTGACGCTCGGTGGCTTCGAGCGCGGTATCCGGCATCATGTTCAGCAGCCCGATGTGAATCGGACGGATCGCCTGGCTGCGGGCGCGCTCGGGCGAGAGAATGCGGTAGCCCTCGTGCCGGAGGCGCTGGTAGCTCGGTAGATCGTTGTGCGCGACGAGTGGCATGACTCACTGCTCACCGCGTTCGAGCGCATCACCGATGAGCTGCATGACGTCATCGACGGAACGCGTGGCATAGGCATCGCGCGCCTTCACCGCATAGCCGTACTTCTCGGTGATGGCCTGGAAACGCGGCACACGCGAACGGAAGAGATGGGGAAACACCCAGCGCACGTACTCTTCGGGGTCGACCTCGACGACATACTCGTGCCCCTGCTCGTGCATGTAGCGCGCGAGGTGTTCGTCGAGAAAGGGTTCGCGGTAGTAGAGCGGCTTCGGATTGGCCGCGGCGCGCTCGATCAGGAACTGCTCGTCTTCGTCACTCGCCTCGATGTAGATCATGAGCGTGTCGCGGGCAATGGCCTCGAACACCGCTTCGTCATCGATTTCGCAGAGGCTGCCACTCGCGTCGTTGAGAAAGTGTTCGTAGCCGTAGATGTCGGCGGCCTTGTCGATGAACGCGGGCACGTCGCGCATGGCCTGTACCTCGGCGTCGTAGTGCAGCGCCTGACGGTGCTTGAACTCGGCGAGCGTCAGCCCGCCCTTCTCGGGGTTGCCCACCATGCCGAGGAAGGTCGACAGCGGCGTGAGGTTGTCGACGCTCAGGTTGTTCGAGATGTAGATCGAATCGCTCAGGAGCAGTTCCCTGAGGAAATCCACCTGCATGGCCTTGCGCTTGATGTTGTCGAGAATCGCTTCGCCGAGGTAGCGCGTGCCGATGCGGTAGTCCACCGAATAGTGGAACCAGTCATCACCACGTAGCATGTTGGCGAGGCGCGTCTTGCCGACGCCCGACATGCCGTAGAAGGTCAGCCGACGTGTCGGCCAGGCGAAGAATTCTTCGCGGGTCATGCGCATGATTGAAGACCGATCAGATGGCCGAACCGAAGGTATCGCAGGCCTGCGGGTCGCCCGTTTCGAGCCCGCGGTAGAGCCACTGCTGACGCTGCTCGGAACTGCCGTGGGTGAAGGACTCGGGGTGTGGCACACTGCCTGCCTGAGACATGAGCGCATCGTCACCGATCTTGGCCGCGGCGTTCATGCCCTCTTCGAGGTCGCCCGCTTCGAGCAGCTGGAAGTCCTTGTGCGCATGGTGCGCCCAGACGCCGGCGTAGCAGTCGGCCTGCAGTTCGGCACGCACCGACAGTGCGTTGCCCTCGGCCTTGCCGACCTGCTGGCGACGCTGCTGCACCGCCATCGACACGCCGAGGAGGTTCTGCACATGATGCCCGACCTCGTGAGCAATGACGTAGGCCTGGGCAAAGTCGCCACTGGCGCCCATGGCCTGCAACTGGCGGAAGAAGCTCAGATCAATGTAGACCTGATCATCCCCCGGGCAGTAGAAGGGTCCGGCCGCCGACGAGGTGGTGCCGCAGGCCGATTGCACCACGTCGCTGAACAGCACGAGTTTGGGCGGCCGATAAGTCTGCCCGGCCTGCTGAAAGAGCTTGCTCCAGACATCCTCGGTGGTGCCGAGCACCGACGTCACGAAATCGGCCGCTTCATCATTGCTGCGATCGACGGGCTGTCCGGAGATCCGCGGCAGGCCGCCACTGCTGTTGCTGCCGACGATGCCGGTGAGGTCGACACCGAAATAGAGGCCGATGAGCAATACGATGATGCCCATGCCTCCGCCGAGTTTGAGTCCGCCACCCCCACCGAGCGGCACCCCGAGGCGCCCACCACCGCGACCGCGGCGATCTTCGACGTTGCGACTTCTGCGTTGTCCCTGCCAGCGCATGCTGCATGCTCCGAAATTGCACGTGCCCTTGCCGGTGTGCCTCTACCCTCGGCGCGCCGACGCCGGACGGCTCGAAGGTTGGCAGGCTCCGGTGCGGGCTTGACAGACCGAATTGTGGCACGAATACTCGCTCGTTCACACCTCCCTTCCCGACACCCGCGTGCGCCGCCAGCGACAGTTCCGAGCCGCTCTCGTCGACAGCCATGTACATCTCGACGTGGCCGCCTTCGACGCCGATCGCAGTGACGTGATCGCACGTGCCCGTGCGGCCGAAGTGGGCTCGATGGTCATTCCGTCCATCCTGCGACGCGACTGGCCACGGGTGCGTGACACGGCCGCTACCGAACGCCGTCTGCACGCCGCCTTCGGCATCCATCCCTGCTTTCTCGACGAGCACGAGCAGGAGGACATCGCCGAACTCGCGGCCTGGCTCGGACGGGAGGTGGCCGTGGCCATCGGCGAGTGCGGGCTCGACTACCGTCCCGACTACAAGGCCGGGCGCGAACGCCAGCAGTTCTTCTTCGGCGCCCAGCTCGCGCTCGCGCGCGAGTTCTCGCTGCCGGTCATCGTGCACGCGGTCAAGGCTGTGGGCGATGCGATGCGCCTCGTGCGCGAGAGCGGCGTGAGCCGTGGCGTGTTCCACAGCTTCGGCGGTTCGGCCGAGGAAGCGCGACAGCTTGTCGAACTGGGCTTTCACATCGGCGTGGGCGGCGTCGTCACACGCAAGAACGCCCGCCGCCTCAGGGAAACCGTTGCCACCGTTCCACTCGAATCGCTGCTGCTCGAAACCGATGCACCGTGGCAGCCGCCGGGGAATGACTGGTCGGCACGCAATGAACCTGCACGCATCCGCGAGGTGCTGGCCGCCATCGCCGCAATTCGCGAGGAACCCGAAAGGCGCATTGCCGCCGCGACCACGCGCAACGCCAAGGCCCTGTTCGCCCTCGGCTGACTCAGCGCAGGAAGCGCAGCCAGGTGCCCGCCGTTTCCCTCTCGAAGCGACGTACCGGCGCATCCGGATCGCTGATTTCGGCCGTGCGCGTCTCGATCCACTCGCGTGTCTCGTCGAGAATCGCTTCGGGCGACCGCCCTTCACTCCGGATGACCGGGCCGAAACTCATGCGAATGGTGCCGGGCCACTTGATGAAGCCGAGGCGCGGCCAGTACTCGCCGGCATTGATGGCCACGGGCAGCACATCGGTCGGCACCTTCTGCGCCACCACGGCGCCACCGATGCGGTAGCTCGGTGGCGCATCCAGCGGACGCCGCGTACCTTCGGGAAAGACGACGACCCAACGTCCCTGCGCGAGCTTCTCGCGGGTCTGTTCGATCATCTGTTGAATGGCGCTCTTGCCGGCCGAACGATCGATGAGAATGAAGTCGAGCGCCCTGAGCGACCAACCGAACAGGGGAATGCTCGCCAGCGATTTCTTCGCCACGAACACCGCCGGGTAACAGACCGTGGGGATGAAGTAGGTTTCCCAGGTGCTCTGGTGCTTGCAGAGGATCAGACAGGGTTCATCGGGGATGTTCTCCCGGCCATCGATGTCCCAGCGGACACCACAGATGTAACGCAGACCGAGGAGGTTCCCGGCAATCCAGAGGAAACCGAAGCGGTAACCCGCATCGAAGGAAAAGGCGGAGGCGACGATCACCGGTATGCCCATGATGAGGGTATTGAGGACCTGCCACACCCAGAACACCAGACTGCGGAGCCACAGCAGCAGCACGTAGCCAGGTTTCATGTCTTCGATTCCTCGCTGTCGCCCGCCAGGAGTTCGGTCACGAAGCTGGCAAGATCGTCATGGATCGGGATGCGCCCGAGCCCCTTGTTGTTGTCGAGAGTGCGTTGGCCCTTGCCGGTACGCACGAGCACGGGCCTTGCCGCCGCAACCATGGCCGCCTGCATGTCGCGGAGCGAGTCGCCGACCACGATGACGTCGGCAAGATCGACACCGAGGCGCTCGCTGATCGAATAGAGCATGCCGGGTGCAGGCTTGCGGCAGTTGCAGTCGTCACTGTCGGTGTGCGGACAGAAGGCCACCACGTCGATGCGCCCGCCGGCGCGCAGCACCGCATCGTGCATCTTCCGGTGAATGGCATTGAGCGTGTCGAGATCGAGCAGGCCGCGGGCAATGCCGCTCTGGTTGCTGGTCACGGCCACATGCCAACCCGCCTGGCTCAGGCGCGCGATGGCGTCGAGGCTGCCCTCGATCGGTTGCCACTGTTCGGGCTTCGTGATCGTGCCAGTGACATCCTCGTTGATGACACCATCCCGGTCGAGCACGATGAGTTTCATGAGCTGCCCGTCGACTGCAGCCGGCCGATGTCGGCACTGGCATTGAAGAGCGCGTCGAGTTCGGCGAGCAGCGCAAGACGATTGGCCTTCAGCGCCGGATCATCGGCGTTGACCATGACCGAATCGAAGAAGGTGTCCACGGGGTCTCGCAGGGTGGCCATGGCAACCAGGGCCTGCGCATGGTTCTTCTCGCGACGGCAGGCGTCGACCGACGGCTTCAGCGCCAACAGTTCGCGATGCAGCGCCTGCTCCGCGCTCTCGCGCAGCAGCGACGGATCCACGCCGGCCTCGCCCGGGTTGCCCGTGGCCTTGTCGAGGATGTTGCCGACGCGCTTGGCCGCAGCCGCCAGCGCCTCGGCCGCCGGTTCCCTGCGGAAAGTGGTCACCGCCTCGAGCCGCGCTTCGATATCGAGTGGCCGATCGGACTCGGCGGCAAGTACTGCTTCGATGGCATCCACCGGATGACCACGCTCGGCGAGGTAACCACGCAGGCGTTCGATGACGTAGGCCTTGACTGCGGCCGGGTCGGCCTCGGTGAGGATGCTGCCGTAGGCATCGTGTGCCTTCTCGAGCATGGCGTCGAGCGAGAGGTCGATGTCCTTCTCGATGAGCATGCGCACGATGGCGAGCGCGGCACGACGCAGCGCATAGGGATCCTTCGCCCCGGTGGGCTTCAGGCCGATGCCGAAGATGCCGACGAGCGTGTCGAGGCGGTCGGCCAGCGCCACCACGGCAGCGACATCGTTCGAGGGCAGCGGCGCCCCGGCATGGCGTGGGTAGTAGTGCTCTTCCATGGCGCGCGCCACAGCCTCGACCAGACCGTCGCGTGCCGCATAGTAGCGCCCGCAGATGCCCTGCATGCTCGCGAGTTCCTTGACGATTTCGGTGTTGAGATCGCACTTGCACAGGGACACCGCCTGCGCCACCTCGGCGCTGTCGGCGCCGATCTCGTCGGCGAGCCAGGCGGCAAGGTCCTGCATGCGCGTGCACTTGTCGGCGACGCTGCCGAGTTTCTCCTGAAAGAGCATGTCGGCGAGCGCCGGCGTGTGATCGGCCAGACGTTTCCGGGCATCCTGTTGCCAGAAGAACATGGTGTCGGCAAAACGCGGACGGATCACGCGCTCGTTGCCCTGGATCACCGTGGCCGGATTGCTCGATTCGAGGTTCGCCACGGTCACGAAGGCAGGCAGTATCTCGCCCTCGGCGTCAAGTACCGCGAAGTAGCGCTGGTTTTCCTGCATGGTCTTGATCAGCGCTTCCTTGGGAATGGCGAGATACGCTTCCTCGAAGCGCCCACCGAGCGCCACCGGCCATTCCACGAGCGCATTGACTTCCTCGACCAGTGCCGGGTCCAGGAGTGCCGTGCCGCCCATGCGTTTCGCCTCCGCTTCGACCCCGTCGACGATGCGTTGTTCGCGCACCCGCATGTCAGGCTCGACGTACGCGGCGCGCAACACGCTTTCGTAGTCGGCAGGGGTACCGATGGTGTGCGGCCCGGGTGAATGAGAACGGTGGCCGCGGGTCTCGTTGCCGGCAGCATGGCCGAACGCCGACAAGGGCAGCACTTCGCTGCCATGCAGCGCCAACAGCCACAGCACCGGGCGCAGGAATTCGTGGGTTTCGTCCGACCAGCGCATGCGCCGCGGCATCGAAAGGTGCCTGAAGATGTCCGGGAGCGCCGCTTCCAGCACCGCAGCCAGCGACTTGCCCGGACGCGTCTGTTCGAGCATGAGCCATTCGCCCTTGGGTGTCTCGATGCGGGAAAGGTTCTCCGGCGTGGCCCCGGCGGATCGCAGGAAACCCTCGAGCGCTTTCGTGGGCTGCCCGGCCTCGTCGAAGGCAGCCGCCACCGAAGGCCCCTTGCGTTTCACCTGCTGCTCGGGTTGCGCGCTCGCCACGTCGGCAATGCGCAGACCGAGCCTCCGTGGCGTCGCGAATACTGCCGCCTGCGCACTCGTGAGCCCTGCCGCCCGGAGCGCGTCGGCCACACCCGCCGCCAGCTGCTCGGCCAGCGACTGCATCGAGCCCGCCGGCAGATCCTCGCAGCCGAGTTCGATCAGAAGATCCTTCATGTGCCTTCTCCGCTGTCGGCACTGGCCGTGTTGCCACCCGCCGCATCATCGGCCGGGCCACCATCGGCAGCCGACGTTTCGGTAATGTCATTTCCAGCGGCCGACTTGTCGAGCAACGGGAAGCCGAGCGCTTCGCGCCGCGCATGCCAGGTTTCGGCCGCTTTCCTTGCCAGGGCGCGCACCCGAAGGATGTAGCGCTGACGTTCGGTTACCGAAAGCGCATGGCGTGCATCGAGAAGGTTGAAAGTGTGTGAGGCCGTCAGCACCTGCTCGTAAGCTGGCAACGGCAACGCCGCTTCGCAGAGTCGCTCGCAATCGGCCTCGCACTGCGCGAACTGCAGAAACAGCGCATCGACATCGGCGTGCTCGAAGTTGTAGGCCGACTGCTCGACTTCGTTCTGGTGGAACACGTCGCCATAGGTGACGGGGCCGGCCGGCGTATGGCCCCAGACCAGGTCGTAGACGCTTTCCACGTGCTGGATGTACATGGCAATGCGCTCGATACCATAGGCGAGTTCACCGAGCACCGGTCTGCAGGGCATGCCCCCGCATTGCTGAAAATAAGTGTACTGCGTGATTTCCATGCCGTTGAGCCACACCTCCCAGCCCAGTCCCCAGGCACCGAGCGTGGGCGATTCCCAGTTGTCCTCGACGAAGCGCACGTCGTGTTCGGCCAGGTCGAAACCCAGCGCACGCAGCGAACCGAGGTAGATCTCCTGCATGTTCTCTGGCGAGGGCTTCATGACTACCTGGAACTGGTAGTAGTGCTGCAGACGGTTGGGGTTGTCGCCATAGCGACCGTCGGTCGGGCGGCGCGAAGCCTGGGTATGACAGGCGTTCCAGGGTTCCGGCCCGATGGCATGAAGGAACGTGGAGCTGTGAAAGGTACCGGCGCCCATCGGCATGTCGTAGGGCTGCTGCACGATGCAGCCCTGCGCCGACCAGTAGCGCTGGAGTACATCGATCATGCCCTGGAAGGTCATGACGTCCGAAGTCTGGCTTTGCGGGTTGTTGGTCACGTTGACTGACGAGATGGAAGCGCGAAGGATGCAAGGCTGTTGTGTCGGCAAGTTTACTGGAAACGCCGCGAGATCACTGAACGGTTGTGTACCGCTCACGGGAGCTGCGCACCCAGAGTCTGTACCCAATTGGACTGGCAGAGTTGTCGGAATCGACGGGTACACGACGTCCGAGCGTTCGGATCGTTGTTTGGGCAGGGGGGATGTTACGTTATGACTGGTGAACGAAGTACATGTATCAGGTGCTGGCTGCCGGGCGGATCCGAAGGCACAAGCGTGACGTCGATGGAGAATGGCCTGCTTGTCGATTCCTGGCTATGCTGGTGGAAAATATACGCACCCGAAATACGAGGCTGCACATCTGAACACACGACCATGGAGCATTCGCAATGCAAGTACCCCTACTCTGGTCAGCGACAATATTGAGCATCGTCATTTTTGCAACACACACCTTCATTGGTGGAGCACGCGTTGCAAAACCCTTGCTGGAAAGCCTTGGGCTCAAGCGGTCAATGCAACAGTCTGACTGAGTATATCGACAGGTTTTGACCAGTTCAATGTCTTCCGCGGGCGCGTGTTCAACTTGCACGCCACCTCGTCCAGCCG